>NZ_JALQCW010000079.1 GCF_023241715.1 Pseudomonas morbosilactucae
CGGCATGTGCGCAGTAACAATTCCTGGATGCACAACTATCACCGTCTGGTGAAGGGCAAGCCGCGTCATCAACTGTTGATGCACCCTGATGACTTGGCCCGGCGCGGCCTGGCGGATGGGCAGCGAGTCAGGGTGAGTTCCCGGGTAGGGATGATTGAAGTCGAAGTCTTGGCCAGCCACGAGATGATGCCGGGGGTGGTCAGCCTGCCCCATGGCTGGGGGCACGCGCGGCCCGGGGTGCAGATGGGCATCGCCAGCGAGCAGCCGGGTTCCAGCGCCAATGACCTGACCGATGAATGCCAGGTGGATGAGTTGTCGGGCAATGCCGCACTCAATGGTGTGCCGGTTCGGGTGGAGGCGGCTTGAGGTGTCTGTCGGGGAGACCGAGCATGCAACTCGGCTTTCCGTTACAATGCGCCACCGTGCCGACAACAGAGTCGGAAAGTTCAGCCGAGGTGTTCCATGGATATCATCGAAACTATTAAAGAGCAGATTGCCAACAACACCATTCTGCTTTACATGAAAGGCTCGCCGAATGCCCCGCAGTGTGGCTTCTCCGCGAAAGCCGCTCAGGCCGTTATGGGCTGTGGTGAGAAGTTCGCATACGTGGACATCCTGCAGAACCCGGAAATCCGCGCCAACCTGCCTAAATACGCCAACTGGCCAACCTTCCCGCAACTGTGGGTCGGTGGTGAGCTGGTAGGCGGCAGCGACATCATGGCCGAAATGTTCGCCAACGGTGAACTGCAGACTCTGGTCAAGGCCGCTGCTGAAAAAGCAGCTGCAAACAAGACCGAAGCCTGATCGACCTAACGGGGCGAGGCCGCTCGCCCCCGTTGCGTTGCCTGGATATATCCAGGCATTAAAAAGCCCCGCTTCTCTTTAAGAGAGCGGGGCTTTTTATTGGCGTTGAGTTAACCGATGAAGTTACTCGTCGCCCATTTGCGATTGCAGATAGTTCTCAAGACCCACTTTGTCGATCAGACCAAGTTGGGTTTCCAGCCAGTCGATATGTTCCTCTTCGGACTCCAGGATATCTTCCAGCAGTTCGCGGCTACCGAAGTCGCCAACGGTTTCGCAGTGAGCGATGGCGGCTTTCAGGTCGGCGTGGCCGGTGCGCTCGATGCGCAGGTCGCACTCCAGCATTTCCTTGGTGTGCTCGCCGATGTGCAGCTTGCCCAGGTCCTGGACGTTCGGCAGGCCTTCAAGGAAGAGGATGCGCTTGATCAGCTTGTCCGCGTGTTTCATCTCGTCGATGGACTCGTGGTACTCGTGCTTGCCCAGCTTGTTCAGGCCCCAATCTTCATACATGCGTGCATGCAGGAAGTACTGATTGATCGCGACCAGTTCATTGGCAAGGATTTTGTTGAGATGCTGGATGACTGTAATGTCGCCTTTCATGATGGGGTCCTGCCCTGTAATTCGTGGAATATTGGGCAAGTCTGAGCCGCATAAAGATTACTGTCAAACCTAAGTTATTGAATAATATATGAAAATTAATCGGAATAAGAATGTTTGCAATCCGCATCTTGAAGCTAAGCGCTTGAATTAAAGGCATAAAAAAACCGGACGCTAAGTCCGGTTCTTTAAAAATTCGTTATTTAGGTGATGTTTCAGGCCGCATTAAATTCCACAGGGTAGGGAATGGTGGCTTGGCTGCTCTGCAATTCGGTCAGGGTTTCGCGTACGACCTGCTTGGCCAGGCAAGCGCATTTGCCGCATTGGCTGGCAACGCCGGTGGCTTGGCGCACTTCGCGGTAGCTGCAGCAACCTTCATAGATTGCTTCGCGGATTTGTCCGTCGGTGACACCGGTGCAGAGGCAGACATACATAAGGAGAGAACCGTCGCTGGTTGAGGCCCAAGTGCGATGGATCTTAATGTTAACGAGAATGATTGTCAAAGTGGTTTGAGAAAGCTTTGTGTCAGTTTCCTGATCGAGTGACGAACGGTTTCCCCGGCTTGGTTTTTCGCCAGCGCAAAATGCGCCGATTAAGTGCGCCAGGGCGCAAAGCGTTGAAAAACCGCTAAGGACAGCTCAAAAACGCGGTGTATGATGGTCGGTCCTTACGAAGCGAGATCAGGTCACAGGGCTGTCGCATCATTCTGGCAACCTGGGCCGTATCTCATTCTTCATTCGACCACACCAGGAGATATCCAATGAGCGTACTCGTAGGCAAACAAGCCCCTGACTTCACCGTTCCCGCTGTTCTCGGCAATGGCGAAATCGTCGACAGCTTCACCCTGTCGTCGGCCATCAAAGGCAAATACGGCCTGGTGTTCTTCTACCCGCTGGACTTCACTTTCGTCTGCCCGTCCGAGCTGATCGCTCTGGACCACCGCATGGCTGACTTCAAGGCGCGCAACGTTGAAGTGATCGCGGTGTCGATCGACTCCCACTTCACCCACAACGCCTGGCGTAACACCCCGATCAATGCCGGCGGCATCGGTCAGGTTCAATACACCATGGCTGCTGACATGAAGCACGAAATCGCCAAGGCCTACGACGTTGAGTCCGAAGGCGGCGTTGCTTTCCGTGGCGCGTTCCTGATCGACGACAAAGGTGTTGTCCGTTCGCAGATCATCAACGACCTGCCACTGGGTCGTAACATGGAAGAGCTGATCCGTCTGGTTGACGCCCTGCAATTCCACGAAGAGCACGGCGAAGTCTGCCCAGCCAACTGGAAAAAAGGCGACAAAGGCATGACCGCTTCGCCAGAAGGCGTAGCTGCTTACCTGAGCGAGAACGCCGGCAAGCTGTAAGCCGCGTCACGCACAAAAAACCGGCCTCAGGGCCGGTTTTTTTATGTCGCGATGGAACGGGATCAGTCGTTGAAGTCTTCCCAGCCGCCCATTTCTTTCCAGCGGTTGACGATGCCACAGAACAGATCAGCGGTCTTTTCAGTGTCGTAGCGCGCGGAGTGCGCTTCACGACCGTCAAAGTCGATGTCTGCTGCCTGGCACGCCTTGGCCAGCACGGTCTGGCCGTAAGCCAGGCCTGCCAGCGTTGCGGTGTCAAAGCTGGAGAATGGGTGGAACGGGTTACGCTTCATGTCCAGGCGCGCGACCGCAGCGTTGAGAAAACCCAGGTCGAAGCTGCTGTTGTGCCCCACCAGAATCGCGCGCTTGCAGCCATTGGCTTTCAACGCCTTGCGCACGCTGCGGAAAATGTCGGTCAGTGCCGTCTCTTCGCTCACGGCCATGCGTAGGGGGTGGTCCAGCTTGATGCCGGTGAACTCCAGGGCCGCTGCTTCGATGTTGGCGCCTTCGAAAGGCTCGACGCGGAAGAAATAGGTGTGTTCCGGGAACACAAAACCTTTGTCGTCCATGCCAATGATGGTCGCGGCAATTTCCAGCAGCGCATCGGTGGCCGAGTTGAAGCCGCCGGTTTCTACATCGACGACGACGGGCAGGTAGCCACGAAAACGCGCCGCCATCGGGTGGCGTGAACCGCCACCGCCGCCATGGCCGTCTTGTTCGTCATCGAAATGGTCTTCACTCACGAGTGTTCCTCCAGCAGGCGCCAGCGCAGTTTTTCTCCGGCGCGCAGCGGGATAACGGTCAACTCGCCGAACGGCAGGCTGGCAGGGGCGGTCCATTCTTCACGAACCAGGGTGATGCGATCGGTGTTGGCCGGCAGGCCATAGAAACGTGGGCCGTTGAGGCTGGCGAAAGCTTCTAGCTTGTCCAGCGCGTTGCGCTGTTCGAACGCTTCGGCATACAACTCGATCGCGGCATAAGCGGTGTAGCAACCGGCGCAACCGCAAGCGGCTTCCTTGGCGTGCTGGGCATGGGGAGCCGAGTCGGTGCCGAGGAAGAACTTCTCGCTGCCACCGGTGGCGGCATCGAGCAGGGCGTCCTGGTGGGTGTTGCGCTTGAGGATCGGCAGGCAGTAGAAATGCGGCCGAATACCGCCGACCAGCATGTGGTTGCGGTTGTACAGCAGGTGGTGAGCGGTGATGGTTGCACCAACGTTGGCCGAGGCCTCGTTGACGAACTGCACGGCTTCACGGGTGGTGATGTGTTCGAACACCACCTTGAGCGTTGGGAAGCGTTCGACGACGCGGCGCATATGTTCGTCGATAAACAGCTTCTCGCGGTCGAAGACGTCCACGTCGCCACGGGTGACTTCACCGTGGATCAACAGCGGCAAGCCGACTTCAGCCATGGCTTCCAGCGCCGGGAGGATCTTGTCGATGCTGGTAACGCCCGAGTCCGAGTTGGTGGTCGCGCCGGCCGGGTAGAGCTTGGCCGCGTACACGAAACCACTGGCCTTGGCCGCGCGGACATCTTCTGGCTGGGTGCGATCAGTGAGGTAGAGCACCATCAGTGGCTCGAAGCGGCTGCCGGCCGGCCGCGCAGCGAGGATGCGCTGGCGATAGGCGTCGGCTTCCACGGCGTTGCGCACCGGAGGTACCAGGTTAGGCATGATGATGGCGCGGCCAAAGGTGCGCGCGACATCCGCGACTGTATTGGTCAACACGGCACCATCGCGAAGATGAATATGCCAGTCGTCGGGACGCAGCAGGGTCAGGCGGTCGGACATTGGGGATTCCAGGCGGGTCAAACTCGGGGGAATGCTACCGGAAAAGACTCATCCAGGCACTCGCTATCAAGTTTTACAACGAGCAACCGATACCCCGAAGGTACGGCGTAATTTACGCCTGTCGACTTTTTCTGTTGTACACGTCAGTGGAGCCTCCCGTGCGCCAGCGTTATCTAGCCTTGCTCAGTGTGTTTGCCAGCCTGCCTGCGATGGCTCTCACTTTCCAGACTCGTCTGGAGAGCATTGAGTGGACGGTCGAAGGTGACAAATTCGAGTGCCGCCTGACTCAGCCCATCACCGACTTTGGTTCCGGCGAGTTCGTTCGTCGTGCCGGTGAGCAGGCGATTTTCCGCCTCAAGAGTTTCAACCCGATGCAGGGCGCAGGCGGGGCGACCCTGCTGGCGGCGGCTGCGCCCTGGCAGCCGGGGCGCGGCGATATCAACCTCGGTGCGGTCAAGGCCGGCAGCGACGGCGTGCTCTTCAACAGTTCGCAAGTCCAGGCCGGGCGCCTGATCAATGGCCTGATGGATGGGCGCAGCCCGGTGGTGCGACAGTTCTCCCGCGACAACGGCGTTTCTGAAGTCCGTCTGTTGCCGGTGAAGTTCAGCAAGGCCTACAGCGACTATCAAAGCTGTGTCGCCAAGCTGTTGCCGATGAACTATGAACAGGTCAAGGACGCGCAGATCGGTTTTCCCGGTGGCGGTATCGACCTGGATCCCCAGGCCAAGGCCAAGCTGCAGGTGATGCTTGAATACCTCAAGGCCGACCCGACGGTGAATCACATCGACATCGACGGCCACTCGGACAACAGTGGCAATCGCTTGACCAACCGCGACCTGTCACGGCGTCGGGCCCTGGCGGTGCAGGACTTTTTCAAGGCCAATGGCATTCCCGAGTCGCAGATTACCCTGCGCTTCCACGGCGAACGTTACCCGTTGGCGCCCAACACCAACCCGGCCAACCGGGCCAAGAACCGCCGGGTGAATATCCACCTGGATCGGGTGGCGCCGGCTGAAAAGGCCGCACCGCAAGCCACTTCCACGCCCAACGCCGCGGCGACGTCCTGATACGGCCGTAGCCGTCGCGCGCTCGACATAATCTGTCGCTTTGTCGTCATAAGCTGTCGCGCCTCTGTAAATTACCCGCGTTGATCGGTAGACTTGGCGGCTTTCCGTAGAACCCCGTGGAGTGATGGCATGGCGGACGTAAACAAGGTCGTTCTGGCGTATTCCGGCGGCCTGGACACTTCGGTGATCCTCAAGTGGCTGCAGGACACTTATAACTGTGAAGTGGTGACCTTCACCGCTGACCTGGGCCAGGGCGAAGAGGTCGAACCGGCCCGCGCCAAGGCGCAAGCCATGGGCGTTAAAGAGATCTACATCGACGATCTGCGTGAAGAGTTCGTGCGCGATTTCGTTTTCCCGATGTTCCGCGCCAACACCGTCTACGAAGGCGAGTACCTGCTGGGTACTTCCATCGCACGTCCGTTGATCGCCAAGCGCTTGATCGAAATCGCCAACGAAACCGGCGCTGACGCCATTTCCCATGGCGCCACCGGCAAGGGCAACGACCAGGTGCGTTTCGAACTGGGCGCCTACGCCCTGAAGCCCGGCGTAAAAGTGATTGCCCCTTGGCGTGAGTGGGACCTGCTGTCCCGTGAAAAACTCATGGATTATGCCGAGAAGCACAACATCCCGATCGAGCGCCACGGCAAGAAGAAGTCCCCGTACTCGATGGACGCCAACTTGCTGCACATCTCCTATGAAGGCGGCGTGCTGGAAGACACCTGGACCGAGCACGAAGAAGACATGTGGCGCTGGACCGTCTCCCCAGAGAAAGCGCCTGATGCCCCGCAGTACCTGGAACTGACCTACCGCAACGGCGACATCGTCGCGCTGGACGGCGTCGAAATGACCCCGGCTACCGTATTGGCGACCCTGAACCGTATCGGTGGCGAACACGGCATCGGTCGTCTGGACATCGTGGAAAACCGTTACGTGGGCATGAAGTCCCGTGGCTGCTACGAAACCCCGGGCGGCACCATCATGCTGCGCGCTCACCGCGCCATCGAGTCCATCACCCTGGACCGTGAAGTGGCTCACCTCAAAGACGAGTTGATGCCCAAGTACGCCAGCCTGATCTACACCGGCTACTGGTGGAGCCCTGAGCGTCTGATGCTGCAACAGATGATCGATGCCTCCCAGGCCCACGTAAACGGTGTGGTTCGCCTGAAACTGTACAAAGGCAACGTGATTGTCACCGGCCGCAAATCCGATGAGTCGCTGTTCGATGCCAACATCGCCACCTTTGAAGAAGACGGCGGTGCTTACAACCAGGCCGACGCGGCTGGTTTCATCAAGCTCAACGCCCTGCGCATGCGTATTGCTGCGAACAAGGGCCGTACGTTGGTGTGATGCCGTTCGCTTGAGCCGCAGACCTGAGGGTTTTTGCCTTCAGGCTGCGGGTTGAGTGTCCAATAAAACGCTGCTTTCTCGGTTCGAGGACGCGGCGTTTTTTTTATGCCTGTATTTCCGTCCGGCGGGTTGTTTATTACCCAGAGTGATCGGCTTTTTTCCAAGAATAAGGACTGGGGGGAATATCTAACGTGTGACGGGCCATTAAATAAAGTACGGCCACTCAGGTTGTTGTTTTAGCAAGTAAGAAAAACCTGAATAAGCCGTTGTTAGATACCCGGTTTCAGTACGAAAAGTAGCCGTGTTGACGATGCCCCTCAAAGCCGTCAGGGGGCGAAGGCCCTTTGTCTTCATGGCTTGTAGGGCAATTCGTTATTGTTTGTAAGGATCTTCTTTGACGCGTGGAAGTTAATCAAAGTCCGATGCGAAGAGCCAAATGTCTGGGGTATCGTGCTGGCTTTAATAACATTCAAGACTTGGATGTAACTATGAATAGAGTACTGATCGTGGATGATCATCCTGTCATTCGCCTGGCTGTGCGTATGTTGCTGGAACGGCACGGTTTCGAGGTGGTAGCGGAAACAGACAACGGCATGGATGGATTGAAGTTGGCTCTTGAGCATATGCCCGACGTTTTGATCCTGGACATCGGCATTCCAAGGCTGGACGGGTTGGAAGTGATCACGCGCCTGATGGCCCAGGCCGCGCCGATCAAGATTCTGGTCTTGACCCTGCAAGTGCCCGGCCCTTTTTCGATGCGCTGCATGCAGGCCGGTGCCGCGGGGTATGTGTGCAAGCAGCAGGACATCACTGAATTGATCAACGCGGTGCGGGCGGTCTTGGCGGGCTACAGCTATTTCCCCAGCGAAGCGTTGCAGTCGTTTCGCGCAAACCAGGGAATCACCAGTGAAGGGGAGATGATGGACCTGCTATCGCGCAGGGAATTGATGGTCCTCAAGCAACTTGCCGTGGGCCAGAGCAACAAGGACATTGCCGATGATCTGCGTTTGAGCAATAAAACCGTGAGCACCTACAAAAGACGCCTGCTTTCCAAGCTCAATGCTCGTTCATTGGTTGATTTGATCGAGTTTGCCCAGCGTCAAAAAGTGGTCTGACCCGCCGCTCCCCAGCGAGCCCTGGCGGACGGGAGTGTCCCGTGAAGAGGCTGCCGGTCACGCCGGCAGCACTTGTGCAGGCACAAAAAAACCTCCATCTGGGGGAGGTTTTAGGGGTTAAAGATCAAAATCATAATCGGCCAATTGCTTCTGCAGGCGACGCTCTTCCAAGAGATTGTCGATGGTCCGGCGCTTGCTCAGATTGGTCTTGGCCACCTCGACCACAGGTTCGGCCTCTTCTGTTTCAACAGCGGTGAAGTCGTCTTCTACGTCCAGTTGTTCTTTGCCAGCGCTCATAAGGTCAACTCCAGGCTAAGACTGCCATTGGCGCTCCTTATAACGATAATCACCGGTCGGGTAAAAAAGATTTTTTCAATCGCCTGATCAATAATATCAATAGTCACTCAATCGTCTGAAGTCTTTTGCTTGTATTCGCATAAGTCTTCGATCCGGCAGCTGCCACAACGTGGCTTGCGGGCCAGGCACACGTAACGGCCATGCAGGATCAACCAGTGGTGGGAGTCGAGGAGGAACTGTTTGGGCACAAACTTCATCAGCTTGTTTTCCACCTCCACGACGTTTTTTCCCGGCGCCAGCCCGGTGCGGTTGCTGACCCGGAAGATATGGGTGTCCACCGCCATGGTCAGTTGCCGGAACGCCGTGTTGAGCACCACGTTGGCCGTCTTGCGGCCCACCCCGGGCAGGGCTTCCAGCGCTTCCCGGGTTTGCGGGACTTCACTGTCATGACGTTCCACCAGCAGGCGGCAGGTTTCGATGACGTTCTTGGCCTTGCTGTTGTACAAACCGATGGTCTTGATGTATTCGGACAGCCCCTCGACCCCCAAGGCATAGATGGCGGCTGGCGTATTGGCCACGGGGAACAGCTTGGCCGTCGCCTTGTTGACCCCGACGTCAGTGGACTGCGCCGACAGAATCACTGCGATCAGCAACTCGAACGCAGAGTTGTAAGCCAGCTCGGTTTTCGGCTCCGGGTTGTCTTCGTGCAGTCGGCGGAATATTTCCAGACGTTTTGCGGCGTTCATGGGTGAGGCAGTTCCTTGCAGGCGTTCAATGGGGATTGCGCAGTTGAGTCCAGGCGTTTTTCGCCGCCAGGAGCAGGCCCAGGAGGATAAAACCACCGGGGGCGAGGAGGAGCAAGTGCGGACCGCCCTGGCTCCAGCGCCAGCCTGGCCAGTCCGTGTCGTTGATGCCGGCCAGCCATTGCAGGTGCTGGCCCAGCACGCCGCCACCGAGCGCTTCGCGCAGGGCGCCGAGGCCAACGAGCAGACAGCAGAACTGCGCGGCCCGGCGCAGCATGCCGGGTGTCTGGAAAAAGTGCGTCTGTTCCAGCACCACGCATTGCAGGGCGAGCAGCCCGAGATAAAGGGCCAAGTGTTGATGCAGTTCAAAGGCCCAGGCTTGCAGGCCCATTAGCACGCAACTAACGAGGCTGGCGCTGAGCAGCACACTGGCCAGCAGGCGCTGGGTGGGGTTGAGCCTGGCCCGCAAAGGGACCATGCACAGGCCGAAAAGGCTCATCACCCAGGCGAAAGCCAGCGCCAGGCCGAGGGCGTTGACCAGGGAATCGCTGGCGCCGACCAACGGCGTCAACATCAGGGTGCCCAAAAGTGGCGAGGCTTTATTCATGGTCGGGGCCTCCCAGCAGTTGGGGGCGATGCCCGTCGAAATAGCCCAAGGCGTCATGCAGGGCATTGATCACCGCCCGGGAGGTGATGGTTGCCCCGGCGATCTGGTCGAACTGGCCACTGTCTTTTTTCAGGGCCCAGCCGTTGTCCCCCGGTTCCGCACGGGAGCGGCCGACAAAACCTTGCAGCCAGGGATTGGGCTGTTCAGTGAGGCGACCGCCGAGGCCGGGGGTTTCGCTTTGCTTGAGGGCTTTGCTGCCCAACAGCCGGCCCTGGGCATCAATGGCGATCAGCAGTTCGATAGGGCCGCCGTAGCCCGTCACCCGGCTGAGCAGCAGCACTGCGCTGGGCTGGCCATTGCGCGTCGCCCGGTAACCGCCGATCAGGTTGCTGTGTTTCAGCGTCTGCGCTGTGAAGGGCAGGGGTTGGTCCAGCGGTTGATTGTCGTAACTGCCGGCCGGCAGCACGTCCAGCAGGTGCCGAGCCTCCAGCGCCCGTTGTTCGGCGGCGATCCGCGGCGCTGTGGCCTGGTGCACAAGAAATCCCACCGTGAGGCCGACCACCGCCACCAGCAGCACCGTCACAGGCTGGCGATTCATCCTCGATCCGCCCTTGAAGTGGCAGCCACCCAGCGTTCCAGGGCCGGCACGCCAAGGTTCATCAGCAGCACGGCAAAGGCCAGGCCATCGGGGTAGACGCCCCAGGTGCGGATCAGGTAGGTCAACAGGCCGACCCCGACGCCGAACAGCAGGCAAGCCTTGGCGCTTTTGGGCCCCGAGACCGGTTCGGTGACGATAAAAAACGCACCCAGCATGCTGGCGCCCGTGAGCAGGTGGAACAGCGGGGAACCGTGGGAGTCGGAGCCAGAGCCGTTCCAGCACAACAAGCTGATGACGAACAGGCTGGCGAGCATGCCCACCGGCGCGTGCCAACTGAACACCTTCTGTTGCAACAGCCAGAGGCCGCCCGCGAGGAACGCCAGGTTGACCCATTCCACACCTTTGCCGCCAACGTGACCAAAGGCTGGGTGGCCGGCAAACAGTTCGTCGACGGTCAGGCTGTGATTGATCCGCAGGCTGTCCAGGGCCGTCGCCTGGGCCCAGGCGTCAGGCGGCGCGGCCCCGAAATGCCAGCCGAATATCGACTGCAGCGCTGCGACCAGGTCCAGGCCCTGGGTGGCTGGCCAATGGGTCATTGGCTGTGGAAACGACACCAGCGCCAGGGCGTAACCGAGCATTGCCGGGTTAAAAGGGTTTTTGCCGAGGCCGCCGTACAGGTGCTTGCCGAGCAGCAGCGCACTGGCCACGGCACTGACGGTCAGCCACCAGGGGCAGTAGGGCGGCAGGGCCATGGCCAGCAAGGTGGCGCTGATCAAGGCACTGCCATCCCCCAGGCTCGGGCGTAATGGCCGCTGGCGCAGGCGCAACACGGCGGCCTCCAGCGCCAGGGCTGTGCCCAGGGCCAGCAGCAGGTTGATCAGCACGCCCCAGCCGTAGAGCCACAACAGCACCAGCAGGCCCGGCACCGTCGCCAGCAGCACACGCTGCATGGCCTGGCGTAGGCGCAGGTCTGTGGGGGCTTCAGGGCGCAGCATGGGCTTGCACCTGGCGCTCGGCGGCGGCCAGCCGTTCCCGGGCCTTGGCCAGATCGGCGGGGTCTGTGTCCGGCCGGCGCTCCAGTTTGCTGACCTCGGCCCGGGCATAGGCCAGCTCGGTTTTCAGCTGCCGCAACGGTGCATCGATGGGCCGTTTTTCGATCCGTACCAAGTCCGGTGCCGGTTGCCCACTAGCCTCTTCGGCGGCATGCAGAGCCTGTTCGGCGGCTGCCAGGGCCGCGGCCAAGGTGGCCAACTCTGCGCTGGACGCATCACCACCCTGGGCCTTTTTCAGTTCTGCGCGGCGCATGGCCAACTGGATCTTGGCTCGCTTGAGCTCGGCATCCTTGGGTGCGGCAGGGGCTGCTGGCGGTTCGGCGTTGCGCTCAAGTTCGGCCAGGGCCTGTTCGGCGGCCTCGAACTGGCGTTGCAGCACAATCAGTTGTGACTGCTGCTCAAAGGTCGGCGGATGACCGAAGGCTTTGAGGGATTTATTCAACTGTGCCCGGCTCATCGCCAGGTCAATCTTGGCTTTTTTCAGCGCCGCGTCGGCTGCAGCGGCTTTTTGCGCACGTACCCGCTCAATGGCTTCCTGCACCGGATTGCCGGCGGCTGCATTGGGCTGGGCCGAGCGCTGACTGCGCGCCAGGCGTTCGGCGTGCCTTTGCTGTTCTTCACGATGCAGTCGGGCGTTGCGTTGTTCAAAGCGTTGGCGGGCGTGGTTGCGTTTGGCGGCGCGTGCCTGCAGTTGTTCGACGTTGATGGCCAGGCCGCCGACGATGGGCACCACGGTGTCCAAGGGCAGCGGGTGCATGTCGATGCAGTCCACCGGGCACGGCGCCACGCACAGGTCGCAACCGGTGCATTCGTCGATGATCACCGTGTGCATGAACTTCGCCGCACCGACGATGGCGTCCACCGGGCAGGCCTGGATGCATTTAGTGCAGCCGATGCATTCCGCTTCACGGATAAAGGCCACTTGCGCAGGTGCCGAGCCCCGGCTGGTGTCCAGTTCCAGCACCGGCACCTTGAGCAGCTGCGCCAGGTTGGCCAGGGTCTCGCGCCCCCCGGGCGGGCATTTGTTGATGGCCTCGCCGGCGGCAATGCCTTCCGCGTAGGGCAGGCATCCGGGGTGGCCGCATTTGCCGCACTGGGTCTGGGGCAAGAGGGCGTCAATGCGTTGAATCAGGCTCATGGGGTGGTCAGTCCGTTGAAACCGAGAAAGGCCACCGCCAGCAAGCCGGCGCTGATCAGGCCGATCGGCAAGCCGCGAAAGGGCAGGGGCACATCAGGGTGGGAAACGCGCTGGCGCAGGTCGTCGAACAGGCCCAGCACCAGCCAGAAACCCAGGCCGGCGCCCAGGCTCAGGGCGATAGAGTGCCCCAGGTCCTGTTGGTTATTCATCAGTAACAGGCCGAGTACGCAGGCATTGCCCAGCAGCAAGGGCCAGAGTCCCTCGAACGGCAGCTTGGGCAGTGCCCGGGGCAGCAGCCTCAACAGTGGGCGAATCAGCAGCACACTCAAGGGCAGGAAGATAAACAGTTGCAACGTCGTCAGCCCCAGTGACACCAGCACCCCGTGGTACAGCGGGTACGCCGCGAGGCTGCACAGCAACATCAGGGTGGTGGTGGCGATGCCCAGGGCGTGGATTTTGCTGCGCTCGGCGGCGGGTTGCTCGCTCGCCTGCAGCAGCGGATCGACGCCCAGGGGCCACTGCAACACGAAGTTGTTGATCAGGGCAGTGCTGACAAGCGTGAGAAGGAGGTCGTTCATGTCGGTGGCCGGTGAGAACGGTCGGTGGCCTATAAAGAGTAGGCATGATCCGACGAGGCACAGGGGCCAGGCGGATATGAAAATCCCCCCGTCACGCAAACGCGCCACGGGGGGATAGGGGCCAGCCAGGCTTTTTACTTGATGCGCTGGCCCGGCTTGGCGCCGCTGTCGGGGCTCAGCAGGTAGATCTCTTCACCGCCAGGGCCGGCGGCCATCACCATGCCTTCGGAGATGCCGAACTTCATTTTCCGCGGCTTGAGGTTGGCGATCATCATGGTCAGGCGACCATCGAGCTTGGACGGGTCCGGGTAGGCGCTCTTGATCCCGGAGAACACGTTGCGTTGCTCGCCACCGATGTCCAGGGTCAAGCGCAGCAGCTTGTCCGCACCTTCCACGTGTTCGGCCTTGACGATCAGGGCCACGCGCAGGTCCACGGCGGCAAAGGCATCGAAGTCGATTTCCGGCGACAGCGGGTCCTTGGCCAGTTCGCCGTTACCTTGTGGCGCAACGTCGCCGGTGTCGGTCTGGCTGGCGGTCAGGTCTTCTTTCGACGCATCGGACATGGCCTGGACCTTGACCGGATCGATCCGGGTCATCAGTGGCTTGAATTCGTTCAACTGATGGTTGCTCAGCAGCGTCAGGTGATCGTTCCAGGTCAGCGGGGCGACATTCAGGAACGCCTCAGCATCGGCGGCCAGCAATGGCAGCACCGGCTTGAGGAAGATCACCAGTTGGCGGAACAGGTTGATGCCCGTGGCGCAGATGGCCTGGACCTCATCCTGCTTGCCTTCCTGCTTGTTCAGCGACCATGGGGCCTTGTCGGCGATCCAGGCGTTGGCACGGTCGGCCAGGGCCATGATTTCGCGCATGGCACGGGCGAAGTCACGGGCTTCATAGGCATCGGCAATGCTTGGCGCGGCGGCCAGGAAGGCTTCGGTCAGCTCGGGTGCGGCGTTGCTGTCCACCAGCACGCCGGCATTGCCTTTGTGGATGAAACCGGCGCAACGGCTGGCGATGTTGACCACCTTGCCCACCAGGTCGGAGTTGACCTTCTGCACGAAGTCTTCGAGGTTCAGGTCCAGATCGTCGACGCCACGGCCCAGTTTGGAGGCGTAGTAGTAGCGCAGGTATTCCGGCGACAGGTGCTCAAGGTAGGTACGGGCCTTGATGAAGGTCCCGCGAGACTTGGACATTTTCTGGCCGTTGACGGTCAGGTAGCCGTGCACGTTGATGCCGGTCGGCTTGCGGTAGCCGGCGCCTTCGAGCATGGCGGGCCAGAATAGTGCGTGGAAGTTGACGATGTCCTTGCCGATGAAGTGGTACAGCTCGGCGCTGGAGTCTTTGTTCCAGAACGCGTCGAAATCCAGTTCCGGACGGCGCGCGCACAGGTTCTTGAAGCTGGCCATGTAGCCGATCGGCGCATCCAGCCACACGTAGAAGTACTTGCCCGGCTCACCGGGGATCTCGAAACCGAAGTACGGCGCATCGCGAGAGATGTCCCACTGCTGCAGGCCCGCGTCCAGCCACTCGGCGATCTTGTTGGCCACAGCGTCTTGCAGGGTGCCGCTGCGGGTCCAGGTTTGCAGCATTGCCTGGAAGTCCGGCAGCTTGAAGAAGAAGTGCTGGGAGTCCTTGAGCACCGGCGTGGCGCCCGAGATCGCCGACTTCGGATCCTTCAGGTCGGTGGGCGCATAGGTAGCGCCGCATTTTTCGCAGTTGTCGCCGTACTGATCTTCAGTGCCGCATTTCGGGCAGGTGCCCTTGATGAAGCGGTCGGCCAGGAACATTTTCTTTTCCGGGTCGAAATACTGGGTGATCGAGCGCTGGGCAATGTGCCCGGCGTCACGCAGTTTCAGGTAGATCTGGCTCGACAGCTCACGGTTTTCTTCGGCGTGAGTGGAGTGGAAGTTGTCGAAATCCACCAGGAACTCGGCAAAGTCGGCGCTGTGTTCAGCCTGGACGTTGGCGATCAGTTGTTCCGGGGTGATGCCTTCCTTTTCTGCGCGCAGCATGATGGCCGAGCCGTGTGCGTCGTCCGCGCAGACATAGATGCATTGGTTGCCGCGATGCTTCTGGAAGCGCACCCACATATCGGTCTGGATGTACTCAAGCATATGGCCAAGGTGGATAGAACCATTGGCATAGGGCAGGGCGCTGGTGACGAGGATCTTGCGTGGCTCGGACATGGGGCTCGGCTACTTGATGAAACGGAGGTCGGCCACTATAAAGCGCCGGCGCGGATTTTTCACCCCGTGTAAGGCGTTCGCCATCGTTGTTTGAACATCCCGCCGACGGATCAGAACAGGTAGGATAGCTGCCTGATTTTTCTGTCTTGTTATCGGAGTTGCCCATGAGCGCCGTCAATCGCGCAGCGGTGGAAGCCGTTCTTCGCCAATACACCGACCCCTATCTGAACCAGGACCCGGTCAGCGCCGGCTGCGTGCGGACCATCGACGTCCAGGGCGATAAGGTCCTGGTCCAGATGGAACTGGGTTATGCCGCCGGTCTGTTCAAGAGCGGCTGGGCGCAGATGCTGCAACTGGCCATCGAAGGCCTGGACGGTGTCAGTTCGGCCAAGGTCGAGATCACCAGCGTGATTGCCGCGCACAAGGCTCAGGCGCAGATCCCGGGCCTGGCCAACGTCAAGAACGTGGTGGCCGTGGCGTCCGGCAAGGGCGGTGTGGGCAAATCCACCACCGCTGCCAACCTGGCCCTGGCCCTGGCCCGTGAAGGCGCCAAGGTGGGCATTCTCGACGCCGATATCTATGGCCCAAGCCAAGGCATCATGTTCGGCATCGCCGAAGGCACCCGCCCGAAGATCAAGGACCAGAAGTGGTTCGTGCCGATCGAGTCCCATGGCGTGGAAGTCATGTCCATGGCCTTCCTCACCGATGACAACACGCCGATGGTCTGGCGCGGGCCGATGGTCTCCGGGGCCTTGCTGCAACTGGTGACCCAGACCGACTGGGGCAACCTGGATTACCTGGTGATCGACATGCCACCAGGCACCGGCGATATCCAACTGACCCTGGCGCAGAAAGTGCCGGTGGCCGGCGCTGTGATCGTCACCACCCCGCAAGACCTGGCACTGCTGGATGCGCGCAAGGGCGTGGAGATGTTCCGCAAGGTCAACATCCCGGTGCTGGGCGTGGTGGAAAACATGGCGGTGCACATCTGCTCCAATTGCGGCCACGCCGAGCACCTGTTCGGTGAAGGCGGCGGCGAGAAGCTGGCCAGCCAATACGATGTCGAGCTGCTGGCTTCGTTGCCGTTGTCGATGCTGATCCGCGAACAGGCCGATGGTGGCAAGCCCACCGTGATTGCTGAGCCCGACAGCCAGATCGCCATGGTTTACCAGGAGCTGGCTCGCCACGTCGGTGCGCGCATCGTGTTGCAGGAAGCGGCTGCCCCGGCGATGCCGAACATCACCATCAGCGACGACTGACACCTCGGAAAAGCCTTGCTGTAGGCGCTGGTTTGCCAGCGATCGCGACCGTTAAATCGCCATCGCCGGCAAGCCGGCTCCTACAAGGGCAGGGTCAGATTCGCAGGCCGCCGTCCATTTCCAGGATGCGCCCGGTGTAATAGTCGTTTTCGAAGATATAGGCCGCCGAGTGGGCGATTTCTTCCGGCTTGCCCATGCGTTTGAGGGGGATGGCGGAGGTCATTCTTTCCAGGGCCTCGGGTTTCATGCTCTGGGTCATTTCGGTTTCGATAAAGCCCGGCGCAATGCCCGCCACGCGAATACCGTAGCGCGCCAGTTCCCGGGCCCAGGTCACGGTGGCGGCGACCACCCCGGCCTTGGCCGCGGAATAATTGGTCTGGCCGATGTTGCCGGCGCGGGAAATCGAAGAAATATTGATGATGGCGCCGCTGTTATTCAGCTCGACCATCTTCGCTGCCACTTCTCGAGTGCAGAGGAAGACCCCGGTCAGATTGACGTCGATCACCGCCTGCCACTGGGCCAGGCTCATCTTGCTGATTTCGCCGTCCTTGACCTTGAGCAGCAGACCGTCGCGCAGGATGCCGGCGTTGTTGATCAAGCCGTGGATGGCCCCGAAATCCTCGGCCACCCGGGCGACCATGTGCTCCACCTGCTCTTCATTGGCCACGTTGCACAGGTAGGCCCGGGCCTCGGCGCCCAGGGCTTGGCAGGCGGCCACGGCGGCGTCGAGTTTTTCCGGGTTCAGGTCCACCAGCGCCAGGCGGGCGCCCTTGGCAGCGAAATACTCGGCCATGGAACGGCCCAGACCTTGGCAACCGCCAGTGATAATGATTACTTTGTCGTCGAGTTGCATTCGCATGTCTCGCTAGCCGGTCGGAAGGGGGTTCCATTGCGGGGAACCTGCGCACGACGCCCGATACGGCCCGGTTACAGATCAGAATTGCCCCCAAGGGTGTCGCTGGAACGAAGCTCCAGGCGCCCGTCCGTTTCCGACGGATTAGTTTAAAGGAGTCATAAAGTGAGCGTTGAAGCGGCCAAGAATGCACGAGAATTACTGCTCAAGGAATACCGTGGCGTGCTGTCCACCCACTCCAAGGCGATGCCCGGTTTCCCCTTCGGTTCAGTGGTTCCCTATTGCCTGGACGAGCAGGGCCGGCCGCTGATTCTGATCAGCCGCATCGCCCAGCACACCCACAACCTGCAGAAGGACCCCAAGTGTTCGTTGCTGGTGGGCGAGCGCGAAGCCGAGGATGTGCAAGCCGTTGGGCGCCTGACGTACCTGGCCGAGGCCGAGAAACTCACCGACGACGTGCAGATCGAGGCGGCAGCCGAGCGTTACTACCGTTACTTTCCCGATTCGCAGAATTACCACCAAGCCCATGATTTCGATTTCTGGGTACTCAAGCCGGTGCGCCATCGTTACATCGGCGGTTTTGGCGCGATCCACTGGGTCGATCAACTGACCCTGGCCAACCCCTTTGCCGGCAAGGCCGAGGTCAGCATGGTCGAACACATGAACAGTGACCACGCCAAGGCCATTGCCCACTATGTCGAGCTGGCGGGTTTGCCGAGCAGCGTGCCCGCGCAATTGGCCGGGATCGACACCGAAGGCATGCACTTGCGTATCGGCCAGGGCCTCCACTGGTTGCCCTTCCAGGCACCTTGTAATACGCCGACACAAGTGCGCGAAGCCCTGGTTTTTCTGGCTCACGCCGACCATTGGCCGAAAAATGCAGGTGTCGACGCTTGAATTCACGAATTGGCGACGTCATCTACGGTCTACTGGAAGGCATTCTTCCGTAGAGGAAACCATTTGATGCGCCCTTTTCTGTTGCTCTTTCTGCTGTTCCCGGTGCTAGAGCTGTTTGTTTTCGTCAAGGTCAGCGCGGCGATCGGGTTTTTCCCGGCCCTGCTGCTGATCATTCTCGGCTCGATGCTGGGTGTGCTGGTCCTGCGGGTGGCCGGTCTGGCCACCGCGTTGCGGGCTCGTGAAAGCCTGAACCGCGGCGAACTGCCGGCCCAGACCATGCTGGAAGGGCTGATGCTGGCCCTGGGTGGCGGTCTGTTGATTATCCCGGGCTTTATCAGCGACATTTTCGGCCTGATCATGCTGCTGCCTATCACTCGCCGCCTGCTGGCCAACAAAATGCGCAAGCGGGCCGAGGAACAGGCCATTCGTCAACGCGCCTTTGCCGATGACATGCGCACCGCCCGCGGTGGCCCGTCGCCCCAGCAACCTTTGGGCCGTGAGCCCAATGTGATCGAAGGCGAGTTCGAACACCGGGACTCGTAACCTCGGCTGACTCACACACGGCACCTTCGGGTGCCGTGTGTGTTTCTGGCGACGACGATGTAAAAAATTTCATCGCGCTGCCCTTGTAATAAGCTTATGCGCCCTTATGTAACGGTCACCGCAAGGTTTCTGGTGGTTGCACCAGACAGACTTCCGCGTCTCGCTCGTCGAGCCGCAACCGGCCACGCCGGAATTTGTTAACCCGCCGGTATCCACACCGGCCGTTGAAAACCACAATTAGGAGAGATCGACAATGAAGCTTCGTCCTCTGCATGACCGCGTCGTTATCCGTCGCAGCGAAGAAGAATCGAAAACTGCTGGCGGTATCGTTCTGCCAGGTTCGGCCGCTGAAAAACCTAACCGTGGCGAAATCGTCGCTGTGGGTACCGGCCGTGTGCTGGACAACGGTGAAGTACGTGCGCTGGCCGTGAAAGTGGGTGACAAGGTTGTGTTTGGCCCTTACTCCGGCAGCAACACTGTGAAAGTCGACGGCGAAGACCTGCTGGTAATGGCTGAGAACGAAATTCTCGCCGTTATCGAAGGCTGATTCCCGCGCATCTTCCCGTTACTACAAAGTATTTAAGGAATATCGATCATGGCTGCTAAAGAAGTTAAATTCGGCGATTCCGCCCGCAAGAAAATGCTCACCGGTGTCAATGTCCTGGCTGACGCAGTAAAAGCGACCTTGGGCCCGAAAGGCCGTAACGTGATCATCGAGAAGAGCTTCGGCGCTCCGACCATCACCAAGGACGGCGTTTCCGTTGCCAAAGAAATCGAGCTGAAAGATCGCTTCGAAAACATGGGCGCGCAGCTGGTTAAAGACGTTGCTTCCCGTGCTAACGATGACGCTGGCGACGGTACTACCACCGCTACCGTTCTGGCTCAGTCGATCGTCAACGAAGGCCTGAAAGCCGTCGCTGCCGGCATGAACCCGATGGACCTGAAACGCGGCATCGACAAGGCGACCATCGCCATCGTCAAAGAGCTGAAAGGTCTGTCCAAGCCATGCGCTGACTCCAAAGCCATCGCTCAGGTTGGCACCATCTCTGCCAACTCCGACAACTCCATCGGCGACATCATTGCCGAAGCCATGGAAAAAGTCGGTAAAGAAGGCGTGATCACCGTTGAAGAAGGCTCGGGCCTGGAAAACGAACTGTCGGTTGTAGAAGGCATGCAGTTCGACCGTGGCTACCTGTCCCCTTACTTCATCAACAAGCCGGACACCATGGTCGCCGAACTCGACGGTCCGCTGATCCTGCTGGTTGACAAGAAGATCTCCAACATCCGCGAAATGCTGCCAGTGCTGGAAGCCGTTGCCAAAGCCGGTCGCCCACTGCTGATCGTGGCTGAAGACGTTGAAGGCGAAGCCCTGGCGACTCTGGTTGTGAACAACATGCGTGGCATCGTTAAAGTCGCTGCCGTCAAGGCACCAGGCTTCGGCGACCGTCGCAAGGCCATGCTGCAGGACATCGCCGTCCTGACCGGCGGTACCGTTATCTCCGAAGAGATCGGCCTGAGCCTGGAAAGCACCACCCTGGAGCACCTGGGTAACGCCAAGCGCGTGATCCTGTCCAAAGAAAACACCACCATCATCGACGGTGCTGGCGTTGAAGCGGACATCCAGGCTCGTGTGACTCAGATCCGTCAACAAGTCGCCGACACTTCGTCCGACTACGACCGTGAAAAACTGCAAGAGCGTCTGGCCAAGCTGTCCGGCGGCGTTGCAGTGATCAAGGTTGGCGCTGGCTCCGAAGTTGAAATGAAAGAGAAGAAAGCCCGCGTTGAAGACGCCCTGCACGCTACCCGTGCAGCCGTTGAAGAAGGCGTGGTACCTGGCGGCGGCGTGGCACTGGTTCGTGCCCTGCAAGCCATCAGCGAGCTGAAAGGCGACAACGCTGACCAAGACGTGGGCATCCAACTGCTGCGTCGCGCTGTTGAAGCGCCACTGCGCCAGATCGTTGCCAACTCCGGCGACGAGCCAAGCGTAGTTGTCGACAAGGTCAAGCAAGGCGAAGGTAACTACGGTTACAACGCAGCGACCGGCGAATACGGCGACATGATCGCGATGGGTATCCTGGACCCGGCTAAAGTGACTCGTTCTGCTCTGCAGGCCGCAGCCTCTATCGCCAGCCTGATGATCACCACCGAAGCGATGATTGCTGAAATCGCTGAAGACAAACCAGCTGGCGGCGGCATGCCAGACATGGGCGGCATGGGTGGCATGGGCGGCATGATGTAAGCCAGCCTTACCCCCGTACTGAAAAACCCCGCCGGTGAACACCGGCGGGGTTTTTTATTGCCCGTGAAATGTGTCGCTCAGAGTCGGCGCTGTCCCGCGGCCTGTCGGGCTGCAACGCCGCGGATGTTATCCCTGTACCGCTTGGGCGGAAGGTACCGGCACGGCGGCGGGCGAGGGACGGTAAAGAATGAAGTAATAGGTGCCCAGGCTGATCAGCCAGCAAAAAATCGCCGTCCAGACGTTGTGGGAGAAGAAGTGCGCGCCCTGCATCATGCGGCCGATGGAGAACACGGTGCCCAGGGCAAAGGCGAAGACCAGGGCTTTGCGCGCCAGCCGTGGCCGGCGATCACGCAGTACAAAGAACAGCGCAAACAAAGTGAAACCGGTCGCCGCGTGGCCGCCGGGCCAGCAGCGGCCGGGCTTGTCGGTCGGCGGGCGGGGGCTCAGCAGTTCGCTGTAGGTTTCCTTGCCACCAAACTCCCTCAGGCTCCAGGGGCATTGCACGGCGGTCACGGCCTTGACCGGTGTCACAAAGCCCGTGGCCAAGGCCAGGGACAGTACCAGGCAGCCCAGTTCCCGCTTGAACGGTTGGAGCCGAGCCGTCATGAAGGACGCCACGAAACCGATGATCGAGAGCACCGAAAAGGCGATGACCACCTGTTTGGCTCGATCGTGGAGGATGGTTTCCAGCAGGTAGCTGTGCCCACCGATAAACGCGCCGGCCACCGGGTCGTAGAAACGCTTGGCCAGGTCCATGTCCAAAGACGTCAGCTCAAGCAGGATCAGAGTCGCCGCCGTGACAGCGGGAACCCCCAGGCATACCCAGAAGTTGAGGGGCCTGGAAGCAGGGCGGATGAGGGCTGAGGTCATGCGGGATCCTTGGGCAGGGGAGGCGATCAAGTCGCGGATTCGCGCGCAGTCTGCGGCCGCTGCTGTCATCAGCCTGTGAACCGATAGTGAAAAAAACGTCAAGCCGGCACCCGGGCGCGCACCACGCCCACGCCGGCTTTACGGCGCTAGCGGAGAGCTACGCTTGGCCTTAAGCTGCGCGAGCCAAGACGGCGGCAACTGTGTAGGGAGAAAAGTGCCCATGCGAATTTTATTGGTTGAAGACAACCGCGATATCCTGGCCAACCTGGCGGATTACCTGGGGCTCAAGGGCTACACCGTGGACTGCGCGCAGGACGGCCTGTCGGGCCTGCACCTGGCCGCCACCGAACATTACGACTTGATCGTGCTCGACATCATGCTCCCCGGCATCGATGGCTACACCCTGTGCAAGCGCCTGCGTGAAGACGCCCGGCGTGACACCCCGGTGATCATGCTCACCGCCCGCGATCAGTTGGACGACCGTCTCCAGGGCTTCAAGTCCGGTGCCGACGACTACCTGGTCAAACCCTTTGCCCTGTCCGAGTTGGCGGCGCGCATCGAAGCCGTGATGCGTCGCACCCAGGGCGGTGGCCGTCGGGCCTTGCAGGTCGGTGATTTGAGTTACGACCTCGACACCCTGGAGGTCACCCGCGAGGGCCGCTTGCTCAAGCTCAACCCGGTGGGCCTCAAACTGTTGGCGGTGCTGATGCAGAAGAGCCCCCATGTGCTGCGTCGCGAAGTCTTGGAAGAGGCCCTGTGGGGCGACGACTGCCCGGACAGCGACAGCCTGCGCAGCCACGTTCACCAGTTGCGCCAGGTGATCGACAAACCGTTCGCCAAGCCGCTGCTGCATACCGTGCACGGCGTCGGTTACCGCTTGGCCGAGGGTCGTGATGGAGTTTAAGCAGAGCCTCGCCCAGCGCATCATCATCGCTTTTGCCCTGATGAGCGCCTTGGTGGCGGGGGCCTTCGCCATGGGTATTGTGGCCACCGTGCACCTGGTCGAAGAGAAGTTGATCTCCGCAGGGCTGGGGGGCGACTTGCAGCGCTTGTTGCTGATGGACAATGTCGCCGACTGGAGCCACCGCCCCGAACCGGATCAGTTGTTCTACTTCAGTGGCGGGCTTGGCGATTTCGAACTGCCCAAGGACCTGCGTCATCTGGAACCGGGTTTTCACGAAGTGTTTCGTGAGCAACTGTCCTATCACGCCATGGTTGAGGTGGTGGACGGGCGGCGTTACGTGTTGCTGCAGGATCAAAGCGATTTCGAAGAGCGCGAGCGGGTGTTGTTCGCCGTGGTCCTGGTGGGTTTTGTCCTGAGCTTGGCCTTGGCGGTGTTTCTGGGCTGGGTCCTGGCGCGCAAAGTCATGGCGCCGGTGGTTCGTTTGGCCCGTCAAGTGCGGCACCGCGACCAATTGCTCGGCCTGGCGCCCCCCTTGGCCCCGGACTATGCCGCCGATGAGGTGGGTGAGTTGGCCATTGCCTTCGACGCCACCCTGGGCCGCCTGCGCCAAGCCCTGAGCCGCGAACGGCTGTTCACCAGTGATGTCAGCCATGAATTGCGCACGCCGTTGATGGTGCTGGCCAGCTCCTGTGAACTGCTCCTGGAAAACCCCGGTATCGACCAGCGCGGGCGTGCCCAGGTCGAGCGCATTGCCCGGGCCAGCGAGGAGATGCGCGAGTTGGTGCAGACCTTCCTGATGCTCGCCCGGGCTCAACGTGAAGACGCCAGCATGTCGGCCCAGGTGACCCTGCGCCAGGCGGCCGAAGACTTGCTCGGGGTGTGGCAAGGGCCGATCAACGACAAGGGCATCGAACTGATCTTCGAACCCGGCCAGCCTCTGGACACCCGCTACAACGTGACCTTCCTGCACGCGGTGATGGGCAACCTGCTGCGCAATGCCCTGCATTACACCGAACGCGGGTTTATCCGCCTGACCCTGGAGCCCAGCGGCTTTGTGGTGGAAGACAGTGGTGTGGGCATCCCCGAAGAGAAGCGTGAAGCCATGTTCGAGCCCTTTGTGCGTGGTGATGAAAAGCGCGGCGAGGGCCTGGGCCTAGGCTTGTCCCTGGTGCAGCGGATTTGCGAGAACCAGGGCTGGAGCGTCAGCCTCAGCACCATGACCCCCAACGGCTGCCGCTTCCATGTCGAACTCAGTCCTGCGCAGCCTTGATCGCGAAAGGCCCCGACCGGTCGGGGCGGCTTTATTCTTCTGAGGTGGCCCCAGGCCAGTGTGCTTGAGCGGTAAAACCTTGAAATATTTCCGCCGTGGACGGGACGAAGTTTTCACAAAGACATGACCTGACGCTGACATGCGGCTGCCTAAGGTGGCGCCATCAGTTGCAGGAGACTTTGGTGATGGCTACCCCGATCAAGCTGGAATTTTCCAACAAGTACGACGAACAACACGCCCAGGAATATTTGTTCAAGCACCAGGATGGCCTGGCGCGCAAATTGTCCCACCGCCGTGACGAGCAACTGGCTCGTGCAGCCCTGGCGCTGGCCGGTGAGCCGGGCCTGGTGCTGGACCTGCCCTGTGGCGCGGGACGTTTCTGGCCGTTGCTGGCGGAAAAACCCAATCGCGTGATCATCGGTGCTGACAATTCTGCGGCTATGCTCAGTCTGGCCACAGTGGCCCAACCCGCCGATGTGGTGAAACGGGTACAACCCTTGCAGACGTCAGCTTTCGCTATCGACCTGGCGGATAACGCAGTGGATAGCATTTTCTCCATGCGCTTGCTGCACCACATTGGTGAGTCGGCTCATCGACTGGCATTACTCCGTGAATTTCAACGGGTTACTCGCGACAGTGTGATCGTCTCGTTGTGGGTCGACGGCAATTTCAAGGCGTTCAAACGCAAGCGCATGGAGCAAAAACGCCGTGCGCAAACGGAGTCGTCGGGTTACCAGAATCGTTTCGTGTTACCTGTCGTTACGGTTGAACAGGAGTTTGAAGAGGCCGGGTTTCGTATCCAGGACCATTTTGACTTTTTCCCGCTCTACGCCATGTGGCGAGTCTACGTATTACGCAAGAGGTAAGAGGATGGCTGTGGAATGTGTCTCGCACATGGAAGGTGCGGCTACGGAACGCTTCGAGCATTTCTGGAACCAGCAGGGTGAATGGGTCGAACCCCCCAATCAGCGGCGTGGCGGAGAGAGCGGGGTACAGCGACTCGTCAGTGACGGTCGCCTGCTGTATGTGAAGCGTCAGGTCGGGCACATCTATCGCAGTTGGCTGCATCCGTTCGGCCGGCCCACGGTGTTGCGTGAGCAGGACGCGCTCAAGGGCCTGGGCGTATTAGGCGTGGGCGTGCCGGAGCTGGTGTTCTGCGGCGCCCGGCGTGATTCTCAGCAAGGCTGGCAGGCGCTGCTGGTGACCGCGGCCCTGGAGGGCTTTGTAGAGATCGATACCTGGTACGCCGCGGGTGAGCGTGAGCGTCATGGCGAGGCGCTCCATGATCGGCTCTTGCAGGCCCTGGCCGCGACCCTGGTGCGCATGCACAAGGGCCGCTGGCAACATGGCTGCCTGTATGCCAAGCATGTGTTTGTAAGGGTCACGGGGACTGGCGAACAGGCCCGGATTGACGTGGCCTTGCTGGATTTCGAAAAGTGCCGCCAGCGTTTGAGCGCCCAGCGGGCTGCGGCCCATGATCTGAAGCAACTGCGTCGCCACTCGTCGTGGAGCGACCCGGACTGGCAGAAACTCTACTATTTTTATAGAACGGCGTTTGGCAGCGCTATCAAGGGTTTAACCTGATGAAACTCGAAATTGCACGAGGTTTGTTTTTAGTAGGAGCCTTGGCAGTTGCCTCGTTGGCTGTGGTTGCCTGGGAGCAGCCGCGGACTCAGATCCTCAGCGTCGGAGACGCACATTGTCCTTTGCCTCGGGTGGTCAAGACATCCGTGGCGGCCAAACCCGACCATGACATCCTGTTGTTCATGTTCGGTATGGCCCAAGGCATGAGGCCACAGAGTTGAAGCACAGCCCACAGACCGAAAGGCCTCGCATTGCGAGGCCTTTTCTTTTGCCCGGGGATCAGCGTTCGGCCTTGGACAGCAGGGTGTAAATGCAGGGCAGCACGAACAGGGTGAACAGGGTGCCGATGGACATCCCCGTGGCGATCACCATGCCGATGTCAAAGCGACTGACGGCGCCGGCGCCGGTGGCCAGGATCAACGGCACCATGCCAAAGACCATGGCGGCGGTGGTCATCAACACCGGGCGCAGGCGGATGGCGGCCGCTTCTTCCACGGCCTCTCGGGCGCTCAGGCCCTTGCTCTGGCGCAACTGGTTGGCGAACTCGACGATCAGGATCCCGTGTTTGCTGATCAGGCCGATCAGCGTCACCAGGCCCACCTGGGTGTAGATGTTCATGCTCGACCAGCCGAGAAACAGCGGGATCAAGGCCCCGCAGATCGACAGCGGCACCGTCACCAGGATCACCAACGGGTCACGGAAGCTCTCGAACTGCGCAGCCAGCACCAGGAAGATGATCGCCAGGGCCAGGCCGAAGGTCACCCACAAGGCACTGCCTTCCTGGACGAATTGGCGACTGGCGCTGGCGTAGTCGAAGGCATAGCCGGCCGGGGCTTCTTCCCGGGCGATCTGGCGTACGGTCTCGATGGCCTCGCCCATGCTCACCAGGGGCACACCGGAGAGGGTGGCGGCGTTGAGCTGCTGGAACTGGTTCAACTGTCGCGGCCGGGCGCGGTCGCTGACCTTGATCAGGGTCGACAGCGGCAAGGCTTCGCCCCGGTTGTTTTTCACGTAGTAGTTGTTCAGCCAGTCAGGGTTGTCGCGGTAGGCGCGCTCGACCTGGGCGATGACCTTGTAGCTGCGCCCGTCGATGGTGAAGCGGTTGATCTCCGCCTCCCCCAGCAGGGTCGCCAGGGTGCCGCCCAGGTCTTCCATCGACACGCCCATCTGCGCCGCTTTGGCCCGGTCGATGTCCACCACCACTTCGGGTTTGTCGAAGGCCAGGTCGAGGTCGACGAAGGCGAACTTGCCGGACTCCATGGCCCGCGCCTTGATTCGGTTGGCCACCTCCAGCAGCGCCTCGTACCCGTCGGGGGTGTTGATCACGAAGGCGAACGGCAGGCCTTCGCCGGTGCCGGGCAGGGACGGCAGGTTGAAGCCGAAGACCTGCAGCCCGGCGATGCCGTCGAGTTTGCTTTGCACCTTGGGCAGGATCTGCATCTGGGTCTGGCTGCGCTCGTTCCAGGGCTTGAGCAGGAAGCCGCCGATGCCCGATTGCACGCCGTTGAAGCCGTTGATCTGGAACGACGAGTAGTACTCGGGGAACTCTTTGAAGATCGTCAGGAACTCATCGGTGTAGGCGTTGAGGTAGTCCAGGTTGGTGGGCTGGGGCGCACTGGCCATCATGAAAATGATGCCCTGGTCTTCATCGGGGGCCAGCTCAGACTTGGTGAACTTGAGCAGCAGCGGAATCAGGCACAGCACGATGAGTGCAAACACCAGCACCACCGGGCGGGTGTTGAGGGTGCCGTGGAGCATGCGCTGGTAGCGTCGCTTGAGGCCTTCGAAAATCTGGTCGAGGCGATAGGCCAGGCCGCTGGGGTTTTCGTCATGGCGCAGTAACAGCGCACACATCATCGGCGACAGGGTCAGGGCGACGATCCCGGAGATCACCACGGCCCCGGCCAGGGTCAGGGCAAACTCCTTGAACAGTGCCCCGGTCAGGCCTTGGAGAAAGCCAATGGGCGCGTAGACCGCTGCCAGGGTGATGGTCATGGACACCACCGGCATGGCGATTTCCCGGGCGCCCTCGATGGCGGCATCGAACGGCGTCTTGCCCTCTTCGATGTGCCGGTGGATGTTCTCCACCACCACGATGGCATCGTCCACCACCAGGCCGATGGCCAACACCATCGCCAGCAGGGTCAGGAGGTTGATCGAGTAGCCCATCAACTGCATGAAGAACATCACACCAATCATCGACAGCGGAATGGTGATCACCGGGATCACCACCGAGCGCAGGGCGCCGAGGAACAGGAAAACCACGACGATGACGATCAACACCGCTTCGAACAGGGTCTTGACCACTTCGTCGATGGAGGCCTGGATAAACAGGGTGGCGTCGTAGGCGATTTCCGATTTGAGGTTGGGCGGCAACTGGGCTTCCAGCTGCGGCATGATCTTGCGTACTTCCTTGATCACGTCCAGCGGGTTGGCGCCCGGGGTCGCCTTGATCCCGATGTACACCGAGGGGATGCCGCCAAAGGAGCTGATGGCGTTGTAGCTTTCAGCGCCCATTTCCACCCGCGCCACGTCACTGAGCAGGACCCTGCTGTCACCCTCGACCTTCACTGGAATGGCGGCAAAGGCTTCGGCCGACTTGAGTTCGGTGTTGGCGTTGATGCTGGTGACCACGTATTCGCCCTTCACCTCGCCGGCGGCCGAGAGGAAGTTGTACTGGCGCACCGCGTTGGTCACGTCGCTGGCACTGAGACCGAAGCCGGCGAGCTTGACCGGGTCCAGCCAGAGGCGCATGGCGAACACCTGGTTGCCGAGGATCTCCGCCTCGGCCATACCGGGCAGGGTGGCCAGCTTGGGCTGGATGACCCGTGACAGGTAGTCGGTGATCTGCGGGTTGTTCAATTCCTGGCTGTAGAAACTGATGTACATCAGCGCCGAGGCGTCTGCGGCTTCTTTGCTCAGCACCGGGTCTTCGGCTTGCTGGGGCAACTGGTTCTTGACCTCGTTGGCCTTGGCCAGCAATTCGGTGAACAGCCGGTCGCTGTTGGAGCCGATCCGCGCGTAGATCGAAATCACCGAGAAGTTTTGCCGGCTGACCGAGGTCATGTAGTCGATGCCTTCGGCGCTGGCCAGGCTCTGCTGCATGGGTTGGGTGATGTAGCCCTGGATGGTCTCGGCGTTGGCCCCGGGGTAGGCGGTGGTCACCGTGATCAGGGCGTTTTCCATTTGCGGGTACTGGCGCAGGGGCAGCTTGCTCCAGGCCTGGAAGCCCAGCAGGACAATCAACAGGCTGACCACGGTAGCGAGCACCGGGCGGCGAATGAACGGATCGGTAAAGGCCATGGGGGTTCCTTGATCAGTCAGCGCGAGGCGGGCTGTTCTGTGGGGCTGGCAGCAATTTGTCCGGGCTGATGGCGATGTGTGCGCCATTGTCCAGTTTGATCTGGCCGGCGCTGACCACTTGCTCGCCCTGAGCCACGCCCTTGTTGATCAGCACCAGGCCGCTGCGGCGTTCGCCGGTGTCGACGAAGCGCCGTTCGGCGATCAGGATCGGCTGGCCCTTGTCGTCCTTCTCCAGGCTGCCGTCAGCGGCCTTCTTCTGCGCCACCACATACACCGAGTTGCCATAGAGGGTGTAGGTGATGGTGCTTTCCGGCAGCACCACACGGTTCTTGGGGTTGGCCAGCAGCACTTGCAGGTCGGCGAACATGCCTGGCAGCAGCTTGCTGTCGGGGTTGGCCAGGGTGGCGCGAACCAGCACGTTGCGGGTGGTGCTCTCGACCTTGGGGTTGATCGCGCTGATGTTGCCGGTGAAGTGCTCGCCCGGGTAGGCGGAGACGCTGATCTGTACGGCTTGGCCGAGGCTGATGGCGGGCACCGATTGTTCCGGTACGTAGAAGTCCAGGTAAAGGCTGCTCAGGTCCTGCAGGGTGGCGACCACCGTGCCGCTGGCCAGGTAGTCGCCGACGTCCACCTGGCGAATGCCGATGGTGCCGCTGAAGGGCGCGAGGATGCGCTTCTTGGCCAAGGACGCCTTGAGTTGGTTGACCGTGGCCTTGTTCTTTTGCAGTTGCGCCGAGAGTCGGTCGAACTCGCCTTTGGAAATGGCCTGGCTACCCACCAGTTGGCTGCCGCGCCCATAGTCCAGCTGGGCCAGGCCGAGGTCGGCCTGGGCCGTTTCCAGCAGGGCGCTTTCCACGGCGTTGTCCAGTTGCAGCAAAGGTTGCCCGGCCTTGACCTTCTGCCCGGACTGGAACTGCAGGTCCTTCACCGTGCCAGCCACTTCCAGGCTGAGGTTGACCCCTTGCAGGGCCTTGAGGGTGCCGACACTGGGCAGACGTTCCTGCCAGGGCTGCTCGTTGGCCGTCGCCACGGCAACGCTGATCGGCGGCTTGGGCACCGAGAACATCTGGACCATCTGGTAGATGGAGAACGCCTTGTAGCCGGCCAGCAACAGCACGACCAACAAGACAATGCCCAACATGATCAGCATGCGGCGACGCAGCATATTCCGTTTCCTTGGAGAAAAAGCCGGGAAAGACAAGCGCGGTAGCCGGGAACATTACTCCGACTTGCAGGGCTGTTCCAGATGGCTATCCGGCCATCCGTACGCCCTTCGCCGGCGCGGCGAAGGGCGCGACTCTAGATCAAATGCAGATGGTTGTCCCAAAGGCCTGCGGGCAGGTCCAGGGGTTTTGCTACAAGCTGTTTCTGGCGGCAGTCGTAGAAGCGGCAACGCCCTTGCCCGGAGGTCACCACGAAGCCATCGGCCACCGCGCCAACGCCCGCACAGTCGGGCAGAGGGGCGTCCAGGCGCACCTCGCCGCTGTCCAGGTCCCAGATGAAAAAGCGGTTGCCCCGGGGAGCCGTCAGGGCCACCAGGCGCAGTTCGCTGTGCACCGCGACACTGGCGGTGTAGTGCCCCATGGCTTGTAGCTGATGCTCGGCCACCGGAAAGGCCACGAAAGGCTGGCCGGGGCGTTTGATGGCCAGCAACTCGGAGGGCTCATGGGCGGCGCCCATGAACTGCTGGCCGGTGACGATGGTGCCGTCGCTGGCAATGCCCATGTGGCGCACGCTGTTCATCTGCTGGGCCAGGGTTTCCTTGCTCAGCAGGGTGCCGTCGCGCTGCATCAGCACCAGGCTCGGCTCCATGGCGTTGAGGTTCATCTCTACCCGGCTTTCGGCTTCGGTACGGATACCGCCGTTGGCCACCACCAGGGTCTCGCCGTCGGGCATCCACGACACTTGGTGGGGCCCGATGCCGTGGGTCGAGATCTCGCTATCATGCACCAGGCGCTCGCCTTCGAACCGGTACACCCCGAGCAGGCCGCGGCCGGGATCCAGGGTGTCGTTCTCGGTGGCGTACAGCCAGTCGCCGCTCTTGTGGATCACCGCATGCCCGTAGAAGTGCCGGTTGGGCCGGGACACCAGGGTTTGCAGCAAGCGGCCGTCACGCAGGTCGATCAGGTAGCTTTCGGTGCCCGGGCGGCGGGCGACGAACAGGGCAATCGGCAAGCTCGGGTGGTTGATGATGTCGTGGCAACGTTGGCCGACCTGGGTGGCAAACAGCTGTTTGCCGTCCAGTTGATAACCGACGGCGTAATGCTTGCCGTCCCCATCATCCCTGGCCGACAGCAGTACCGGCGGCTTGTCCTTTTGCTTGAACAGCGTCCAGCCACCCAAGGTCACGGCGCTGAGCAGCAGGCTGCCCAGTGCCAAAGCCTGACGTCGCAGCATCATCAGTCACCGTCGTTGGCGTTGAAGCCCAGTTGAATGCCCAGCGCCTTGGCCAGTTCGCCTTCATGCAGGCGGTGGACCACGTTGAGGCTGTCGTAGAGGTCATTGAGTTGCTGGCGCCCGGCGTCGTCGTTGAGCATTTCACTCAGGGAGCGCTGGCTGCTGGCGAACAGTTTGAGGGACGCGGCATAGGCGGCGTCGATCTTCTCGGCCAACGGCTTTTGCTCAGCCGGCAACAGGCCGCGCAGGCCTTTGTTGTCGACCCCGGCCCAGACGGTTTGCGCCGCGCTGAGGCTGGCTTCCAGGCTTTGCAGGGACGACTGGCTACGCCAGGCATCGGCCTGGAATGGCTGGGGAATGCCCTTGCTCTGGCGACCCATCGGGGTGCCGAGCTTTTTCTTCAGGGTGTCCAGGGCGGTGACCTGGACCCGCAGCAGGTCGGCAATCGCTTCGTGGGAGTCGGCGTAGCGCTGGTTGGGGAACTTGCTCATCTGCGCCAGCATGCCGTCGTTGGTGTTCCAGCTGGAGAGGATTTCCTCGGCCAGTTGCTTCTGACGTTCGCCAATGGCGGTCAGCAGGGGGCAATAGCGGGCTTTCTGCTCGCTGTTGGCCATGTCGACCTTGGCGTCGAACAGGATGTATTCGTAGGCCGAGAGGCCCTGCACCACAACACTGGACTTGGCCAGGGCAGCGGCGTCGATCTGCGGGCTGGCGGTGACCAGCTGTTCGACCTGACGGCCCACCAGGTTCTTTTTGTCCGGCCAGAACTGCACCTGCCAAGCGCGGTTGCCCTCGGCCAGCGGGCCGATCAACAGCGGCTGCAACTCAGCCCAGGCTTTTTGCGCGTGGAGGAAGTCGGCACGGGCGGTGTCCAGGTTCTCTTTGCCTTCGCAGAACGCCAGGGCGCTGATGGCCAGTTGGCGGTCGGCGTCGACCCAGCGGCTGTACGTCGGCAGGATCACTTGTTTGGCGATGGCGGCAGACGTCACGGCTTGTGGGTCCTGGGGCGAGCAGGCGCCCAGGGCGATGGCGGCAAGGCTGGTGAAGAGCAGTTTGGGGCGGAACATGTTCGGGCTCCCGTTTCTTTTAGAGAAGGTGTTTATAGAGAATTCAGGAATGCCAGCAACGCAGCGCGCTGTTGGGCATTGAAGGTTAATACCTGTTGCTGCGCCGCTTGGGCTTCGCCGCCGTGCCAGAGCACGGCTTCGAGCAGGTTGCGGGCGCGGCCGTCATGCAGGAACTGGCTGTGGCCACTGACCGTTTCGCTCAGGCCGATGCCCCACAACGGCGGGGTGCGCCAGTCGCGGCCGCCGGCCTTGAATTCGCTGCGGTGGTCGGCCAGTCCTTCGCCCATGTCATGCAACAGCAGGTCGCTGTAGGGGCGAATCACTTGATTGGCCAGTTCAGGTTCCGCAGCATCGGCCGCGGTGGTGAATTGTGGCGTGTGACAGGATTGGCAACCGGCCTGGTAGAACAGGTTCTTGCCGGCCAGGACCTGCTCGGCGCCCACGTCGCGGCGTGCGGGAACGGCCAGGTTACGGGTGTAGAACAGCACCAGGCGCAGGATGTTCTCGCTGACCTCCGGTTCGCCGTCCGGGCCGTTGCCATTGGGGGCGTGCTTACAGGCGGTCTGGGTGTCGGTGCAATCATCAAAGGGTCTCAGGCCGGTGGTCAGGCCCATATCACCAGAGAACGCGTGAACATTTTGTTGATTGAGGTTGGGTTGCCCGGCTTTCCAGCCAAAACGCCCGAGTACGGTTTTGGCCTGGGCATCGTCCCAGACCCAGTTCGGCCGGCCGGCAATGCCATTTTTGTCTTTGCCCTGCTCGGCGGCATTGGCCAGGATCGCCGCCTCGGGAATGGCTTCCAGCAACCCCAGGCCGATCATCGGCGGCGCCACCCTGGCAGAGAATTGCGTCTCGGGGTGCATCGGTCCGTAGCCCAGTTGGGTGATCTGCAGCCGCGGTTTGCGCAACTCCACCAGGGTGCCATCCTTGAAGCGCACGGGCAGCGGCTCATAGTCGACTCGCACCTTGCCTTCCGGGGCCACGCCGGGCACGGCCATGTCCTGCAGCTGCCCGCCGTAGACCGGTTCCGGGACTACGCCCATCTGCTCGATGACCTTGGCGTACGGCGGGGCATCGGGGATCGACAGGCGCACCAGCATCGACACGGCGTTTTCCGCATCCGGTGCCGGTGGATGGCCGCGGCCGTCTTTGACATGGCAGTTCTGGCAGGCATTGGTGTTGAACAACGGGCCCAGGCCATCGCGGGCGGTGGTGGTGGACGGGGCGATCACCCAGGGGCTGCGGAAGAAGCTGTTACCCACGCTGAAGTCCAGGCGCCGGGTCGGCGACAGGTTGGCGGAAGGCAGGGAATAAGCATTCTGGTCGGTCTTGCGCACGGTCGCTGCACCGCCCGAGCGGGCTTCACCCGGTTCGGCCTGGGTAAAGCGCGGGGCATCATCGCAGGCACTCAGGCCCAGGGCCATGAAGAGTGCGGTGCAGCGAAGCAGCAGCGGGGGCATCGGACATCCTGCAAGACGAGCAAAACAAGGGCGCAAAGTCTAACAGGGCAGGGGGGATTGAATAAGAGGAATTATCGTTTGGTTTGATGCAGGGCAAATAAAAAAGGCGGCCATCAGGCCGCCTTTTTACACAGACGCAGCGATCAGAATTCGTGATCGGCGTTGTCCGGGTTCAGGTCGCTGATGCCCAGCTTGCCGGCAGCCTGCTCGATCGAGCCGGTCTGCTTCACCAGGGAGGCGATGGCGTCGCGCACGATCTGGTTGCCAGCGGTGTTGCCGGCGGCGATCAACTGGTCGTAGTGCTCACCCTTGTTGGCGTGATCGACCATGACCTGGATCTTGGCTTCGGTGGCTTCCAGATCGGCCTTGAGGGCCGCGTCGGCGGCCGGGTCGGCCTTGGCCACCAGGGACGACAGGCTGGCGCCGGTCAGCTTGGTGCCGTCGACGCGGGTGTATTCGCCCAGGTAGACGTTACGCACGCCCTTGGCGTCGTAGAAGTGCGAGTTGTGGGTGTTGTCGCTGAAGCAGTCCTGCTCGTCTTCCGGCGAGTTGGCTTCCAGGGATACTTTCATCCGCTCGCCCGCCAGTTCGCCCAGGGAGAGGCTGCCCATGCCGAAGAGCATTTTGCGCAGGCCGGTTTCAGCCGGTTCGGCTTCCAGGGTGGCGCGGTAGTTGTCAGCCACGTTGGGCTTCCAGTTGCCGACCATTTCTTCCAGGTCGGTGACCAGCAGTTGGGTCACGGCTTTCAGGTAGGCACGACGACGTTCGTTGTGGCCACCGGTAGCGCCGGCGCCTTCCAGGTAGTCGGACGCAGGACGAGCGCCGGCGCCTGGGCCGGTGCCGTTGAGGTCTTGGCCCCAGAGCAGGAATTCGATGGCGTGGTAGCCGGTGGCGACGTTGGCCTCGGAACCGCCCAGCTCATTGAGGCTGGCGAGTTTTTCCGGGGTGATGTCTTTGACGTCGACCTTGTCTTCGCCGACCTGTACTTCAGTGTTGGCGATGATGTTGGCGGTGGCACCCGGGTTGCCCAGGGCGTGTTCGTAGGACTTGTCGACGTAGTCGATCAGGCCTTCGTCCAGCGGCCAGGCGTTCACCTGACCTTCCCAGTCATCAATGATGGTGTTGCCGAAACGGAACACTTCGCTCTGCAGGTAAGGCACGCGTGCAGCGACCCAGGCGCCTTGGCGGCTTTCAGGGTTTCGTCATTGGGCTTGGCAAGGAAGGCGTCGACTGCGGTTTGCAGGGTTTTCGCAGTGGATTCGGCATCGCTGTAGACGGCGAAGACCATGTCGGCGTAATGCGCGACCACGGCCTTGGCGGCGGCTTCGTCGACTTTGCCGGCATTGGCAGCCGCCGCAGGAGCAGCCGTGCTGGCAGCTGGGGTTGGCGCTTGCGGTGCGGCAGCCTTGTCTTTGCCTTCGCCGCAACCGGCGAGGGAAATAGCGATGGCCAACAGACTGGCGGTAGCCAGAGGCATACGAATCATGGCGAACATCCTGCTTCGAGAGGGGTAGACGGGCGCGGGGGCGCGCAAAACTGCAACATAATGCGAAAGATTTGCATTAGGTGTAAAGGGTTGTACCTGTAAATATTTCTTATTCACAGGTTGATTGCGCTGGGTCAGTGGGGCCGGTGCCGAGGCCGCTTCAGAGGATCGCCGCGTTGCTGCGCTGGGCGTGTTTCAGGTAGGCGCTCAACTCACGTGCCGGCAGGGGTTTGCTGTAGTGGTAGCCCTGACCCTCGTGGCAGCCCTCGGAGATGATGTAGGCCTCTTGCTCGGCGGTTTCCACGCCTTCGGCGATGACCTGCATGCCCAGGCTTTTGCCCAGTTGGATGATGGCCCGGACGATGGTCGCATCGTCATCATCGTCCAGCAGGTCCTGGACGAAACTCTTGTCGATCTTGATTTTGTCCAGGGGCAGGCTCTTGAGGTAACTCAGGGATGAATAGCCGGTGCCGAAGTCATCGATGGCAATCAGCGCCCCGGAGCGACGCAGACTGAGCAGATGCTGGGCGGCCGTGCTGATGTCGTCCATCAGGCCGGTTTCGGTGACTTCCAGCTCCAGGCTGCGGGGCGGCAGGCGGTACATCTGCATCAGGTTGTTGACCACTCGCGGCAGCTCGGCGTGGTGCAGTTGCACGGTGGACAGGTTGACCGCCATGCGCAGGTCGCTGAAGCCCAGGTCATGCCATTCGCGCAGCTGGCGGCAGGCCTGGTCCAGCACCCACTCGCCGATGGCGATGATGGTGCCGTTCTGTTCGGCCAGGGGAATGAACAGGTCCGGTGGCACCAGACCGTGTTCCGGGTGCTGCCAGCGGATCAGCGCTTCGACGCCCACCACCCGGTGATCGCGGTAGCTGATCTGCGGCTGATAGACCAGGTAGAACTGCTCCTTGGCCAGGGCGTCGCGCAGGTCCTTCTCCAGCTCGCGGCGGCGGCGCATTTCGCTGTCCACGCTGGCGATGTAGAACTGATAGCGATTGCGCGAACGGGTCTTGGCCAGGGTCATGGTCTGTTCGGCTTTCTGCAGCAGCTTTTCGGTGCTGTCGCCGTCTTCCGGGAACAAGGTGATGCCGATGGTGGCGCGCAGGCGGATCTGTTGGTGATCGAGGGCGAACGCCGCCTCCAGGTCGTCGAGAATGCTCTGCGCCAGTTCCGCTGCTTCGTAGGGTTGTTCAATGTCGGCCTGGACCAGGGCGAACTGGTCGCCCCCCAGGCGGGCCAGTGCACCCAGGCGGCCGCTGTGGGCACGCAGGCGGTCGGCCAGGGCCAGCAGCAGTTGGTCACCGGTCTGGTAACTGAACTGTTCGTTGATGCCCTTGAAGTCGTCCAGGCCGACACAGAGCACCGCTACTCGGCGTTGCAGGCGGCCGGCGTCCACCAGGATCTTGTCCAGCTGTTGCTGCAATTGCTGGCGGTTTGGCAAGCCAGTGAGGAAGTCGTACTGGGCCATGCGCAGCAGGCTGTTTTCCGCTTCGTGGCGCAGGTGGGTGTTGCGCTCGATGGAGGCCAGCAACTGGTTGGCGGTGTTGATCCAGAGCCCCAGTTCGTTTTTTTCATGGCCCTTGAGCAAAGGAATCTGGTGTTCGCTGGGACGGTCGGGGTTGATGTCGGTCAGGTGCTCGATGATTCGCGACAGCGGTTTGGTCAGCAACCAGTGATAGACCAGGTACAGCACCAGGCCCATGGCCAGGGCGCGCAGCACACCCGAGATGAAAATGATCACCGAGTTGACGATAAAACCCTGGCCGTAAGTGGCGGTGTCGAGGGTGATGCTCAGGTCGCCGTAGTACTCGCTGTAGGGGCCACGGCCGACCAACTGGGTGGTGAAGGTGCGTTCCTGGCCAAGAATCAGGTCGGTCAGCCAGCGGCTGGGGGAGTTCTGCAGGTCGCGGCTTTTCTCCGCAAGCATGGTTTCGTTGGGATGACCGATGGACGCCATGCGCACGGCGTCGTCCTGGAACAGGCCTTCAATGACTTGCATGCCCATCTCGCGGTCCAGGCTGTAGACGGCTTGTGTCGAGGGGTCGCGAAACATATCGAGGATGCGCTGGGCATCGTTGGCCACTGCCTGCCGAGTCTTATAGGCATCGAAAACGATCTGTGCGCAGCTCAGGACCACGCCCACGATCAGTGCCGACAGCAGCACAACCCGGAGCAACTTCACCGACAAGCTGTTTTTGAGTTCCAGCTTCAAAGGGCTATTCCTTGTTCCGTGCGCGTAGCGTCAAAGTGCCATCAGTATTGGCATTCCCGTCTTGGCCGTAAAGAGACAATCATGGCCGGGGTCTATCGCCGGCAGGCTTGGCTGGGGTGTTCCGATCAAGAACAATTACGCCTGCTGGTAGTGTGTCGGTAAACAAGCCCTGTAACTTGAGGGCTGGGGCTTAACTTTTACCCGAAAATGATGTTAGCGCGCCAGTGCGGCGGAGCAAGAAATCGGCTGGGCCACAGGCGAAAAAAAACCCGGACAGGCCGGGTTTTTTACACTGCAAACGGGCTTAGGCGACGAAGGTCTTGCCTTCGAACTGCTCAGCCACGAATTTCCAGTTGACCAGGTTCCAGAACGCTTCGACGTATTTAGGACGAACGTTGCGGTAGTCGATGTAGTAAGCGTGTTCCCAGACGTCGCAGGTCAGCAGCGGGGTGTCGCCGCTGGTCAGCGGGTTGCCGGCGCCGATGGTGCTGGCCAGGGCCAGGGAACCGTCAGCCTTTTTCACCAGCCAGCCCCAACCGGAACCGAAGGTGCCGACGGAAGTCTTGGTGAACTCTTCCTTGAACTTGTCGAACGAACCGAAGGCTGCGTTGATTGCTTCAGCGAGCGCGCCGGTTGGTTGACCGCCGGCGTTTGGCGCCAGGCAGTTCCAGTAGAAGGTGTGGTTCCAGACCTGAGCGGCGTTGTTGAAGATGCCGCCCGAAGAAGACTTGACGATCTCTTCCAGGGTCTTGCCTTCGAACTCGGTGCCTGGCACCAGGTTGTTCAGGTTCACGACGTAGGTGTTGTGGTGTTTGTCGTGGTGGAATTCCAAGGTTTCCTTGGAGATGTGCGGCTGCAGGGCATCGTGTGCATAAGGCAGCGGCGGCAATTCGAAAGCCATGATGATTCTCCTAATCAGGTCAGTTGCGGTGAGCGCAAGGCCGATCACGGGCGGCCAAACAAGCGCCGGGGAGTTTGTACTCTTTGCGGCGCAGGGACCGGATCATAGCACCGGGGGTGCGGCTTAACCACGCAACAACTGTGTGGGATAGAGGTTCCAGAGCCTTTTGGAATAACTCATGGAGCGCTGATGAGTTGGTAGGCGACGCTGAACATCATGACCGCCACCAACAGGTCGAGAACCCGCCAAGTGCCAGGCCGAGCCAACCAGGGTGCCAACCACGCCGCGCCGAGGGCCAGGGTGAAAAACCACAGCAGGGAAGCGCTGGCGGCGCCCATCACATAAGCACCGGGTTCAGTCTGTTGGGCGCCCAGGGAGCCGATCAGCAATACCGTGTCCAGGTACACGTGAGGGTTGAGCAGCGTCACCGCCAAGGCACTGAGCAATACCGCGCGCAATGAACGCACCTTCTGCTGGGCCCCTTGCTCCAGGCTTTGCCGGGCGCAGGCGCGCCGCAGGGCCTGGGTGCCGTACCAGATCAGGAAGGCCGAGCCGCCCCAGCGAGCCACAGCCAGCAGGGTCGGGTTCTGCGCCAGCAAGGTGGCCAGGCCGAATACCCCGGCAGCCACCAGCAAGGCGTCGCAGGTGACGCACAGCGCCGCCACCGGCAGGTGATGCTCCCGGCGCAGGCTTTGCGCCAGGACAAAGGCGTTTTGGGTGCCGATGGCCATGATCAGGCCGGCCGCCACCAAGAGTCCGTTTACATAGCTTTGCCACATGCGCCTATTCCCCTTGGGTTGCCAGTTTGTGCAGCACGCCCATGGCGCGCTGGGCGTCGGCCCGGCCGACAAACAGGTGATCGTGGTAATAGCCCGCGACCACGTTGCAGCTGATTCCAGCGTCTCCCAGGGCACTGGCGAAGGCGGCGGTGAGGCCGACCGCGTCCAGGGCCGAATGCACCGTGAGGGTGATCCACGCCGCCACGTAATCGAAGCCCAGCCCCAGGCGTTCAGCCTGCTGGCGTTCAAGGATCACCGTCAGCCCTTCCTGTTCGCGAAAGCTGCCCAGGGGTTCGCAGTCCCCAAGCTGGCTGCGTTGGGCAATCGAGCAGAATACGTAGTCGCCGTCGTTGAGGTGCGGGCTCATGCTGCGCAACAGGGTGGCGAGGGAGGTTTCACCGGTCATGAAAAAGGTCCTTGAGCGAAGAGGCATGCTGGCTATTTTCCGGGCGCAGCCTGTATAAGAAAAACCAATATTGCTGATCGCTCATTAGGAAAACTGATGTTCGACTATAAATTGCTCTCCGCCTTGGCCGCCGTCGTCGAACAGGCTGGCTTTGAACGTGCCGCGCAGGTGCTGGGCCTGTCTCAGTCGGCGATTTCCCAGCGGATCAAATTGCTTGAGGCCCGCATCGGCCAGCCGGTGTTGATACGTGCGACGCCACCAGCACCAACGGAAATCGGTCGACGCTTGCTCAACCACGTGCAGCAGGTGCGTCTGCTGGAGCGCGACCTGCAAAGCCTGGTGCCGGCCCTGGATGAAGAGGGCTTGCCGGAGCGTCTGCGGATCGCCCTCAACGCCGACAGCCTGGCCACCTGGTGGGCGGCGGCGGTGGGAGATTTCTGTGCCGAGCATCACCTGCTGCTGGACCTGGTGGTGGAGGACCAGACCGTGGGCCTCAAGCGCATGCGTGCCGGCGAGGTGGCGGCCTGTGTCTGTGCCAGCGAGCGGCCGGTGGCGGGCGGTCGCAGCCAGTTGCTGGGGGCCATGCGTTATCGGGCCCTGGCCAGCCCGGCATTTATCGCCCGGCATTTTCCCCATGGCGTTCGCGCCGAAGAACTGGCCCGCACCCCGGCGCTGGTATTCGGTCCTGACGATTTCCTGCAACACCGTTACCTGGCCTCGCTGGGAGTCGAAGGTGGTTTTGAGCACCACCTGTGCCCGTCGTCCGAGGGTTTTATTCGCTTGACCGAAGCCGGCTTGGGTTGGGGGCTGGTGCCTGAATTGCAGGTGCGCGAGCAACTCGAACGGGGCTGGCTGGTGGAGTTGTTGCCGGATAAACCGATCGATGTGCCGCTGTACTGGCATCATTGGCGCAATGGCGGTCAACTGCTGGGGTTGTTGACCGAGCACCTGGCCCGTTGCTCGGCGCAATGGTTGGTGCCCTGGGGGCAGCCATAAGCGTCAAGCAGCATGCAGCCGATGAAGAGTCTGCGGGTCGTTTTGACCTGGCGCCTTCAGCCTGGCGCGAGTCACTGCATTTCTAGGAGAACTCATGAAAATTCTGGTCACCGGCGCAAGCGGCTTTATAGGCGGGCGTTTTGCTCGCTTTGCCCTTGAGCAAGGCCTGCAAGTCCGGGTCAACGGTCGCCGTGCCGAAGGTGTAGAGCACCTGGTGCGGCGTGGCGCCGAGTTTATCCAGGGGGATTTGGGCGACGCCGATCTGGTACGCGAACTGTGCCGCGACGTCGAGGCGGTGGTGCATTGCGCCGGTGCCGTGGGTCTGTGGGGGCGTTATCAGGATTTTCACCAAGGCAATGTGCTGGTCACTGAAAACGTGGTGGAAGCCTGCCTGAAGCAACGGGTTCGGCGCCTGGTGCACCTGTCTTCGCCGTCGATCTACTTTGACGGCCGTGACCACCTGGACCTGACCGAAGAGCAGGTGCCCAAGCGCTTCAAACACCCCTATGCAGCCACCAAGTACCTGGCTGAGCAGAAGGTTTTCGGTGCCCAGGAGTTCGGCCTGGAAACCCTGGCCCTGCGCCCGCGCTTTGTTACCGGCGCGGGGGACATGAGCATTTTTCCGCGGCTGTTGAAGATGCAGCGCAAGGGACGCCTGGCGATTGTCGGCAATGGCCTGAACAAGGTGGACTTCACCAGCGTGCAGAACCTCAACGAGGCGCTGCTCAGCAGCCTGCTGGCCACCGGCTCGGCCCTGGGCAAGGCCTACAACATCAGCAACGGGGCGCCGGTGCCGGTGTGGGACGTGATCAATTACGTGATGCGCCAGATGCAGGTGCCGCAAGTCACCCGCTACCGCTCGTATGGCCTGGCCTACAGTGTTGCGGCGCTCAACGAAGGCTTCTGCAAACTTTGGCCCGGGCGCCCGGAGCCGACCCTGTCGCGCCTGGGCATGCAGGTGATGAACAAGAATTTCACCCTGGACATCAGCCGTGCCCGGCACTACCTGGACTATGAGCCCAAGGTCAGCCTGTGGACGGCCCTCGATGAATTTTGTGCCTGGTGGAATGCCCAGGACATGCTTTGAAAATAAACACTGAACCGGGTTTGCCCGGCAGTGTCGATGAGTGCGGCGAAATAGCGGTTTATACTCGCCGCATTCAGTCACCACGCGGTTCAGAAAGGTTGCCCCATGCGTAATGATGCCCACGACGACTTCGATGATGTACCCAGCCTGCGCGCCGACCCCCATGATGATGACGATTTTCCCACCACCCCCGCGGCCCGTGAGCGCACCACGGTGCATTCGCGCAGCACGCCGGTGGTCAAGGTAAAAGGCCCGAGCACCGGCCCACTGTGGGCGCTGGTCGGGGCGCTGGTGTTTGCCTTTGCCGGCTTGGCCTGGTGGAGCTTCCAGCAGATCTCGCTGATGGAGCAGCAACTGGTGGCGACCCAGGAAAGCTTTGCCCGTATCAGTGAAGAGGCCGCCGGGCGCCTGCAGGACATTTCCGGCAAGGTGGTGGCCAGCCAGAGCAACGTCACCAGTGACAGCGAGGCGCTCAAGCTGCAGATCAAACAGCTGGAAAGCAAACTGCAGGACCAGAGCAAGCAACAGCAGGGCGTGGCCGGGCAGGCGACGGACTTGGACAAGCGCCTGGCACAAATGAGCGCGCAAACCACCGAGCAACAGACGGCCAACGCTCAGTTGCAGGCCCAGGTCAAAGCCCTGGGTACGGAACTGGCTGCACTCAAAGGGGCCCAGACCGATGGCAGTAAAGTCGATGCCCAGCTCAAGAGCCTGAGCGCCGACCTGGCGACCCTGAAGAAGCAGGGCAACCCCAGCGCTGCCATCGAGCGCCTGGAGCAGGACATGATTGTGCTCAAGAGCGAGCAAGACAATCGTCCGGCCGCCGCTGCGCAGAATGGCGCCAGCACTGCTGAGTTCGATGCGTTCCGTGGCCAGGTCACCCGCAACATCAACACCCTGCAAAGCCAGATCCAGAACCTGCAACAACAACTCGACGCTCGTCCCTGAGCCCCTCCAGCCTTCCCGCGAGCTCCGTGGGAAGGCTCTATGCCCCTGTGTTTGCTGAATGTTCGCTCATCTTGCGCAGCCGTCTACGCTCTTCAGACACCTATAAAAATGAGGGGCGGGCAATGAGGCTTTTGCTGAAAATCACGTGGTTGGGTTGGCTGCTGCTGTGCCTGGGCCAGGCCCACGCCGCCGCGCCGGCGGACGAGGGCACGGCCGCCAGGGCGCTGCTGGAAAAGGCCCTGGCGTACTACCACGACCAGGGCGACAAGGCCTTTGCGGTGTTCAGCCGCCAGGGCGAGTTTGTCGATAAGGACCGCTATGTCTTCGTGGTCGATACCCGGGGCGTGATGCTGGCCAGCGGTGGGCCGTCTTCAGCGTTGATTGGCCGTGATGTGTCCGAAGTGCTGGGGCCAGACCTGCAGAAGGCCTTCAAGGACGCACTGAAAATTCCCGAGGGCAATGGCATCCAGCAGGCCGAGTACCGTTGGCAGAACTGGAGCGACGGCAAGATCGAACGCAAGCACGTGTACTTTCAGCGCGTTGGCGAGCGGATCCTGGCGGTGGGTTATTACCTGCCCCGGGCCTCGGCGGATCAGGCCAAGGCGTTGCTGGACAAGGCGGCGACCCAATTGGCCAGTGACGAGAAGGGCACCCTCACCGCGATCAACAGCCTCAAGGGCGGTTTCTTGCAGGATGACCTGTATGTGTTCGTGGTTGATCTCGATACCCAGCGCTACGTCGCCCACGGCACCAATCTGCGGCTGATCAACACGGACTTCGGCAAGGTCAAGGACCCTGAAGGCAAGCCGGTGGGCGAGCCGATCCTGGCGCTGATTACCCAGCAGCCCCAGGGGGAATATGAGTACCGCTGGAAGAACCCGGTGACCGGCAAGGTCGAAGACAAGCATGCCTACCTGCGCAAGGTCGGGCATTTCCTGGTGGCGGTGGGTTACTACAGCCCGTAAGTCCGGTGCGGCAGCCGCTGAGGTTTCAGCGGCTGCCGGCTTGCCCGCTCAACCGGCCTTGTCTTCCCGCCCACGCAGCACGCGGTTGGGCATGGCGATGGCCGCCGCCAGGCCCAGCAACGACACCGCCGCACTGACCATCAGCAAATGCCGGAAGGTCAGCAACAGCTCTGCCCGCAAGGCATCCTGGGCCGGGCCCGGGGCCGCATTCAGCCCGTCCAGCAGGGCATTGCCCGAACCGCCTTCGACCAGTAGCGAGGCCCCACCCAGATGGGCCAGGCTTGAGTCCTGCAGCAACGCCAGCAACAGCGCTGACATCAGCGCCACCCCCACCGCGCCGCCCAGGGAACGGAACAGGTTGGTGGTGCTGGTGGCCACGCCGATATCGCGCTGTTCGACCGAATTCTGGGTGCCCACCAACGAGGTCGGAAACTGCATGCCGGCGGCGATCCCGCTCAGCAGCATGAAGGCGCTGCTGAGCAGTAAGGCTTGTGGCGGTACGAAGGCCATGCCGAGGATCGACACCGGCATCAGCAAGGCGCCGCCGAGGATCATCGGTTTGTAGCGCCCGGTGACCGAGGTCAGGCGCCCGGCGCAGTAGGCGCCGATGGGCAGGCCCATGGCCAGCGGCAGCAGGTGCAGCGCGGCGCTGTCGGCCCCGGCCCCGGTGACGCTCTGGAAGCGCAGGGGCATCAGCACGATTAACGAGATGGCCTGGAAACTGGTGAAAAATATCGTGCACCAGCACAGCAGTGCATTGCGGTTGGCGAACAGGTGCATGGGCAGCAGGGGCTCCCGGGCACGCCGTTCGTGCCAGACAAACACGGCCAATGCGGCCACCGCGCAGGCCAGCAGGCCGAGGACTTCCTGGCTGTGCCAGGCGTGGCCCTGGCCGAACTGGGTGATCCCCAGCAGCAGCGCGCTCAGGCCGATGATCAGCAACACGGTGCCCAGGTAATCGATGATCGGCACGCGCTGCGGCACGGGCAGGCCCACCAGGGTACGGTGGGCCACCCACCAGGCGCCCAGGCCCAGGGGCAGGTTGATCAAAAATACCCAGCGCCAGGACAGGTACTCGGTCATGTAGCCACCCAGCACCGGGCCGGCGACGCTGGCCACGGCGTACATGCTGCTGAAATAGCCCTGGTAGCGCCCGCGTTCCCGGGGCGCCACGATGTCGCCGATGATCGCCTGGCTGACCGAAATCATCCCGCCGGCACCGATGCCCTGGATGATCCGCGCCAGCACCAGTTGCTCCATGCTCTGTGCCAGGCCGCAAAACAACGAGGCCAGGGTGAACAGGCCCATGCCGAACAGCATCAGTTTGCGCCGGCCATAGAGGTCGCCCAGCTTGCCGTAGATCGGTACCGCCACGGTCATGGCCACCATGTAGCCGGAGATGACCCAGGCCAGCAGGCTGACATCCTTGAACTGGGCGGAAATGGCCGGCATGGAGACGGCGACGATGGTCTGGTCCAGGGCACCGAGAAAAATCGCCAGCATCAGTGCGATCAGTACGCTGCGAATGGCCGGTTTGGTAGGACCAGGGGTGTGGAGATGGGTCACGAAAGGAACCTGCAGGAGGCAAGGCGAGCGGGAATACTCGCCAGTTTACTCGATAGGCTCCTACTCGATAGCCTCGTAAGGAAGTCCGACGTAATTTTCTGCGATGGTCTTGCGCCCGGCTTCAGAGCCGACGAAGTACTCGAGTTCCGCTTCGCTGATGCGCTGGCTGAAGGCGTCGGCATCGGGAAACTGATGCAGCATCGAAGTCATCCACCAGGAAAAGCGCTCGGCCTTCCACACTCGGCGCAGGCAGATTTCCGAGTATTTCTCCAACAGATCGGTGCGCTCTTCGCGGTAAACCTTGACCAGGATATTGAACAGCGTGCTGACATCGCTGGCCGCCAGGTTCAAACCTTTGGCCCCGGTGGGCGGAACGATGTGGGCAGCGTCGCCGACCAGGAACATGCGTCCGTATTGCATGGGTTCGACCACAAAACTGCGCAGCGGCGCGATGCTTTTTTCGATCGACGGGCCGGTCACCAATTGCTCGGCCAATGCCTGGGGCAGACGGGTCTTGAGCTCGTCCCAGAAGCGTTGATCGGACCAGTTCTCGACCTTTTCCTCGGCCGGCACCTGCAGGTAATACCGGGTGCGGGTGGTGGACCGCATGCTGCACAGGGCGAAACCGCGCTCGTGGCGGGCGTACACCAGTTCCTCGTGAACCGGCGGCGTGTCGGCCAGAATGCCCAGCCAGCCAAAGGGGTACACCCGTTCGAAAACCTTCAGGGTCTCGGCAGGGATCGACTGCCGGGCAATGCCGTGGAAGCCGTCGCAGCCGGCGATGTAGTCGCACTCCACACGCACGGGCTGGCCCTGATGTTCAAAGGTCAGGTAAGGCTGGGAGGTTTTCATGTCATGGGGACGCACGTCCCGGGCTTCGTAGAGCGTGGTGGCGCCCATGGCTTCACGGGCGTGCATCAGGTCCCGGGTGACTTCGGTCTGGCCGTAGATCATCACGTTCTGGCCGGTCAGGGCATGCAGGTCGATTTTTACCTGGCGGCCGTTCAAGGCCAGCTCGAAGCCGTCGTGTACCAGGCCTTCGGCGTCCATGCGCTGGCTGACTCCGGCCTGGCGCAACAGATCGACCATGCCCTGCTCCAACACCCCGGCACGGATCCGGCTCAGGACGTAGTCCGGGCTCTGGCGTTCGACGATCAGGGTATCGATACCGGCCTTCTCCAAGAGTTGGCCGAGAAGCAGGCCCGAGGGGCCGGCGCCAATGATGGCGACTTGAGTTTTCAAGGTTTTCATTGTTTTTATGACTCGCAAGCTTCACGCGAATGGATTCGGTGAAAGGTTATTTTTATGTTTCGAGTGCTTGCATTTTTCACGGGCGACCCTGTCAATTGAAGGGGAAAACTGAGCCGATACCTGTTCATTTCGCCAATCGGTGCGATTATCGCCCGTCATTCAGAGGCCTGGACTGCAGTGATGAACAAGCCTGCCCTTCCGAGCATTCCGGTGTTCAAGCTCTATGGCGAAAGCCTGGACTGGTCGACGCCCGATCTGCTGCATTGCGAGACCATTTCCAAGCGCAGCCGCGAGCACCACTGGGAAATCAAGCCCCACCGCCATGCCGATTTGTGTCAGTTGCTGTTTGTGTACCGGGGCCAGGCGGAGCTGCAAGTGGAAAGCCAGCGCACGGTGCTGGGCGAGTCGGCGATCCAGGTCCTGCCGCCGCTGTCGGTGCATGGCTTTCGTTTTTCCGAGGACATCGAAGGCTTCGTGGTGACCCTGGCGGCACCGCTGGTGGCCCATTTGCAAGGTCAACTGGGACACTCGGTGAATGCCCTGGCGGTGTCCGAGAGTTACCCCGCCCGGGGTGACAGCGCCTACCTCAATCGGCTGTTTTCAGATTTGCAGAACGAGTACCAAGGGCATCAGCCCGCGCGAGAAATGCTGATGCATGCCCTGGTCAGCACGATCGTGGTCTGGGTCAGCCGCCAGGCGTTGCAGCGGCGCAGTGCCAACCAGCGTCCGCAGCGGGCCCGGGAGTATTTCAATGGCTTTATCCAACTGGTCGAAGCCCATTATCGCGAGCATGTGAAAGTCGAGGACCTGGCCCACAAACTGGGGATCTCGGTCTCCCACCTCAACGGCACGTGCCGCGAGCTGGCGGGGCAGCCGGCGTTGCAGATCATGCACGAACGGCAGTTGCTGGAGGCCAAGCGCCTGCTGACCTACACCGGCATGACCATCTATGAAATTTCCGACGCGCTGGGGTTTTCCGACCCCACCAACTTCACCCGTCTGTTCCGGCGTCGTGTCGGGGTCTCGCCCAAGGCCTTCCGTGATCGCTTGAAGAACGACCAGGACGCCGCCGAGTAGCTTGCCGGCTTATCTCAAGGTGTTTAGCGTGGCGCTGTGAGGGAGGCATTGCTCCAGGTTGCAACTGGCGTAGCTCCTGGGCAGTTGGCGTGCCTGCTCGACCCGGTAGGCGGCGGTGCCGTACAGCGCCAGGGTGATGCCGCAGGTCACGAATATGGCCAGGTACCTTCTTGTTTTGATGTTCATGGCAGGACCTCTGAACGAATGCCCTCGCGGTGGTTTTGGGGGGCACTGTTATCAGCATAGGTCAGCATTCAGGGCTTGCCAGGCCCCCAAGTCCGCTGTTTGAACGGGCATTCACCGGGTTGATGGCCGCCAGGCAAAAACGTCGATTCAGGCCCTACAACCCCTTGTCCCACTCGGGTTCCTCGGGAAACCGCAGCACCAGGAAGTCCAGCATGCTGCGCAGGGCGGTCGGCATGTGCTTGCGCGAGGCATACACCGCGTACATGTTCATTTGCCGGGGCTCGGCTCCAGGCAGCAGGCGGATCAACTCACCCTGGTGAATGTGCACGCCGGCCTGGTAGCTGGGCAGCATGGCGATGCCGGCGCCGGCCATGGTCGCCCGCAGCAGGGTGCTGGCTTCGTTGGCGCTGATGTTGCCCTGGACCGGCACCGACACCTGTTCGCCGTCCTGTTCGAAGTGCCACAGGCTCTTGCCGAAGTAGGAGTGGGTCAGGCAGTTGTGCTGGCTCAGGTCTTCCACCCGCTGCGGTGTCGGGTGTTCCTTGAGGTAGGCCGGGGCGGCACAGATCACCGAGCGGCACACGGTCAGGCGCCGGGCGATCAGGTTCGGGTCCAGGTCATTGCTGGTGCGGATCGCCAGGTCGATGCGTTCATCCACCAGGTTGACCGTGCGATCGAGCATTTGCAGGTCAACGCTGACCCCGGGGAAGCGCTTGACGTAGGCGGCCATGGCATCCGCCAGTTGGGATTGGCCGAATGAGGTGCTGACGCTGATGCGCAGTAGCCCGCGTGGCGCCTCGTCCGGTTCGCTGACCGCCGCCTGCAGGTCGCCCGACAGCTCCAGCATCTGCCGGCAGCGCGGGAGGATTTCCGTGCCCGCGGCCGTCAGGCTGAGTTTGCGCGTGGTGCGATGCAGCAACCGCGCACCGACCCAATTTTCCAACTCGGCCAGATAACGCGAGACCACCGGGCGTGACAGATCCAGGTGGTCGGCTGCGGCCGATTGGCTGCCCAGTTCCACTACGCTGACAAACACCTGCATTGCTTGAAGACGATCCATGATTTGCCCGCTTTCAGAAACAAACTATGTTCAAGCATCGCATTTTTTGGAACCTGTGCGGCCACTAAGCTCCTTGCACCTCAACCCAAGACCACAGATTTGGAGCGCCCCATGATCGGACTCACTTCCCTCAAACGCCTGTTACTGGCCACCGCTACCCTGGGGTTTGTCGCCCATGCCGCCGCCGCGGAGCCGGCGCTGACCCTGGATGTCTACAACCCGGGAGCAGCAGCGATTTTTCCGGTGAGCTCGGTGCTGGTCAGCGGCAAGAAAGAAGCCATTCTGGTGGATGCTCAATTCGGCAAATCCCAGGCCGAGCAACTGGTGCAGAAAATCCGCGCCAGTGGCAAGCAGCTGACCACCATCTACATCAGCCACGGTGACCCGGACTACTACTTTGGCCTGGACACCCTGACCCAGGCGTTCCCCAAGGCCAAGGTCGTGGCCACCCAGCCCACCGTCGACCACATCAAGGCCACCGTGGCCGGCAAAGTCGCGTTCTGGGGACCGAAGATGGAAGCTGATGCCCCGGCCAAGACCCTGGTGCCCAGCGTGCTGGAAGGCCACAACCTGACCCTGGAAGGACAGAAGCTGGAAATCATCGGCCTGGACGGCAAGCAGCCGGATCGCACCTTTGTCTGGATCCCGTCGATCAAGGCCGTGGTGGGCGGTGTGGTGGTCGCAGAGAACATTCACGTGTGGATGGCCGATACCCAGACCGCTCAATCCCATCAGGATTGGTTGGCGACCCTGAGCACCCTCGAGGGCCTGAAACCCAAAACCCTGATTCCAGGCCACTACCTGGGAGAGAGCAAACGCTCCCTGGCCGCTGTGCAGTTCACCGCCGATTACATCAAGGCCTTTGATGAGGAAACCGCCAAGGCCAAGAACTCCGCCGAGCTGATCGCCGCGATGAAAAAGCGTTACCCGGACCTGGGCGAAGAAAGCTCCCTGGAGCTCAGCGCCAAGGTTGCCAAAGGCGAAATGCAGTGGTGAAAACCGCTTGAGCCGCCACCTTACCTAGCCCCTTGGGAGCGTTATTCATGAGCAAGATTGCAATCATTGGTGCCACCGGCCGTGCCGGTAGCCAACTGCTGGAAGAAGCCCTGCGTCGTGGTCACAGCGTCACCGCGATTGCCCGTAACAGCGCCAAGATCGGCGCGCGTGCCGGGGTGGTGACCAAGGATGTTGACGTTACCGACAGCGCCGCGCTGCAAGCGGCGGTGGCCGGTCACGACGTGGTGATCAGCGCTGCGCATTTCTCCACCATTCCCGCCCGTGCCATTATCGATCCGGTGAAACAGGCCGGGGTCAAGCGTCTGCTGGTGGTGGGCGGTGCCGGTTCGCTGCTGTTGCCGGGCGGGGGCAAAGTCATCGACAGCCCGGGCTTCCCGGACGCCTACCGGGCTGAAGCCAGCGCCGGCGGTGTTTACCTTGAGACCTTGCGCCAGGAGCCGGTGTTGGACTGGACCTTTCTTTCGCCCTCCGCAGAGTTTGTCGAGGGTGAGCGGACCGGGACCTTCCGTCTGGGCCAGGACGATCTGTTGGTCAGCACCGAAGGCAAGAGCTGGATCAGCTTCGCCGACTACGCCATCGCCCTGATCGATGAAGTGGAAAGCCCGAAACACGTTCGCCAGCGTTTCACTGTCGGCTACTGAGTCGAGCGCTACCAACGCCGGCGTACCGGCGACCACGGCCTTGATGCCGTTGTCGCGGGTACGTCGGCGTTTTTACATGGCGCAGGGCGGCGATCAGCGCTGCTGTACCTGTTCCACCAGCCAGTCGAGCAGTGCCTGCAGGCGTGGCGCCGGCTCCCCCCGCCGTGGGTACACCAGGTAATAACCCTGGCCGGTGGGCACCTTCAGGTCGAACGGCATCACCAGGCGCCCGGCCTTGAGGTCTTCACCAATCAACGCCCAATCACCGATCGCCACCCCGGTGCCTTGGGAAGCCATGGACATGGCCAGGTCCAAGGTCTCGAAATGCTGCCCTTTGCCCAGGTTGTTCACGTGCGTGCCCGCCGCTTGCAGCCAGCGGCTCCAGTCCCCTTCGTCCCGGGTCGGGTGCAGCAGCAGGTGGTGTTGCAGGTCGGCCGGGGTCTTGAGGGCGATGGGGCCGTCCAGCAGAGGCTGGGAACAGACCGGGGTCAATTGCTCGTCGAACAGATGACGCGAGGCCCACTGCGCGGGTGGCGGTGCGCCGTACATCACCGCGGCGTCGAACGGCTCCCGGGCGAAATCAACGCCGTGCTGCACCGTGGTGGTCAGTTGCACCGGTACGTCGGGGCGCTCCTTCTGCCACTGCAACAGGCGCGGTAGCAGCCAGCGCATGACGCAGGTCGGGGCCTTGAGTTGCAGGGTTTCGTGGCCCGCGCCGACCGTCTCCACCGTCTCGTGGATCAAGGCGAAGACTTTCTCGATCTGCGGCAACCAGGCCCGACCTTGCGCGGTCAGGCTCAAGCCCCGGGCCTGGCGCTGGAACAGGGCATACCCCAGGTGCTGCTCCAAGCCGGCGATCTGTCGGCTCACCGCGCCCTGGGTGATGTGCAACTGCTCGGCGGCCCGGGTGAAGTTGCAGCACTGGGCGGTGATCAGAAATGTGTGCAGCGCGGGCAGGGGAGGAAGGCGTTTCATGGGGCCGCCAAGGCATGACGAAATGACATGGCTAGTATGACTTTTTATCCATTGTTCCCGCTACCGGCCGGCGTCCAATAAGCCCCTCTCTGTGCCTCTGACGCGCCTGCTGCGCGCTGTCCGGGGGCCTGATTCCAATGAACAAGAAGGGCGATGACATGGCGACGTGCGGCGAAGTATTGGTCAAGTTACTTGAAGGCTACGGGGTCGAGCAGGTGTTCGGCATTCCCGGGGTGCACACCGTCGAGCTGTACCGTGGGCTGGCCGGTTCGAGCATCAAGCATGTCACTCCCCGCCACGAACAGGGGGCGGGTTTCATGGCCGACGGTTACGCCCGTACCCGCGGCAAACCGGGGGTGTGCTTCATCATCACCGGCCCAGGGATGACCAACATCACCACCGCCATGGGCCAGGCCTATGCCGATTCGATCCCGATGCTGGTGATTTCCAGCGTGCAGTCCCGCAGCCAGTTGGGAGGGGGGCGTGGCAAGCTGCATGAGCTGCCGAACCAGAGCGCACTGGTCAGTGGCGTGGCGGCGTTCTCCCATACGCTGATGTGCGCTGACGAGTTGCCCGTCGTGCTGGCCCGGGCCTTTGCCCTGTTCCAGGCCGGTCGGCCGCGCCCGGTGCACATCGAGATTCCCCTCGACGTGCTGGTGCAGCCTGCTGATCACTTGCTCGACAGTCGCCCAGTGAACATTGCCCGGGCCGGTGCCGCGCCGGCAGCCATCGAGCAAATGAGCCAGTGGCTGAGCCAGGCCCAGCGGCCGTTGATCCTGGCCGGTGGCGGCGCCATTGATGCGGCGGCCGAACTGACGCAACTGGCCGAGTACCTGCAAGCGCCGGTGGCCCTGACCATCAATGCCAAGGGCATGTTGCCCGGCGAGCACCCCTTGTTGATCGGCTCTACCCAATCCCTGGTGGCGACCCGGGCCCTGGTGGCGGAGGCCGATGTGGTGTTGGCCATCGGCACGGAGTTGGCGGAAACCGACTACGACGTGACCTTTGCCGGCGGTTTTGAAATCCCCGGGACCTTGCTGCGCATCGACATCGACCCGGACCAGACGGTGCGCAACTACCCGCCCCATGTGGCCTTGGTGGCCGACGCCCAGGTGGCTGCCCAGGCGCTGTTGACGCAGGTGCAGCGACAACCGCTGGCCGAGCGCCGCAGTGACTGGGGCGAGGCCCGCGCCGCCGCTTTGCGCGACGCCTTGGCGCTTGGCTGGGACGCCCCGACCCGGGCCCAGACCCTGTTTCTCGACACCGTGGTGCAGGCCTTGCCGGAAGTGGTACTGGTCGGCGACTCCACGCAGCCGGTTTACACCGGCAACCTGACCTTCAACCCCCAGCAGCCGCGACGCTGGTTCAACTCGTCCACCGGCTACGGAACCCTGGGTTATGCCTTGCCGGCAGCGATCGGTGCCTGGCTTGGCGGTGGCTCCGAGCGCGGCAACCGCCGGCCGGTGGCGTGCCTGATCGGTGATGGCGGCCTGCAATTCACCCTGGCGGAGCTGGCCTGCGCGGTCGAGGCGCGCACGCCGATCATCGTCCTGCTGTGGAATAACCAGGGCTATGAAGAGATCAAGAAGTACATGGTCAACCGCGCCATTGAACCGGTGGGCGTGGACATCTACACCCCGGACTTCATTGCCTTGGCCAAGGCCCTGGGCTGCGAGGCCGAGGCGGTCGGCACGGTTGCTCAACTGCGCAATGCCTTGTTCGCAGCAGCGGAGCGCACTGGCCCGACTCTGATTGAAATCGACCAGAACAACTGGATGCAGGGGGTGCAGGCATGAGCGCTGAAGCAACCGTGAAGGGGGTGTACATCGACGGTCAGTGGCGCGCCGGTGGCGAGCTGTTGGCGGTGATCAACCCGGCCGCCGAGGAAGCCTTGGCGACTGTCAGCGGGGGTGACCGGCAGGCGCTGGAGCAGGCCATCGAAGCGGCACAGGTGGGCTTCGTTGGCTGGTCCAAGACCCCGGCTGCCGAGCGTGGCGCGGTGCTGCGCAAGATTGCCGCCGGGGTGGCCGCGCGCCGTGAGCGCTTGATGTACTTACAGTCGAGCAATAACGGCAAACCCCAGTTCGAGGCGGCCATCGACGTCGACGATGTGATTGCCACATTTGAGTACTACGCGGGCCTGGCCGAAGGCCTGGAGGTCCAGCAAGACCGCGACGTGGCATTGCCCAGCGAAGACTTCAAGGCACGCCTGCGCCGCGAGCCCTGCGGCGTGGTCGGTTTGATCGTGCCCTGGAACTTCCCCATGGTCACCACGGCCTGGAAACTCGCCCCGGCGCTGGCGGCCGGATGCAGCGTGGTGCTCAAGCCTTCGGAAGTGACGCCGCTGCCTGAGTTGGAACTGGCCGCGATCATTGCCGACAGCGGTCTGCCCAACGGCGTGTTCAACCTGGTCTGTGGCACCGGCCTGGCGGTGGGCGCACCCCTGGCGGCAGACCCGCGGGTGGCGAAAATATCCTTTACCGGCAGCAACGCGGTGGGGGTGCAGGTCATGCAGCGTGCGGCGGAAAGCGTCAAGGGCGTGAGCCTGGAGCTGGGGGGCAAGTCCTCGCTGCTGGTGTTGGCCGATGCCGACCTTGAGCTGGCCGTGGAACTGGCCTGTGGCGGCGGGTTTTTCAATGCCGGGCAAATGTGCTCGGCCACTAGCCGGGTACTGGTGGCCGACGAAGTGGCCGATGAGTTTCTGTCGCGCCTCAAAGAGCAGGCCGAGGCCATTCGCGTGGCCGACCCTTTTGACCCGGCGGTGGAGATGGGCGCCCTGGTCAATCAGGCGCAGTACCAACGCGTACTGGGGCACATCGATCGCGGCCTGAGTGCCGGGGCCAAACTGGTCTGTGGTGGCGAGCGCCCACGGGAATTGCCCCGTGGCTTCTTTATACGGCCGACGGTGTTCACCGAAGTCCCGTTGGACAGCGCCCTGTGGCGCGAGGAAATCTTTGGGCCGGTGCTCTGCGTGCGCAGTTTTGCCAGCGAAGCCGAAGCCATTGCCCTGGCCAATGACAGTGAGTTCGGCCTGGTGGCCAGTGTGGTCAGCCGCGACAGCGAGCGGGCCGAGCGGGTCGCCAATGCCTTGCAGGCCGGTTTGGTGTGGATCAACGCGCCCCAGGTGATCTTTCCGCAAACCGCCTGGGGCGGCTACAAACAGAGCAGCATCGGTCGCGAGCTGGGCCCCTGGGGTTTACAGGCGTTTCAAGAGATCAAGCACGTGATCCGCGCGGTCTAGGTACGGGGCGGCCCAATGGGCCGCTCACACACTGATCCGCAGGCGCGCCATGTCCCGCAACGGCGGCGCGCCGAACAGCCGGCTGTATTCACGGCTGAACTGCGACGGGCTTTCATAGCCCACCCGGTAACCTGCCGCCGAGGCCTCCAGCCCTTCGGCCAGCATCAGGCGCCGGGCTTCCTGCAGGCGCAGCTGTTTCTGGTACTGCAGGGGGCTCATGGCGGTCATCGCCTTGAAGCGGTGATGCAGGGTCGAGACACTGAGGTTCACTTCCCGGGCCAGGTCGTCGATGCGCAACGGTTGTTCAAAATGGCCGTTGAGCCATTTGATCGCCTGGCTGACCCGGTGGCTCTGGCTATTGGCGATGGCAATTTCATACAACCGATGGCCCTGGCGGCTGCGCAACAGCCGATACAGAATCTCGCGTCGCACCAGCGGAGCGAGCATGGCGATGTCCTTGGGCGTGTCCAGCAAGCGCGCCAGGCGCAGCACCGCGTCGAGCATCGGCGGGTCCAGCCGCTCCACATACAGGCCGCGTCCGGTGGGCCGACTCGGTACGCCGAGGGGGCCGGCGTCAGCGATCAGTGCGGTGATTTCCGCGGGATCGATGTCCAGGCGCAGGGCCAGGATGGGCTCCTCCGGAGAGACAATCACCACCTTGCCACTGAGGGGCACCGAGACCGACACCACGAGGTAATTCAGCGGGTCGTAATTGAAGGTCTCGTCGGCCAGGCGCACTTCCTTGCGGCCCTGGGCCATGATGCACAACGCTGGCTGGGCCAGTACCGGGGCGAACTGATGGGAGCTGCTGTGGCGCGAGACCATCAAGGTATCGATGGCGGTGGCGTAGCTACCGTCCTCGGAGGTATTGCGGCGAATGATCCCAGCCAGCTCCGCACGTTGTTTTTCCATCTCCTCGTCCAGGGGCGCTAACGGGGTTTCGAGTGACGGCATGGGGCACCCTCCGGGGGTTGTGGGATCGGCACAGCTTAAATTTGTGCAAGGGAGGAGGGTAGGCGATTCCTGCGTAAAACTTGCCTGATCCTGCCGCGCGTGCGGGCGATGAACAGCATGGAACCTTGCCAGGGCCTGTCACTTGCTTGAAACACTTGTGTGGAGCGTGTGACGCCATCCCTGCTTCCGAGCACCTAACCGCTTGCATCGTCGCAGGATTGGGCAAACCCCCGGCAGGAATCGACTAACGACGGCGACCTCCCGGCCCTTATCGTTGACCCTGTCGCAGCCCGTCCCATGGCTGCCTCGACATCACCCTGGGAGGGTCACACATGTCCATGCCTATTCCGGTCAGTCATCTGGCCTTCGTTCGTGCCCGCGCCGGGCGTTCAGCGGAGTTGGGCGCACGCTTGAGCGGCCTGATCGAACCTTCGCGGCAAACCCCTGGCTGCCTGCACTTTGCCCTGCAGCATTCCCAGTGCGACGCAGAGTTGTGGCTGGTCTCGGGTTTCTGGAGCAGCCAGCAGGCGATGACGGCTTACTTCAACTCGCCGGCCTTGGCGGTCTTTACCGAGCTGGTGCAGGAACTGGTGGTCAACAGCCTGGATTTTCACACCTTCAGCAACGTTTGCGCGGCCCAGGCCCAGGGCGAATACGCGCTGCTGGAGCGGGCGCCGGTGCAGCAACTGGCCGGTTGAAGGTTTAGAATGGCCGACTTTTCCATAGGCCAGGACCTGCAACATGGCACGTAAAGAGTTCGCGCAATACGAGGCGGTTTCCGCCGTGGTTCCAGGAGAGGGCGGGTACAGCGCCGCCATCGCGGTCAAAGCCCTGGGAGAATCGGGGGCTCCGCGTTTTCATAAAGTCCTGGATGATCAGAAATTCAAGACCGCCGATGACGCCGATCAAGCGGCTGCCCTGAAGCTGGCGCAATTGATCGACGTAAACGAAGACGGCGAATTGAGCTGGGAAACTATCTGACCGCGCCCGGGCGGTGCATCTTGAACAGCGCTTCCGGCCCTAGCTGGAAGTAATCCGCTGGCCCACCGCCGCGCAGAATCGGTTCTGCCGCGGCGGTGTCGTAAATCCCATCCTTGAGCAGCCACTTGGCGATGTGCACGGCGACCACTTCGCCGAGGATCAGCCAACTCGGCACCAGGGCCTTGTCTGCGGTTTGCAGTTGAATGATCTGGGTGACCTTGCATTCGAAAGACACCGGGCTCTCGCCAACCCGTGGCACGGCAATCACCCGCGAGGCCACCGGCGTCAAGCCGGCCAGTTCGAACTCGTCGACTTCGGCGGGCACTGCCGCGCAACTCTGGTTCATCTGCTCGGCCAGGGGCCGGGTCGCCAGGTTCCAGACGAACTCCCCGGTCTGCTCGATATTGTTCAGGCTGTCTTTGCGCCCGACGCTGGAAAAACCAATGATCGGCGGAATGTAGTTGAAGGCGTTGAAGAAACTGTAGGGCGCCAGGTTCAGGCGGCCGGCGGCGTCCTGGGAGGAGATCCAGCCGATGGGGCGCGGGCCGACGATGGCATTGAACGGGTCGTGGGGCAGGCCGTGGCCCTGGGATGGTTCGTAGAAATGAATATCGTCAGGCATGGTCTGGGCTCTGGTGGGCGAAGGGGGAATAGTGCAGTGGCGCCCCGTTGAATTCCAGCACCGGAGCGCTTTTGTGGGTCGCCAAAAACGACTAAGCCCGGCCGAAGCCGGGCTGTGATGCCGCGTACAAGGATTAGCTGAGGTTGGCGGAACCTGTGCGATCGTAGCCATCTTCAGCACGGTCGGCGGAGCCGGTGCGGTCGAACCAGTCAGCAAGCGGTGGCGGGAACCGGTACGGCGAACGCAGCCGCGAGGTATTGGTCAGCCAGGTACCGAAGAGGGTCAGGGTCGGAGGAGTCAGTTTGGTTTTCATGGTGGTCGACTCAGTTCGGTTAAGGGTGTGTGCGAGCTTGGGATCAT
>NZ_JALQCW010000008.1 GCF_023241715.1 Pseudomonas morbosilactucae
CGAGCCTTGGTGCCTAGAACACCCAACGCTGCTGACGGGGCGCCTCGTTCACAGGCTGAGCCTGGTCGACGGCCATCATGTGCATGGGTTGGGATTCGGCCAGACGACTGCTCACCGAACTGAAATGGGTCTGGGTGGCGTGCTGCACCGGAGTGCGCTCCACCAGTTGCTGGCCGTGCTGCCAGCGTTCGAACTGCTGACCGCCAATCAGCGTCACCAACAGCGCCAGGCTGGCAAACAGCCCTTGCTGCACATGCAGTGGGGAAATACGCAATTGGGCAAGACGTTGGCGATTCATCCTGGAGCTCCTCCCACACTGGTGGTGATGTTGTTATGGAAGCCGGTGAAAGCGCTCCTCGATAACAGGGTTATTGCAGCCTGCATGCCAGCTTCAAAAGAAGATAAATACTCAATAAAATCAATAACTTAATATCTATCGACAGACATGCCCGAGACGCATCCTGCACGATGGCCCCTGGTTGACCGTGCGAAATGCACGATCAGGCCCGCTGCGAATGAGCAAAACTTAAACAAAGGGAACTTTGCCGAGGCCTCGACGGCCTGATCCACACGCGAGGTCCCAAGGGCTTCTGGGCGAAACCCTAAAAATTTCAAACAATTGGCTATTTCGGGCGCAGATACCCAACCGGCGCCCCGGCGAATCAATCAGAATTAACATTGCAACTTGCCCGATTTTTCCGGGACTAAAGAAGACTATTCATTAAAGGAGCCTGGGACATGGAATCAGCGCCGGAAAATCAAGGCCGCATTCTTCTGGTGGATGATGAATCCGCCATCCTGCGCACCTTTCGTTATTGCCTCGAAGACGAGGGCTACACCGTCGCCACCGCCAACAGCGCAGCCCAAGCCGATGCCTTGCTGCAGCGCCAGGTGTTCGACCTGTGCTTCCTCGACCTGCGCCTGGGTGAAGACAACGGCCTGGACGTGCTGGCGCAGATGCGTATCCAGGCGCCGTGGATGCGTGTGGTCATCGTCACTGCACACTCCGCCGTCGACACCGCCGTGGATGCGATCCAGGCCGGTGCTGCGGATTACCTGGTCAAACCCTGCAGCCCGGACCAACTGCGCCTGGCCACCGCCAAGCAACTGGAAGTGCGCCAGCTCTCGGCGCGCCTGGAAGCCCTGGAAGGCGAAGTGCGCAAACCCAAGGACGGCCTCGATTCCCACAGCCCGGCCATGAAAGTGGTGCTCGAAACCGCCCGCCAAGTGGCCAGCACTGACGCCAACATCCTCATCCTCGGCGAGTCCGGCACCGGTAAGGGTGAGTTGCCCGGGCCATTCACGGCTGGAGCAAGCGGGCGAAAAAATCCTGCGTGACCATCAACTGTCCTTCGCTGACCGCCGAGCTGATGGAAAGCGAACTCTTTGGCCACAGTCGCGGGGCGTTCACCGGGGCCAGCGAAAGCACCCTGGGCCGGGTCAACCAAGCCGACGGCGGCACCCTGTTTCTCGACGAGATCGGCGACTTTCCCTTGACGTTGCAACCCAAGTTGCTGCGTTTCATCCAGGACAAGGAATACGAGCGGGTCGGTGACCCAGTGACCCGCCGCGCCGACGTGCGCATCCTCGCCGCCACCAACCTCAACCTCGAGGACATGGTGCGTGACGGGCGCTTCCGGGAAGACCTGCTGTACCGTCTGAACGTGATCACCCTGCACCTGCCGCCACTGCGCGAGCGCAGCGAAGACATCCTGACCCTGGCCGACCGGTTCCTGGCGCGCTTCGTAAAAGAGTATGCGCGGCCGGCCCGAGGCTTTAGCGACGAGGCCCGAGAGGCCATGCTCAACTACCGCTGGCCAGGCAACATTCGCGAGCTACGCAACGTGGTGGAGCGGGCGAGCATCATCTGCCCTCAGGAGCGGGTGGAGATCAGTCACCTGGGCATGGCCGAGCAACCGACCAACAACGCACCGCGCATCGGCGCGGCCCTGAGCCTGGACGAGCTGGAAAAGGCCCATATCGGCGCCGTGCTGGCCACCAGCGATACCCTCGATCAGGCAGCCAAGACCCTGGGCATCGACGCTTCGACGCTGTATCGCAAACGCAAACAGTACAACCTGTGAGCGCCCCCCGATGAAACTGGCGATGAAGCTGCGCACGCGACTGTTTTTAAGCATCTCGGCGCTGATCACCGTGGCCCTGCTCGGGCTGTCGCTGGGGCTGGTCAGCGTGATGCAGATGGCCAAGACCCAGGAGTCGCTGATCCGCGACAACTTCATCACCCTGGACCTGGGTCTCAAGCTGCGCCAGTCCCTGGGCGACCACCTGATCATCATGCTCAGCGACACCCACGACCCCAGGGCCCTGGACGCCTCCAAACAGCACTACCTGCAGTTGCTGGACCAAGGCCTGGCCCATGAACAGCAAAGCCGGGTGGACAGTGGCTTCCAGAAGGCCCGCAGTGACTACCTGGAATTCATCGACGCCTTCGAACGCAGTGTCGAGTCCAACGACAGCCGCACCAAGGACGAGCTGACCGCACGCTTCAACACCCTGCGCAGCGGCCTGATCAATGAGCACAAGCAGGCCCTGGACAACATCAATGAGCTGGAGCGCCAGGCCCACGAGCGTGCGTTGTTGGTGGCGGGGGTACTAGGGCTGGTGGGCGTGGCGGTGCTGATCATCGGCTTTATCACCGCTCACGGCATTGCCCGACGCTTCGGCGCGCCCATCGAGGCCCTGGCCAAGGCGGCGGATAACATCGGCCAAGGCAACTTCGAAGTGACCCTGCCTATTTCCTCGGCAGCGGAAATGAACCTGCTGACGCGCCGCTTCGGAATCATGGCCGAAGCCCTGCGCCAACATCAGGCCACCAATGTCGATGAGCTGCTGGCCGGCCAACAACGCTTGCAAGCGGTGCTCGACAGCATCGACGACGGCTTGCTGATGATCGACCGCCAGGGCCGCCTGGAGCACCTCAACCCCGTAGCCCAACGCCAGTTGGGTTGGGACGAGGATCGCCTGGGCCAGGGCCTGGGCAGCGCCCTGCAACGCCCTGAGCTGGATGAACAACTGCAAATGGTGCTGCGCGGCGGCGGCCTGGAGCGGGTCCCGGAGGACCTGAGTATCGAGGTCGACGGCGAATCACGCCTGCTGACTTATAGCCTGACCCCAGTCAGCCACACCCAGGGCCATATTCTCGGCGCGGTGATGGTGCTGCACGATGTCACCGAGCAGCGGGCCTTCGAACGGGTGCGCAGCGAATTCGTGCTGCGGGCCTCCCACGAGTTGCGTACCCCCGTCACGGGCATGCACATGGCCTTCGGGCTGTTGCAAGAGCGCCTGCACTTTTCCGAGGAGTCCCGCGAGGCCGACCTGCTCAATACGGTCAATGAAGAGATGCAACGCCTGATGCAGCTGATCAACGACCTGCTGAACTTCTCTCGCTATCAGAACGGCCTGCAAAAACTCACGCTGGCCCCCTGTGACCTCGAGGACCTGCTGCAACAAGCCCGTGATCGCTTCAGCGAGCAAGCCCGTGAGCAGGACATCGAGTTGCTGATGGACCTGCAAACACCGCTGCCACGCCTGCACGCCGACCAGCCCCAGTTGGAACGGGTGCTGGACAACCTGATCGACAATGCCCTGCGCCATACCCCCCGGGGCGGGCAGATCCAGCTGCAGGCACGGCGTCACGGAGAACGGGTAATCGTCAGCGTCGAAGACAACGGTGAAGGCATCGCCTATGGCCAGCAAGGGCGGATTTTCGAACCCTTTGTCCAGGTCGGACGCAAGAAGGGCGGCGCGGGGTTGGGCTTGGCCTTGTGCAAGGAGATTGTGCAATTGCACGGCGGGCGCATGGGGGTCTATTCGCGGCCTGGGCAAGGCACCCAGTTCTACCTGGCCCTGCCGCTTTAGGGCGGGTGCTCAGGCTTCGTCGTCGATGCGCCGGGGCGCCAGTCTTCGCCCACGGGTAATCAACTCGATGAACTGCACGGCGCTCAGGGCATGGGCAAACAACCAACCCTGGCCGTAACTCACGCCTTCGCTGCTCAACAGCAGAGCCTGGTCCTCGTACTCGATACCCTCAGCAATCACCTTGAGCTGCAGGGCATGGGCCATGCGGATAATATGCGGCGCCACGCCACTGCTGGCTGCATCGTGCCCCAGGGCGTCGATAAACGCCTTGTCGATCTTCAGGCAATCCACCGGCAGGCTTTGCAGGTAAGCCAGGCTGCAATAACCGGTGCCGAAATCATCGATCAGCACCTGATGCCCCAAGTCCCTCAGGGCCTGCAAGTTGTCGCGGGCCACCACCACGTCGATCAGCCCACGCTCGGTCACCTCAAAGGCGATCTGCCGTGCCGCCACCTTGTGCAGGGCCAGCAGGCGGGTCATGACCAGGCCGATGCGCGGCACCATGACATCGCAGGCGGCCAGGTTGACCGAGATGTACAACTGCGGATTGGCCCGCAGCAGATGCCCCAGTTGCTCCAGCAAACGCTGCAGGACGAAATCGGTGATCTGGCGGATCTGCCCAGTGTTCTCGGCCAGGGGAATGAACAGGTCGGGGCTGGTCAGGGTGCCGTCCGGCCGCCGCCAGCGCAGCAGGGCCTCGGCGCCGACGCAGTGACGGCTGCTGAGGTCGAAGATCGGCTGATACAGGACCTGCAATTCGCCGCGACGCACCGCCCCCTGCAACTCTGCGCCCAATGACTGGCGCTGGCGCACCAACTGATACACCAGCCCGCCGATAAACAGCGACAACACCAGGCTCACCGGCAACAGCCACCACCAGTCATCAAGCATTTCCGCTTGCAGGCTGGCGCGCGGGGTAATTAGCACCAGTTGGTACTCCGGGGTGCGAGTGGGCATCCGGTAGATCAACTGGGTCGGGGTCAATTGCAGGGCTTCGTGGTCGTTTCGCGGCCAGGCATCAGCCGGTGGCCAGGCCTGGGCCAGCCCCAGCACCGGGATGGCCCGGGTGCCGTGGTCGAGTACCACCATCAAGCTGCTACCCGCCGGCAGGTCCACCATGTCAGTCAAATGGCCGCGGGAGGTGGCGACGCGAAAGTTGCCGCGCCCGAGCATCAAGGCCGCCAGGTTTTCGTTGGGCTGGGTGGAGGTGTTGAGCCAGTAACTGTAGGTTGGCCCGCGAATATCCGGGGCTCGCGCCGCCGCCAGGCTGTCCTGGCGCGGCCAGTTGGAACAGGCCTGGGTGGCATCGATATAGGCGGCTTCGTAAATGAAGCGATAGCTGAAACTGACCTGTTGCAGGGCCGCCACCATCTCGCCACTGCATTCTCGCAGCGGCTGGCGCTCCAGCTCGTCCAAGCCTTCACGCAGTTGGCCGAACAGCTGCTCAAGGCGTTCGAGGAAGCGCTGCCCCTGGGCATTCATTTGCTGGCTTTCGCGCTGGCGCGCCTGATGCATCGCCAGCCCTCCACTGCCGACCACCAGCAAGCCCGCACTCAGCACAGCCGCAAGCGTCGCCAATAACCAGGGGCGATGGAACCAAGTGCGCGAGGGCTCGCGAGCGGCGGGCATTATTGGACATCCGAAGGATTACCAATCAGTTATAGCTGCTGATGAAGAAAGCGCGCAGACCGTCGGGCGGGCGTCATTATTTTGTCTGGTTGAGCACCTGCAAAATAGCCGCGCTTTCAGCGTCCGGGGTGCCGTCGAAACGTGCCGGACGATAGTGCATCTGGAAGGCCGCTAGCACGTGGCGAGTCGCTACATCCCACTCACCGGTCTGCGGCGTGCCATAACCCAGGTGCGCCAGCTGTTGCTGGAACCAACTGATACTCGGCAACTGGTTCGCGTAGAGCGCCTGCTGGGCGGCCACTGCCTGGGCATTGGGCCACTGGCCAAGGCCCGCTTCCGCCAGGCGCTTCCAGGGGAACAGCGGGCCCGGATCGAGCTTGCGCAACGGTGCAATATCGCTGTGGCCGATGATGTGCTGCGGCGAGATGCGGTTGCGCTGGCTGATGTCTTTGAGCAGCACGATCAGGTTCTGGATCTGCGCTTCGCTGTAGGGGTACCAGAGGCGCCCGGTGGGCGTGTCGCGGAACCCCGGGTTGACGATCTCGATCCCGATGGAGCTGGAGTTGAGCCAGGTACGGCCCTGCCACTCGCTTTCGCCGGCGTGCCAGGCGCGGTAGTTCTCGTCCACCAGTTTGTAGACGGTCGCGGCCTTGTCATCGCCGATCAGGTAATGGCTACTGACCTGGCCATGGGTCAGCAAGGCCAGGGAGCGTTCCAGGGACGCGGAGGTGTAGTGCACCACGATGAATTGCGCGCGGTTGTCGAAGTTGACCGAGGGGTGGCTGGTGTCGATCCGCGGGCCGCTGGCGCAACCGGCGAGAGCTAAAAGGGAGAAGGCGAGAGCAAGAAGTTTCATGGCAAGGGGCAGTACGCTGAAGACAGTAATGCAACAGTGTAACGGAATGCCCCCAGCCGAACCGGCAAAAGCGCGGCTTGATACAAAATTCGCTGGCTGCCCGTCAGCCCAATTCCACCCGGTTACGGCCGGCGTCTTTGGCCCGATACAACGCCTGATCGGCTCTTTTGATCACCAGATCGCCCCGTTCTCCCGGCTTGAAGGCGCTCACGCCAATGGACACGGTGATCGTCACACGCTCGCCCTTGAAGTGAAACGGACAGGCTTCAATGGCCGCTCGCAAGGCTTCCAGCAACCGGCTGCCCACCGGCCAGGGCGTGTTGGGCATCAGCAGCACAAACTCTTCGCCACCGAACCGGGCAATGAAATCGCTGCCCCGCAGCCGTTTGCGCAACACGCTGGCGATGATCTTCAGCACCTTGTCGCCGGCCAGGTGGCCATAGTTGTCGTTGATGCGCTTGAAGTGGTCCAAGTCCAGCATCGCCAGCAACAGCGTATTGCCGTGCTGCTGCCACTGGCTGACTTCGTGCTCCAGGCGTTCGCTCCAAGCGGCGCGATTGGGCAAGCCGGTGAGGGGGTCGATCAGGGCTTTCTGCCGCTGTTCTTCCAGGTGCTCACGGTAACCCTGGGCCTCCTGCTCCATGCTTGAGACCCGCTCCGCCAGGCTTTGCAAGCGTGTGGCGACTTCTCGCTCACGCTCGTCGCGCTGCTTCTGGTGCTGGTCCATGGTGCCTAGCAGCCCTTCCAGATGACTCTCCAGCACCTGCTTGAGGTCATCCAGGTCGGCGGCTTCCTGGACGCTGCTTTGCAGGCCATCGACCTGCTCGCGAATCTGGTTGTCCATGGCTCGGGCGGCGGAATGGCTTTCGGCATGCCCTTCGCTGGCGGCCTGCAGATTGTTCTGGAAAGACTCCAGGCGCTCATTGAGCTGCTTGAGGTAAGTCTCGAATTCATGCTGGCCACTGTCGGTGATCGCCAGCATCAGCACGGCCAGGTCATCGAGGATCGGCAGCAGTTCGTACCAATTCAGGCCGTGCTCCAGGCGATCGCGCATGGCTTCCGCCTGGGGCCGATGGCGTTCGGGCAGGCTCAGGTCATCCAAGAGCCCCAGCAAGGTGCTTTCGATGTGCTTGGCCACCGAGCTGTAGGACGGTTCTGGCGAGTCCGGCAGGGCGTAGAGCACGTCCTCTTCAGGCTGTTCAGGGTCGATCGCCGCCAGGGCTTCGGCCATGACCGCCGGCAGGGGCAGGCTGTCGAGCAGCGCCACGGACGGCGTACTGCCCTCGGTCGCCGGTGAAGGCGGGAGCAGTTCGTCAGGATTGAGCAACGCTTCCGGTGTCGGCTCCGGGGAGGCCACGGCAACAGGTGCGGGCGGCTCGGCTGGCGGGCTTTGCGCTTGATCGGCCTCGACAACAGACGCTACCACCACGGGTTCGGGCTGCAGCACCGGAGGTACAAAGGCCGTGACCTGCGCCGCCGGCGGTGCTTCCGCAAGCGGTTCGGGGGCTGTCGAGCAGGGCGGCGCGGGCGTAGGTTCTGGTTCTGGCTCTGGCTCTGGCTCTGGGTCGAGCTCAGGCAATGCCTCGATGCCGGGCTGGATCGGAGTTGTAGCCGGCAGTGGGTCCATGACCGACGGTACCGGTGTCACCGAGGCCGGTTTGGCAGGCACCGAATCGGGCGGCGGATCAAACGCAGGCATCACATCGTCGGCGTCTTCATCGTCATCCGGCGATGCTGATGGCGATGGCTTTGCTGCGGGGGTCGAGATCGACGCCGGGGTTTCGCTGACAGCGTCTTGCGAATCTGCCTCACGGGCGCCGAACAAGCGCTGGAGGAACCCGGGGCGGTTCGTCTCCTCCTCAGGATTGTCCAGCACGCTCAGGGCCTGACCCTGCAAGCCACTGAGCTCGCCCAGAAGCAGGGGAATCTCTCGAGCCTGGCCGACCCGACTGTCCAATTGCTTGGCGAACTTCTTCAGCGGGCGGCTGACTTCCCGGGGCAGTGGCAAAGCCTGAAGCTGAGTGACCAGGGCCGTCAGGGCGCTGCTCATCTGATTCATTCGGGTTTCGCGGCGCTGCTCGGAGTCGAGCACGGCTTTTTCCAGGCGCGGCAACAAGGCTGCCAGGCCCGCATCCATGTCGTCGCTACGCACCACGTCGCGCATTTCCTTCATGCACTGGTCGACGGCGCGGTCAGTCCCTTCTGCCGCCAGGGTGCTGCGCACCAAGCCACGGCGCAGCAAGTCGAGGCGGGCATCCCAACGACGCTCGAGCTTTTCCTGTTGTTCGATGCTTTTAAGGTATTTCTCTTTCCAGCGCTGGGCGTCGTCGCTCATTCATCGGATCCGCGAGGGGCAGTGCTCAACACGGGGAGGGCATCGGCCGTGAGCAAACCCGGCAAACGAATCTCTACCGCGACCGGCAGGTGATCGGAAATGGGTTGGGCCAGGACTTCGACACGCTCCAGGGTCAGGCTGGGGCTGAGCAGAATGTGGTCCAGGCAGCGTTGGGGGCGCCAACTGGGAAACGTCGCTTCCAGTTGTGGCGCAAGCAAACCAAGGTCGCGTAAGGGCGAGTGCTCCAGCAGGTCGCTGGCGTGGGTGTTCATGTCACCCATCAATACCTGATGCCGGTAGCCGCCGATCAGCTCGCGGATATACGCAAGCTGCCGGGTGCGGGTTCGAGCCCCCAGCGCCAGGTGCATCATCACCACCACCAGTGCTTCAGGGCCTTCGCCGAAACGCACGAGAATCGCCCCCCGGCCTTTGGGGCCAGGCAGCGGATGATCTTCAATCGCCCAGGGCTTCAAGCGACTGAGCACGCCATTGCTGTGCTGGCCCAGGCGTCCCAGGTTACGATTGAGTTGTTGATACCAATAGGGGAAGGCACCCAGCTGGGCCAGGTGTTCCACCTGATTGACGTAGCCTGAACGCAGGCTACCGCCATCGGCTTCCTGCAGGGCCACCAGGTCGAAGTCGCCCAGCAGGTTGCCGATTTTTTGCAGATTGTCGGCACGCCCGGTGTGGGGCAGCAGGTGCTGCCAACCACGGGTCAGGTAATGACGATAACGCTCGGTGCTGATACCGACCTGGATGTTGAAGCTGAGTAAACGTAAACGGCTATCGGCCGGCAGCCCAGTCGACGTCAGATGATGCTCGTTGACCTGCGCATCATGCAGGCCAACCAGCCGTTCATTACCCCAGCGCGACATGGCGGGGCGCCGCTTACTTGGCCGCTCGCTCTTTGGCGATCAACTGATCGGCCACGCTCAACACGCCTTCAGGACCACCGGCGCTGCCGAGATCGAAGCGGTATTTGCCATTGACAACCATGGTCGGCACACCAGAGATCTGATAGGCCTGGGCCTTCTTCTTGGCGTCCTCGACTTTGCCTTTGACGGCGAAGGAGTTGTAGGTGCTGAGGAACTTGCCCTTATCGATGCCTTCACCCGCCAGGAAGTCAGCCATTTCTTCCGGCGTGGCGAGTTTCTTGCCACCGTGGATGGCTTCGAATACCGCCTTGTGGACGTTGTGTTCGACGCCCATGGCTTCCAGGGTGATGAACAACTGGCCGTGAACGTTCCAGATACCGCCGAACATCGCCGGAATACGCACGAAGTTCACGTCGGCAGGCAGTTTTTCAACCCATGGATTGATGGTCGGCTCAAACGCATAGCAATGGGGGCAGCCGTACCAGAACAGCTCGACGACTTCGATCTTGCCAGGCACCGCAACCGGAACGGCGCTGCTCAACTCAACAAATTGTTTACCGGCTACAAGGGGCTCGTCGGCTTGAGCGGTCACGCCAAACAGGCTGGCGGTGACGAGAGCGGCGCTGAGGATCAGATTACGCATGCTTTACTCCTGAACAATTAGGTCGCCTCGCGCGACCTGGCTTCAGACAGGTCATGGCGGGCTTGAGTTCGCTAGTGTAGCGGCAGACGCCATAAAAAAGGGCGGCCTGAGCCACCCTTTATGTTTGCACCGTCAGATTAATCGACCATTAACATCGCCGCCATCATGCGCCAGCGACGATGCCGACCAGGCGCGTTTTAGTGCAGACCTTGAATGTAGCTGGATACCGCTTCGATGTCCTTGTTGCTCAGCTTCGCCGCGATGCTGCGCATGATCATGGTGTCGCCATCGTTGGTGCGGTTGCCTTCACGGAAGTCGGTCAACTGCTTGACCACGTACTGCGCGTGCTGGCCACCCAAGTGAGGGAAACCGGCCGCTGCGTTGCCCGTGCCGTTAGGCGAGTGGCAACCGGTACAGGCCGGCATGCCCTGGTCCAGCTTGCCACCTCGAAACAGCTCTTCACCGCGAGCCACGACCTTGGGATCCGCAGCCCCGACGCTGCCTTTCTGGCTGGCGAAGTAGGCGGCGATGTCGGCCATGTCCTGATCACTCAGGTTGGTCAGCAGGCCGGTCATTTCCAATACTTGGCGCTTGCCGGACTTGATGTCGTGCAACTGCTTGTTCAGGTAACGCTCACCCTGACCCGCAAGTTTTGGAAAGTTTGGCGCCATGCTATTCCCGTCAGGGCCGTGGCAGGCGCCACAGACAGCGGCTTTCGCCTGACCGGCAGCAGCATCGCCTGCAGCATGGGCAACACCTGTGATACCCAAGGTCAACAGCAGACTCACGATTAATTTGTTCATCAGCTAATCCAACTACGGCTAAGGGTTAAAGAGTTATGGACCGGGATCACTCGCTCATCCACTGGATGATGACTTGGTAATCCTCGGCACTGCAGTCCATGCACAAACCACGCGGCGGCATCGCCTTGAAACCCTGGGTTACGTGTTGCACCAGCGTCTCCATACCTTGCGCCAGCCTCGGCGCCCAAGCTTCCTGGTCGCCCTTGCGGGGCGCCGTGGGTAGTTGGCCGGAATGACAAGCCCCACAAACACGGTTGTACACAGCTTCCGGATCCTGTGTAGCCTGAGCGCTGTAAAGCGGCATCAAGACACCGGCAGCTAGCAGCCATTTCGTCATAAAACGACCTATTCAGGGTTGAGAGCGTGTTGCGTTCTAATGCGCAATCAAGGTCTGTCGCTCTCGTGAACTTCGCCCTACGCTGGGACAAAGCACACACAAAATCTGCGGCATTATATACTGGCGCTACTGAAACGGAAACGACACCGCTTGCCGCACCCATTCTCGGCACCGCCCCTATTCTCGGAAATCCCATGCAACTGAAAAACCCCATCCTCGGCCTGTGCCAACAGTCCACCTTCATGCTCAGCGCTGCCAAAGTCGACCAGTGCCCAGACGATGAAGGCTTTGAAGTGGCCTTTGCCGGCCGTTCCAACGCCGGCAAGTCCAGCGCCTTGAACACCCTGACTCACGCCAGCCTGGCGCGGACCTCGAAAACTCCGGGCCGCACACAGCTGTTGAACTTCTTCAAGCTAGACGACGATCGCCGTCTGGTCGACCTGCCCGGCTACGGTTACGCAAAAGTACCTATCCCGCTCAAGCAGCACTGGCAGCGTCACCTGGAAGCCTATCTGGGCAGCCGCGAGAGTTTGAAAGGCCTGATTCTGATGATGGACATCCGTCATCCAATGACCGACTTCGACTTGCTGATGCTCGACTGGGCCGTCGCCAGCGGCATGCCCATGCACATCCTGCTGACCAAAGCCGACAAGCTCACCTACGGCGCCGCCAAGAACACCTTGCTCAAGGTGCAGGCAGAAATTCGTAAAGGCTGGGGCGACACCATCACCATCCAACTGTTCTCCGCCCCAAAGCGCATGGGCCTGGAAGAGGCCTACACTGTGTTGGCGGGCTGGATGGAACTGGCAGACAAAGGCGCCGAAGAAGCAGAGGCCTGAGAGGGACAAACCTAAAATGGCCTGTGTGGTGAGCAGGCAAGGCAAAAATGGGCGGGAAAGCGGAGTTTAGGGGCCTAAATGAGCATTTCCCGCCTGTTTTTAACGCCGCATGATCGCCACACAGGCAATTTTCGGGCAAAAAAAACCCCGGACTTCGTATGGGGAGGGGGAAGTTCGGGGTTCAAGTTCCGGACCGCTAGGGCGGGGTCCAGATATCTGCCAACACTTAACACAACATAGGAGCATCGAAGGGCTTCACCAGCCATTCAGTAACTCTGAGTCGGCTTTCACTGAGTTAGTTCCGCAGCGCTGCAAAAACTATTGGAAATAACCAATAAAATGTTCTGCGCTAATAGCCCTTCGCCAGTTTTTACCGCGACACCCTGCCGCGGTAAAAACCGCTCAAAGCCCTGCAAAAGCGCGTTAGTGAGCCTCGTCCCAGTTGTTACCCACGCCCACTTCCACCAATAGCGGTACATCCAGGGTTGCCGCACCGCTCATGTAGCCACGGATTTCTTCGCGAACCTGGTCCACCAAGTCTTCACGGACCTCCAGGACCAGTTCGTCGTGCACCTGCATGATGACTTTGGCGTCCAGGCCCGACGCGGCCAGCCATTGATCCACCGCCACCATGGCCTTTTTGATGATGTCCGCCGCAGTGCCCTGCATCGGCGCGTTGATCGCCGTACGCTCGGCGCCAGCGCGTTCCTGAGGTTTGTTGGAGTTGATCTCGGGCAGGTACAGCCGACGCCCGAAGAACGTTTCCACATAGCCTTGATCCGCCGCCTGGGCGCGGGTGCGCTCCATGTATTCGCGAACCCCCGGGTAGCGCGCAAAGTAGGTGTCGATATAGGCCTTGGCTTGCTTGGTGTCGACGCCAATATCCTTGCCGAGCTTCTGTGCGCCCATGCCGTAGATCAGGCCGAAGTTGATGGCCTTGGCGCTGCGGCGCTGGTCAGAGGTGACGTCCTTGAGCTCAACCTTGAACACTTCCGCTGCAGTAGCGGTGTGCACGTCGAGGTTATTGCGGAAGGCATTGAGCAGGCCCTCGTCCTTGGACAGGTGAGCCATGATTCGCAGCTCGATCTGCGAATAGTCCGCCGCCAGCAGTTTGTAGCCCTTCGGCGCGATAAACGCCTGACGGATACGCCGCCCTTCAGCGGTGCGCACGGGGATGTTCTGCAGGTTCGGATCACTGGAAGACAAACGCCCGGTGGACGCCACGGCCTGGTGGTAAGAGGTGTGGATGCGACCGGTGCGCGGGTTGATCTGCTCCGGCAGGCGATCGGTGTAGGTGCTTTTCAGCTTGCTCATGGAGCGGTACTGCATCAGCACCTTAGGCAGCGGATAGTCATCTTCCGCCAGCTTGGCCAGCACCTCTTCGGCGGTGGATGGCTGGCCCTTGGCGGTCTTCTTCAGCACCGGCAAACCAAGCTTTTCGTAGAGGATCGCACCCAGTTGCTTGGGTGAGCCGAGGTTGAATTCTTCACCGGCGATCTCGAACGCTTCACGCTCAAGCGCCACCATCTTGTCGCCAAGCTCGATGCTCTGCACGCCCAGCAACTCGGCATCCACCAACGCCCCCTGGCGTTCGATGCGTGCCAGTACCGGCACTAACGGCATTTCAATGTCGGTCAAGACACTGGCCAGGGTCGGGATCGCGGCCAGTTGCTGGTGCAGGTTCTGGTGCAGACGCAAGGTCACGTCCGCATCTTCAGCGGCATAAGGACCGGCCTGTTCCAGGGCGATCTGGTCGAAAGTCAGCTGCTTGGCACCCTTGCCGGCGATGTCCTGGAAGCTGGTGGTAGCGTAATCCAGGTACTTCTGGGCCAGGCTGTCCATGTCATGACGGGTCGCTGTGGAGTTGAGCACATAAGACTCAAGCATGGTGTCGAACGCAACACCCTGCACGTTGATACCGTTGGCCTGGTCGCCGCCGATGGCGCAGTTGGCCAGGATGTTCATGTCGAACTTGGCGTGCTGGCCGACCTTGAGCAGCTGCGGGTCTTCCAGCAACGGCTTCAAGGCCAGCAGCACGGTGTCGCGGTCCAATTGGTCCGGCACACCGATATAGGAATGGGTCAGCGGGATATAGGCGGCTTCGCCTGGCTGTACGGCGAACGACAAGCCCACCAACTGCGCCTGCTGCGCATCGATACCCGTGGTTTCGGTGTCGAAGGCTATCAGCTTGGCGCTCTTCAACTTCGCCAGCCAGGCGTCGAAACGCGCTTGGTCGAGGATGGTTTCGTACTGCACTTCGACAGCCACCGGCGCCTCGGCTTCGGCAGGCGCCGACTCATCGACCGCCAGTTCCCCCTGAGCCACGCCACTCAGCTCGACGCGCTTGGCATCGCGTTGCAAGTCATCGAGCCAACTCTTGAACTCCAGCACGCTGTAGAGCTCGGCCAGTTTCTCGCGGTCGGGCTCGCCCAAATGCAGGTCGTCCAGGCCCACGTCCAACTCCACATCGACCTTGATGGTCGCCAGACGGTAAGAGAGGAAGGCCATTTCTTTGTGTTCTTCGAGCTTGGCCGGCAGGGTCTTGGCCCCACGGATCGGCAAGGTCGGGACGATATCGAGCTGCTCGTACAACTCCTTCAGGCCACCGTTGACCCCCACCAGCAGGCCGGAAGCGGTCTTGGGACCAATGCCCGGCACGCCCGGGATGTTGTCGGAGGAGTCGCCCATCAGCGCCAGGTAATCGATGATTTGCTCGGGAGCGACGCCGAATTTCTCCTTCACGCCCTCCACATCCATGCTGCTACCGGACATGGTGTTGACCAAGGTAATGTGCCCGTCGACCAACTGCGCCATGTCTTTGTCGCCGGTGGAGATCACCACCGGTCGGTTAGCCGCCGCGCTGCTGCGGGCCAGGGTGCCGATCACGTCGTCCGCCTCTACGCCTTCAACGCACAACAGCGGGAAGCCCAGGGCGATCACGCTGGCATGCAGCGGCTCGATCTGCACCCGCATGTCGTCGGGCATGCTGGGGCGGTTGGCTTTGTAGTCAGCGTACATGTCGTCGCGAAAGGTCCCGCCCTTGGCGTCGAACACCACGGCGAACGGGCTGTCCGGGTACTGCTTGCGCAGGCTCTTGAGCATGTTCAACACGCCCTTCACCGCGCCGGTGGGCAGGCCTTTGGAGGTGGTCAGCGGCGGCAACGCGTGAAACGCGCGGTACAGATAAGAAGAACCGTCCACCAGGACGAGGGGGGCTTGGCTCATGAGCACGATCAACCTTTTCGGCGGGTCCGGCGCTAGAATAGCGGGACCGTTGACGACAAAGGGACAAGGTTATCATGCGCACACTGAATCGCTTGCTGCTGGCCGGCTTGATTGCAATCGTACCCTTGGCAGCGATTGCGGCGGAGGATGCGCCTTCAGCGGATCCGGACGTCACCATTCGCACGGAAGGCGACAAGACCATTCAGGAGTACCGCCAAAACGGTTTCCTGTACGCCATCAAGATCACACCCAAGGGCGGTAAACCCTACTTTCTGGTGCGTGCTGATGGCTCCGACGGCAACTTCATCCGCTCCGACCAGCCCGATATGCTGATCCCGGCGTGGAAAATTTTTGAGTGGTAAACCGCTCTTGACTTCAATTGGCGCTGGCTCGACTGCGGCGCCCGTACTGGCAGTTTTTAACCATGTCTGTGTTCACCCCCCTGGCTCGGCCCGAGCTGGAAACCTTTCTCGCCCCCTACGGGCTCGGCCGCCTGCTCGATTTCCAGGGGATTGCCGCTGGTAGCGAAAACACCAACTTCTTCATCAGCCTGGAACAGGGCGAGTTCGTCCTGACCCTGGTCGAGCGCGGCCCGGTCCAGGAAATGCCGTTCTTCATCGAGCTGCTCGACGTGCTGCATAACGCCGACCTGCCAGTGCCCTATGCGCTGCGCACCACCGACGGCGTGGCCCTGCGGGAACTGGCAGGCAAGCCGGCGCTGCTGCAACCACGCCTGGCAGGCAAGCACATCAAGGAAGCCAACGCCCAGCATTGCGCCCAGGTCGGCGAGCTGCTCGGCCACCTGCACGTGGCCACCCAAGACAACATGATCAAGCGCAAGACCGATCGCGGCCTGGACTGGATGCAGGCCGAGGGCGCGCAACTGCTGTCCCACCTGAACCCTCAGGCCCAGGACCTGCTGCAACGGGCACTGGATGAAATCGTCGCGCAGAAAGTCGCGATCCTGGCGCTGCCCCGGGCCAATATCCACGCCGACCTGTTCCGCGACAACGCCATGTTCGAAGGCACGCACCTGACCGGGCTCATCGACTTCTACAACGCCTGCTCGGGGCCGATGCTCTACGACGTGGCCATTGCTCTGAACGATTGGTGCTCGGACGCTGATGGCGTGCTCGACGGCCAGCGGGCGCGGGCCTTGCTCGGCGCCTACGCGGCACTGCGGCCGTTCACCGCGGCGGAGGCCGAGTTGTGGCCGACCATGCTGCGCGTGGCTTGCGTACGCTTCTGGCTGTCGCGACTGATCGCCGCCGAAAGCTTCGCCGGCCAGGACGTGCTGATTCACGACCCCATGGAGTTCCAGCAGCGTCTGGCCCAGCGCCAACAGGTGCACCTCGCGCTGTCGTTTGCCCTCTGAAATGCATCGCGGGCAAGCCCGCTCCTACAGATTCGTGTCGCCCGCCACCATGGGAACGACCCCTCGTTTGTAGAAGCGGGCTTGCCCGCGAAAAGCGCTGCGCAACAATCCCGGCTTAAAGCTGTTCCAGGCAGCCTGCCAGGTCATTCCCCAGCTTATCCAGCACCTGCTCATAGCCCTGGGCTGTAGCTGGCGTGTACCCGCCCAGCGCATCCAGCTCCGCCAGTGTCACCGGCAAGCCCGCCACCAGGGTTTCGGCCAACCGAGGGCGCAACGGCGGCTCGCTGAACACACAGGTCTTGCCCACTTCCTGCAGGCGCGTGCGCATCGCCGCCACGTGCTGCGCGCCTGGCTGCACCTCGGCGGCCACGCTGAAGACACCGGCATGCTTCAGGCCATAGGCGTCTTCGAAGTAATCGAAGGCTTCGTGGAAGACGAAGTAAGGCTTGCCGGCGACCCGGGCCAGGCGGCTTTTCAAGCGCCCGTCCAGGGCATCCAGGCGCTCATCGAACGTCTTGAGGTTGCTGGCATAACGCGAAGCATTGGCCGGGTCGGCTGCACTCAAGTCAGCAGCCATACGGGCAGCAATGACACGGGCGTTGACGGTGGACAACCACAGGTGGGCATCCAGGCTGCCCGGGCGGTGATCGTGATCATGCTCGTCGGCTTCGTCCGCATGGGAATGGCTGTCTTCGGCAAAACGCCGCAGCTTCATGCCCGGCAGGTCTTGCACCGCCACCGACGGCAGGCTCCGGCCTTTCAAGACGCGGGGCAGAAAGCCTTCCATGTCCGGGCCGATCCAATAGAGCAGCTCCACCGCCTGCACCTTGCGCACATCGGACGGCCGCAACGCGTAGTTATGCGGCGATGCACCCGGCGGCAACAGCACTTCAGGCACGGCGATACCGTCCTGTACTGCGGCGGCAATCAATTGCAGGGGTTTGATGCTGGTCAGCACCCGCACCTCGGCTTGAGCGGCACCCATCACGGACCACGCGAGGATAAAAGCGACAAAAAGGCTAAAAAGTCTGGACACGATGGACACTCGAAGAGGCGAGAACGGGTAACATAATAACGTCTCTCACAAACCTCGTCGCCGCTCATGCCTAAAACACCCCTTGCCAGCCGTCCCCACGACCACTCTCACTGCGTGCACAGCGCACTGTCTGAGGCCGACGCCCTGTGCGCCCGGCAAGGCTTGCGTCTGACGGCCCTGCGCCGGCGGGTGCTGGAGCTGGTCTGGCAGAGCCACAAGCCGCTGGGCGCCTACGACATCCTCGCGGTACTCAGCGAGCAGGACGGCCGCCGCGCCGCGCCGCCCACCGTGTACCGGGCCCTGGACTTCCTTCTGGAAAACGGCCTGGTGCACCGCATTGCATCCCTCAACGCCTTCGTCGGCTGCAACCACCCGGAACATGCACACCAGGGCCAGTTCCTGATTTGCCGGGAATGCCACGCCGCCATCGAGCTTGAACAAAAAACCATCAGCGACGCGATTGTCCACAGCGCCCGCGACGTCGGCTTCGTGGTGGAAGGCCAGACCGTGGAAGTGGTCGGCCTCTGCTCGGGTTGCCAGGGGGCTTGATGAGCACTGCGTTGATCCGCCTCGAGCAGGTCGCGGTGACCTTTGCCGGGCAAAACGTCCTGGATAACATCCAACTCAGCGTCGAGCCGGGGCAGATCGTCACCCTGATCGGCCCCAACGGCGCCGGAAAGACCACCCTGGTTCGGGCCGTGCTCGGCCTGCTCAAGCCCGACAGCGGCAGCGTTTGGCGCAAACCCAAACTGCGAGTCGGCTATATGCCGCAGAAGCTGCATGTCGACCCGACCTTGCCGCTCTCGGTGCTGCGCTTTTTGCGCCTGGTGCCGGGCGTGGACCGCACCCGCGCCTTGGCGGCGCTCAAGGAAGTGGGCGCCGAGCAGGTGATCGACAGCCCGGTGCAAAGTGTTTCCGGCGGTGAAATGCAGCGTGTGTTGCTGGCCCGGGCGCTGCTGCGCGAACCCGAACTGCTAGTGCTCGACGAGCCGGTGCAAGGGGTCGACGTGGCAGGCCAGGCCGAGCTCTACAGCCTCATCACACGCCTGCGCGACCGCCACGGCTGCGGCGTACTCATGGTCTCCCACGACCTGCACCTGGTGATGAGCACCACCGACCAAGTGGTGTGCCTGAACCGTCACGTCTGCTGTTCCGGGCACCCGGAGCAGGTCAGCGGCGACCCGGCCTTTGTCGAACTGTTCGGCAAGAACGCGCAAAGCCTGGCGATCTATCACCACCACCACGACCACGCCCATGATTTGCACGGGTCAGTGGTTGCCGAGGCCCCGACCGGCCACGCCCATGTTCACGGAGAAAGCTGCAAGCATGGCTGATTTTCTGCTCTACGCCCTGCTTGCAGGCCTGGCCCTGGCGCTGGTTGCCGGCCCGCTGGGGTCCTTCGTGGTCTGGCGGCGCATGGCCTATTTTGGCGACACCCTGTCCCACGCCGCGCTGCTCGGCGTGGCCCTGGGCTTCCTGCTGGACATCAGCCCGGCTGTGGCCGTGACCGTCGGCTGCCTGCTGCTGGCGGTGTTGCTGGTGACCCTGCAACAACGCCAACCCCTGGCATCCGACACGCTGCTGGGGATTCTCGCGCCCAGTACCCTGTCCCTGGGCCTGGTGGTACTAAGCTTCATGCATGAAGTGCGCATCGACCTGATGGCCTACCTGTTTGGCGACCTGCTGGCGATCAGCCCCGGCGACCTGGCCTGGATCCTCGGCGGCAGCGCCGGGGTGCTGTTGCTGCTGGTGTCCTTGTGGCGACCGCTGTTGGCGATCACCGTGCACGAGGAACTGGCCAGGGTCGAAGGCCTGCCCGTGGCCTCCCTGCGCCTGGCGTTGATGCTGCTGATCGCGGTGGTGATTGCCGTGGCGATGAAGATCGTCGGCGTTTTGCTGATCACCTCGCTGCTGATCATTCCAGCGGCAGCAGCCCAGCGCCACGCCCGGTCGCCGGAGCAGATGGCCTTGGGCGCGAGCCTGCTGGGCATGCTCGCGGTATGCGGCGGGCTGGCCCTGTCCTGGTTCAAGGACACCCCGGCCGGGCCGTCGATTGTGGTCACCGCCGCCGCACTGTTTCTGCTGAGTTTTGTTCTGCCCCGTCGAGGGGTGTAGACTTGCTCGCTTTTTGCGCAATTAGAGAGTCGCAGGAATGAAGCCGTTCGCCTCCCGTTATCTGCTCCTTGTTGCATTTTCCCTGCTGCTGGGAGCCTGCCAAAGCACGCCGCCCGCGGCCACCCAGGTCCCGGACGCACGGGCCACGGCCATCGCGCAGCTGGAACAAAACATCGCCAGCAGCGAGTTGGCCACCGCCGAAGACCAACTGGCAGCGTTGCAGGCCCAGTCGCCCAACGATCCGCAGCTTGAGCAATACCAGCGCCAGCTGGCCGAAGCCTATTTGCAGCGCAGCCAGATCGTCCTGCAAAAAGGTGACGTCAACGCCGCCGCTACGGCCCTGAGCCGTGCCCGGGCGCTGATGCCCAAGGCGCCGGCCCTGACCGGTGGCGTCAACAGCGCCATCACCCACGCTCGCAAAGCCGAGCTGGACCAGGCCGAGGCCGCCCTGAAAGCCGCCGAAGCCCGCCCAGTGGCCAAAGTGATCGACCCGACGGCGGAAAGCACCACCATTGCGCTGAACATCCGCGATATCAAGCAACTGCGCCGACAACTGGACGCGATTGCCACCGATGTCGTGAATTATGAGTGTGAAGTGAGCATCCAGGCGCCCCGCACCCAGGATTACCCGTGGCTGGCCACGCTGCTGAGCAAGCGGGTGAAGAAACTGGACAGCACCTTCGACCTGAAGATCGAGCGCCAGATCCTGCGGCACATTCCCGCACAAATGGTGCTGATCCCACGCAAGGCGCAATAACGCCCAGGGTCGCCAGCCCGGGCTGGCCGACCCCGGCACGCTCTTTAGGCCGGCACGGCCTTGGCTTTCGCCTCCCTGTCCCAGACCCGATGCTCAGCCATCGCGGCAAACAACGCTTTGAACAGCTGGGCATCCTTGCCAACGATCAAGCCGGCATCCTCCTCCAACCTCAGCACATCCAGCAATTGCCCGGCATCCCCGTGCAGGGCGATAGCCTTGAGGTGCTTGTAGGCTTCCAGCAGGTAATGCAGGGCCACGCCATCGCTGCTCAGCGCCTTGATCGAGGCCGCACCACCCGGCACAAACACCGCATCAAACGCCACCGACGGCAGCCCCTCCATCGAGGCATCCACCGGCAACTGTTTGCCATCGGCGGTGGTCACTGGCGCCGAGGTCGGGCCAAGCAACTTGGCATGGGCCCCTTCGGCTTTCAGGGCCTGCTGAAAAGCGCTGATCGCCGCCCCATCGACGCCATTGGCCGCCAGAATTGCTACTTTTCGGGTTTTTATACCGCCCGGCAGCAAGTTGACCTGGCTCAACGCCGGCGAGCGCGCCAACGAGGTCTTGCGCTCGGCCACCGTGGGCGCTTTCGGCGCTGGCAGGCCGAGGTTCTGGGCCACACGGCCGGCCAGTTCAAGGTCGATATTGGCGAGGATCTCATTCACCTGCCGCTCACGGATCCACAAGCGCTCGACCTTGCCCAACTCAAAGCTGTAGGCCGCGATGATGTGCTCCTGCTCGTGCTTGCTCATGCTCTTGAAGAACAGCCGGGCCTGGGAGAAGTGATCGCTGAACGACTCACTGCGCTGGCGAATCTTGTGGGCGTCGATCCGTTCGTTGTAACTCTCAAAACCGCCATCCTGTGCGGCCGCCGGCGTTTCCTTCGGCCAGCCGCCATCGATGGAGTTGGGCTCGTAAGACGCTCGCCCCTTGTCGATGGTGGTGCGGTGCATGGCATCGCGCTGGCCATTGTGGAAGGGAGCCACTGGCCGGTTGATCGGCAGTTCGTGGAAGTTCGGCCCACCCAGGCGGCTGATCTGCGTGTCGGTGTAGGAAAACAACCGGCCCTGCAGCAGTGGGTCATTGGAGAAGTCGATACCCGGCACGATATGCCCCGGGCAGAAGGCGACTTGCTCGGTCTCGGCGAAGTAGTTGTCCGGGTTGCGGTTAAGCACCATTTTGCCCAGGGGCGTGATGGGCACCAGCTCCTCGGGAATCAGCTTGGTGGGGTCGAGAATGTCGAAGTCGAAACTGTGCTCGTCCTCTTCGGCGATGATCTGTACGCCAAATTCCCATTCCGGGTAATCCCCCCCTTCGATGGACTCCCACAAGTCCCGCCGATGGAAGTCGGTGTCCTTGCCGGCGAGCTTCTGCGCTTCATCCCAGACCAGGGAACAGGTGCCCACCGTTGGCCGCCAGTGGAACTTGACGAAGCTCGACTGGCCCTCGGCATTGATCAGGCGAAAGGTGTGCACGCCAAACCCCTGCATGCTGCGCAGGCTTTTCGGAATGGCCCGGTCGGACATGGCCCAGATCACCATATGGGCCGATTCGGGCTGCAGGGAGACGAAGTCCCAGAAGGTGTCGTGGGCCGAACCGCCGGTGGGTATTTCGTTGTGGGGCTCGGGCTTCACCGCGTGTACAAAGTCGGGAAACTTGATGGCGTCCTGAATGAAGAACACCGGCATGTTATTGCCCACCAAGTCGAAGTTGCCCTCGTCGGTGAAGAACTTCACGGCAAAACCGCGCACGTCACGCACCGTATCGCCGGAACCGCGAGGCCCCTGCACGGTGGAAAAGCGCACAAACACCGGGGTCTGCTTGGTCGGGTCAGAAAGGAACCCGGCCTTGGTCAGGGCCGAGTGGTTGCCGTAGCTTTGGAAGTAGCCATGGGCGCCCACGCCGCGCGCATGGACGATGCGCTCGGGGATCCGCTCATGGTCAAAATGGGTGATTTTCTCCCGCATGATGAAGTCTTCCAGCAACGAAGGCCCGCGGGCACCGGCTTTCAGGCTGTTCTGGTTATCGGCGATCTTGACGCCCTGGTTGGTGCGCAACGCCTGTTCGGTGGCATCGGAACGGAAGGGCTCCAGGCTCTCCAGCTTGCTGTTGCTATTGCCCCGATCCAGGGTGTCAGTCCCGGCCAGCTGGCTTTTGCGGGCGCTTGGCTTCTTGGTACTCATCAGACAAAAACTCCTCGTGTGCAAAATCCCGGGCGAACCCGGGCTTCATGAGCAAGTTGTCCAGGCACGGTACCTGGACACTTTGGAGTGGCTAAGTAGTGACTGATGAGCGAAGAGCACCGTTCCTTTTTTATGACCTTTGATCGCGTTATTGCCAAATGGAAGGATGATCGCGAAATAAATGCTAAGAACCTCTATACGGACAGGCTAAAATGCCCGCCCGGCTTACCGCTGACCCCTTTTCAACGCGCCCCACAAGGTTCGCTACGTGATCGAGTTTCAAGACGTCCATAAAACCTACCGGGTTGCCGGCAAGGATATTCCCGCCCTGCATTCGACCAACCTGCGGGTCGAAAACGGCCAGGTGTTCGGCCTGATCGGCCACTCCGGGGCGGGTAAAAGCACCCTGTTGCGCCTGATCAACCGCCTGGAAAACCCCAGTGGCGGCAAGATCATCGTCGACGGCGAAGAAGTCACCGCCCTCAACGCCAACGGCCTGCGCCGTTTCCGCCAGCAGGTCGGGATGATTTTCCAGCACTTCAACCTGCTGGCGTCCAAGACCGTGGCCGACAACGTCGCCCTGCCACTGACCCTGGCCGGCGAACTGTCCCGCAGCGAGATCGACAAGCGGGTCACCGAATTGCTGGCCCGAGTCGGCCTGGCCGACCACGCCAAGAAGTACCCTGCCCAGTTGTCCGGCGGCCAGAAGCAGCGCGTCGGCATCGCCCGCGCCCTGGCGACCAAGCCGAAAATCCTCCTGTGCGACGAGGCCACCAGTGCCCTCGACCCGCAAACCACGGCGTCGGTCCTGCAACTGCTGGCCGAGATCAACCGTGAGCTGAAGCTGACCATTGTGCTGATCACCCACGAAATGGATGTGATCCGCCGCGTCTGCGACCAGGTGGCGGTAATGGACGCTGGGGTCATCGTCGAGCAAGGCTCGGTGGCCGAGGTGTTCCTGCATCCCAAGCACCCGACCACCAAGCGCTTCGTCCAGGAAGACGAGCAGATCGACGAAAGCGAACAGCGCGACGACTTTGCCCACGTGCCTGGGCGCATCGTGCGCCTGACCTTCCAGGGCGACGCCACCTACGCGCCGCTGCTGGGCACCGTGGCCCGCGAAACCGGTGTGGACTACAGCATCCTCGCCGGGCGCATCGACCGCATCAAAGACACCCCTTACGGGCAATTGACCCTGGCCGTGACCGGCGGTGACATGGAAGCGGCCTTTGCCCGCTTCACCGCAGCGGACGTCCACATGGAGGTGCTGCGCTGATGGATACCTTCTTCGCCAACATCGACTGGCTGGAAATCTGGCTGGCCACCGGCGACACCCTGATGATGCTCGGCGGTTCGCTGCTGTTCACCGTGCTCCTGGGCCTGCCCCTGGGCGTGCTGCTGTTCCTCTGCAGCCCGCGCCAATTGCTCGAGCAAAAGAACCTCTACGCGCTGCTGTCGCTGGTGGTGAACATCCTGCGCTCGCTGCCGTTCATCATCCTGCTGATTGTGATGATCCCCTTCACGGTGCTGATCACTGGTACGTCCCTGGGCGTCGCCGGGGCCATTCCGCCGCTGGTAGTGGGCGCCACACCGTTCTTTGCACGCTTGGTGGAAACCGCCCTGCGTGAAGTGGACCGCGGCATCATCGAGGCCACCCAGTCCATGGGCGCCACCACCCGCCAGATCATCACCAATGCCTTGCTGCCAGAAGCCCGCCCGGGCATCTTTGCAGCCATCACCGTGACCGCGATCACCCTGGTGTCCTACACCGCCATGGCCGGCGTTGTGGGTGCCGGCGGCCTCGGCGACCTGGCGATCCGTTTCGGCTACCAGCGTTTCCAGACCGATGTGATGGTGGTGACGGTGATCTTGCTGTTGGTGTTGGTTCAGGTTCTGCAAACCGTCGGCGATAAGCTGGTGGTGCACTTTTCCCGCAAATAAATGCAATGCCGGCGCCCGGGACCGGGCGTCTTACAAGGAGCTTGTTCGATGAAAAAACTACTCGTCGCTTTCGCAGCCGTGGCCGCGTTTTCCGCCCACGCCGCCGAAACCCTGACCGTGGCCGCCACACCGGTGCCCCACGCCGAGATCCTGGAATTCGTCAAACCGGCCCTGGCCAAAGAAGGCGTGGACCTCAAGGTCAAAGTCTTCACCGACTACGTGCAGCCCAACGTGCAAGTGGCCGAGAAACGCCTGGACGCCAACTTCTTCCAGCACCAGCCGTACCTGGATGAGTTCAACAAGGCCAAGGGCACTCACCTGGTGAGCGTTGCCGGCGTGCACCTGGAGCCCCTGGGCGCCTACTCCAACAAGGTCAAGAAACTCGACGAGCTGCCAGGCGGCGCCAACGTAGTGATCCCCAACGACGCCACCAACGGCGGCCGTGCCTTGCTGCTGTTGGCCAAGGCCGGGCTGATCAAGCTCAAGGACTCGAACAACATCCTGTCCACCGTCAAAGACATCACCGAGAACCCGAAAGACTTGAAGTTCCGTGAACTGGAAGCCGCCACCATTCCCCGCGTGCTGACCCAGGTCGACCTGGCGCTGATCAATACCAACTACGCCCTGGAAGCCAAGCTGGACCCGTCCAAGGACGCCCTGGTCATTGAAGGCAACGACTCGCCTTACGTGAACATCCTGGTAGCCCGTCCTGACGACAAAGACTCGGACGCCATGAAGAAACTGGTCGCCGCCCTGCACAGCCCGGAAGTGAAGCAATTCATTCTCGAGAAATACAAAGGCGCGGTACTGCCAGCCTTCTAACAACCTTAGGCGCTGGCTTGCCAGCGATGCGCCGCTCAAGAGCGCTATCGCCGGCAAGCCGGCTCCTACACGTTGTAGAAACACAAACGGGGCGCCTCAGGGCGCCCCGTTTTATTTGCGGCGGTTCTTCCGCTTACGGGCGTTGCAACATCACCGGCAACTGGGCCACCAACTTCTGGTTGTTCAGCGGCGCACGGATAAAGCCCCGCTGGGTGCCGTCCGGGCCGATCACCGCCAGGTTGCCGCTGTGGTCCACGGTGTAGTTGGGTTTGCTGGTGTCCGCCGGAATAAACGGGATGCTCACCGCATTGGCCAGCTTCTGCAGATCTTCCACCGAAGAGGCGGTCAGCCCCTGGAAGTCCTTGTCGAAATAGCCCAGGTACTGCTTGAGCTGCTGCGGCGTATCACGATGGGGGTCGACGCTCACCAGCACCACCTGCAGCTTGTCCACCGCCTCCTTGGGCAGCTCGCTCTTGATCTGCCGCAGTTGGGCCAAGGTGGTGGGGCAGATGTCCGGGCAGAAGGTGTAACCGAAGAACAGCAGCGACCACTTGCCCTTGAGTTCATCGATCACCACCGGCTGGCCATTCTGGTCCGTCATCTTCACGCTCGGCAGATTGCGGCTTTGCGGCAGCAGGATAATCCCGGCGTCGATCAACGCAGTGGGGTCGCCCTGGCCCTTGCCGGACAGCACTTTGTTAACGGTCAGGCCCAGTACCAGGGCCACCAGCGCCACAAGAATAAAGACGGTTTTCTGAGTTCGAGTCATAGGGTCAACAATAGGTAGTGGTCTACGAGCAGGGCGATGAACAGCAGGAACAAGTAATAAATAGAGTACTTGAAGGTGTTGATCGCCGCGTGCGGCCGAGTGCCACGGTACAGTACCCAGGCCCATTGCAGAAAGCGCGCACCCAATCCCAGGGCACACACCAGGTACAACACGCCGCTCATGTGGATCACGAACGGCAGCAGGCTGACCGCCAGCAGGGCAAAGGTGTAGAGCAGGATATGCACCTTGGTGTAATGCTCGCCGTGGGTCACCGGCAGCATGGGGATATCGGCCTTGGCGTACTCCTCCTTGCGGTGAATGGCCAGGGCCCAGAAGTGCGGCGGGGTCCAAGCGAAGATGATCAGTACCAGTAACAGCGGCTCGGCACTGACATGCCCGGTGGCCGCCACCCAGCCGAGCAGGGGCGGGGCGGCGCCGGCCAGGCCACCGATCACAATGTTCTGCGGGGTCGCGCGTTTCAGAAAGCCGGTGTAGATCACCGCGTAACCGAGCAGGGAAGCCAAGGTCAGCCAGGCAGTCAGCGGGTTGGTGAACGCCAGCAACAGGGCCTGGCCGGCTAGGGCCAGGAGCAGGGCGAAGGTCAGGGCCGCGCTCGGCGAAACCCGGCCCTGGGCCAGCGGGCGTTTGTGGGTCCGGGCCATCACCGCATCGATGCGCCGATCCACCACGTGGTTGACCACCGCCGCGCCCCCCGCGCACAAGGCGATCCCCAGGTTGCCGAACACCAGCACCGTCCAGGGCACGCCGGCGCGGGTGGCGAGGAACATGCCGACCAGGGAAGTGATCAGCATCAACACCACCACCTTGGGCTTGGTCAGCTCCAGGTAGTCGCGCCAGATCGCCTGGCCCGCCCGTTCACCGATCAGAGTCGCCATGGCAGCTCTCCTTTTAAGGTTATGAGCCCGGCCACGTGTTTACGTGGGCTGAGGCGCCAGCCAAAGGGCCGTTGGTCCTTGACCCGGACCAGGCTGGTGCGGGCGTGGTAATTGACCAGCACCAGGGTCAGCAACAGCGCCGCGCCCCCGGCGTTGTGGGCCACGGCTACCGGCAGCGGCAGGTGGAACAGCACGTTGCTCACCCCCAGGGTGATCTGCACCCCGAGGGCCAGCAGCACCAACCCGGCCAGGCGGGTCATACCCACGTGTCGCAACTGCCAGGCCAGCCCCAGCAGCACCAGGGTCACCACCAGCGCACCGATGCGATGGGTCAGGTGAATGGCGGTGCGCGCCTCGCTGTCGAGCTGGCCGCCCAGGTAGTTGGGGCCGATGTGCTGGGTCAGGTGAAAGCCGTTGGCAAAATCCGCCGCCGGCCACCACTGGCCGTGACAGGTGGGCAAGTCGATACAGGCCACCGCCGCATAGTTGGAACTGACCCAGCCGCCCAGGGCGATCTGCCCGATCACCAACACCAAGCCGGCCGTGGCCCAATATTGCAGGCGCCGCGGCACAATCAACGCCGGCAACACCCCGGACAACCGCAAGGTCAGCAGGAACAATAGGCTCAAGGTGGCAAAGCCGCCGAGTAAATGCGCAGTGACCACTTGCGGCCAGAGCTTGAGGGTCACCGTCCACATGCCGAAGGCCGCCTGGGCAAACACCACCGCCAACAGGAACAACGGCAGTTTCAAGGGCTGCCCGGGGTACTGCCGATGACGCCAGGCGCGTGCCGCCAACAACACGATCAACAGCCCCAGGGTGCCGGCGAAGTAGCGGTGGACCATCTCGTTCCAGCCTTTATGAGCCTCCACCGGCGTGTCGGGGAAATGCAGCTCGGCATGGGCCAACTGGGCTTCGCTGGCGGGCACGCTGATAAAGCCGTAGCAGCCGGGCCAATCCGGGCAGCCGAGGCCGGCGTGCGTCAGCCGAGTATAGGCACCGAGCAGCACCACAATCAGCGCCAGCAAGGTGGCAAACAACGCGAGGCGAAATCCAGGTTTGGCCATGACGATGCCCTTATCCGATGTTCGACAGTTTCAGCAGGTGGCGCAGGTCGTTAAGCAAGTCCTTGCCGTTGACCCGGGCGTCGTAGCGCAGCACCAGGTTGCTGTGGGGGTCGACGATCCACAGCTGCGGCGCCTCTTGCTCATGGGCGCCCTTGATAAAAGTCGGCAGGTCCAGGGGGTAGCGCTGCAACTGCGGGTACTCACGCGCCAGCGTGGCCTGGTAGTTGGCACTCAAGGGCTGGGCGCTGGCCAGGGCATGGCTGGCCCGGGATGCATCGCGCCCCAGGGCGACTTGGATCTGCCGCGCCAGGTACACCAGTTGCTGGCAATCCTCGGCACAGCCCTTGGGCGCGGTCACCAGGATCTGCCAGCGCTCCTCGTCGGCCTGTACGCCGATCTGGGCGCGGGTCTGGCCGTTACCGATCAGCTCACCGTGGTAGCTGCGGCTTTCCGGCACCCAGAACTGCAGCTTGTACATGCCGGTGGCGAGGACCATGGGGCCGATCACCATGGCCAGGATCAGGATCAGTTGCCAGCGCCCGCGACGCCGGCTCTGCGGTGCCGACGGCTCAGACATGTTGGTTGGATTGATGGCCGTTCCCATGCGGTTTCTCCCTTGCGTTGTGCCAGCCGAGATAGAGGTAGAGCGCAAACAAAGCCAGGGCCATGGCGAACCACTGCACCGCGTAGCCCAGGTGTTTTTCCGGCCCCATGGCCACCACCGGCCACTGGGTGAGGTAGGCGCCCGGGCCGGATTCCTGGCGCACTTCGTAAGCAAAACCGCTGCGGCCCAACTCACTCCAGAGCTTGCCCGGCTCCACCGCCGTCACCAGCCGGGGCCAGCGGGCGCCGGCCGGATCGGCGTGCAGTTGAAAGGTCGCGCCCGGGGCGACATAGACCCAGGCATCCAGGCTTACCGGCTGCTCCGGGGTGCTGAACACCGGTGGCGTGCGCCGGTCAGGCCAGGGCAACCAGCCGCGATTGAGCAGCAACCAGTTTCCGCTGGCCTGGTCCTGAAAGGGTTGCAGCAACTCCACGCCGACCTGGCCGTCGTGCTGGCGGTTGTCCAGCAGCACGCTGTGCTCGGGATCAAAATGACCGTGCAAGCGCACCCGGCGGAAGGCCGGATCCTGAACACTTAGCAGCTCATGCACCGACAGTGGCTCGGCGGCCCGGCGCTCGGCGTAACTGGCCAGCAGCTCGCGCTTCTGCTCGCCACGACTCAGTTGCCAAAACCCCAGGGCCACCAGGATGGGCAGCAGCAACAGCACCACCAGGCTCGGCGCCAGGCCGGGGCGAAAGCGCTTCATGTGGGCGCCGTAAAGTGCGCAGATCGACTCGCTATACTGCTGTTCATCGTCATTCCCCCCGGGAGTCCCGCCATGCTCAAAGCAGCGATCGTCCTGATGCTGATTGCCACGGTTATCAGCCTGTTCAGCGGCCTGTTCTTTTTGGTCAAGGACGACAGCGGCTCCAAGCGCGTGGTCAATCTGCTGACCGTTCGGGTGTGCCTGGCCGCGATCACCGTGGGCTTGATCGCCTGGGGTTTCTTCAGCGGCCAGTTGGTCTCACACGCCCCCTGGTAGCGGCGTTTCAGAGCACGTAGACAAAGACGAACAGCCCGATCCACACCACATCGACGAAGTGCCAATACCAACTCGCGGCCTCAAAGCCGAACTGGTGCTCGGCGTCGAAATGCCCGCGCAGGATGCGCATCAGCATCACGAACAGAATCAGCGTGCCGATGGTCACGTGGGCACCGTGGAAACCGGTGAGCATGAAGAAGGTCGCGCCATACACCCCCGATCCCAGGGTCAGCCCCAGTTCTTTGTAGGCATGGATGTATTCCTCGGCCTGGAAACCAAGGAACGCGCAGCCGAGCAGGACGGTCAGCGCCAGCCAGATTTTCAGCGCGCCGCGATGACCTCGTTTCAAGGCATGGTGGGCGATGGTCACCGTGACGCTGGAACTCACCAGAAGAACGGTGTTAAGCAGCGGCAGGCCCCAGGGGCTGATGGTGCCCTTGGGCGTAGGGAAGAGTTTGGGGTCGGGGTTATTGAGCAGCGGCCAGACGAACTCGAAGTTCGGCCACAGCATATGGGCCAGGCCCTTGCTGCCTTCCCCGCCCAGGGCTGGCCCGGAGATATGGCGCACGTAAAACAGCGCACCGAAGAAGGCGATGAAGAACATCACCTCGGAGAAGATGAACCAGCTCATGCCCCAGCGGAACGAGCGGTCGAGCTGGGCGCTGTACAAGCCGGAACGGCTTTCCTTGATCACCGCCCCGAACCAGCCGAACAGCATGTAGGCCAGCAACAGGCCGCCGACAAAGAAGATCAGCGGGCCATGGGATTCCGGACGCGCCGCCTTGAGGTCGTTGAACCAGGTCGCCAGGCCAAACACGGTGACGAACATGCCCACCGTCGCGATGATCGGCCACTTGCTCTGGGCGGGAACGTAATAGTGCTCATGAGTCGCCATTGATTGTTCTCCTTATCGGGCACGCTAGAACGTCTTAACCACCGGTCTTGGCAGTGACCGCCACAGGTGGATGACGCGCGGTGATATCGAACAGCGTGTAAGCCAGCGTCAGGTGCTTCACATCCTTGGGCATGTCACGGTCCACGATGAAGCGCACCGGCATCTCGATCTTTTCACCGGGCTGCAACACTTGCTGGGTGAAACAGAAGCATTCGGTCTTGTGGAAATACATCGCCGCGCTGCTCGGTGAAATGCTCGGCACCGCCTGAGCGCTCATCGGGCGATCGCTGGGGTTATGGGCGATAAACACCATTTCGTTCACCGCTCCGGGGTGGACCACGATGTCATCGGACTTGGGGTAGAAGTCCCAGACCATGTCGATGGCGTTGGTTGACAAGAACTGCACCCGCACCTGGCGCGATGCGTCGACCTGCTGCCCCTGGTCCGCGTACTGGCCGCCGGTCTTGCCGTTGATGCCCAGGGCCTTGCACATCACGTCGTAGATCGGCACCAAGGCGAAACCGAAGACAAACATCGCCACCACCACCAGCAACAGGCGCGTCACCAGCTTCTTCAGCGAGATTTCGGCCATTTCAACCTCCCCGGGTAGGAGCTGTTCATTTCACTTCCGGCGGCGTGGTGAAGGTGTGATACGGCGCAGGCGAAGGAATGCTCCATTCCAGCCCTTCGGCCCCATCCCACGGTTTGGCCGGTGCCGGCTTGCCGCCACGGATGCACTTGATGACGATGAACAGGAAGAAAATCTGCGTAGCGCCAAAGGTGAAGGCACCGATGGACGAGACCATGTTGAAGTCGGCGAACTGCAGGTTGTAGTCCGGGATCCGTCGCGGCATCCCCGCCAGCCCGACGAAGTGCATGGGGAAGAACGCCATGTTCATGCCCACGAAAGACAGCCAGAAGTGCAGCTTGCCCAGGGTTTCGTCATACATATGCCCGGTCCACTTCGGCAGCCAGTAATAGGCCGAAGCGAAGATCCCGAAGATCGCCCCCGGCACCAGCACGTAATGGAAATGCGCCACCACGAAGTAGGTGTCCTGGTACTGGAAGTCCGCCGGGGCGATAGCCAGCATCAAGCCGGAGAAGCCGCCGATGGTGAACAGAATGACGAAGGCCACAGCGAACAGCATCGGCGTCTCGAAGGTCAGCGAGCCCTGCCACATGGTGCTGACCCAGTTGAACACCTTGACCCCGGTGGGCACGGCGATCAGCAGGGTCGCGTACATGAAGAACAGTTCGCCCACCAACGGAATGCCCACCACGAACATGTGGTGCGCCCAGACAATAAACGACAGGAAGGCGATGGAGCCCGTGGCATAGACCATCGAGGTGTAGCCAAACAACGGCTTGCGGCTGAAGGTCGGAATGATCGAGCTGACAGCGCCGAAGGCCGGCAGGATCATGATGTACACCTCGGGATGCCCGAAGAACCAGAACACATGCTGGAACAGCACCGGGTCGCCGCCGCCGGCAGCACTGAAGAAGCTGGTGCCGAAGTGAATGTCCATCAGCATCATGGTCACGCAGCCAGCCAGCACCGGCATCACTGCGATCAACAGGAACGCGGTGATCAGCCAGGTCCAGACGAACAGCGGCATTTTCATCAAGGTCATGCCCGGGGCACGCAGGTTGAGGATGGTGGCGATCACGTTGATCGCGCCCATGATCGAACTGATGCCCATCAAGTGGATGGCGAAGATAAAGAAGGTCACGCTTTCCGGGGCGTAAGTGGTGGAGAGCGGGGCGTAGAAGGTCCAGCCGAAGTTCGGCCCGCCACCGGGCATGAACAGGGTCGAGACCAGCATCAGAAAGGCTGCCGGCAACAGCCAGAAGCTGAAGTTGTTCATCCTCGGCAGGGCCATGTCCGGCGCCCCGATCATCAGCGGGATCATCCAGTTGGCCAGCCCGACAAAAGCCGGCATCACCGCGCCGAAGACCATCACCAGGCCGTGCATGGTGGTCATCTGGTTGAAGAACGCCGGCTCGACGATCTGCAGCCCGGGCTGGAACAGCTCGGCGCGGATCACCATGGCGAAGGAGCCACCGAGCAGGAACATGCAGAAGCTGAACCACAGGTACAGGGTCCCGATGTCCTTGTGGTTGGTGGTCAGAACCCAGCGCATCAGGCCCTTGGCCGGGCCATGGGCGTGGTCATCATGGCCGGCGTGGCCGTGGTCATCGATCACTGCACTCATGCCCTGTCTCCTGCAAACGGGTGGGCTGGACGCTCAAGGGCACTGCACCCCGAGCGGTTGCGGAAATACCCAATAAGCCGGCTCATTGGCTTTCCGCCTGTTTCAGCGCCAGCACTTCTTTTGGCGTGACCATGTCGCCCTTGTTGTTGCCCCAGGCGTTGCGCTCGTAAGTGACGACCGCAGCGATATCGACTTCCGACAACTGCTTGCCGAAGGCGCCATGGCGGTGCCCGGCTTGCCGTGGAAGACGATGCTCAGGTGAGCCTCCTTGGGCCCGGTGGCGATTTTCGAGCCTTTGAGGGCCGGGAACATGGGCGGCAGGCCCTGGCCTTCCGCCTGGTGACAGGCAACGCAGGTGGTGTGGTAGATCTTGTCGCCGCGCGCCACCAACTCGTCGAGGGTCCATTCCTTGCTGGTCAGTTCCTTGAGCTTGGCGGCTTCGGCTTTGCGCTCGCCCATCCAGGTGTCGTAGTCGGCTTTAGTCTTGACCTCGACCACGATCGGCATGAACCCATGGTCCTTGCCGCACAGTTCGGCGCACTGGCCACGGTAGATGCCGGGCTTGTCGACCCGGGTCCAGGCCTCGTTGACGAAGCCGGGGATGGCGTCGCGCTTGACCGCAAAGGCCGGCACCCACCAGGAGTGGATCACGTCGGCCGCCGTCACCAGAAAACGCACCTTGGCGCCCACCGGCAGCACCAGCGGCTGGTCCACTTCCAACAGGTAGTGCTCGCCTTTGACGGCCTGGTTATGGATCTGCTCGGCGGGGGTGGCCAGGTTGCTGAAGAACTCCACGTCCTGGCCCAGGTATTTGTAGTGCCATTTCCATTGGTAGCCGGTGATCTGGATGTCCACGTCCGACTCGCTGGCGTCGTACATCTTGATCAGGGTCGCGGTGGCCGGCACAGCCATGGCCACCAGGATCAGGAAGGGGATGATGGTCCAGAGAATTTCGACCGTGGTGCTTTCGTGGAACTTGGCGGCCACCTGCCCGGTGGAGCGACGGTGAACGATCATCGACCAGAACATCGCGCCGAAGACAATGATGCCTATCACCACACAGATCCAGAAAATGGTCATGTGCAGATCGAAGACCGCGTGGCTTATTTCGGTCGCTCCAGGCGCCATATTCACGGTCCAGGCGGCGTTCGCCTGGCTGAATATCGACCACAACAGGAGGCCCATCCAGACTTGTGGATGTCGCATCATTGCGGGTTCCCCTTATCGTTCTTGTTATCCCGTAGGCTTAACGCCTGCGGCCAAGGGAGCGGCTGCCTAGACTACGAACTTAAACCGCCGAGCCTTCGCTGCACGGGCAGCAGGGCGTCATCAGCTAACTTCATACAAGGCCGAGTATAGACAGCGAGTTCGACCTCGCAACGCAGGGGGGCAAATCAGCAAAAACAGCATGGACAGGCCACACAAGCCACGAAAAGAGGGGGGTTGGCAGAGGAAGATGGCAATTCGATATAACCGCCATGACTAAGCATGAAATAATTATGACAAATGCGTCTTAGCCGATTTTTTGATCAGGCTAACTTATGTCTGCCCTCTTTAATTGCCCATGGTCCCTGGAGTTTTCATGAACACCGCCGCGTTGCGCGAGCAAATCCGACTGGCCCAGCAACACGAAGCCAGCACAGGCCAATTGACGCGTCAATTGGAAACCCAACTGCCTCACTTGCACCCCGCCATCCAACTGCCTGATGTCGACGCCAACGGCGTGATGACCCGTTTTGTCGCCGCGTATATCGACCAAGTGCCCGACCTGCTCGACGCTGCCAACGAGGTCGCCCGCGAGGCCGGCATCGAATCGCAGATCAAGCCGGTACTGAAAATTGCCGAGCAGTTCTTTATCCAGCCGCCGGCCATCATGGACGGCCATGTCGGCCTCGATAGCCTGCTGGACGAGGCCTACCTGGCTCACCGCCTGGTGGAAGAGGTCAACGATCTCTACATCAAACACTTCGGCCAGCCGCTGATCCCTCTGGACACCACGGTCGCCAACCTGATCGCCCACCAACTGATCGGCGAAGACTTCGCCAACCAACTGGATGAAGCGGTGCACCACGCCGTGGACGCCATGCTCGATGAAGACAGCTTCGCCCTGGAGTCGGTGGAAGCCTACCGCGACAAGCTCGCCAGCCCGGACACCGAAGCCGCCTGGAAACGCTGGCCGTGCCTGTCACGCCAACTGGGTGTGGAACTGGAACTGGACCAGCCTGCCGCCTGAATCACAGCCCACATGACCCGGGCTGATTGAACCCAAAACGCGTGGCGAGGGGGCTTGCCCCCACTCGCCACGAAGGGTGCACTCAGCGCCCGCCGGTATCGACCGCAACCATCGCCCGCCCCGACCCCACGCCCGTGGTGGTGGTCAAGCGTCCCTCCAGGCGCCGCTTCAAGCCTCGCTCCTCGATCAACAGCCGGTTGCCCTTGGCGCTGTTGGCCCGTGCCCATTCCTCCAGCAATTCCAGGCAGGAATGATCGATGTAGTTCAGGTTATTCAGCGGTACGTGCACGGTGGTGCCCGCCGGGATGGTCCCCAGAACCCGGGTCAACGCCGGCACTTTGAGAAAGGTCGCCGCCCCCACCAGTCGCAACTCCATCTCACCAGGCTCTGGCAGGTCGATCAGGCTGATTTTCAAGCGCGAGGCTTTCCAGGCCAGCTGGGCCAGGGTCAGGCCGAAACCAATCAGTACCCCGGTGAGCAAGTCGCTGAAGATAATCGCCAGGGCCGTGACCCCGTAGATCAGCATCGGCATCCGCCCGTAACGTCCCAGGCCACGGAAAGCCTTGAGGTCCACCAGTTTGAAACCGGTGTAGACCAGCACCCCGGCCAGGCTCGCCACCGGAATGCTTTGCAGCACGCTGGACAGCAACAGCACAAAACCCAGCAGCCACAAACCATGGAAAATCGCCGAATAACGTGTCGTCGCCCCCGCCTGGACATTGGCCGAACTGCGCACAATGACGCCGGTCATGGGCAACGCCCCTAGCAATCCGCAGAGCATATTGCCGACGCCTTGGGCCGAGAGTTCGCGGTCAAAGTCCGAACGCTGGCCGCTGTGCATGCGGTCCACAGCAGCGGCCGAAAGCAGGGTTTCAGCGCTGGCGATAAAGGCCACGGCGAAGGCCGCGATCAATAACTGCGGATCCGCCAGGTTGAGCAGGTCGCTGGGGCGCAACCAGTCGATGGCCTCGGCCAGGTTTTCCGGCACGTTGACCCGGTTTACCTGCAACGCCAGGACCAGGCTTACGCAGGTCGCCGCCCCCACGCCAAGCAAGGCGCCCGGGATAAAACGCAGCGCCTGGGGGCGAAGTTTTTCCCAGAGGTACATCACCGCGATGGTGCCCAGCCCCAATGCCCCGGCCTGCCAGCCCAGGCTCGGCAAGGCCTCGGCCACCGCCCCCGGGAAGCCCGCCAGGTTATCCAGCCCCGAGGCATTGGGCTTGGCGTCGAGCATCACATGGACCTGGGACAGCACGATCAACACACCAATCCCCGCCAACATGCCGTAGACCACCGCCGGCGCCGTGACCCGGAACCAGCAGCCCAGGCGCAAACGCCCGGCCAAGAGTTGCAGGAAGCCCGCCAGCAGCAGGATTGGTCCCAACATCACCACCCCGTGCTGGCGCACCAATTCGAACACCAGCACCGCCAGCCCGGCGGCCGGGCCGCTGACCTGCAGGGGAGAGCCGGCCAGCCAGCCCACCACCAGCCCGCCGATGATCCCGGTAATCAAGCCCTTGGCCGGCGGCAGGCCCGAGGCAATGGCGATCCCCATGCATAGGGGCAGGGCCACCAGAAACACCACCACGGACGCCATCAGCTCCCGTGGCAAAACCGCTTTGAGTTGTGCTGCACGCATGACAATTCTCCCGAAGTTTTCTTCAGGCATGGCGAAGCCAGACCGCACAAAAGGCAGTCATGGCTTGAACCACACAGGTCGTTAGGAGGATTTAGAAGCGCGCTTTGGGCGTCGCAACCGGCACCGGATGGCTGCCATCAAGCGGCAGGAAACAGCCTTGATCGGCGTCGTAGGCCTTGATGGCGCTGGTTTCGATGTCGTACACCCAGCCGTGGATGTACAACTGGCCGTTAGCCATGCGCGAAGCCACGGAAGGGTGGGTGCGCAAATGCTGCAACTGGGCGATGACGTTTTCTTCGGTCAGCACATGCATGCTGGCGCTTTCGTCGGCGCAATCACAGTTTTCATGAACCATGGTCTTGGCCACTTCGGCATGACGCAGCCAGGCTTTGACCGTGGGCATTTTTTCCAGGCTTTGCGGGTTGAGCACGGCGCGCATGGCGCCACAGTCCGAATGCCCGCAAACAATGATGTGATGCACCCCAAGAGCCAGCACCGCGTACTCGATGGCGGTGGAGACGCCACCGTTCATCTGTCCGTAGGGCGGCACCACGTTGCCGACGTTACGGGTAACGAACAGGTCGCCGGGGGAACTCTGGGTAATCAGCTCTGGAACGATGCGCGAGTCCGCGCAGGTAATGAACATCGCCCGGGGTTGCTGGGCGGTGGCGAGTTTTTTGAAGAGCTCTTCCTGTTGCGGAAAAACCTCGTGATGAAAACGCAAAAAACCCTCAACGATATTTTGCAGCGCTGCATCGGCGCTTTCGGCGCCCTGGCTGGGGGCTGAAGCCGATGCAGCCAATGGCTGTTTATCCTTGTCACTCATGATTCATCCTCTTTGACGGATTAGGTGAATTTTCCAGATTTATCCGGCAGGACGCCAGTGATTGATTAAAAAACAACCAGACCGCCCATCGCGACCTGTGGGTCACTTGGTGAACAAGGTAGCGGCAAAAACTTAACTCAAACTGAACGGAGGGCTCTAGATCGCCACTATTGCCTCTGCAAAAACGTGACCAGCCTGTCCGGGGCAGCCCTTAAACCTTAGGCCATGGGCTGCTAGAGCAATGACATCTGCCCGCCTGGCGGACAAAAGGCCGTGCAATCCAGGTTGAAGTTGTCACGACGATCAAGCCCCAAGCGCTTGCTGGCTTTGGCAAAACGCTGGGCCAGAAGTTCGGCGAAGGGGCCTTCACCGCGCATCCGTGCACCAAAGCGGCTGTCGTACAGTTCGCCGCCACGGGTCTGGCGGATCAGGCTCAAGACATGGGCGGCGCGCTGGGGATAATGCGCCAACAGCCATTCCTCGAACAGCGGCGCCACCTCCAGCGGCAACCGCAGCATCATATAGGCCGCGCTTTGCGCGCCGGCGCCTTGGCTTCACTGAGCAGGCTCTCCAACTCGCTGTCATTGATCATAGGGATCATCGGCGAACACAAGACCCCCACCGGAATCCCCGCCTCGCGCATCACCCGGATCGCCCGCAACCGGGCCTTGGGCGCCGCCGCACGGGGCTCGAGGAAGCGTTTGAGCTCATCGTCCAGGGTGGTCAGGCTGATCATCACCGCCACCAGCCGTTGCTGCGCCAACTCGACCAGCAGGTCCAGGTCCCGCAGGATCAGCGACCCCTTGGTGACAATGGTCACCGGATGGCGATAGCGCAGCAGCACTTCCAGGGTGCGCCGGCTGAGCTGCTGTTCACGTTCGATGGGCTGATAGGGATCGGTGTTGGAACCCAGGTTGATCGGCGCGCAGCGATAACCCGGCTTGGACAACTGCTGCTCCAGCAGCGCGCCGGTGTTGCTCTTGGCGATCAGCTTGGTCTCGAAATCCAGCCCCGGCGACATATCCCAATAAGCATGGCTGGGCCGTGCGTAGCAGTAGATACAGCCATGCTCGCAACCGCGATAGGGGTTGATCGAGCGGTCAAAGGGCAGGTCCGGCGACTGGTTGCGGGTGATGATGGTCTTCGCCGTTTCAAAACGGACTTCCGTGCCTTGGGTCAGCGGCACTTCCTGATACCAGCCATCGTCCTCGGCCACCGAGCGGTGGGCGGCAAAACGGTTGTGCGGGTTGCTCGCAGTGCCGCGACCGCGGGGAGGTAAAGGGGTAAACATGGACGGCGCTCCATTACTGTATGCACATACAGTAATGGAGCCAGATTTATCTGACCAGCACCGCCCGACCGAAACCCCGTGACCTTCAGGGCACCGGTTCGCCTGGGCCTTGATCCTTGCCACCATCGAAGCGGGTGCAAACCGTCACGAAAGACCGGAAAAGCCCCCTGAAACCGGCGACTTCACGAATCTTTGACGAACGCCTCACGGGCCTTTGACTGCCCGAGGCCGAAGCTGCCTGGCATCCGCCTATCCCTCATCTACGGCTCACTGCGCATGTCCAGAACCCGCGTCCTCCCTGCTCTCTGTTTGTCATTGTTGGCGCTGCTCGCGTGGCCACAGGTGCAGGCTGCCTCCACGCCCTCGACCCGCCCGGAACAATGGGCGCAGCCGGTGGAGGTGCAATACAACCTGTATCAGATGTCGCCCACCCTCTATCGCAGCGCCTTGCCCGACAAAGGGGCGGTGCCGTTGCTGGAAAAACTCAAGGTGGGGACGGTAATCACCTTCCTGCCGGAGTCCGATGCCGACTGGCTGTCGAGCCCGGGGATCAAGCAGGTGCAATTGCCTTATCGGACCAACCATGTGGACGATGCCGATGTGCTGGCGGCGTTGCGGGCCATTCAAGAAGCCGAGAGCCAAGGCCCGGTGCTGATGCATTGCAAGCACGGTTCCGATCGCACAGGGTTGATGTCGGCGATGTACCGAGTGGTGGTCCAGGGCTGGAGCAAAGAGGACGCCCTGAATGAAATGACCCAGGGCGGGTTCGGCGAAAGTACCCACTTCAAGGACAGTGTTCGCTACATGATGCAGGCCGATGTCGACAAACTGCGTAGCGCATTGGCCAATGGCGATTGCAGCACCAGCGTGTTTGCCACCTGCTCGGTCAAAAGTTGGCTATCGACCGTCAGCGCCAGCAAACCCGCCCATTGACCGCCGCGATAGGAGCTGGCGTGTCAGCGATAGCGTCCTCAGGACCGCCATCGCCGGCAAGTCGGCTCCTGCCAAAACCGCGTCACCAGTGCAGACAGCCCGCCCCCTTACGGGGTTATTCGGGCTTTTTCTTGAGCTTGGGGTTGGGGAAGAACTGCACCGCCTGCACCTTGGTATCCGGCACTTTCAACGCTGTGGTGTTGACCCGCGTGCCCAACTCCTTGGGCACCGACAACCCCTGTTCATTCAGGGTGTCGGCATAACCGCAGGCCACGCACTCACGGTGGGGCACGCCGTCTTCGCTCCACATCATCAGCCGGTCCGGCTCACTGCACGCCGGGCAAACCGCCCCGGCGATAAAACGTTTCTTGGTCGTGGTCACGGGTGCATCACTCATGCTGCGGCGTCCTCGCTCAGGCCGCTGTGGCGCAAGAGTGCGTCAATCGACGGGGCGCGTCCGCGGAAATCGACGAACAGCACCATCGGCGCCTGGGAACCGCCACGGGCCAGGATCGCCTCGCGGAAGGCACGACCGGTCTGCGGGTTGAGCACGCCGTCTTCCTCGAACTTGGAGAAGGCATCCGCCGACAGCACTTCAGCCCACTTGTAGCTGTAGTAACCGGCCGCGTAGCCGCCGGCGAAGATGTGCGCAAAGCTGTTGGGGAAGCGGTTGTAGGCTGGCGGACGCATGACCGAGACCTCGTCACGCACGCCTTCGAGCACCTGCAGCACGCTGCGGCCATCACCGTGGGTGGCGTGCAGTTCGAAGTCGAACAGCGAGAACTCCAGCTGGCGCACCATCATCAGGCCGGACTGGAAGTTCTTCGCCGCGAGCATTTTCTGCAGCAGGTCCTGGGGCAGGGGTTCGCCGCTTTCGTAGTGACCGGAGATCAGCGCCAGGCCTTCCGGCTCCCAGCACCAGTTCTCCATGAACTGGCTCGGCAGCTCCACCGCATCCCAGGCCACGCCGTTGATGCCGGAGACGCCAGCGTGCTCGACCCGGGTCAGCAGGTGGTGCAGGCCATGGCCAAATTCGTGGAACAGGGTGGTGACTTCGTCGTGGGTCAGCAGCGCCGGCTTGCCGCTCACGGCTGGAGTGAAGTTGCACACCAGGTTGGCCACTGGGTTCTGCAAGGTGCCTTCCAGGGTGCGCCGACGATCACGGGCGCCGTCCATCCAGGCACCGCCACGCTTGTTGGCGCGTGCGTACAGGTCGAAGAAGAAACGCCCGACGTGCTGGCCGTTTTCCTTGATTTCAAACAGGCGGACATCCGGGTGCCAGGTGTCGAAGCCCTTCTGCTCGGCAATCTCGATGCCGTACAGGCGCTGGACAATGGCGAACAGGCCGCTCAGCACCTTGTCGATCGGGAAGTAGGCGCGCAGGGCTTCCTGGGCCACGCTGTAGCGCTGCTCGCGGAGTTTTTCACCGTAGAAACCGCTGTCCCAGCTTTGCAGGTCCGGGCAGCCTTGTTCGGCGGCGTAGGCCTTGAGCTGCTCCAAGTCCTGGGCGGCGAACGGCTTGCTGCGCTTGGCCAGGTCCCGCAGAAAGCTCAGCACTTGGTCGCTGGATTCGGCCATCTTGGTGGCCAGGCTCAACTCGGAGTAACTGGCGAAACCCAACAGCCGGGCCAATTCCTGGCGCAGGTCGAGGATCTGTTCCATCACCGGGCCGTTATCATTCTGACCGGCGTTCGGGCCTTGGTCCGACGCACGGGTGCAGTAGGCGCCATAGACTTCTTCGCGCAGGGCGCGGTCTTCGGCGTAGGTCATCACGGCGTAGTAACTAGGGAATTCCAGGGTAATCAGCCAGCCGTCCAGGTCCTTGGCTTGCGCGGCGGCAGCCATTTGCGCCTTGGCCGAATCGGTCAGGCCGGCCAGGGACGCTTCGTCGGTGACGTGCTTGGTCCAGGCCTGGGTGGCATCGAGCAACTGGTTGGAGAAGCGGCTGCCCAGCTCCGAGAGCTTGCTTTGCACTTCGGCATAACGCTGCTGTTGCTCGGGCGGCAGGTCGATACCCGACAGGCGGAAATCCCGCAGGGAATGTTCCAGGATGGTTTTTTGCGCAACGTCGAAGGTCGCGGCTTCCGGGCCATTGGCCAGGGCTTCGAAGGCCTGGAACAGCTCACGGTTCTGGCCCATTTCGGTGGAGTAGGCACTCAACGCCGGCAGGCACGCTTCATAGGCTTCACGCAGTTCTGCGCTGTTGCACACGGCGTTCAGGTGGCTGACCGGGCTCCAGGCGGCGCCCAGGCGATCATTCAGCTCGTCCATGGCCAGCACCAGGCCGGCCCAGGTCGGCTGCTGGCCTTGGCTCTTGAGGATTTCAGCGATGGCAACCCGGTTGTCCGCCAGGATCTGTTCGATGGCCGGTTGCACATGCTCGGCACGGATCGCCGAGAACGGCGGCAGGTCGTAGGACTGTAGAAGAGGGTTGTTCAGGCTCACGGTTGGCACCTTGGCTGGAAGAAACGTAGCGCCATCTTAATTACAATCGATGCCAACCGCAGCTATCGACCCCATTAATAAATGTCAGAGAGGCAACCCCACTTGGCCATTCGCACTTACCAGAACCTCACGCCGAGCCTCGGCGAACGGGCCTTCGTCGACAGCTCGGCGGTGGTGATCGGCGACGTCGAAATCGGCACCGACAGCTCCATCTGGCCGCTCACGGTGATCCGCGGCGACATGCACCGCATCCGCATCGGCGCCCGCACCAGCGTGCAGGACGGCTGCGTACTGCACATCACCCACGCCGGACCGTTCAACCCCGACGGCTTTCCGCTGCTGATCGGTGATGACGTCACCGTCGCCCACAAGGTCATGCTCCATGGCTGCCAGATCGGCAGCCGGATCCTCATCGGCATGGGCAGCATCGTCATGGACGGTGCAGTGGTCGAAGACGAGGTGATCATCGGCGCCGGCAGCCTGGTGCCGCCGGGCAAACGCCTGGAAAGCGGCTTCCTGTATGTGGGCAGCCCGGTGAAAGCCGTGCGCCCGCTGACCGACAAGGAGCGTGCGTTCTTCACCTACAGCGCCGCCAATTACGTGAAACTCAAGGACCTGCACCTGGCCGAAGGCTACGACCGTCCCTGACCTTTTGCCCCACTGCCCAGGAAACCCCATGCATTACCAAACCGTTCTGTTCGACCTCGATGGCACCCTGACCGACCCCCGCGAAGGCATTACCCGCTCGATCCAGTTCGCCCTGGGCAAACTGGGGATCGACGAGCCAGACCTGACCAAGCTCGAACACTTTATCGGCCCGCCTTTGTTGCAGGCCTTTATGCAGTTCTACGACTTCGACGAGGCCCGGGCCTGGGAGGCGGTGAATTTCTACCGCGAGCGCTTCAAGGTCACCGGTCTCTATGAAAACCGCGTGTTCGACGGCGTCACGCCGCTGCTGGAAACCTTGAGCGGGCAGGGCCGACAGCTGTACATCGCCACCTCCAAGCCTTGGGTATTCGCCCGGGAAATCGCCCGGCACTTCGATTTTGCCAAGCACTTCAAGGTGATCTACGGCAGCGAGCTGGATGGCACCCGCACCGACAAAGTGCAGTTGATCGCCCATCTGCTGGCCGAAGAACACCTCGACCCGGCCAGCACCCTGATGATCGGCGACCGCAAGCACGACCTGATCGGCGCCCAGCGCAACGGGCTGGACGCGGCGGCGGTGGGCTACGGGTTTGGCAGCCGTGAGGAATTGACCGCCGAGGCGCCGGCCTATCACTTCGAGACCCTGGCCGAGCTGCATCAGGCGTTTTTACGGAGCTAGGGTTTAGGGAGCTAGGGCGAAGCTCTCGCCGGCCAGCCTCGCCAGGGCCGCCTTGCGTTGCTCGATCGGCAAGCGCCCGAGCTGTTCCACGGCGGTGTAGAACGCCGGCCAATCCCCCTTCACCTGGGCGAACAACGCGGCGAACGCCGGCACCCATTGGTCGTACAGGCCAAAGGGCAGCAAGCGCGCGTTGTTCAATGGGGCGTCGATCCAGGCGTCGTAGCGCTTGGAGCCGCCCCACCGGTGATCCCGCCGTTGGCGATAGTCTTGCCGCAGACGGTCGAACTCCGCGGCCTTGCGCTGGCGCATTTGCTCGGCAGGCAAGGGCAGGGCGTACAGCTGCCCCAGGCGCTTGCGGCAATCGAGCAGCAACTGGATAAACTCATCGCGCTGACGCCGATCCCCTTCAGCCAAGGGCGGCAGGCCGCGATAAGCACGCCATTGCCGGGTGCCTTCCTGCTCGACAAAGTTGGCAAAGGACTCGTTGAACTCGGTGTCGTCCTGCACATAAAAGCGCTGATGTGCCAGTTCGTGGAAGATCAGGGTCGCCAGACGCTCATCCCCCCAATGCAGCATCGAACTGATGATCGGGTCATTGAACCAACCCAGCGTGGAATACGCCTCCACCCCGCCTATCGACACGTCCATGCCTTGCTGCTGTTGCAGCGCCGCTTCCCCGCGCGCGGCGCCCTGGCTGTAATAGCCGCGATAGGCCACGCAACCGGCAATCGGGAAGCAATGGGTTTGCGGGCTCAGGGAAAACTCCGCCGTGGCGAACACATTCCACACCACATAGGGCCGGCCGATGTCGGCAAACAGGCGATAGCTCTGATTGTCCGGCAGGTGCAGGTGCTGGCTGGCGAAGGCCCGGGCTTTTTGCGACTGGGCCAGGTGGGCCCGCAATTGCGGGTCGCGAGCGGGGTCGTCGAGCACCTGTTGCACCGGCGTACGCGCCCGCAACAACTGCCACTGGCCGCTGGCCAACTGCCCGTAATAGCCCAGGCTGGAACAACCGTTGAGCAACAAAAGCACCAGGCCCGGAAACAAAAGACGCAAAACGGGATCAAGTAACCCATGGCTTGAACGCGGCCTAGTCAAATCGAATCATCCTCCGAGGGTCTGCCCGCCAGACTATCTCGCCTGCCTGGAGTTTCGCCATGCGCGTGTTGCTGTTGACCACTGGATTGCTCGCCCTGAATGGCTGCGCCAGCCTGCCCGACCCCGATCCGACGCAAGCCTGGATCGACCTCGCTGCCCACCAGGACAGCACCCTGCAAGCCCTGGAAGTGGACGAAAAGACCGCCGTCGATAAACGTTATTTCGAAGTCCAGCCCGGCAACCATCAATTGACCGTGCGCTACCAGTTCGCCGTGGCGCCGACCAATATCGGCCCCGAGGCCCAACCGCTGTGGCGCGACTGTCAGTTGAACCTGACCTTCAACGACTTCAACGCCGGCCAGCGCTACCAACTGCAGGCCGGGGCCATCGGCTGGCGCCCGTGGGCCAAGCTCTACGACGAACAGCGCAAACTGGTGGGCAGCGGACAACCGGCAGGCTGTCAGCGCAGTTGATCGGCGTTATGCTGAGCCCTTCGCGTCCCATCGGCCGACATCATGCGCCCGCTCCTGCTGCTTTTCGCCCTCACCACCCTGACCGCCTGCTCCAGCCCCTTGCCCAGCGCCGACCCGCAACAGGCCTGGGTCGACCTGATCACCCGCACCCCGGGCGGCAAGCTGGTAATGGCCGAACGGCTGGACAAGCAAAAACTCACCGACGGGCGCTATTTCCAGGTCAGCCCCGGCAGCCATGAACTGACGGTGCGCTTCGATTTCGAAGTGCCCGGCAGCGGCATGAGCGGCATGAACAGCCCGCAAGAACGCCTCTGCTACCTGACCTTGAACTACGACCGGTTCGAGGCCGGCCAGCGTTACCTGCTGGAAGCCCGCTCGCTGACCTTCACCCCCAGCGCCCGGCTGTATAACCCGCAACGCCAGGTGGTGGCCGAAGAGCGCCTGATCCACTGCGTGCCCTGAGTGGGTTCAGCGATCGTTCTTCTGATAGATGATCTTCTTGGTGCCGTTTTCACAGCTGCCGACCACCATGTTGTTGTCGTGGACTTCGTCATTGCTGACGATTTCCAGGGTGTAGGACGCCACGCCCTGGGCCTGGATCTTGGCTTCGATCTCGGCCTTGAGTTCTTCACAGGGCTTGGGGGCCGCCAGGGCCGACGTGGCCAGTGCGCAACAAACTACCGCCAAGGCAAAACGTTTCATGATGTACCGCTCCCTTGCTGCAGCGCCCATACCCATGAGCTGAAGCTGCAGACACTTTGTCTGACTGCCTTTTGACCAAGCGAGTTCTGAGCCCACGCACATTCAGCTGAACCCCGCGCCCGATGCCGGGCTCGAAGAGGGTGAATAGCACAATAGGCGCGCACATGAACTGGCAACTGGTGGAATGGCTACGCGAATACAAGGATCCCCTGACACTGCTAGTGAGCGTTGGCACCCTGGTGGTGTGGATTCTCTATGCACAACTGCTGCTCAACAATTACCAGCGCCAGCGGCGCCCGCGCATCATCATCAACCGTGGCGCCGGCAAAGGCATCGGCTCGCTGTGCCTGATCAGCAACATGAGCGCCGAACCGATCTTCATCAACCAGATCGTGTTGCGGCTCAACACCAGCCAAGGCCCGCTGTGCTGCGATGTCACTGATATCCGCGAAGAGAGCAAGGGCGAGATCGAACAGGACCTGATCCTGCACAAGGCCACGCGCCAAGGGCCGTTGCGCACGGGCGACTTCACCCACATCGGCACCTTCGCCACCTTGATCCAGCGCCTGGCGCTGCTGCACGACATCCCCATGCAGGGGCACCTGCCCGATGCAGCCTGGCGTTTTCTCGACCTGGAAATTCGCGTGATCGCCTTCTACGGCTCAGACAAACACGCCATCGGCGCACGCCGAACTTTCAACTTGGGGGAAGCCGCGGAGGGCGGTTGCCAGTTGTTCGCCCAAAGCCGCGAAAGCCAGCAATACAACTCACGCTGGCAACGGCGCCAGGTGCGGCGTCATTGGATGCTGGATGTGGAGGGTTGACCAGCCGGCCATCGCCGACATGTTGTCGGCAATGGCCGTGCAGGCCGAGTAGGGTCTTTAGCTGACCAGGGTCGCGTCGAGGCTGATCTTGGCATTCAGAACCTTGGACACTGGGCATCCTTCCTTGGCCTTGGTGCTCAACTCTTCGAATTGCTGCTGGCTGGCGCCGGGGATTTTCGCCTTGAGGATCAGGTGCACCGCCGTAATCGCAAAACCGCCGTCGACCTGGTCCAGGGTGACTTCTGCCTGAGTGTCGATGCTGTCGGCTTTCAAGCCGGCGTCACCGAGAATCATGGAAAACGCCATGGAGAAACAACCCGCATGGGCGGCGCCGATCAGCTCTTCCGGGTTGGTGCCCTTGCCCCCTTCAAAGCGCGCCTTGAAGCCATAAGGCGCTTCACGCAGGACTCCGGTTTCAGTGGAAATCGAACCGATGCCGGTTTTCAGGTCACCTTCCCAATGAGCCGATGCTTTCTTTTTGATACTCATATCCGTCTCCTCAAGAACCGACGCGACGGGTGGCGCGCCATTGGTTTGTGCTGCTCAAAGGTCTGAGGATAGAAGGACGGGCAAAGTTCACCCGGGTATTCCAAGCCATTTATCGGCGAGCAATTCACAGCCTGCTATTGAATCTCGGGTATATGCCCACATTGCATAGAACTGACTTATAGAATTCGCCAGGTTTTGCCGCCCACGACAAACGCCTGCGCAGCCATTGGAGAAGCAGGCTTATGAAACCGCTGTCCGAGATCAAGTTTTCCACCCTCGACCTGGTGCCCGTGCGTGAAGACGGCAGCCCGGCGCAATCCCTGCGCAATTCCCTGGACCTGGCGCAACACGTAGAGAAGTTCGGCTACACGCGCTTCTGGGTCGCCGAGCACCACAACATGGACGGCATCGCCAGTTCCGCGACCTCGGTGCTGCTGGGCTACCTGGCCGGCGGAACCTCGAGCATTCGCGTCGGCTCCGGCGGGGTGATGCTGCCCAACCATGCGCCGCTGGTGATCGCCGAGCAGTTCGGCACCCTGGAAAGCCTCTACCCGGGGCGCATCGACCTGGGCCTGGGCCGCGCCCCGGGGTCCGACCAGATGACCGCCCGCGCCCTGCGCCGGGAACGCTCCGGCAGCGCCGACGACTTCCCCGAAGACGTTGCCGAACTGATGGCCTACCTCGGCCCACGCAGCCCGGAACAACGGGTGATCGCCGTGCCGGGCACCGGTACCAACGTCCCGGTCTGGCTCCTGGGTTCGAGCCTGTTCAGCGCGCAACTGGCCGGTGAGCTCGGCTTGCCTTATGCCTTTGCCTCGCATTTCGCCCCGCGCTACATGCACGAGGCGATTCGCGTGTACCGCAATCACTTCAAGCCTTCGGCGGTGCTCGACAAACCTTACGTGATGCTCGGCGTGCCCCTGGTGGCCGCCGACACCGACGAGCAGGCCGACTACCTGGCGACCTCGGTGTACCAGCGCATCCTCGCCCTGATGCGCGGCCAGAGCCTGGTGCAGCGCAAACCGGTGGCGTCCATGGACGGCCTGTGGCTGCCCCACGAGAAAGAAGCGGTGGCCAGCTTCCTTGGCCTGGCCATGGTCGGCAGCCCGGCGAAGATCCGCGCCAAGCTGGAAGTGTTGATCGAACAGACCGGCGCCGATGAGCTGATTTTCACCTGCGACCTCTACGAACACGCCGACCGCGTGCACTCCTACGAGCTGCTGGCGCAAATAATGAAAGGCTGAGGCCGCTTTCAGGCCTAAAAAAACCGACGCCATGGCGTCGGTTTTCTTTGCGCGGCAGAAACGTCAGCCGCGTTTGTAGACGATCTCCTTGGAGCCGGCTTCGCAGGTGCCTACCACTTTGCCGTCAGCAGCCGCGCCTTTATCGACCACTTCCAGCGAATAGCCTGACGCACCCTTGGCGTCGATCTTCGCGGCGATTTCGCTTTTCAGCTCGTCACACGGCTTGCCTGCAGCAAGGGCTGTTCCCGCAAGGCTCAACAGCGCTGCAGCTAATACTAGTTTTTTCATCGGTCACATTCCCTGGTCGGATCAAAAGGGTCAGCATTTACGCCGGCCTGACTGAGGCTCAAGACATGTAGCGCTTTGCCATTTCCTATGGCACTCGGCCAGCGCACAAGTTCAAGAGCCTAGACCAAGGCTTCAACTATTGGCAATTCGGAAGCCCACCTTGAGGGTGACCTGGAAGTGCGCGGCTTTGCCGTCCTTGATATGGCCCCGGGTGTCGATGACTTCGAACCACTCCAGGTGCTTGATGCTCTTGTGAGCCTCGGCCAGCGCATTGTTGATGGCCTCCTCGATGCTGGTCGGGGAGGAGCCGACCAGCTCGACTTTCTTATAAGTGTGGTGATCAGTCATAACGCTCTCCTTTTTTGGCTGTGAAGACAGCCTAGCAGTGATTGTTGCTATTTCCTGTGGCGCCCGGAACGCAGTGAAGTTCAGATTTTCTGCACTTTCGCCGCACCCCGCAGTCGGAACCTACACACGCCAATCATCACCCTGCAGGAGAGCCGACATGGCCAACACCTCGTTACGCAAAGCCTCACTGGAAAGTATGGAAGCCGAGATCTCCAGCCTGCTCAAATCCCTGGAGAGCCTCAAGGACGACGCGTCTGACGAGTCGCGTAAAACCCTCAAGGCCTTGAAAGGCAATGCCGAGAACGCGCTGAAGCATTCGCGCAGCCTGCTCAGCGATGCCTATGAAGAAGTCAAAGTGAAAACCCGTGAAACCGGGATCGCCACCCGCGACTACGCCCAGGAACACCCTTGGACCACCGCCGGCGTTGCGGTCGGGGCGATTGGCCTGCTGGCCGCTTACCTGTTGTGCAAACGCGGCGACTAAGCCGTCTGGCCCAGCTCGTGCCTGAGCCATTGGGCCAATTGCCGGGCGCGCCCGTCTGCGGCGCGCTTGGGTAGCCACAGCGCCAGTTGCCCCGGGGTGTCACAAAACCCCCACGGGGCAACCAGGCGTCCAGCCCGCAAGTCTTCGGCCACCAATGGCTCGGGTGCAATCGCCACCCCCAGCCCGGCCACCGCCGCTTCCAACAAATAATACAAATGCTCGAAACCTTGCCCGTAATTCAGGGCCTGGGCATCGAGGCCGTTGTGCTGCGCCCAACTGGGCCAGGCCTGGCGGCGGGACGTGGTGTGCAGCAAGGGTTCGTTGAGCAATGCCTCGGCCGGGGCCTGGCGCAGCGCCTCGTAACGGGCATAACGCGGGCTCAACACCGGGCCGATGCGCTCGCGGGCCAGTTCATAGACCTGCATGTCGGCCGGCCAAGGGGGTTCGGCGAACACCAACAGGGCGTCGAGCCCTGGGCGGCGCGGGTCGAGGTCACCTTCGCCGGCGGACAAATGCAGGCGCAGGTCCGGCAAGTCGGCGTTCAAGCGCCCCAGCCGGGGAATAAACCAGCGCGCCAGCAAGCTGCCGGAGCAGCCGAGGACGAACGGCGCATCCACGCCGCCCTGGGACAACTCGGCGCACACCCCGCGCACGCGCTCGAACGCCTCACTACTGACGTCCCGCAGACGCAGCCCTGCATCTGTGAGTTTCAGGCCGCGCCCATCTTTGATGAACAGGCTCACGCCCAAGTGCTCTTCAAGCACCTTCAACTGCCGGCTTACGGCACCGTGGGTCACGTGCAGTTCTTCGGCAGCCTGGCTGACGCTGTTCAGGCGGGCGGTGGCTTCGAAGGCGCGGAGGGCATTCAGAGGGGGCAGGTCGTGGCTCATGGGATATGTGAGTTTTCCTGACAGGTTGCGGCGATCTTATCGGTTTTCAGGGCCCGGTGTCAGGGGTAGAGTGGCGCTCATTGTCTTTCCACTCATTCATACGGGAGCGCTCCAATGACCCAGACCCAATTGCGTAATGGTCCTGACGACAACGGCCTGTTTGGTGCGTTCGGCGGCCGTTACGTCGCCGAAACCCTGATGCCGCTGATCCTCGACCTGGCCCGTGAATACGAAGTGGCCAAGGAAGACCCCGAATTCCTCAAGGAGCTGGCCTACTTCCAGCGCGACTACGTCGGCCGCCCGAGCCCGCTGTACTTCGCCGAACGCCTGACCGAACACTGTGGCGGCGCCAAGATCTACCTCAAGCGCGAAGAGCTGAACCACACCGGCGCGCACAAGATCAACAACTGCATCGGCCAGATCCTCCTGGCCCGGCGCATGGGCAAGAAACGCATCATCGCCGAGACCGGCGCCGGCATGCACGGCGTGGCCACCGCCACCGTGGCCGCGCGTTTTGGCCTGCAATGCGTGATCTACATGGGCACCACCGACATCGAGCGCCAACAGGCCAACGTGTTCCGCATGAAGCTGCTGGGCGCCGAAGTGATCCCGGTGGTGGCCGGCACCGGCACCCTGAAAGACGCGATGAACGAAGCCCTGCGTGACTGGGTGACCAACGTCGACAGCACCTTCTACCTGATCGGTACCGTGGCCGGCCCACACCCGTACCCGGCCATGGTTCGCGACTTCCAGGCAGTGATCGGCAAGGAAACCCGCGAGCAGATGCAAGCCCAGGAAGGCCGCCTGCCGGACAGCCTGGTGGCGTGCATCGGTGGCGGTTCCAACGCCATGGGCCTGTTCCACCCGTTCCTCGACGACAAAAGCGTGCAGATCATTGGCGTTGAAGCCGCCGGCTACGGCATCGAGACCGGCAAGCACGCGGCCAGCCTGAACGGCGGCGTACCCGGCGTACTGCACGGCAACCGTACCTTCCTGCTGCAGGACGACGATGGCCAGATTATCGACGCCCACTCGATCTCCGCTGGCCTCGACTACCCCGGCATCGGCCCTGAACACGCCTGGTTGCATGACATCGGCCGCGTCGAATACACCTCGGTGACTGACGACGAAGCCCTGGCCGCATTCCACCAGTGCTGCCGCCTGGAAGGCATCATCCCGGCCCTGGAAAGTGCCCACGCCCTGGCCGAAGTCTTCAAGCGCGCACCCACCCTGCCCAAGGATCACCTGATGGTGGTCAACCTCTCGGGCCGTGGCGACAAAGACATGCAGACCGTGATGCACCACATGGAACAGTCTCAACAAGAGCCATCCCAGCAGGAGAAACACTGATGAGCCGCCTGCAAACCCGCTTCGCGCAGCTTAAAGAACAGAATCGCGCCGCCCTGGTGACCTTCGTCACCGCCGGCGACCCGAACTACGACACCTCCCTGGCGATCCTCAAGGGCTTGCCGGCCGCGGGTGCCGACGTGATCGAGCTGGGCATGCCCTTCACCGACCCAATGGCTGACGGCCCGGCCATCCAGCTGGCTAACATCCGCGCCCTGGGTGCCAAGCAGAACCTGGCGAAAACCCTGCAGATGGTTCGCGAATTCCGCGAAGGCAACAGCGACACGCCCCTGGTGCTGATGGGCTACTTCAACCCGATCCACCACTATGGCGTGCCGCGCTTTATCGCCGACGCCAAGGCTGCCGGTGTGGACGGGCTGATCGTGGTGGACATGCCACCGGAGCACAACAATGAGCTGTGCGACCCGGCCCAGGCCGCCGGCATCGACTTTATCCGCCTGACCACGCCGACCACCGACGACGCCCGTCTGCCCAAGGTGCTCGACGGCAGCTCCGGCTTTGTCTACTACGTCTCGGTCGCCGGGGTAACCGGTGCCGGCGCCGCCACCCTGGAACATGTGGAAGAAGCCGTGGCCCGCCTGCGTCGCCACACCGACCTGCCGATCAGCATCGGTTTCGGCATCCGCACCCCGGAGCAGGCCGCTGCCATCGCCCGCTTGGCGGACGGTGTGGTCGTGGGCTCGGCGCTGATCGACCACATCGCCAATGCCAGCACTCACGAGCAGGCCGTGGACGGCGTGTTGAGCCTGTGCGCGGCGCTGTCCGAGGGCGTGCGTCAAGCCCGGGTCAGCTGAAGGTAAAGTTCCTGATACAGAGGAATTAGCACCCGATGCCACAGACTAACTAGCAAGACCGAGGGGTTCAGGACCAGGTTCTGAACCCCTTTTTGCTGTTCGCGCTGTGAGGAAAGACCTGATGAAAATGCCCAAACGTCTGATTGCCGGTCTCGGTGTGCTGATGCTCAGCGCCAGCCCGCTGATGAACGCCATGGCCGATCAACGCGGCGACAATGATCGCGGTGGCGATCGTGGCGGCCCGCAGCAGGAACAACGGGACAACCGGGGTAACGATCATCGCGGCCCACAGAATGATCGCCGTGGCGGCCCGCCCAAGGACTTCGGCCCGGTGCGCCAGACCATCCGCGACAACCATGGCTACTTCGTCCGCGGCGCGCCGCCACCGCCCGGCATCCACTTGGTGCGTGGCCAGCCGCTGCCCCGGGGCTACTACGGCGAACGCCTGGACAACCGCGCCCTGAACCATCTGCCACGCTACCAGGGCTACGAATGGCGGCGCATGGGCGGCGATATCGTGCTGATCGCCATTGGCAGCGGCATCGTCTATGAGATTCTCGACGGCGTGCTTAACTGATCACTTTTCGTACAGCTCACCCACCGGCTCCCACAATCCGCCCTGTGCCCTTGTAGGAGCCGGCTCGCCGGCGATCCCCCGCCCTCAAAAACCCGATAGATCCAACGGCCGCATCGCCCCCATCCACAGGGCATGCTCGGTGTGGTCCAGCAGGTCATTGCCCGTATTCGGGTGCAAGAACACCACCAGCCCCTTGCGATTGAGCGCCAGCCACGGCAACACCACGGCCAGGTACTGCGGCTCGAACGCCAACTGGCAGCTCCAGTCCGGGTGCGGGCCCACCGGCCGCTCATGCACCCGGCCCATCTTCAACGGAAACAACTGCGCAGCCTGTTCACACAAGGACCGGGCCTGCTCGATGGTGCTGGCGTCGAAGTAGACGTGGGCGTGGTAGCCCTTGATACGTTGCATAAGAACCCTCGGAAGAAAGCCGAACCCGGCTATGGTGCCACGACTCGCCGGGGATGCGCTCAGACCGCAATCGACGGCAGCCCGACGCCATTCAGCGACTGGGCACTGCCAGCCTGCTCGGTCATCAGCCAATCGACGAACTGCTGGATCAGCACACTGCGGCGTTTGCGCTGGGGCAACACCACGTAATAGCCGTAGGTGGAGATCACCGTCTCGGCCAGCGGTCGGCACAGCAGGCCCTGTTCCAACAAGTTATCCACCAGGTGCCGCCAGCCAATGGCCACGCCCTGGCCGCCGATCGCCGCCTGGATCAACAGCGTGTAGTTATCAAAGCGCAACTGCCCGGGCGCGGGCGGCGTGCTGATGCCCAGTTCGCGAAAGACCCCGCTCCAGTCAAACCAGTGGCTGCTGTTCTCGCCCCGCAGGTGCAGCAACGGCCATTCCAGCAACGCCTGGGCGGGCAGGGGCGCGGCCCGGTCCTTGAGCAGCGCGGGGCTGCACACTGGGAACACTTCCTCGCTGAACAGCCAATGGCTCTGGCCCTGCTTGAAGCGGCCGTCACCGAACAGCACCGCCACGTCGATATCGCTGCGCAGCATGCTGTGGCTGCGCTCGCTGGTAACCAGGCTGACATCCACCTGCGGGTTGGCTTCATGAAAGCGATGCAGGCGTGGCATCAGCCAGTAGGCGGCGAAGGCGAAGTCGGTGGCCACGTGCAGCACCTCGTGCTGGTGCTGGGCACTGATGGCGCTGAGGCCCGCGTCGATGCTCTGCAGGCCGGCCTGCACCTGCTCGAACAGAACCGTCCCGGCCTCGGTGAGCTCGATACCGCGGTAGATCCGATCGAACAAGCGGGTGCCCAGTTGCTCCTCCAGCCGCTTGATCTGCTGGCTGATGGCCGGTTGGGTGGTGCCCAACTCCACGGCAGCGGCGGTGAAACTGCGTTGCCGCGCCGCCGCTTCAAAGGCACGTAACAGGTCCAGGGACAGGTTACCAAGGGCGTCATACATAAGCAGGGCTTATCCTAGTCATTGCCGCGTATGGGCTTTACCGCGAATGGCAGGGGTTTCATCCTCAATCGCAGCACTTTCGCATAACCATCGACTATGGAATGCCGCGAATACATGAAGCGCAAGAACATTCTTTTCATCATGGCCGATCAAATGGCCGCGCCCTTGTTGCCGTTCTACGGTGCCTCCCCGATCAAGCTGCCCCACCTCAGCCGCCTGGCGGCCGAAGGCGTGGTGTTCGACGCCGCCTATTGCAACAGCCCACTGTGCGCCCCGTCGCGCTTCACCCTGGTCAGCGGCCAGTTGCCGAGTAAGATCGGCGCCTATGACAACGCTGCGGACTTTCCCGCCGATGTGCCGACTTACGCCCACTACCTGCGCCGCCTGGGTTATCGCACCGCGCTCTCGGGAAAGATGCATTTCTGCGGCCCGGACCAGTTGCACGGCTATGAGGAACGCCTGACCAGCGACATCTACCCCGCCGACTACGGCTGGGCGGTGAACTGGGACGAGCCCGACGTGCGCCCCAGTTGGTACCACAACATGTCCTCGGTGCTGCAGGCCGGCCCTTGCGTGCGCACCAACCAGTTGGATTTCGACGAAGAGGTGGTGTTCAAGGCCCGGCAATACCTGTTCGATCACATCCGCGAAGACGGCGACCAGCCGTTCTGCCTCACCGTGTCCATGACCCACCCCCACGACCCGTACACCATTCCCAAGGCCTACTGGGACCTGTACCAGGACGCCGACATCCCCTTGCCGCAGACCCCGCCGCAAGACAGCCAAGACCCCCATTCCCAGCGTCTGCTCAAGGTCTACGACCTGTGGGACAAGCCACTGCCTGTGGATAAGATTCGCGATGCGCGCCGGGCCTACTTCGGGGCGTGCAGCTACATCGACGACAACGTCGGCAAACTCCTGCAAACCCTTGAAGAAACAGGCCTGGCCGAGAACACCATCATTGTCTTCTCCGGCGACCACGGCGACATGCTCGGCGAGCGCGGCCTCTGGTACAAAATGCACTGGTTTGAAATGGCCGCCCGGGTGCCGCTGCTGATCAGCGCGCCGGGGCAGTTCGCCGCCGGCCGGGTCAGCGCCGCGGTGTCCACGGCCGACCTGCTGCCCACCCTGGTGCAACTGGCCGGCGGCGAGCTGCAGCCGGGCCTGCCCTTGGATGGCCGCTCCCTGGTCCCGCACTTGCAGGGGCAGGGCGGCCACGACGAGGTGTTCGGCGAGTACATGGCCGAAGGCACCATCAGCCCACTGATGATGATTCGTCGCGGCGCCTACAAATTCATCTACAGCGAAGATGACCCTTGCCTACTCTTCGATGTGCACAACGACCCGCGTGAGCAGGAAGAACTCAGCCAGTCGCCGGCCCATCGATCACTGTTCGCGGCCTTCCTCGCCGAAGCCCGGGCCAAGTGGGACATCCCGGTCATCCGCCAACAGGTGCTTGCCAGTCAGCGCCGCCGGCGTTTCGTCGCCCAGGCGCTGACCCTGGGTACGCTGAAGAGCTGGGATCACCAGCCCCTGGTCGACGCCAGTCAGCAATACATGCGCAACCACATCGACCTCGATGACCTGGAGCGCAAGGCTCGTTATCCACAACCCTGCCAACACCAATAATGTAAGGGGAAGCGCATGCAAAGGTTATCCACAGCACTGACGCTCGGGCTCCTGGCCCTGGGCAGCGCATCGGCCTGGGCCGACTCGTGCGAGACGGTGAAAATGGCCGATCCGGGCTGGAGCGACATCGCCGCAACCAACGCCATCACCGGGTTCCTGCTGGACGGCCTGGGCTACAAGGCCAAGGTCGACACCCTGGCGGTGCCGATCACCTTTGGCGGCCTCAAGGACGGCCAGGTGGATGTGTTCCTGGGTAACTGGATGCCGGCGCAGCAGGGCTTCTACGACAAGTTCGTGGCCAATGGCGATGTCACTCAACTGGCCAAGAACCTCGACGGCACCGAGTTCACCCTGGCCGTGCCGGACTACGTCTGGGACGCGGGGGTGCACGACTTTGCCGACCTGAACAAATTCGCCGACAAATTCGAGAAGAAGATCTACGGCATCGGCTCCGGCGCCCCGGCCAATATCTCGCTGCAGGAGATCATCAAGAAGAACGACTTCGAACTCGGCCAGTGGAAGCTGGTGGAATCCAGCGAGCAGGCGATGCTGGCCGAAGTGTCGCGGGCGGTGAAAAAGCAGAAGTTCGTGACCTTCCTCGGCTGGACCCCACACCCGATGAACGTGCAGTTGAACATGCATTACCTCAAGGGCGGCGAGAAGTACTTCGGCGACACCGGCAGTGTCTACACCCTGACCCGCAAAGGTTATGCACAGGCCTGCCCGAATGTTGGCAAGCTGCTGACCAACCTGAGCTTCACCCAGGAGATGGAGAACAGCATCATGTCCGAGGTGGTGAACAAGAAAGTCAGCAATGCGGTAGCGGCCAAGGCCTGGATCAAGGCCAACCCGGCGGTGCTGGACAAGTGGCTGGACGGGGTCAAGACCCTGGACGGCAAAGACGCGTTGGCGGCGGTAAAGGCCAAGCTGTAGATCGAGGCGCACCGTTCGCCCTGTGACCGTCGCCGACCGGCGGCCGCCCCAGGCGAACGGCCTTTGGAACTTGCACCCCAATCGCTGACACGCCACCCTGACGCTCCATTTCCCCACACCGCGAGGACCCATGGCCTGGCCCAACCGCCACTCCCTCTTGCCGTTCCTGAGCTGGCTGCCGCAACAAACCCGCGCCAGCGTCGGCCGCGACCTGCTGGTGGGTCTGAGCGGTGCCATCCTCGCTTTACCGCAATCCATTGCCTACGCCCTGATCGCCGGCCTGCCCCCGGAGTACGGCCTGTACGCAGCCATTGTCCCGGTGTTGATTGCCTGCCTCTGGGGCTCGTCCTGGCACCTGATCTGCGGGCCCACTGCGGCCATTTCCATCGTCCTCTACGCCAGCGTCAGCCCCCTGGCGGTGCCGGCGTCCCAGGACTACATCACGCTGATCCTGTTGCTGACCTTTCTTGCCGGGGTTTTCCAATGGCTGCTGGGCATGCTGCGTTTCGGCGCCCTGGTGAACTTCGTCTCCCATTCCGTGGTGCTGGGTTTCACCCTGGGCGCTGCGGTGGTGATCGCCCTCGGCCAGTTACCCAACCTGCTGGGGCTGGACCTGCCCAGCCAGGCCACCGCCCTCAATAGCCTCAACAGCCTGCTGGAGCACCTGCATGACCTGGATAAACCCTCGCTGCTGCTGGGTCTGGGGACCCTGGTTGTCGGGGTCGGACTCAAGTTGCTGGTGCCGCGCTGGCCGACATTGCTGATCACCCTGGTGCTCAGCAGCCTGGTGGTCTGGCTGTGGCCGGCCCTGTTCGGCCACGTGAAGCTGGTCAGCGCCTTCGTCGGCCACCTGCCGCCCTTGAGCCCGCTGCCATTGCTGGACCTGGAGATGATCCTGCGCCTGCTGCCCAGTGCGGTGGCGGTGGGCATGCTCGGCCTGGTCACCAGCCTGTCGATCGCCCGCTCGCTGTCGGCACGCTCCGAACAACTGCTGGACGCCAACCAGGAGGTCCGCGCCCAGGGCCTGTCGAACATCATCGGCGGATTCTTCTCCGGCTACCTGTCTTCCGGCTCGTTCACCCGCTCCGGGCTGAGCTACGACGCCGGCGCCCGCTCGCCCCTGGCCGGGGTGTTTTCCGCACTGTGGGTGGCTTCGTTCGCGGTGGCCGGGGCCGGGCTGATTGCCCATATCCCGATCCCGGGCATGGCCGCGAGCATTCTTCTGATCTGCTGGGGGCTGGTGGACCACCGGGGCATTCGAGCCCTGTTCCGGGTCAGCCGCGCTGAGTTCGTGGTAATGAGCCTGACCTGCGTCGCCACCTTGCTCCTGGAGCTGCAAACGGCGATCTATGCCGGGGTGCTGGCGTCACTGTTCTTCTACCTCAAGCGCACTTCCCAGCCGCGGGTGCAGCAGTGGCGCGAGGGTGATGAGGACATTCTGCGGGTGGGGGGCTCGATCTTCTTTGGCGCCAGCCATTACCTGCAAGTGCGCATGCAGCGCTGCCAGGCCCCGAAGCTGGTGATCGATGCCCAGCACATCAACTTCATCGACTATTCCGGGGTGGAAATGCTCCACCAGGAAGCCCGCCGGCTGTTACGCCAACGCCGTAGCCTGACCTTGCGCCGCGCCCGGCAACCGGTGATGGAGGAATTGATCAAGCTGGAAGGCCCGGAGAAATGCCCGATCCGTTTTGAAGATTGAGGTTTTTATCGGAACGGGGATCAAGCCCGTAATCGCTGGCAAGCCAGCGCCTACAAATGGGCAGCCTCAGAACCGTAGGAGCCGGCTTGCCGGCGATGGCGATGTTGAAGGCGCTATCGCTGGCGAGCCAGCGCCTACAAATGGGCGGCCTCAGAACCGTAGGAGCCCGGCTTGCCGGCGATGGCGATCTTGAGGGCGCTATCGCTGACGCGCCAGCGCCTACACAGGGCGTGTCAGAGGGCCAGTTGGCGGCGCAGTTCGGCCAGCACCGGGGCGCTGTCCGGGCGGACGCCGCGCCACAGGTAGAAGGCTTCCGCCGCTTGTTCGGCCAGCATTCCCAGGCCATCCAGCGCCGCCACCGCGCCGTGTTCAGTGGCCCAGCGACAGAACGGCGTGGGCTCCTTGCCGTACATCATGTCGTAGCAAACGGTGTGGCCGGGCTCGATCAGGCTGCTGGCAATCGGTGGCAGGTCGCCGGACAGGCTGGCCGAAGTGGCGTTGATAATCAGGTCCACCGACTCCTCCAACCAATCGAAGCCGCTGGCCGATACCGGCCCCAAATCAGCGAACAGCTCAGCCAGCAACTCGGCCTTGGCCACGGTACGGTTGGCGATCACCACCGACGCCGGTTGCTCGGCCAGCAACGGCTCCAGCACCCCACGCACTGCGCCGCCGGCCCCCAGCAACAAGATGCGCTTGCCCTTGAGGCTGACACCGGCATTCACCGTCAGGTCGCGCACCAGGCCGGCGCCGTCGGTGTTGTCACCCAACAGGCGGCCGTCGGCGAGCTTACTCAGGGTGTTGACCGCGCCAGCACGCTGGGCCCGTTCGCTGAGGGTATCGGCCAGGCGATAGGCGTCTTCCTTGAACGGTACGGTGACGTTGGCGCCCCGGCCCTCGGCGAAAAACGCCTGGGCGCAGCCGACGAAATCATCCAGGGGCGCCAGCAAGGTGTTGTAGTCCAGTTGCTGGCCGGTCTGCTCGGCAAACAGCCGATGGATCAGCGGCGACTTGCTGTGGCCGATCGGGTTACCAAAAACGACGTACTGATCCATCTCTCACCCCTTTTGCTCAGCGCCCACCTGCAGCCGCAGCCCGTTCGCCGGCGAGCCGGCCCCTACAGTGGGTAAGCGATTAGTTGCTGCCTGCCAACCAGTCCCGGTCTTGCAGGAAGTACTCGGTCAAACGTGCTTCTTCGCTGCCGGGCTCGGCCTTCCAGTCGTAACCCCAGCGCACGTGGGGCGGCAGCGACATGAGGATCGATTCGGTGCGCCCGCCCGACTGCAGGCCGAACAGGGTGCCACGGTCGTAGACCAGGTTGAACTCCACATAACGGCCACGACGGAATTCCTGGAAGGCCCGCTGCTGCTCGGTATAGGCCATGGCTTTGCGGCGCTGCACGATGGGCAGGTAGGCCTCGATGTAGGCGTCGCCGATGGCGCGCATAAAGGCGAAGCTGGTGTCGAAATCCCACTGGTTCAGGTCATCGAAGAACAGGCCGCCAATGCCCCGCGGTTCGTTGCGGTGCTTGATGTGGAAGTAGCTGTCGCACCAAGCCTTGTAGCGCGGGTAGACGTCGGCGCCGAACGGCGCACAGGCGCGCTCGGCCACGCGGTGCCAGTGCACACAGTCTTCTTCGTTGGCGTAGTAGGGGGTCAGGTCGAAGCCGCCGCCGAACCACCAGACTGGCTCTTCGCCCTCTTTCTCGGCAATGAAGAAACGCACATTGGCATGGGACGTGGGCACGTGGGGGTTGTGCGGGTGGATCACCAGGGACACACCCAGGGCCTCGAAGCCGCGCCCAGCCAGTTCCGGCCGATGGGCGCTGGCGGAAGGCGGCAAGCCGCTGCCGAACACGTGGGAGAAGTTGACCCCGCCTTTTTCAATCACTGCGCCATCGGCCAGCACCCGGGTCCGGCCGCCGCCGCCAGCAGGGCGGGTCCAGGCGTCTTCGACAAAACGCGTACCGCCGTCTTCGATTTCCAGGGCAGCGCAAATGCGGTCTTGCAGGTCGAGCAGGTAGGCTTTTACGGCCTCGGTGCGGGTAGTCATGGCATCACCTTGAATCGGGCAAAGCTACGCGGCGCCAGGGGTGCAGCGGTGGGCCGGCGCAAATGGGCGCGTAGCATAACACCGCGCCAGGGTCTGCCACAGTTGACGACGGTCAAGCAGAGGAGTCCGATAGAGCACTTTCGCGACACGACCGAGGAGAAATTGCAGATGGCCAAACGTATCCAGTTCCGTGCCCATGGCGGCCCCGAAGTGCTTGAGTATGTCGACTACGTCCCCGCCGAGCCTGGCCCGCAACAGGTTCGCGTCAGCAACAAGGCCATTGGCCTGAACTTTATCGACACCTATTTCCGCAGCGGCCTCTACGCGCCGCCAGCCCTGCCTTCGGGCCTGGGGGCTGAAGGTGCCGGGGTGGTCGAGGCCGTGGGCAGCGAGGTCAGCCAGTTCAAGGTCGGCGATCGTGTGGCCTATGGCAGCGGCCCCCTGGGCGCCTACAGCGATGTGCATGTGCTGCCGGCAGCCAACCTGGTGCACCTGCCGGACGCCATCAGCTTTGAGCAGGCCGCCGGGGTCATGCTCAAGGGCCTGACCGTGCAGTACCTGTTGCGTCAGACCTATGAACTGAAGGCCGGTGAAACCGTGCTGTTCCACGCCGCTGCCGGGGGCGTGGGTTCCCTGGCCTGCCAGTGGGCCAAGGCCCTGGGCGTGAAGCTGATCGGTACCGTCAGCTCGCCGGAAAAAGCCGCCATCGCCAAATCCCTCGGGGCTTGGGAAACCATCGACTACAGCCATGAAGACGTGGCCCAACGGGTGCTGGAATTGACCGATGGCAAGAAGTGCCCGGTGGTCTACGACGGCGTCGGCAAAGACACCTGGCTCACCTCCCTGGACTGCCTGGCGCCGCGCGGGCTGATGGTCAGCTTTGGTAATGCGTCAGGGGCCGTGGACGGGGTGAACCTGGGGATTCTCTCGGCCAAGGGCTCGCTGTACGTAACCCGGCCGACCCTGGCGACCTACGCCAACAATGCCGAAAACCTGCAACACATGGCCGATGATCTGTTCGCCATGATTGCCAGTGGCAAGCTGAAGATCGAGATCGGCCAGCGCTTCCCACTGGCAGACGCGGCCAAGGCCCACGTGGAGTTGTCGGCGCGGCGTACGACCGGCTCGACCATCCTGCTGCCTTGAGGGTTATCGCCGGCAAGCTGGCTCCTAAGGGAGCCGGCTTGCCGGCGATGCTTGTTACGAAGGCCGCACCACCTTGCCGGTGGCCAGATCCCGAATCAGGCTCGGGTTCTTGCGGCCACCCAGGTTGCCCCCCAGCACCAGGTCCAACTGCCCGCGGAAGTACTGCTCGATGCGAATCCGCGTGCGCGCCGCCGGGCGCCCTTGAGGGTTGGCCGAGGTGGAAATCAGCGGCCCTACCAAGGAACACAACTCACGGACTTGAGGATGGTCGCTGACCCGCAGCGCCACGGTGTCGTGCACCCCGGTGATCCACTCGGGCAGCAAATCCTGATGGGGCACCAGCCAGGTATTGGGCCCCGGCCAGGTGCTGGACATGCGCTCGATCCAGGTGTCGGGGAAGTCCTCGAAGAGGAAATCGAATTGACGGATGTTGTCGGCAATCAGGATCAGGCCCTTATCCACAGACCGGGACTTGATCGCCAATAACCGATCCACCGCCTCTTCGTTCCACGGATCACAGCCCAGGCCCCACACCGCTTCGGTTGGATAGGCAATCACCGCCCCTGCGCGAATTTCTCGTGCGGCTTGCTGCACACGCCAACTGCTGACCATTGCTGATTCTCCGGATAAAAGCTGTGCGCAGTTTACCGATCTTGCCCGTAAAGCCTAGCGGATACGCGCAAACCAGCGACCGTTTTCGCACACCGCGCGACCCTCGATCTCAAGTTCCGTCAGGGCCGCCAGAACAGTGGGCAATGCCCAGCCCATAGCGGCGGCCAGGGCTTCGCTGCTGTGGGGCGCGGCGTGCAACAGCGCCAGCAAGGGATGCTCCGGCGCCGACGGCACACTGACCGGCCCCACGTTCTGCCAGCCCCGCAAGGCCTCAAGAATGTGTTCGATGGTTTCCACCAGCACCGCACCGTCACGAATCAATTGGTGGCAACCCCGGGCGCCGGGGTGGTGGATGGACCCGGGAATGGCGTACACCTCGCGCCCTTGTTCCGCCGCCAGGCGCGCAGTGATCAGCGAACCGCTGGCGACACTGGCTTCCACCACCAGCACACCGAGGGACAGACCGCTGATGATCCGGTTGCGCCGCGGGAAGTGGTCGGGCAGGGGTGGCGTGTCCAGGGGGAACTCGGAAATCACCGCGCTGCCGCGATCGATCATCGCTTCGGCCAAGGCTCGGTGGCGCTGTGGATAAAGTTTTTCCAGACCGGTGCCCAACACCGCTACGGTCTGGCCACCCACGGCCAACGCCGCCTGATGAGCCGCACCGTCGATGCCCAGGGCCAGGCCGCTGGTGATGACAAAACCGGCGGCGGCCAGCTCGCGGGAAAACGCCGTCGCGGTGTCCAGGCCCGGTCGCGATGCGCGCCGGCTACCGACCATCGCCAGTTGCGGTTTTTCCAGGATTTCCGGGGCGCCGGCCACGAACAGCAGCGGCGGGGCGTCGGGCAACTCGGCGAGCAAGGCCGGGTAGCCGGGCTGGCCCAACATCAGTAAATGCTGGCCCGGACGCTCCAGCCAGGCCAGTGCATGGCTTGCGCCGTCCCGCACCTGGGCACTGCGCCGGGCCTCGGCGCAGGCCGCCGGCAACCCCAGAGACCGCCAGGCGGCATCCGGTGCACTGAGGGCTTTGGAGGCCGAGCCGAAGGCGTGCAGCAAGCGTTGAAAGCGCGCCGGCCCAAGCTCGGGCAGACGGTGCAGACGTAAACAGGCTTCGAGTTCCGCAGGGGAAATCGTCGCCGGGACAGACGCAGTCATCGGATCATCCTTGATCGTTTCAGCTCCCGCCGCAGCGAGAACAAGCTGTGGATAAGTCTGTTGGTAACTTGTTGAATCTTTATTCGTTTCAGGGGCGCCGAAGGGGGCTGGTCAGCGTCATTGCCCACAGCGCCAACTGAGGCCGGAGCGGCAAGAGCCCGGCGAGTAGTCATTTCCTCAGGGGCTGAATCCCTTTATTATGTGCGTTCGCGTGAAACGCCAGAGCCTGCGCGGCTCGCAGCTCCTACCGAGCACGTTTCGCATCGGCGGCCCAGGTCCAGAACCTGCCCGGCCCCCGACTCCGCCCTTACTTCACACGTGCAGCAATCAAGCTTATGGCCATTTTAAACATCCTCGAATTCCCCGATTCGCGCCTGCGCACTATCGCCAAACCCGTGGCCGTAGTGGACGACGAAGTGCGTCAGTTGGTCGATGACATGTTTGAAACAATGTATGAAGCCCCAGGCATCGGCCTCGCGGCGACCCAGGTCAACGTGCACAAGCGCATCGTGGTCATGGACCTGTCCGAAGACCGCAGCGAGCCACGGGTGTTTATCAACCCTGAGTTCGAAGCCCTCACCGATGAGATGGACCAGTACCAGGAAGGCTGCCTGTCGGTACCGGGTTTCTACGAAAACGTCGATCGCCCGCAGCGGGTCAAGATCAAGGCCCTGGACCGTGATGGCCAGCCTTATGAACTGATCGCCGAAGGCCTGTTGGCGGTGTGCATCCAGCACGAATGCGACCACCTCAACGGCAAGCTGTTCGTTGACTACCTGTCCACGCTCAAGCGTGACCGGATCAAGAAGAAGCTGGAAAAGCAGCATCGCCAGAACGCTTGATTCCTTATCCAGTGGTGCATCGCGGGCAAGCCCGCTCCTACAATGGTTCATTTGTGTAGGAGCGGGCTTGCCCGCGGTCGTTTCACCTGCGTCCCCTTTCCAAGCGAGTACCCATCATGCGCATCGTCTTTGCCGGCACCCCGGAATTTGCCGCCGAACACCTCAAGGCCCTGCTTGCCGGCCCTGACGAGATCGTAGCGGTCTACACCCAGCCGGACCGTCCAGCGGGGCGTGGGCAGAAGCTGATGCCAAGCCCGGTCAAGCAGTTGGCGCTGGAGCACAACATCCCGGTGCTGCAACCGCCGACCCTGCGTGACGCCGCGGCCCAGGCCGAACTGGCGGCGCTCAAGCCGGACCTGATGGTGGTAGTGGCCTACGGCCTGATCCTGCCGCAAGTGGTGCTGGATATTCCGCGCCTGGGCTGCATCAACAGCCACGCCTCGCTGCTGCCGCGCTGGCGCGGTGCGGCGCCGATCCAGCGCGCCGTGCAAGCCGGCGATGCGATGAGCGGCGTGACCGTGATGCGCATGGAAGCGGGCCTGGACACCGGGCCGATGCTGCTCAAGGTCAGCACCCCGATCAGCGCCGCAGACACTGGCGGCAGCCTGCATGACCGTCTAGCCGAAATGGGCCCGCCGGCCGTGCTCCAGGCCATTGCCGGCCTGGCGGCAGGCACCCTGGAAGGCGAAGTACAGGATGACAGCCTGGCCACTTACGCCCACAAACTGAACAAGGACGAGGCGCGCGTCGACTGGAGCCGTCCGGCACCGGAACTGGAGCGCCTGGTGCGCGCCTTCAACCCGTGGCCGATCTGCCACAGCACCCTCAACGGCGAATCGCTGAAGGTCCTGGCCGCCAACCTGGCAGAAGGCCAGGGCACACCCGGTGAGATCCTCGACGCCAGCAAAGACGGCCTGATCGTCGCCTGCGGTGAACAGGCGCTGTGCCTGACCCGCCTGCAATTGCCCGGCGGCAAGGCCCTGAACTTCAGCGACCTGTTCAACAGCCGCCGTGAGAAATTCGCCCTCGGCACCGTCCTCGGTCAAGCGGTGGACGCCCAATGAACCCACGTCTGGCCGCTGCCAAGGCCCTGACCGCCGTACTCAACGGCAAGGCCTCCCTCAACAGTTCGTTGCCCACCCAACTGGACAAGGTCGAGGTCCGCGATCGCGGCTTTACCCAGGACCTGGCGTTCGGCACCGCGCGCTGGCAGCCACGGCTGTCGGCGCTGGCGGCCAAGCTGCTGCAAAAACCCTTCAAGGCTGCCGACGCCGATGTCGAGGCGCTGCTGCTGGTGGGGCTTTACCAACTGCTCTACACCCGGGTGCCGGCCCACGCCGCCATCGGTGAAACCGTGGGCTGCGCCGAAAAGCTGAAAAAGCCCTGGGCCAAGGCCCTGCTCAACGCCGTGCTGCGCCGCGCCCAGCGCGAAAGCGAAGCGCTGCTGGCCGAGCTGGAACATGACCCGGTGGTGCGCACGGCCCACCCGCGCTGGCTGCAAAAGTCCCTCAAGGCCTTCTGGCCCGAGCAGTGGGAAGCCATTTGCGCCGCCAACAACGCCCACCCACCGATGATCCTGCGGGTCAATCGCCGCCATCATTCCCGGGACGCGTACCTGCAGTTACTGAGTGCCGCCGCCGTCGAGGCCAAGCCATGCGTCTTCAGCCAGGACGGCATCGTCCTCGATGAAGCCTGCGACGTGCGCAACCTGCCGGGTTTTGCCGAAGGCTGGATCAGCGTCCAGGACGAAGCCGCGCAACTGGCTGCGGACCTGCTGGAGCTGGCGCCGGGGCAACGGGTGCTGGACGCCTGCTGTGCGCCCGGGGGCAAGACCTGCCATATCCTCGAAGTCGAACCGGCCCTGGCCGGTGTGGTCGCCGTGGACCTGGAAGCCAAGCGCCTGGTGCGGGTTCGCGAGAACCTTGAGCGCCTGGGCCTGGCCGCTGAACTGATCGCCGCCGACGGTCGCGACACCCAGGCCTGGTGGGATGGCAAGCCGTTCCAGCGCATCCTGCTGGACGCGCCGTGCTCGGCCACCGGCGTAATCCGTCGCCACCCGGACATCAAGCTGACTCGCCAACCCGACGACATTGCCGCCCTGGCCCAGTTGCAAGGTGAGTTGCTGGACGCCCTGTGGCCAACCCTGGAGGTCGGCGGCATCCTGGTCTACGCCACCTGCTCCACCTTGCCCACCGAGAACACCGAGGTGATCGAGGCTTTCCTGGCCCGGACCACGGGCGCTCGCGAACTGGACATCGCCGGCCAACTCGGCCAGCCTGCCGCGGGCCTCAAGCAGCCCCACGGACGCCAGTTGCTGGCGCAAGAGGGCGGCCATGACGGCTTCTACTACGCCAAGCTGATCAAGATCGCCGCAGCACGCGGCTAACACGGGTTTAAGGGAGTGACTGGATGAAAATCATCATCCTCGGCGCAGGGCAAGTGGGCGGCACCCTGGCGGAACACCTGGCCAGCGAAGCCAACGACATCACCGTGGTCGACACCGACGGCGAACGCCTGCGCGACCTCGGCGACCGCCTGGACATCCGCACCGTGCAGGGCCGGGGCTCGTTCCCCACAGTACTGCGCCAGGCCGGTGCCGACGACGCCGACATGCTGGTGGCGGTGACCAACAGCGACGAGACCAATATGGTCGCCTGCCAGGTCGCCCACACCCTATTCCACACTCCGACCAAGATTGCCCGGGTACGCGAAGCCGCCTACCTGACCCGCGCCGGCCTGTTCGACAACGACGCGATCCCGGTGGACGTGTTGATCAGCCCCGAGCAAGTGGTGACCAACTACATCAAGCGCCTGATCGAACACCCCGGCGCCCTGCAGGTGATCGACTTCGCCGAAGGCAAGGCCCAACTGGTGGCGGTCAAGGCTTACTACGGCGGACCGTTGGTGGGCCAGCAATTGCGCCAGTTGCGCGAGCACATGCCAAACGTCGACACCCGGGTGGCGGCGATCTTCCGTCGTGACCGACCGATCATGCCCAAGGGCGACACGGTGATCGAGGCGGACGACGAGGTGTTCTTCATCGCTGCCAAGGTCCACATCCGTGCGGTGATGAGTGAGATGCGTCGTCTCGACGAATCCTACAAGCGCATCGTTATCGCCGGCGGTGGGCAGATCGGCGAGCGCCTGGCCGAGGCCATCGAAAGCCGCTACCAGGTGAAGATCATCGAGATGAACCCGGCACGTTGCCGCTACTTGTCCGACAGCCTCGACAGCACCGTGGTGTTGCAGGGCAGTGCCTCGGACCGCGACCTGCTACTGGAAGAGAACATCGCCGATGCCGACATCTTCCTGGCCCTGACCAACGACGACGAAGCCAACATCATGTCGTCGCTGCTGGCCAAGCGCCTGGGCGCCAAGAAGGTCATGACCATCATCAACAACCCGGCTTACGTAGACCTGATCCAGGGCGGCGACATCGACATCGCCATCAGCCCGCAGCTGGCCACCATCGGCACCTTGCTGGCCCACGTGCGCCGTGGCGATATCGTCAGCGTGCACTCCCTGCGCCGCGGGGCGGCAGAGGCCATCGAGGCCATCGCCCACGGTGACGCCAAATCGAGCAAGGTCATCGGCCGGGCCATCGAGAACATCGGCCTGCCGCCGGGCACCACTATTGGCGCAATCATCCGTGACGAAGAGGTGCTCATCGCCCACGACGACACAGTGATCGAAGCGGGCGACCACGTGATTCTGTTCCTTGTGGATAAAAAGCACATTCGCGATGTAGAGAAGCTGTTCCACGTAGGGTTGAGCTTCTTCTGAGGCTAGGCAGCGATGGCGGGCTTGAACGGCCTATCGCTGGCGAGCCAGCTCCTACGCACATTTGCGCGGCATAGAAGGGGAGTCTGTGATGCTGGAATCGTTGGAAAAAATGCTCGCCAAGGGTGTGGATAACGCCCTGTTGCGCTTCGGCCTGGGCAAGGGTTACCTGGACCTTGGGGATAACTCCAAAGCCGCCGAACACCTGCAACGCTGCGTGGGGTTCGACCCCAAGTACTCCGCCGCCTGGAAGCTGTTGGGCAAGGCCTACCTGGCCCAGGACGATTATCCGGCGGCGCGCCAAGCCTGGGAGCAGGGCCTGGAAGTCGCTCGCGGGCATGGCGATAAACAGGCGGAAAAGGAAATGACCGTGTTTCTTAAGAAGCTCGAGCGCAAGGCGCCCTGAAACGCCTACAAATAGCGCAGGGCAATGCCCTCAGCGTCCACTTGCACCACTTCCATGCGCACCCGCGGCGCCGTCACCGGCAAGCCCTGCACCTGGCCATACACCACGGCGCCCTTGGGCAGCCGGGCCAGGGTCGGGCTCTGCACATACACGCCACTGGCGGACAACTGGCGCGTCTGCCCCAAACACTCGCCGAAGCTTTCGTGCTGGATCTTGATGCGGAAGGATTTGCGGTGTTCGGACATCTTTAGCGCCCTTTGATCAATGGCTGTGGATAACCAGGTCAGTCCAGTTATCCACAGATCGTGCCAGCGCCGGTCAGTACCAGCGTGCTTCGCCCGGTGGGCGTTTCTTGAAGCGCTTCATGCTCCACATGTACTGGCTCGGATACGCAGCCACGTAACGCTCGACCACCCGGCTCATGGCGGCGCAGGAGGTTTCAGTGTCAGTGCTGTACATGTCTTCCGGGGCTGCTTCGAGGATCACCTTGTAGCCCGAACCATCCGGCAAGCGCAGGGCATGCAGGAACACGCCCACCGCCTTGCCGCCGGCCAGCATATTCGGCACGAACTTGCTGGTCAGCGCCTGGGTAGCGAAGAAGGGCACGAAGATCCCGGCGGATTCGGCCGGTTCCGGGTCGGCGGGAATACCCACTGCACCGCCTTTGCGCACTTCCTTGATAACGCTGAGGATGCCTTCCTTGGTCGAGGCGGCGACGCGGTTGCCCAGTTGCACCCGCTGCTTGCGCAACAGTTCGTCCACAGCCTTGAGCTTGGGTGGACGGTAGAAAATGATCGGTTTGCACTGGCTGCAGTAGAAATGGTTGAGCACTTCCCAGTTGCCCAGGTGGCTGGTGATGCCCACCACGCCCTTGCCCGAAGCCAGGGCCTCCTTGAGCACATCCAGGCCTTCGACTTCGCGCACCAGATCGATGGAGCGCTGGGCCGGCCAGATCCAGGCGCAGGCGCTTTCGGTCAGGGATTTGCCGATGTCTTTCAGGCTCTGGCCGACTAAGCGCTCGCGCTCAGCCGGGTCCATCTGCGGAAAGCACTTGGCCAGGTTGATGCGCACCACGTCCCGGGAACGGTTGGGGGTTTTCCACATGACCCAGCCAATGGCCGAGCCAACGGCTTGCACCGCGCGCCATGGCAGCAGGGCAAACAATCGCAGGGCGCCCACCAGCAGGGCGCCTTTGAACTTATCCACAAGTGACTCCTGATCTGTAGGTCATGATCTGTCGCGAGCCGGCTATTCTAACCGGCTGTTCAACAGGACGGCGTAACGATCACAGTCTTGAGTGTGATCCATGACCATGCCCGAGGCTTGCATCAGGGCATAACAAATGGTCGGGCCGACGAAGGTGAAGCCGGCCTTTTTCAGGCCATGGCTCATGGCTAGCGCCTCGGGCGTGACCGCCGGGACTTCGCTGCGATCCTTGAAATGATTGACCTTGGGCTGGCCATCGACGAACGACCAGAGAAATTCCACCGGGTCTTCCAGGGCCAGCCAGGCCTCGGCATTGCGCCGGGCGGCATTGAGTTTCAAGCGGTTGCGGATGATCCCGGGGTCGAGCATCAGCTCGTCGATTTCCGCATCGCTCATCTGCGCCACACGCTGTACATCGAAGCCCCAGAGCACTTGCCGATAGCGTTCGCGCTTCTTCAATACGGTGATCCACGACAAGCCCGCCTGGAACCCTTCGAGCAATAACAACTCGAACAAGCGCTGCGCATCCCGTAGCGGCACGCCCCACTCCTGATCGTGATAAGCCATGTACAGCGGATCTTCGGAACACCAAAAGCAGCGTGGCATAAGGCTCCAGGGGGCGTGCGCAGGACCGAATCGGGTATACTCCCGCTCCTTAAATCGCAGCCCAAGTAACAGGTGAATTTCGTGAGCCAGCCTACGCCAGCCGTGCGTACCTTCCAAGACTTGATCCTCGCCCTCCAGCAGTACTGGGCCGAGCAAGGTTGTGTGGTACTTCAGCCCTACGATATGGAAGTAGGCGCCGGCACTTTCCACACCGCTACCTTCCTGCGGGCCATTGGCCCGGAAACCTGGAACGCCGCTTATGTGCAGCCCAGTCGTCGCCCGACTGACGGCCGCTACGGCGAAAACCCCAACCGCCTGCAGCACTACTATCAGTTCCAGGTGGTGCTCAAGCCCAACCCGGACAACTTCCAGGAGCTGTACCTGGGCTCGCTGAAACATGTCGGCCTGGACCCGCTGGTCCACGACATCCGTTTCGTTGAAGACAACTGGGAATCGCCGACCCTGGGCGCCTGGGGCCTGGGCTGGGAAGTCTGGCTCAATGGCATGGAAGTGACTCAGTTCACTTACTTCCAGCAAGCCGGTGGCATCGAGTGCTACCCGGTGACCGGCGAGATCACCTACGGCCTGGAACGCCTGGCCATGTACCTGCAGGGCGTGGACTCGGTGTACGACCTGGTCTGGGCCGACGGCCCGTTCGGCAAGGTGACCTACGGCGACGTGTTCCATCAGAACGAGGTGGAGCAGTCCACCTACAACTTCGAACACGCCAACGTCGAGAAGCTGTTCGAACTGTTCGATTTCTACGAAAGCGAAGCCAAGCGCCTGATCGAACTGGATCAGCCGCTGCCGCTGCCAAGCTATGAAATGGTCCTCAAGGCATCCCACACCTTCAACCTGCTGGATGCGCGCCGGGCAATCTCCGTTACCGCCCGTCAGCAGTACATCCTGCGGGTACGCACGCTGGCGCGTTCCGTCGCCCAAGCCTACCTGATGGCTCGCGCCAAGCTGGGCTTCCCGATGGCGACCCCGGACCTGCGTGATGAAGTGTTGGCTAAGTTGGAGGCGGCACAATGAGTGCGCAAGATTTTCTGGTTGAACTGGGCACTGAAGAGCTGCCACCCAAAGCCCTGAACACCCTGGCCGAAGCCTTTCTGGCCGGCATCGACAAAGGCCTGCAAGCCGCTGGCCTGAGCTTCGAAGCCAAGCAGGTCTACGCCGCGCCACGGCGCCTGGCGGTGCTGATCACCCAACTGGCCACTCAGCAGCCCGATCGCAGCATCAACCTGGACGGCCCGCCGCGCCAGGCCGCGTTCGACGCCGACGGTAACCCGACCCAGGCGGCCCTGGGTTTTGCCAAGAAGTGCGGCGTGGACCTGAGCGAGATCGACCAGAGCGGTCCGAAACTGCGCTACAGCCAGAGCATCCAGGGCAAGCCTACTGCCAGCCTGCTGCCGACCATCGTCGAAGACTCGCTGAACGACCTGCCGATTCCCAAGCGCATGCGCTGGGCCGCGCGCAAGGAAGAGTTCGTGCGTCCGACCCAATGGCTGGTCATGCTGCTGGGCGATGAGGTGATCGACTGCACCATCCTTGCCCAGAAAGCCGGTCGCGAGTCCCGTGGCCACCGTTTCCATCACCCGGAAAACGTGCGCATCAGTGCTCCGGCCAACTACCTCAACGACCTGCGTGCTGCCTACGTACTGGCCGATGCCAACGAGCGTCGCGAGCTGATCAGCAAGCGCACCGCCGAACTGGCCACCCTGCAAGAAGGCACCGCCATCGTTCCGGCCGACCTGCTGGACGAAGTGACCGCCCTGGTGGAATGGCCTGTGCCGCTGGTGTGCTCGTTCGAGGAACGCTTCCTCGACGTGCCGCAAGAAGCCCTGATCACCACCATGCAGGACAACCAGAAGTACTTCTGCCTGCTGGACGTGGACGGCAAGCTGCTGCCGCGCTTCATCACCGTGGCCAACATTGAAAGCAAGGACCCGCGCCAGATCATCGAGGGCAACGAGAAAGTCGTGCGCCCACGCCTGACCGACGCCGAGTTCTTCTTCAAGCAGGACAAGAAGCAGAAGCTCGAAGCCTTCAACCTGCGCCTGCAGAACGTGGTGTTCCAGGAGAAGCTGGGCAGCGTCTACGACAAAGCCGAACGCATCTCCAAGCTGGCGGCGTTCATTGCCCCGCGCATTGGTGGCGACGCCCAGCGTGCAGCCCGTGCCGGCCTGCTGTCGAAGTGCGACCTGGCCACCGAAATGGTCGGCGAGTTCCCGGAGATGCAAGGTGTCGCCGGCTACTACTACGCCCTCAATGACGGCGAGCCGCAAGACGTGGCCCTGGCCCTGAACGAGCAGTACATGCCCCGTGGCGCCGGCGCCGAGCTGCCAAGCACCCTGACCGGTGCCGCCGTGGCCATCGCCGACAAGCTGGATACCCTGGTGGGGATCTTCGGCATCGGCATGTTGCCTACCGGCAGCAAAGACCCCTACGCCCTGCGTCGTGCCGCCCTCGGCGTGCTGCGCATCCTGATCGACAAGAAGCTCGACCTCGACCTGACCGAAGCCGTGGCATTCGCCGTCAGCGCGTTCGGTGCCAAGGTCAAGGCCGCCGGCCTGGGCGACCAGGTGCTGGAATTCATCTTCGACCGCCTGCGTGCGCGTTACGAAGACGAAGGCGTGGACGTGGCCACTTACCTGTCGGTACGTGCCCTGAAGCCGGGTTCGGCCCTGGACTTCGACCAGCGCGTACAAGCCGTGCAGGCCTTCCGCAAATTGCCGGAAGCCGCCGCCCTGGCCGCAGTGAACAAGCGCGTGTCGAACCTGCTGAGCAAGGTTGAAGGCAGCGTGCCAAGCACCGTGGAAGCCAAGTACTTCGACAACGCCAACGAGTTCTCCCTGTATTCGGCGATCCAGCAAGCGGACCAGGCAGTGCAGCCGATGGCCGTGGCCCGTCAATACAGCGAGACCCTGGCGCGCCTGGCCGCCTTGCGCGAGCCGGTGGACGCGTTCTTCGAAGCGGTGATGGTCAACGCTGAAGACCCCAAGGTACGGGCCAACCGCTATGCGCTGCTGGCGCGTCTGCGTGGCTTGTTCCTGGGTGTCGCCGACATCTCGTTGCTGGGGTAAGCGCGCGTTGAAACTGCTGATTCTCGATCGGGACGGGGTCATCAACCATGACTCCGATGCGTACATCAAATCGGTGGCGGAGTGGATTCCGCTCCCCGGCTCGATCGCGGCCATCGCGCAGTTGAGCAAGGCCGGCTGGACCGTGGCAATCGCCACCAACCAGTCCGGCATCGCTCGTGGCTACTACGATTTGGCCACCCTCGACGCCATGCACGAGCGCTTGCGCACGTTGGTGGCGGAGCAGGGTGGCGAGGTCGGTTTGATCGTTTATTGCCCACACGGCCCGGATGAAGGTTGCGCCTGCCGCAAACCCAAGCCGGGGATGCTGCGGACAATTGCCGAGCATTATCAGGTCGATCTCGCCGGATGTTGGTTCGTGGGCGACAGCCTCGGTGACCTGGAGGCCGCGAAAGCCGTCGATTCACAACCCGTTTTGGTAAAGACCGGGAAAGGTGAAAAGACCCTGGGGAAAACCCTGCCGGTGGGGACGTTGATTTTTGACGACCTGGCGGCCGTGGCTGCTGAACTTATCCACAACTGAATTTATTAACAAAGTGCACTTCCGACATCCTGAACAAGGACTGCTCAGGGGTACGCTTTTTACAGGCGGGTACTGCCCGCAATGGTAAATGCCGCTATGTCGATCCTGCAGGCAATCAGAACCTTTTTCTTTTACCTGCTGTTGGGCACCAGCTCGCTGCTGTGGTGCTCCCTGAGCTTTTTTATTGCGCCGTTCCTGCCGTTCAAGGCACGTTACCGTTTTATCAATGTGTACTGGTGTCGCTGCGCGTTGTGGCTGACCAAGGTCTTCCTGAATATCCACGTGGACGTGAAGGGCGCAGAAAACGTCCCGGAGCGGCCGTGTGTGATCGTTTCGAACCACCAGAGCACCTGGGAAACGTTCTTTCTCTCGGCGTACTTCGAGCCCCTGAGCCAAGTGCTCAAGCGTGAGCTGCTGTACGTGCCGTTCTTCGGCTGGGCCATGGCCATGCTGCGCCCCATCGCGATTGATCGTGATAACCCCAAGGCCGCCCTCAAGCAGGTGGCAAGCAAAGGCGACGAGTTGCTCAAGGACAATGTCTGGGTGCTGATTTTCCCGGAAGGCACCCGAGTGCCTTATGGCCAGATTGGCAAGTTCTCCCGCAGCGGCAGTGCCCTGGCGGTGAATGCCGACTTGCCGGTGTTGCCGATCGCCCACAACGCCGGCAAGTTCTGGCCCAAGGCTGGCTGGGCCAAGCGCCCCGGTACCATCACCGTGACCATCGGCGCGCGATGTACGCCGAAGGCAGCGGCCCACGGGCCATCGCCGAGCTCAACGAGCGGGTACAGGCCTGGAACGAGCAGGCACAACGGGACATGGGCTCCCTGCCAGCCGTGGCCACAAAGGCCGATCAAGTGGCGTTATGAGAATCTGTGGATAACCTGTGTACGAGATTGTCGAAAATCCCTGAATTTGATCTGTAAGCTAATGATTTAAATACATATTTCTGAAGCTCATAAAATCACTGAAAACGTGCATAAGTTTTTAGGTGATAAAAAAACCGGCCTGAAAAGCCGGTTTTTTTTGCCTCGATTTTTACTCCTTGAGCAAGGGCAGACCCAGCGTGAAGCACGTGCCCTGGCCCACCACGCTCTGACAACGGATAAGCCCCTCATGGCGATCCACCACCGCCTTGACCATGGCCAGGCCCAAACCGAGCCCTTCGATTCCTTGGGCCGAGACAAAGCGCTGGTACTGGTTGAACAACCGAGGCAACTCTGCGGCGGCGATCCCCCGGCCCTGATCGATGATTTCACAAGTCAACCAATGCTCATCCGCGTGCAGTTGCACACGCACCGTGGAGCCGGGCGGGCTGTATTTGATGGCGTTCTCCAGCAGGTTGAACAAGGCCCGGGTCAGCAGGGCCTGATCGGCCAGCACCAATCCTTCATCCTCGTCATCCAGCTCGTGGAGCAATTGGATCTGCTTCAGCTGGGCCAGGGTGTTGGCCTGGTCGAAAGCATCCAGCACCAGCATGGCGAACATGCTCGGTTCAAACTGATAGGCCTCGGACTCGGCCCTGGCCAATTGCACAAAAGCTTCGGTCAACTCCAGGGCACGGCGCACCTGGAGTTCGATCTGGTTATACACAGGCTGATCGTCGGGCGCCTGAAGGCGCTGCACGTCAAGCAAGGCCAGGATCGCCGAATGGGGCGCACGCAGGTCGTGGGAGAGAAAGCGCAGCAACAGCCCACGCTGGCGTTCGGCATCACGCTCAACGCTGAGGTCGGTCAGGCTCAGCAGCCAGCCGATGGGAATATCGCTGTCCACCGGTAACAGCGGCGCCAGGTCAGTACGCAGGCTGCGCTCCTGGGTATCGCGAAACTCCACGGGCACCAGGCTGGCCAGGGTCTGATCCTCCAGCCCCGGGTAGCCCAGGCTGGCCAATTGCGCGAGCAGATCGCTGCCGACCAGGCTGTGCGCGAACAACTCGCGGGCGTTGCGGTTGGCCAGCAAAATCCGCCCGCCCGGATCGCTGATCAAGGTGGCCACCGGCAGGTACTCCAGGCCGTCGGCGATAAAACGCTGGGTATCCCGGGTGCGGCTCATGGCCTGTTCCAAGGCGACAATCTGCCCCTGCAACACATCACCGCTCGGCGCCTGGCGTCGACGCCGCTCGGGCAGCACCTTGGGTTCGGCGTCCAGGCGCGCCAGCTCCCAGCCGAAGTACGCCAGGACGACCCGCAAGCGTCGCCAGTTCCAGGTCAGGTACGCCAGCAACATGCCCAGCACACTGGCCGCCGGGGACCACCAAGCCCCCAGGCGCAGCAACAGGGCCGAGCCCAGCAACGCGGCGGCCATGCAACCCAAGGTCAGCCACAGGGCATGTCGCGGACGCCACAACAACAGGCTCAACAACGCCGCCACCAAACCCAGAGACAGGCACATCCCCGTCAGTTCGCCGAGGGCGACGATGCTGCGTTGCTGCAACAGGCCGTTGAGCACATTGGCCTGGATTTCGATGCCGGGGGTGGTGCCCTGCTGGGCGGATTGCGGAGTGACGTAGCGATCCCCCAAACCGGCCGCCGTAGCGCCCACCAGGATCAGGCGATCGCGCAGCAGCTCGGCGGGCACCTCCCCGCGTAACACGCTGACATACGGCACGCTGGGAAAGCCCGCCGTGGCGCTGATAAAGGGAATACGCACCTCATGGGAACGCAGCCAGCCCTGGGTAATGGCTGCCGCAGGGACGCCCGGCATCTGCGCCTGAGCCACGTCCTGCTGGGCCAACTCATAGAGCCGCCAGGCCAATTGCGGCTTGGGGTTATCCACAGGCCCTTCACGCAGGTACACGCTGCGCACAATTCCATCGCGGTCGGCCTCGGCATTGATGTGGCCGACGCTCCGGGCACACGCCAGTAGGGACGGCACCGGAGCCAGCTCGCCAAGAGGCTGTGCATAACGGGCAACGTTCTCCCGCAGCACCGGCAAATAAACATTGCCGGCCCGGCACAGGGCGCTGGCCAACAGGGCATCGTTGGCGGGCAGCGGGTCGGGCTCACTGAAGATCACGTCGAACAACACGCCCTTGGCTTGCGCCGCGTGCAAACGGTCCAGCAAGGCGCCGTGCACCGTCCGCGACCAGGGCCATTGGCCCAGCTGCTTAAGGCTGTAATCGTCGATGGTGACCAGCAGAATCCGCGGGTCCACGGGCAGTGGGCTGAGGCGCCGCAAGCTGTCATACAGCAGATTGTTCAGCGCCAACCCATGGCTCAGGGATAGCACGGCGGTCAGCGGCAGGAGGATCAGGCTGACCCCCAGCCATTCCCGGACCAGGCGCCGGAACAGCTGCTGGGCCTGGCTTGGCTCACGCCCGTCGGCGCGACGCCAGGGCTTCATGGACAGCCCGCGGTTGGCTTATTCGGCCCGCGCCGTAGGCGGGTAATAAAAGATGTCATAGACCCCGGTTTCTCCTTCCAGGCCCTGCTCATCGAACGCCGAAAGGCGTACGTGGTAGAAAAACGCTTTCAAGCCACTGAAGCTGATCTCGGGTGTGCTGGAAAACTGTTCCTGCTTGATGTCGCGAAATTCCTTGTCCGTGGCCACTTGGGCCCGATAGCGCTGGGCGCCGGGCAAGGGTCTCATAATCAGCCGCCAATACGGCAGCTTTCCGGACTGCCCGGACTGGCCCAGCAACTGTGGGGCCGGGAGCAGCTCCACCGGTTTCAACGCCCCTTGCCGCTGGATGCGCAACCCTTGCCGGGCCATGACCTGAACCTCTCCCGGCACCGGGCCTGCGGGTTTATCCACAACCCGCTTGGTGGCGCGCGGCTTGCTCCCGGTCGCGGATTGTTCCTCGCGACTGACCGCCACCTGGCCATTGAGCACCTCGACCAGGGATGCCTGATCATCATTGCGCACGCGAAAATGCGTACCACGTACCCCCAGCACCCCGACCGGCGTGAGGATCTGAAAGCGGTCGTAGTCACTGTCGCGCTTGATCACATAAGACTCGACCTGGCCCTGTTCCAGGCTCAGTTGAGGAATCGGCTGCTGCCGGTTGAGGCGCAAGGTGATGTGGGAACTGGACGGCAGCACGACCCGCGAACCATCGCCCAGGGACAGGCTGACAAAGGCCGAAGGCGAGGTCTTCACACCTTCCTGCTCATCAATGCTCATGCCTTCTTCCAGCAGGATCTCCCGTCCCTTGGCGTCGAGCTTCCAGGCTTCCCCGGTCAAGTGCTCGACCGTCGCCGGCAATGGCTGGCCGCGACACTGTTGCTGGTCATCGATGTAGGGCAGGCGCTGGGGCGCGGCGTTGAGATGGCCCAGAGGCAGGAAAAAAGTCGCCAGCAGGCCGCTCACCATCAACAGGCGCTGAGCCATGGGGCCAGGGTTGGGAAAAGGCGAAGGGTGGACGTCATTCATGGGTGTTCTGTGAGCCCTTGGGGAAGTCACTGCGAAATCCTACGCACCATACCTGAGGCCGGTCACGGGCCGATAGCCGAACCCGGCGCGCTCGACTGGCGCCTAGAGAGCTGGCAAGTATTGCCGGAAAAACCTAAAGGGGAGGGGAGTGACACATCCCTGTGTCGGAACCGAAGCGACGGGTCGATCGATCCTGGATCCTGAAGAGGCACTCCTTTTGGTTCCCCTTCGGCGTGGCCCGCAAACAGACCACGCCCCCGCCAACCTGGCGGTTGACACATCCTGTGTCGGAGCACATCCCGCGCTCCAGGTGCCACTCAGCCCGAGCCAATTTACCCGCCGCAACGAAGCCGGAGGAGATTTGCCAGATTTGTTCAGAATCATCCGTCCAGCCCCTAAAACACCCAGCGTTGGGCTGGCGCATAAATGCCGGAGGGCAGGGCAATGGGTTGCACCTGCGGTTCAAGCCCCGGGGCAAACCCGAGGGTCTCATTCAAAGCACTGTGAATGGGCGCAACCTTGAAAGGCTGCGGTGTGGGCCGCTGCTCGGTGAACGCCTGGCCGCTGCTGCAGCCCAGACTCAAATAGGCGGCCAGGACCAGGCCGGTGAAACGGGTCGCTTGAAGGCCACTGACGATGATCGCTCGCTGGCCCAGGCCGGAGCCAAACAGATTGCCCATGATGCTTTCCTTGCGGACTCACGCCGCTGTCTCGCCATTGCACGCCAGGGCCCACATGCCCTGTGGGTTACCGGCTATTTGACATCAGCGTACCGACCCAGGGAGCGCGACAGGGGTATTCAGCACAATTGTTCAGATTCCACACAAACGCCTAAACTCCCCCCACTCGGGCGCTTGTCGCCAACGCCCCCAGCACTCCCCGGATTTCAAGGAACTGCCTCGCATGCGTGTCGCAATACTGGATGACGAACCCGCCGAACTGGCTCGGGTAGAACAGACACTGCGACAGATACCCGGCCCGTCCGAACAGCCCTGGAGCCTGCACTGTTTTGCCCGGGGCGAAGACCTGCTGCGGCAACTGCGCCGGGAAACCTTCGACCTGCTGATTCTCGACTGGCAACTGCCTGACCTTAGCGGCCTGTCGCTGCTGCGCTGGACCCGGGAGCACATGGAGGCGCCACCGGCGGCCATCATGCTCACCAGCCGCGATGCCGAGAGCGACATTGTCCAGGCCCTGAATGCCGGCGCCGACGACTACGTCAGCAAACCCTTCCGCCCCAACGAACTCAAGGCCAGGGTCACCGCGGTGCTGCGGCGCAATGGCCTGCAGCGCACAGCCGCCAGCGAGGTGCTGGTGTTCAATGACTTGAGTTTCGACGATGCGGAACTGACTGTGACCCGGGCCGGCCTGCCCATCAGCCTGACCGAGCGCGAGTACCGGCTGGCCCGCTGCCTGTTCGCCAACCTGGGACGACCGCTGTCCCGGGAGTACCTCTATGAGCGTTTCTGGACCCATGAAGAAATCGCCTCTTCCCGGCCACTGGATACCCACATCTACCGCCTGCGCAACAAACTGGGGCTGACGGCGGACCGGGGCTGGCAACTGCTGACCATCTACGGCTATGGCTATCGGCTGGAAAGCGTCAGCCCGGCGATCGAGCAGGGCTAAGAAGGCTGGGCGGTCAACGCCCTAAAAACTGCCCCCTGAAGAACGTCTCCTCGCAGGAAAAAATGACCCTGGCGCTGTGCTCCATGATCAACAGGGTGTTGTCGTCATCGGGATAAAAGAAGTCATCCCAGCACCTCACAAAGACGTCACTGGGCACATGCGCCGCGCAATCCCGGCCCCAGAACAACCAGAGCCATTCCTCACCCTCTAGGGCCTTCTGGAAAAACCCAGCGCCGTCAGCCCGACGCTTGAAATCCAGGGTGATCGTTTCGCTGACCTGGAACGTCCCAGCGCTGACGCTCATCAGGTGCGAAACCGCAACCCGCTCATCCCATAGCGCCTGGGACTGCGCCTGCTGGTACAAGCACAGACGCTGTTTGTCGCTATAGGACAACCCACAATCCCGAGCATTGAACCGCCAGGCAATGGGGTAGCGTTGCTCATCAAAAAGGTAGTGCTGCCTATCCATGCAGGCCAAACCTCAGTACGGATGGGCCCACTGGCGAGGCACTATCTGGTGGATCAGCAGGGCGGTATCGGCCGTGGGCTGGTAGCGGAATGTCGATACCTCGCTGTGCGGCGACAACAGTTGAAGGTCCAGACAAGCCTGTGGGTCAAACCGCTCGGCCCCGTCAAACAGCACCAGCGCGTCGCTTGCCCAATCAATACTCAACCGCTCGATCGGGGTCAGTGAACCCAGCTCAAGCAGATCAAGCTGCGCCAGCACCTCGGCCTCAGATGGGGCGCATATCCATCGGATAATCAGCAAGGCATCATCTGCCGTGGCAATCGCCGTGTCCAAAGGCTCATCACCCAGGACAAGAATGTCGCCATCGACGCCCTCCAGCCGGCCGGCATAGTCATCAATCTGACAGGCCCTGTGGTAATCCGAGGGATGGCCGTCGAGGCCACGCCACATACCGGCGAAACCCTCACCCATCGCCACCAAGGGGCCACCGGAACTGGACAGCCATGGAGAAATCTTCAATCGACTCATAGGCTCCTTGCCTTTCTGTTAAGCAGAACAGCTACATGATCCACGGACAACGCCATGATGTCGGCACAAAAAAAAGCCAACGCTAGGCGTTGCTTTTGGGGTGCAGCTGCTGATCAGAAGTCCAGGTTGGACACTGCCAGCGCGTTGCTTTCGATGAAGTCGCGACGAGGTTCGACCGCATCACCCATCAGGGTGTTGAAGATCTGGTCAGCGCCGATGGCGTCTTCGATGGTCACCTTGAGCATGCGACGCATGCTTGGGTCCATGGTGGTTTCCCACAGCTGATCCGGGTTCATCTCGCCCAGACCTTTGTAGCGCTGGATGGTGTGGCGCTTGGTGCTTTCGGCCATCAGCCAGTCCAGGGCTTCCTTGAACTCGGTGACTGCTTTCTTGCGTTCGCCACGCTGAATATAAGCGCCTTCGTCCAACAGGGTGCTCAGTTGCGCGCCCAGGGTGACGACGGTCTTGTAGTCATTGCTGCCGAAGAAGTCGCGGTTGAAGGTGACGTAATTGGACAAGCCGTGGGAGATCAGTTCGACCTCGGGCAGCCAGACGTTACGTTCACGGTCTTCGCGCAGGCTGGCTTTGTAGACCAGGCCGGATTTCTCGACGGTGCGCAGGCGCGTTTCGTACTTGGCCAGCCACTCTTGCATCGCGGCGTGGTCAGACAGCTGCTCCAGGCTTACCGCTGGCAGGTAGATGAAGTGCTCCGTCAGTTCCTGTGGATACAGGCGCGACAGGCGCTTGAGGGTCTTCATCACCATGCGGAAGTCAGTCACCAGGCGCTCGAGGGCCTCACCGGAAATACCAGGGGCTTCGTCGTTCAGGTGCAGGCTGGCATCTTCCAGGGCCGACTGCGTCATGTAGTCTTCCATGGCGTCGTCGTCTTTGATGTATTGCTCTTGCTTGCCTTTCTTCACCTTGTACAGCGGTGGTTGAGCGATATAGATGTAGCCACGCTCAATCAGCTCAGGCAACTGCCGGAAGAAGAAGGTCAGCAGCAGGGTACGGATGTGCGAACCGTCGACGTCAGCATCGGTCATGATGATGATGTTGTGATAACGCAGCTTGTCGATGTTGTACTCGTCGCGACCAATGCCGCAGCCCAGCGCAGTGATCAAGGTGCCCACCTCTTGCGAGGAGATCATCTTGTCGAAGCGTGCTTTCTCGACGTTGAGGATCTTGCCTTTGAGCGGCAGGATCGCCTGGGTTTTACGGTTGCGTCCCTGCTTGGCGGAGCCGCCAGCAGAGTCACCTTCCACCAGGTAGAGTTCGGAAAGGGCAGGGTCTTTTTCCTGGCAGTCCGCCAGTTTGCCCGGCAGGCCGGCGATATCCAGCGCACCTTTACGACGGGTCATCTCACGGGCTTTACGCGCCGCTTCACGAGCACGGGCGGCGTCGATCATCTTGCCGACCACCAGCTTGGCTTCGTTGGGGTTTTCCAACAGGAAGTCGGAGAAGTACTTGCCCATTTCCTGTTCGACCGCAGTCTTCACTTCGGAAGACACCAGCTTGTCTTTGGTCTGGGAGCTGAACTTCGGATCCGGCACCTTCACCGAAATGATCGCGGTCAGGCCTTCACGAGCGTCGTCACCGGTGGTGGCGACCTTGTGCTTCTTGGCCAGGCCTTCGGCTTCGATGTAGGTATTCAGGTTACGGGTCAGTGCGGAACGGAAACCCACCAAGTGAGTACCGCCGTCGCGCTGCGGGATGTTGTTGGTGAAGCACAACAGGTTCTCGTTGAAGCTGTCGTTCCACTGCAGGGCGATTTCGACGCCGATGCCGTCTTCACGCTGGATGTTGAAGTGGAACACCTGGTTGACCGCAGTCTTGTTGGTGTTCAGGTATTCAACGAATGCACGCAGGCCGCCTTCGTACTTGAACAGCTCTTCCTTGCCGCTGCGCTCGTCCTTGAGGACGATGCCGACACCGGAGTTGAGGAAGGACAGTTCACGAATCCGCTTGGCCAGGATGTCCCAGCTGAAGTGGATGTTCTTGAAGGTTTCAGCCGAAGGCTTGAAGTGAATCTGAGTACCGGTGGATTCGCTGTCGCCAACGATCTTCATCCGCTCTTGCGGCACACCGTGAACGTAGGTCTGTTCCCAGATCTTACCGCTACGGCGCACGGTCAGGATCAGCTCTTCAGACAGAGCGTTCACCACCGACACACCTACGCCGTGCAGGCCGCCGGAAACTTTGTAGGAGTTGTCGTCGAACTTACCGCCGGCGTGCAGTACGGTCATGATGACCTCGGCTGCGGAAACGCCTTCTTCTTTATGCACGTCCACCGGAATGCCGCGACCGTTGTCACGCACGGTGATGGACTCGTCCGGGTGGATGATGATGCTGATGTCGTCGCAGTGGCCGGCCAGAGCTTCGTCGATCGAGTTGTCGACCACCTCGAACACCATGTGGTGCAGACCGCTACCATCATCGGTGTCGCCGATGTACATACCGGGACGTTTGCGTACGGCATCCAAACCTTTCAGCACTTTAATGCTGGTCGAGTCGTACGTATTTTCTTCGCTCATGCCTTCACTCCCGATGGTCGTGGGTCTGGGTGATACGGCCCTGTTCCACGTGGAACAGAGCAACTGGCGTTTCCGTCTGCCAGCCTTCCCTCAATAATTCGTGATCTACACAGGTGATAAACACCTGGCAGCGTAAGTCTTCCAACAAGCGACAAAGTGCGCGGCGATGCTGCTCGTCCAGCTCGGACGGCAAGTCATCCACCAGATAAATACACTGGCCACGCCGGGCTTGGCTGACCAAATGCCCTTGGGCGATACGCAAGGCACAGACCACCAACTTCTGCTGCCCGCGGGACAAGATATCCGCGGCGTTGTGTGCGCCCAATCTAAGACGCAAATCAGCACGTTGGGGGCCGGCCTGGGTATGACCCATTTGCTGATCACGATGGAGGGACGTCGCGAGCACTGCACTGAGTTCTCGCTCTTTATCCCAACCACGGTAATAGCTAAGCGTTAAGCCCTCGAGCTCCAACAAATCGCTCAAGGTCCGCTCAAAGACTGGTTTCAAGGCTTTGATATAAGCGCGGCGGTATTCATCAATTTCAGCGCTGGCCTGACACAGTTCCCGGTCCCAGGCCGCTTGCGAAGCGGCGTCAAGTGTACCATGCCGCAGCCATGAGTTCCGCTGCCGCAGGGCCTTCTGCAAGCGCTGCCAGGTTGACATAAAGCGGGGTTCCACGTGGAACACCCCCCAATCGAGGAACTGCCGACGAATCTTCGGCGCCCCTTCCAGCAAGCGGAAGCTATCCGGGTTGATCAGTTGCAACGGCAGAATTTCTGCCAGCTGTGCCGCACTACGAGCATTCTGCCCATCGATGCGGATCTGGAATTCCCCCTGCCGATCACGAGAGATCCCCAGGCTGCTATGGCCACCCTCCGCCAACTCGACTTGGCCGAACACGGTGCACGCCAGTTGTTCGTATTGGATCACCGGCAACAGCCGGGCACTGCGAAACGAACGCGCAAGCCCCAGCAGGTGGATGGCTTCCAGCACGCTGGTTTTGCCACTGCCGTTGGCGCCGTAGAGGAGGTTGATGCGGGGAGAGGGGGAGAAGGTCACCGGGTGCAGATTGCGCACCGCGGTGACCGAGACGCGACTGAGGGACATCTAGCTTCTGCTGAGCATGATTACAGACGCATCGGCATAACAACGTAGGCCGAGTCGTCGTTGTCGGACTCCTGGACCAGGGCGCTGCTGTTGGAGTCGGAGAGGATCAGACGCACCTGCTCGGTGGTCATCACGCCCAACACGTCCAGCAGGTAGCTGACGTTGAAGCCGATCTCCAGGGAGCCGCCGTTGTATTCCACGCCCACTTCTTCTTCCGCTTCTTCCTGCTCCGGGTTGTTAGCCTGGATTTTCAGCTGACCATTGGCCAGTTGCAGACGGATACCGCGGTACTTCTCGTTGGACAGGATCGCCGTGCGGCTGAACGCTTCACGCAGTGCCTGACGGTCGCCCAGTACCAGCTTGTCACCACCTTTTGGCAGCACGCGCTCGTAGTCCGGGAACTTGCCGTCCACCAGCTTGGAGGTGAAGGTGAACTCGCCGGTGGTGGCGCGAATATGATGCTGACCCAACACGATGCTGACATTGCCGTCCGGCTCGGTGAGCAGACGCGCCAGCTCCAGGATGCCTTTACGCGGCACGATCACCTGGTGGCGGTCCGGCTGACCAATGTCGGCCTGCATCGAGCACATGGCCAGACGGTGACCGTCGGTAGCGACCGCGCGGATGATCCCGGCAGACACTTCCAGCAGCATGCCGTTGAGGTAGTAGCGCACGTCCTGCTGGGCCATGGCGAAGCTGGTGCGTTCGATCAAGCGACGCAGCTTGCTCTGGTCCAGGCTGCAGGTCAGCGAGCCCGGGCCTTCTTCCACAGTAGGGAAGTCATTGGCTGGCAAGGTGGACAGGGTGAAACGGCTACGACCGGCTTTCACCACCAGCTTCTGCTCATCGACCTTGATATCGATCAAGCGTCGTTGGGCAGGCTTTTGCAGATGTCCATCAGCTTGCGCGCAGGCACGGTGATCTCGCCAGGCTCGGCGGGTTCTTCAAGTTGCACGCGACCGACCAGCTCGACTTCAAGGTCGGTACCGGTCAGCGACAGTTGCTGGCCTTCGACAACCAGCAGCACGTTGGAAAGTACCGGCAAGGTCTGACGGCGTTCGACGACGCCGGCGACCAGTTGCAGGGGTTTCAACAGGGCTTCGCGTTGAATGGTGAAATGCATGGTCTAGTCCCTTGCCTTAATAAGCTGCGCTGGTGTCATCAAGTGGTCAGTGTACGCAGCAGGTTCTTGTAGTCCTCGCGGATGTCCGCGTCGGATTCCTTAAGTTCATTGATCTTGCGGCACGCGTGCAAGACCGTGGTGTGATCGCGGCCACCAAACACATCGCCGATTTCCGGCAGGCTGTGGTTGGTCAGCTCCTTGGACAAGGCCATGGCTACCTGACGCGGCCGCGCAACGGAACGCGAGCGGCGCTTGGACAACAGATCGGAGATCTTGATCTTGTAGTACTCGGCGACGGTGCGCTGAATGTTATCCACAGAGACCAGTTTGTCTTGCAGGGCCAGCAGGTCCTTCAGGGATTCGCGAATCAGCTCGATGGTGATGTCGCGGCCCATGAAGTGCGAGTGAGCGATAACGCGCTTGAGCGCGCCTTCGAGCTCACGCACGTTGGAGCGAATACGCTGGGCGATAAAGAACGCCGCATCGTGAGGCAGATCGACTTTGGCCTGGTCGGCCTTCTTCATCAGGATCGCCACGCGGGTTTCCAACTCAGGTGGTTCTACCGCCACCGTCAGGCCCCAGCCGAAACGCGACTTCAGGCGTTCTTCCAGGCCTTCAATCTCTTTCGGGTAGCGGTCACTGGTGAGAATCACCTGTTGGCCACCTTCCAGGAGGGCGTTGAAGGTGTGGAAAAACTCTTCCTGGGAACGCTCTTTACGGGCGAAGAACTGAATATCGTCGATCAGCAACGCATCCACCGAACGGTAGAAGCGCTTGAACTCGTTGATCGCGTTGAGCTGCAACGCCTTGACCATGTCCGCCACGAAACGCTCGGAATGCAGGTACACGACCTTGGCATTCGGGTTCTTCTTTAATAGGTGGTTACCCACAGCGTGCATCAAGTGGGTTTTACCCAAGCCGACGCCGCCATAAAGAAACAGCGGGTTGTAACCGTGCTTGGGGTTGTCCGCGACTTGCCAGGCCGCAGCACGGGCCAGTTGGTTGGACTTGCCTTCGACGAAGTTCTCGAAGGTGAAGGTGCGGTTCAGGTAGCTGGTGTGCTTGAGCGCACCCTCGACCTGAACGGTGCGTTGCTCGGCGCGAACCGGAGCCTGCTGGGAGCTGGCGCCCGCCATGGGGTCGAAGCTGTCGCGAGAAGGTTCTTCACTGACCTCGGCGGCTTTCTGCGTGGCGACCGGTTTGCTCGGTGCGGTTGCGGCGGCGGGCGTGGTGTTGCTGACCGGAGCGGCAGCCGCGGCTTGCTGTGCCTGAGAGGCGGCAGCGGCCAACGGTGCATTCGGTGCCGCACGGGGCGCCGAGCTGCGTTTGCTGCCTATTAATAAGGAAAGCGCCGGCGCCATGCCATTGCCATGCTCATCCAGCAGTTCGAGCACGCGGCCCAGGTACTTTTCATTGACCCAATCGAGAACAAAGCGATTCGGTGCGTAGACACGCAACTCGTCGCCTTCGGCTTCGACCTGTAGCGGACGGATCCAAGTGTTGAATTGCTGGGCAGGCAGCTCATCACGCAGAAGCTCCACGCACTGCTGCCAAAGTTCCACTGACACGGATATCCCCTAAGTTGAAAGCCGGTGAGGCAAAAACAAGCGGCCATTGTAGCGACCAGACGCCCACTTATCCACATGTAGGTTGATCACTGATCACCAAGAATCAATGTCTTAACCGGGGAAAACACGACCAATGGTATGTGCATAAGCTCTGTGGATAACCCCACTTGAGGTCGTTGTACAAGTGGGGGCGAAACTCAGTGGATAACTCGCCTGTGGATAACAGTCCATTCCACACACAGGTTTTCCGAGGGCGTAGCACAGGCAGAGCACCGCTTCTCAACCGTGTTGTCATTCTCTGTACAGCACGTGATAGAAGGGCTAAAGGTAGTTATCCACAGATGAGTGCGTCCCTAGTCTTTATAAGCTTTACAGAAAAGCTTTAAATAATTCCCTTCTTTTATTTCTATATCTGGCTAACCGGGTTTCTCGGCATAAGAGCCCGACATACCCGGATAAAGGAAAAGCTGGTTGGAAATTGACCTAGAGGCTTGCTTTCTCTAGAATCGCCGGTCTCTTAAAACGGGGGCCATTCCGGCCCGTTGTGGACGAACCAGGTAACAACGCCATGAAACGTACTTTCCAACCAAGCACCATCAAACGCGCCCGTACCCACGGCTTCCGTGCTCGCATGGCTACCAAGAACGGCCGTGCTGTCCTGTCGCGTCGCCGCGCCAAAGGTCGTGCGCGTCTGGCAGTTTGATAATCCGGTACTGGAGGTGAGTCAGGACTTCAGTCGGGAAAAGCGTCTGCTAACTCCCCGGCACTTCAAGGCAGTCTTTGACTCCCCTACCGGCAAGGTTCCGGGGAAAAATCTCCTGCTCCTTGCGCGCAACAACGACCTGGATCATCCCCGTCTGGGGCTCGTGATCGGGAAAAAGAGCGTCAAGCTCTCCGTTGAGCGCAATCGCCTCAAGCGTCTGATGCGCGAATCGTTTCGCCTCCACCAGGATTCACTGGTTGGTTGGGACATCGTTATCGTCGCGCGCAAAGGTTTGGGCGATGTAGAAAACCCCGAATTGATTCAGCATTTCGGCAAACTCTGGAAGCGTCTGGCACGTAACAAGCCGGTACCGGAAGTCAAAGCCGAAACTGTAGGGGTAGACAGTCCCGATGCGTAAACTGGCGCTCGTTCCGATCCAGTTTTACCGCTATGCCATTAGTCCCCTGATGGCCAGTCACTGTCGTTTCTACCCCAGTTGTTCCTGCTACGCGTTAGAGGCCATAGAAAATCATGGCCTTCTGCGCGGTGGCTGGCTGACCTTTCGTCGTTTAGGTCGCTGTCATCCGTGGAATCCCGGTGGTTATGACCCGGTTCCACCTATCCCTACCTCCCGTTCTTCTTCGATGGCCGAGTAATCATGGATATTAAACGCACGATCCTGATCGTCGCCCTGGCAATCGTGTCCTACGTCATGGTCCTTAAATGGAACCAGGACTACGGCCAAGCTGCCCTGCCGACTCAGAATGTTGCTTCCAGCACCAGCACAACGGGCCTGCCAGACACGGCGGCTGGTAACAATGCTTCCGTCAGCGACGATATTCCGCGCGCGGCAAGCGATACCAGTGCTCCCGCTGAAACTCCCGTGGCAGCCAGCAAAGACCTCATCCAGATCAAAACGGATGTGCTCGACATTGCTGTCGACCCACAAGGTGGTGACATCGCCCAGCTGCGTTTGCCTTTGTATCCACGTCGCCAAGACCATCCGGAAATTCCGTTCCAGCTGTTCGATAACGGCAATGAGCGGACCTACCTGGCGCAAAGCGGCCTGATCGGCACCAACGGTCCGGACGCCAACCCGGCCGGTCGTCCGGTGTTCTCTTCGGAGAAGAAGACTTATCAACTGGCCGATGGCCAGGACCAACTGATTGTCGACCTGAAATTCAGCAAGGACGGCGTCAATTACATCAAGCGTTTTACCCTGAAGCGCGGCCTGTATGACATCACCGTTTCCTACCTGATCGACAACGAAAGTGCTCAACCTTGGTCCGGTGCGATGTTCGCCCAGCTCAAGCGTGACGCCAGTTCCGATCCATCCTCCAGCACTGCCACTGGCACCGCGACTTACCTGGGCGCTGCCCTGTGGACAAGTTCCGAGCCGTACAAAAAAGTGTCGATGAAGGACATGGACAAGGCTCAGTTGAAAGAGACCGTCCAAGGTGGTTGGGTTGCCTGGCTGCAACACTACTTTGTAACTGCGTGGATCCCGGCCAAGGGTGAAAACAACCTGGTCCAGACCCGCAAAGACAGCAAAGGCAACTACATCATCGGCTACACCGGCCCAGCATTGACCGTTGCACCGGGTGCCAAGGCTGAAACCAGCGCCATTCTGTATGCCGGCCCGAAAAGCCAGGCGGTGCTGAAAGAGTTGTCCCCAGGTCTGGAATTGACTGTGGACTACGGTTTCCTGTGGTTCATCGCTCAGCCGATCTTCTGGCTGCTGCAACATATCCACAGCCTGGTGGGTAACTGGGGCTGGTCGATTATCTTCCTGACCATGCTGATCAAGGGGATCTTCTTCCCACTGTCGGCTGCCAGCTACAAATCCATGGCTCGCATGCGCGCCGTGGCACCGAAACTGGCTGCTCTGAAAGAACAACATGGCGATGACCGGCAGAAAATGTCCCAGGCCATGATGGAGCTGTACAAGAAAGAGAAGATCAATCCGCTGGGTGGTTGCTTGCCAATCCTCGTGCAGATGCCGGTCTTCCTGTCTCTGTACTGGGTACTCCTGGAAAGCGTGGAAATGCGCCAAGCGCCGTTCATGCTGTGGATTACCGACCTGTCGATCAAGGATCCGTTCTTCATCCTGCCGATCATCATGGGCGCCACCATGTTCATCCAGCAGCAGTTGAACCCGACTCCACCGGATCCGATGCAGGCCAAGGTGATGAAAATGATGCCAATCATCTTCACCTTCTTCTTCCTGTGGTTCCCGGCGGGCCTGGTTCTGTACTGGGTTGTGAACAACTGCCTGTCGATCGCCCAACAGTGGTACATCACCCGTAAGATTGAAGCCGCGACCAAGAACGCCGCTGCCTGACCTACGCTGTGGATAACCACTCAAGACGCCCCCTAGTGGGGCGTTTTGCTATCTGTCACTTTTATCTGGAACCTGGGTTATGACCGTCCCTCGTGAAACCATCGCCGCTGTCGCCACCGCCCAAGGTCGCGGCGGCGTGGGTATCGTCCGGATCTCCGGGCCCCTGGCCAGCGTGGCTGCCCAAGCCATCAGCGGCCGCGAACTGAAACCGCGTTTTGCCCATTACGGGCCATTCCTCAGTGCGCAGGACGAGGTGCTGGATGAAGGGATCGCCTTGTATTTCCCCGGGCCGAACTCATTCACCGGCGAGGATGTATTGGAGCTTCAGGGGCACGGCGGCCCCATCGTCCTGGATATGTTGCTGCAACGTTGCCTGCAACTGGGCTGCCGCCTGGCCCGGCCGGGAGAATTCAGCGAGCGGGCTTTTCTCAATGACAAACTCGACCTGGCCCAGGCCGAAGCCATCGCCGACCTGATCGAAGCCAGTTCGACACAGGCGGCGCGCAATGCCTTGCGGTCCTTGCAGGGCGCGTTCTCGCAACGTGTGCATCATCTGACCGAGCAACTCATCGCCCTGCGTATCTACGTTGAAGCCGCAATCGATTTTCCTGAGGAAGAAATCGACTTCCTCGCCGATGGCCACGTGCTGTCGATGCTCGATGCGGTTCGTGATGATTTATCCACAGTACTGCGTGAAGCCGGGCAGGGCGCCTTGCTCCGCGATGGCATGACGGTGGTGATTGCCGGCCGGCCGAATGCCGGCAAATCCAGCCTGCTCAATGCCCTGGCGGGCCGGGAGGCAGCGATCGTCACTGAAATCGCCGGCACCACCCGGGACATCCTGCGTGAACATATCCACATTGATGGCATGCCGCTGCACGTGGTCGATACTGCGGGCTTGCGAGATACCGACGACCAGGTGGAAAAAATCGGTGTGGAGCGGGCACTCAAGGCCATCAGTGAAGCCGATCGCGTACTGCTGGTGGTGGATGCCACGGCCGCCGAGGCGGCGGACCCCTTTGCCCTGTGGCCGGAATTTCTCGAACAACGCCCCGATCCGGCGAATGTCACGCTGATCCGCAACAAAGCCGACCTGACCGGTGAAGCCATTGCCCTCGAAACAAGCGACGACGGACACGTGACCATCAGCCTCAGTGCCATGGCCGCCGGCACCGGCCTGGAGCTGCTGCGCGAGCACCTGAAAGCATGCATGGGTTATGAACAGACGTCCGAAAGCAGCTTCAGCGCTCGCCGTCGCCACCTTGAAGCCCTGCGCCATGCCAGCACGGCACTGGAACATGGTCGTGCCCAACTCACCCTAGCCGGCGCTGGGGAGCTGTTGGCGGAGGATCTGCGGCAAGCGCAGCACTCCCTGGGCGAAATTACCGGCGCGTTCAGTTCAGATGATTTGCTGGGAAGGATCTTTTCCAGCTTCTGCATCGGCAAGTAATCCCTCCGCCTTGGAACCTGCAGGTCTCTTACGGCCTGCAGCACCAGGGGAATCCCTTTGATCGTCCAAGTTGCGAACGGTGTTATTTCAGGGTCTGAATAGACTGCCTGGGGATAATTCCGCCGGCGTGTGGCGCTCGTACCCTCAATCGGCTCCCTTTCACCCATCCTTGCCATCTAAATGGTGAAGGTTGATGGGGCCCAAGCCTGCCTCAAGTGCCTGACAGATCGCATCTGCCGGTGCGTCACTCGACCTTCACCCTCGCGATTTATAGATTTTTGCCAGTCACTCCTCTCCAGGAGAGGAACAGTCGTGGGTGAAATTCATCGCTCAGCAGGCGTTTCTGTGGATTAAGCCCTGTGAATAACTGGCCCTGTGCTCAGTTGATAACAGGGCTTCAAAACTGAGGAAAACCACCTCTGTGGATAACCACCCCATTCATCCACAGGCTTAAACCGGTTATCCAACGCCCTCATTGGCACCTAACCACAGACTTTAAATTCTCTGTACACATTGAAAATAAAGGCCTATAGCAATCTATCCACAGAAAGGGTGCTCAGTAAGAATAAACATAAAAACAAAGATTTAATAAATTTCTCTCTTTTAATTTCTATTGTCCGTGATTCATCCACAGCTGGTTAAATTTTGTGCAAAGGGTTCTTTAGGAAGGGCTAAGTCCCTATACTTGCCGCCTTGGTCCAAAAACCAACCCAACAACTACTCCTAATTACTCCTACTTGAAGCAGGCACGAGGTGCGTGGTGGATTTCCCTTCCCGTTTTGAAGTGATCGTCATCGGCGGCGGTCATGCCGGTACCGAGGCAGCACTTGCATCAGCACGCATGGGGGCAAAAACCCTGTTGCTGACGCATAACGTGGAAACCCTCGGAGCAATGAGCTGCAACCCCGCCATCGGTGGGATTGGTAAAAGCCATCTGGTCAAGGAAATCGATGCCCTTGGCGGCGCGATGGCCATCGCGACCGATAAAGGCGGTATTCAATTTCGTGTATTGAACAGTCGCAAAGGCCCAGCCGTACGCGCTACTCGCGCCCAGGCCGACCGCATTCTGTATAAAGCCGCTGTGCGCGAGATCCTCGAGAACCAGCCCAACCTGTGGATATTTCAACAGGCCGCGGACGACCTGATCGTTGAACAAGACCAAGTGCGCGGCGTGGTTACTCAAATGGGCCTGCGTTTCTTCGCCGAATCCGTGGTGTTGACCACCGGGACCTTCCTCGGCGGACTTATCCACATTGGGATGCAGAACTATTCTGGCGGCCGCGCCGGCGATCCACCTTCGATCGCCCTGGCTCACCGCCTGCGGGAGTTGCCTCTACGTGTGGGCCGGCTGAAAACCGGTACCCCGCCACGTATCGACGGCCGTTCTGTGGATTTTTCGGTGATGACCGAACAACCTGGCGATACACCGATCCCGGTGATGTCGTTCCTGGGCTCGAAAGAACAGCATCCAGCGCAAGTCAGTTGCTGGATTACCCACACCAACGCCCGTACTCACGAAATCATCGCGTCCAACCTTGATCGGTCGCCGATGTATTCCGGTGTAATCGAAGGGATCGGCCCGCGCTATTGCCCGTCGATCGAAGACAAGATTCATCGCTTTGCCGACAAGGAAAGCCACCAGGTGTTTATCGAACCTGAAGGCCTGACCACACACGAGCTGTACCCGAACGGGATATCCACATCCTTGCCGTTCGATGTGCAGTTGCAGATCGTGCAATCGATCCGCGGTATGGAAAACGCCCATATCGTGCGTCCGGGCTACGCCATCGAGTACGACTACTTCGATCCGCGCGACCTGAAGTACAGCCTGGAAACCAAAGTCATCGGCGGTCTGTTCTTTGCCGGGCAGATCAACGGCACCACCGGTTACGAAGAAGCCGGGGCCCAAGGTTTGCTGGCCGGCGCCAACGCAGCTTTGCGTGCACAGGGCAAAGACAGCTGGTGCCCGCGGCGCGATGAGGCGTACATCGGCGTGCTGGTGGACGACTTGATTACCCTGGGTACCCAAGAACCGTACCGGATGTTCACCTCTCGGGCGGAATACCGTTTGATCCTGCGCGAAGACAACGCTGACCTGCGCTTGACCGAAAAAGGCCGCGAACTGGGTCTGGTGGATGACGTGCGTTGGGCAGCGTTCTGCAAAAAACGCGAAAGCATTGCCCAGGAAGAGCAGCGTCTGAAATCCACCTGGGTCCGCCCGGGCACCGAGCAGGGCGATGCGATCGCCGAGAAATTCGGCACGCCGCTGACCCATGAATACAACCTGTTGAATCTGCTGAGCCGTCCGGAAATTGACTACGTGGGCCTGGTGGAAGTGACCGGGCAGGGCGCGGAAGACCCACAGGTCGCCGAGCAGGTCGAGATCAAGACCAAATACGCCGGTTACATTGATCGTCAGCAGGACGAAATTGCTCGTCTGCGGGCCAGCGAGAACACCAAGCTGCCTGTGGATATCGATTACACCGGCATTTCCGGCCTGTCCAAAGAGATCCAGAGCAAGCTCGGCGCAACGCGTCCCGAGACGCTGGGCCAGGCGTCGCGGATCCCTGGGGTTACACCGGCGGCGATTTCCCTGTTGATGATTCACTTGAAAAAACGCGGCGCGGGCCGTCAGTTGGAGCAAAGCGCTTGAGTTCGTTGGTTACCGTGCAACATGCCGAAGAGTTATCCACAGGTGCCCGCCAGCTCGGGGTCGACCTGAGCGAAGCCCAGCACACGTTGCTGCTGGGTTACCTGGCCCTGTTGGTCAAATGGAACAAGGCGTACAACCTCACGGCGGTGCGCGATCCGGACGAAATGGTCTCGCGGCATCTGCTGGACAGTTTGAGCGTGATGCCCTTCATCGAAAATGGCCGTTGGCTGGACGTGGGCAGTGGCGGCGGAATGCCTGGTATTCCCCTGGCGATCCTGTTTCCCGAGTCCCAGGTGACCTGCCTGGACAGCAACGGCAAGAAAACCCGCTTCCTGACCCAGGTCAAACTCGAACTCAAGCTGGATAACCTGCAAGTTATCCACAGTCGGGTCGAAGCCTTCCAGCCTGATCAGCCTTTCAACGGGATCATTTCCCGGGCGTTCAGCAGCATGGAGAATTTCAGCAACTGGACCCGCCACCTCGGCGACCGCGATACACGTTGGCTGGCAATGAAGGGCGTTCATCCCTCGGATGAGCTGGTAGCATTGCCCGCGGACTTCCACCTTGATAGCGAACACGCCCTGGCCGTACCCGGTTGCCAAGGCCAACGCCATCTGCTGATACTGCGCCGCACGGCATGATTGGGAACACAAGCAAGAATGGCTAAGGTATTCGCGATAGCGAACCAAAAAGGTGGCGTGGGCAAGACCACCACCTGCATCAACCTCGCAGCTTCCCTGGTCGCTACCAAGCGCCGGGTGCTGTTGATCGATCTTGATCCACAGGGCAACGCCACCATGGGTAGCGGTGTGGATAAACACGGCTTGGAAAACTCGGTCTACGACCTGTTGATCGGCGAGTGCGACCTGGCCCAGGCCATGCACTTCTCGGAGCACGGCGGTTACCAATTGCTGCCGGCCAACCGCGACCTGACCGCGGCGGAAGTGGTTCTGCTGGAAATGCAGATGAAGGAAAGCCGTCTGCGCAGCGCCCTGGCGCCGATTCGCGAGAACTACGATTACATCTTGATCGACTGCCCGCCGTCGTTGTCGATGCTCACCCTCAACGCCTTGGTGGCCGCCGATGGGGTAATTATCCCCATGCAGTGCGAGTACTACGCGCTGGAAGGTTTGAGCGACCTTGTGGATAACATCAAGCGCATCGCTGAATTGCTCAACCCCGAGCTGAAGATCGAGGGCCTGCTGCGGACCATGTTCGACCCGCGCCTGAGCCTGATGAACGATGTTTCGGCGCAGCTCAAGGAACACTTTGGCGAGCAGCTGTACGACACCGTGATTCCACGCAACATCCGCCTGGCAGAAGCTCCGAGTTACGGCATGCCGGCGTTGGCCTATGACAAACAATCCCGTGGCGCGCTGGCCTATCTGGCCCTGGCGGGCGAGATGGTTCGCCGGCAACGGAAAAACTCACGCGCCGCCGCCGCCCTGCCAACTTAAGGAATCCCCATGGCCGTCAAGAAACGAGGTCTCGGACGTGGACTGGATGCTCTGTTGAGTGGTCCGACCGTCAGCGCCCTGGAAGAACAAGCGGTGCAGGCGGATTCGCGTGAACTGCAGCACCTGCCCCTGGACCTGATCCAGCGTGGCAAATACCAGCCGCGTCGGGACATGGATCCCCAGGCGCTGGAAGAACTGGCTCAGTCGATCAGGGCCCAAGGTGTGATGCAGCCCATTGTGGTGCGCCCCATCGGCAGCGGCCGCTTTGAAATCATTGCCGGTGAACGCCGCTGGCGTGCCAGCCAGCAGGCTGGCCAGGAAACCATTCCGGCCATGGTCCGCGATGTGCCGGATGAAACCGCGATTGCCATGGCGCTGATCGAGAACATCCAGCGCGAAGACCTCAACCCGGTGGAAGAAGCCGTGGCCCTGCAGCGTTTGCAGCAGGAGTTCCAGCTGACCCAACAACAAGTGGCTGAGGCAGTGGGCAAGTCGCGGGTGACCGTGGCCAACCTGTTGCGCCTGATCGCGCTGCCGGAAGTAATCAAGACCATGCTGTCCCATGGCGACCTGGAAATGGGCCATGCCCGTGCCTTGCTCGGCTTGCCGGAAAATCAGCAGGTGGAAGGGGCGCGACATGTTGTCGCACGAGGGCTGACTGTGCGCCAAACCGAGGCATTGGTTCGCCAGTGGTTGAGTGGCAAACCGGAGCCCGTGGAAGCGGCCAAACCCGACCCGGATATCGCTCGCCTCGAACAGCGCCTGGCCGAGCGCCTGGGCTCTGCGGTGCAGATCCGCCACGGCAAGAAGGGGAAAGGGCAGTTGGTGATTGGCTACAACTCCCTCGATGAGTTGCAGGGCGTCCTCGCACACATCCGCTGAAACATTTCCTCATGTAGCGCGCAGTCGGAAATCACTACCTGGCAGTTGAATAGGGGCTGAACCGCCCCTATACTCTGCGCGCATTTTGTCGGCACAAATTATGCCAAGTTATTGAATTCTGGCAGCCGGCCTTTGAGGAGCAAGAGTGATGGAAACCCGCACGCCAAACCGCTTGCCGTTCCATCGCTTGGCGGTTTTTCCCGTGTTATTGGCTCAATGTGTTGTGTTGCTGCTGGCCGCTTTGGCGCTGTGGCAATGGCATGGAGTCGTTGCCGGGTATTCGGGCCTTTGCGGAGGACTGATAGCCTTGCTACCCAATGTGTACTTCGCTCACAGGGCATTTCGGTTTTCCGGCGCCCGAGCAGCCCAAGCCATCGTCCGGTCTTTTTATGCCGGTGAGGCGGGCAAACTGATTTTGACGGCAGTGCTGTTTGCATTGACGTTCGCAGGTGTGAAGCCATTGGCGCCGCTAGCTGTATTCGGCGTCTTCGTGCTGACCCAAATGGTCAGCTGGTTCGCTCCCCTGCTAATGAGAACAAGACTTTCGAGACCTTAGGGCGTTTGAGGCAACCATGGCAGAAACAACCGCTTCGGGCTATATCCAGCACCACTTGCAGAACCTGACCTTCGGTCAGCTACCCAATGGCGGCTGGGGCTTCGCCCACACCGCAGCAGAAGCCAAGGAAATGGGCTTCTGGGCATTCCACGTCGATACCCTCGGCTGGTCTGTTGCACTGGGTGTGATTTTCGTTCTTCTTTTCCGCATGGCGGCCAAGAAAGCTACCTCCGGCGTGCCTGGCGCGCTGCAGAACTTCGTTGAAGTGCTGGTGGGCTTCGTCGATGGCAGCGTGAAGGACAGTTTCCACGGCCGCAGCCCGGTGATTGCACCGCTGGCGCTGACCATCTTCGTCTGGGTGTTCTTGATGAACGCCATCGACCTGGTGCCGGTGGACTGGATTCCACAACTGGCCATGCTGATCTCCGGTGATGCGCACATTCCATTCCGTGCCGTATCCACCACTGACCCGAACGCTACCCTGGGCATGGCCCTGTCGGTGTTCGCGTTGATCATCTTCTACAGCATCAAGATCAAGGGCTTCGGCGGCTTCATCGGCGAACTGACCCTGCACCCGTTCGGCAGCAAGAACATCTTCGTTCAAGCGCTGCTGATTCCGGTGAACTTCCTGCTGGAGTTCGTGACGCTGATCGCCAAGCCAATCTCTCTGGCACTGCGTCTGTTCGGCAACATGTACGCTGGCGAGCTGGTGTTCATCCTGATCGCTGTGATGTTCGGCAGCGGCCTGCTCTGGCTCAGCGGCCTGGGCGTGGTGCTGCAATGGGCGTGGGCTGTGTTCCACATCCTGATCATCACCCTGCAAGCGTTTATCTTCATGATGCTGACCATCGTCTACCTGTCGATGGCGCACGAAGAGAACCATTAAGACCAGTCTCGACTAGTCTGATGTCCCTCTCGGTCAAACGAGAGGGGGCCCGCTTAGGGCTTGATGAAACGATTTGTTTTACCGCTTTAAATTAAAAAAACCTAAACCATACGACGTAAAAGTCGGGAGGAAAGATGGAAACTGTAGTTGGTCTAACCGCTATCGCTGTTGCACTGTTGATCGGCCTGGGCGCACTGGGTACCGCAATTGGTTTCGGCCTGTTGGGCGGCAAATTCCTGGAAGGCGCTGCTCGCCAACCAGAAATGGTTCCAATGCTGCAAGTTAAAATGTTCATCGTTGCCGGTCTGCTCGACGCCGTAACCATGATCGGCGTTGGTATCGCTTTGTTCTTCACCTTCGCGAACCCCTTCGTTGGCCAACTCGCTGGCTAATCACTCGATTATTCGAGTTGATTGGTGTGATGGACAACGAACGAGCGAGGTGTTGGCGTGAACATTAATGCAACCCTGATTGGCCAGTCCGTTGCGTTCTTAATTTTTGTACTGTTCTGCATGAAGTTCATTTGGCCTCCGGTCATTGCTGCTTTGCACGAACGTCAAAAGAAGATCGCGGATGGACTGGACGCTGCCAACCGAGCAGCTCGTGACCTGGAACTGGCCCAAGATAAAGCGGGTCAGCAACTTCGCGAAGCTAAGGCTCAGGCAGCTGAAATCATTGAGCAAGCCAAGAAACGCGGCACTCAGATCGTCGACGAAGCCCGTGAACAGGCTCGTGTCGAAGCTGAACGTGTGAAGGCTCAGGCTCAGGCCGAGATCGAACAGGAACTGAACGGCGTCAAAGACGCGCTGCGCGCCCAACTGGGCAGCTTGGCGGTCAATGGTGCAGAGAAGATCCTGGGCGCCACAATCGATCAAAACGCGCACGCAGAGCTGGTTAACAAACTGGCTGCTGAAATTTAAGCGAGGGCGATCATGGCAGAATTGACCACGTTGGCCCGACCTTACGCTAAGGCGCCTTCGAGCACGCTCAGGCCCACCAGCAGCTGGCCTCTTGGTCAGCCATGCTCGGCCTGGCTGCAGCGGTGTCACAAGATGACACCATGCAGCGCGTGCTTAAGGCCCCGCGACTGACGAGCGCAGAAAAGGCCACCACGTTTATCGACGTGTGTGGCGACAAGTTTGATGTCCAGGCACAGAATTTCATTCACGTTGCCGCCGAAAACGACCGTCTCCTGCTGTTGCCGGAGATCTCCGCTCTGTTCGACCTGTACAAGGCCGAACAAGAGAAGTCGGTGGATGTGGATGTGACCAGTGCTTTTGCATTGAACCAAGAACAGCAAGACAAACTCGCCAAGGTTCTCAGTGCACGGCTCGGCCGGGAAGTGCGCCTGCACGCTGCGGAGGATGCCAGCCTGATTGGTGGCGTCGTAATCCGCGCCGGCGACCTGGTTATCGATGGCTCGATTCGCGGGAAACTCGCGAACCTTGCCGAAGCATTGAAATCTTGAGTTTGAAGGGGCAGCAGAGCAATGCAGCAACTCAATCCTTCCGAAATAAGTGAAATTATCAAGGGCCGCATCGACAAGCTCGATGTGACCTCCCAAGCCCGTAACGAAGGCACTGTCGTCAGCGTATCTGACGGCATCGTGCGGATTCACGGTCTGGCCGACGTTATGTACGGCGAGATGATCGAGTTTCCGGGCGGCGTCTACGGTATGGCCCTCAACCTTGAGCAAGACTCTGTAGGTGCCGTTGTACTGGGCGCATACACCTCTCTGGCTGAAGGCATGAGCGCCAAGTGCACTGGCCGCATCCTCGAAGTTCCGGTTGGTAAGGAACTGCTGGGTCGCGTAGTCGACGCACTGGGTAACCCAGTTGACGGCAAAGGTCCGCTGAACAACACCGAGACCGACGCGGTCGAGAAAGTTGCTCCAGGCGTGATCTGGCGTAAGTCGGTAGACCAGCCTGTACAGACTGGCTACAAGGCTGTCGATGCCATGATCCCAGTCGGCCGTGGCCAGCGTGAGCTGATCATCGGTGACCGTCAGATCGGTAAAACCGCTCTGGCGATCGACGCGATCATCAACCAGAAAGACAGCGGCATTTTCTGCGTTTACGTAGCGATCGGTCAGAAACAATCGACCATCGCTAACGTGGTTCGCAAGCTGGAAGAAAACGGCGCCCTGGCCAACACCATCGTTGTGGCCGCCAGTGCTTCCGAATCTCCTGCGCTGCAGTTCCTGGCACCGTACTCCGGTTGCACCATGGGCGAATTCTTCCGCGACCGCGGTGAAGACGCGCTGATCGTTTATGACGATCTGTCCAAGCAAGCAGTGGCTTACCGCCAGATTTCCCTGCTGCTGCGCCGTCCACCAGGCCGTGAAGCTTACCCAGGCGACGTGTTCTATCTCCACTCCCGTCTGCTGGAGCGCGCATCCCGCGTTTCGGAAGAGTACGTAGAGAAGTTCACCAACGGCGCAGTGACTGGCAAAACCGGTTCCCTGACCGCTCTGCCGATCATCGAAACCCAGGCTGGCGACGTTTCCGCGTTCGTTCCGACCAACGTGATTTCCATCACCGACGGTCAGATCTTCCTGGAATCGGCCATGTTCAACTCCGGCATCCGTCCGGCAGTGAACGCCGGTGTTTCGGTATCCCGTGTAGGTGGCGCCGCTCAGACCAAGATCATCAAGAAGCTCTCCGGTGGTATCCGTACCGCTCTGGCTCAGTACCGTGAACTGGCGGCATTCGCCCAGTTCGCTTCTGACCTGGACGAAGCGACCCGTAAGCAACTTGAGCATGGTCAGCGCGTTACCGAGCTGATGAAGCAGAAGCAATACGCGCCAATGTCGATCGCCGACATGTCGCTGTCGCTGTATGCCGCTGAGCGTGGGTTCCTGACTGACGTCGAAATCGCCAAGGTCGGCAGCTTTGAACAAGCGCTGATTGCTTACTTCAACCGCGATCACGCCGATTTGATGGCGAAGATCAACGTGAAGGGTGACTTCAATGACGAAATCGACGCTGGCCTGAAAGCCGGTATCGAGAAGTTCAAGGCCACCCAAACCTGGTAAGCCGCAGCGGGAGCCGCAAGGCTCCCGCTTGCTAACCTGATAGGTGTTACATGGCAGGCGCAAAAGAGATTCGCAGTAAGATTGCGAGCATCAAAAGCACGCAAAAAATTACCAGCGCCATGGAAAAAGTGGCGGTCAGCAAAATGCGCAAGGCACAAATGCGCATGGCTGCTAGCCGTCCTTATGCGGAGCGCATCCGCCAGGTTATTGGTCATCTGGCCAACGCCAACCCGGAATATCGTCACCCTTTCATGATCGACCGTGCTATCAAGCGCGTCGGTTACGTTGTGGTGAGCAGTGACCGTGGTCTGTGTGGTGGCTTGAACACCAACCTGTTCAAGGCCCTGGTCAAGGACATGGCGGTAAACCGCGAAAACGGCGTCGAGATCGATCTGTGCGTGGTCGGTAGCAAGGGTGCGGCCTTCTTCCGCAACTTCGGCGGTAACGTCGTTGCAGCTATCAGCCATCTGGGTGAAGAACCGTCGATCAATGACCTGATCGGCAGCGTCAAGGTGATGCTGGATGCTTACCTGGAAGGCCGTATTGACCGCCTGTCCGTGGTGTCCAACAAGTTCATCAACACCATGACGCAACAGCCTACCGTGGAGCAGTTGATTCCGCTGGTGGCAACCCCAGAGCAAGAACTCAAGCACCACTGGGACTACCTCTACGAACCGGATGCCAAGGAGCTGCTCGACGGCTTGATGGTCCGTTACGTGGAGTCGCAGGTCTACCAGGCGGTGGTCGAGAACAACGCAGCTGAACAAGCGGCGCGGATGATCGCAATGAAGAACGCTACCGACAACGCCGGTGATTTGATCAGCGATTTGCAGCTGATCTACAACAAGGCGCGTCAGGCTGCGATCACCCAAGAGATCTCGGAAATCGTCGGCGGCGCTGCCGCGGTTTAACGGTTCAAATATTCAGAGGATCCAGCTATGAGTAGCGGACGTATCGTTCAAATCATCGGCGCCGTTATCGACGTGGAATTTCCACGCGACAGCGTACCGAGCATCTACAACGCGCTGAAAGTACAAGGCGCGGAAACTACTCTGGAAGTTCAGCAACAGCTGGGCGACGGCGTAGTTCGTACCATTGCGATGGGTTCCACCGAAGGCTTGAAGCGCGGTCTGGACGTTATCGACTCCGGTGCAGCCATCTCCGTACCGGTCGGTAAAGCGACCCTGGGCCGGATCATGGACGTCCTCGGTAACCCGATCGACGAAGCTGGCCCGATCGACACCGAAGAGCGCTGGGGTATCCACCGCGCCGCTCCTTCCTTCGCAGAACAGGCAGGCGGCAACGACCTGCTGGAAACCGGCATCAAGGTTATCGACCTGGTTTGCCCGTTCGCCAAGGGCGGTAAAGTCGGTCTGTTCGGTGGTGCCGGTGTAGGCAAAACCGTAAACATGATGGAACTGATCCGTAACATCGCCATCGAGCACAGCGGTTATTCCGTGTTCGCCGGTGTGGGTGAGCGTACTCGTGAGGGTAACGACTTCTACCACGAGATGAAGGACTCCAACGTTCTGGACAAAGTGGCACTGGTTTACGGTCAGATGAACGAGCCGCCGGGTAACCGTCTGCGCGTAGCACTGACCGGCCTGACCATGGCCGAGAAGTTCCGTGACGAAGGTAACGACGTTCTGCTGTTCGTCGACAACATCTATCGTTACACCCTGGCCGGTACTGAAGTATCCGCACTGCTGGGCCGTATGCCTTCCGCAGTAGGTTACCAGCCGACCCTGGCTGAAGAGATGGGCGTGCTGCAAGAGCGCATCACTTCGACCAAGGAAGGTTCGATCACCTCGATCCAAGCGGTATACGTACCTGCGGACGACTTGACCGACCCGTCGCCAGCGACCACCTTCGCCCACTTGGACGCTACCGTCGTTCTGTCCCGTGACATCGCTTCCCTGGGTATCTACCCAGCGGTAGACCCACTGGACTCGACTTCACGTCAGCTGGATCCGAACGTGATCGGCAACGAGCACTACGAAACCGCTCGCGGCGTTCAGTACGTGCTGCAGCGCTACAAAGAGCTGAAGGACATCATCGCGATCCTGGGTATGGACGAGCTGTCGGAAGCCGACAAGCAGTTGGTAAACCGTGCTCGTAAGATCCAGCGCTTCTTGTCGCAGCCGTTCTTCGTGGCTGAAGTCTTCACTGGTTCTCCAGGCAAATACGTTTCCCTGAAAGACACCATCGCTGGCTTCAAAGGCATCCTCAACGGTGACTACGACCACCTGCCAGAACAAGCGTTCTACATGGTCGGCGGCATCGAAGAAGCGATCGAGAAAGCCAAGAAACTGTAATCCCGGCGCCCGGCAACGGGCGCTAATCAGGTTGAGGCAAGCAGATGGCTATGACAGTCCATTGCGATATCGTCAGCGCGGAAGGAGAAATCTTTTCCGGCCTGGTCGAGATGGTGATTGCGCACGGCAGCCTGGGTGATCTTGGTATCGCTCTGGGTCACGCTCCGCTGATCACTGAACTCAAACCAGGTCCGATCCGCCTGATCAAACAGGGTGGGGAAGCCGAGGTGTATTACATCTCCGGTGGGTACCTCGAGGTTCAGCCGAACATGGTCAAGGTTCTTGCCGACACCGTGCAACGTGCTGCCGACCTGGATGAAGCCTCCGCTCAGGAAGCCGTCAAGGCTGCTGAGAAGGCCCTGAATGAAAAAGGCGCAGATTTCGACTACGGTTCTGCTGCTGCACGTCTGGCCGAGGCCGCAGCTCAGCTGCGCACCGTCCAGCAGATCCGCAAGAAGTTCGGCGGCTAAGCCGCAAACGTCCTGTGCGATTGATTAAAAAGGGTAGCCTCGGCTACCCTTTTTCTTTTTCTGCAACATCTCCCCCCTTTGGGTCACAGCCTGACCTCCCAGGATTGGTAGCCAGTCATGTCTCTTGAAATCGTTATCCTCGCCGCCGGTCAAGGCACTCGCATGCGTTCGGCCTTGCCTAAGGTGCTTCACCCGGTCGCCGGCAACTCCATGCTTGGTCATGTTATCCACAGCGCCCGGCAACTTGATCCACAGCGCATCCATGTGGTCATCGGCCACGGAGCCGATGCCGTGCGCGAACGCCTGGCGGCTGACGATCTGAATTTTGTGCTGCAGGACAAGCAACTCGGCACCGGCCATGCAGTGGCCCAGGCTGTGCCTTTTATCAGCGCCGACACCGTGCTGATCCTCTACGGCGACGTGCCGCTGATCGAAGTGGACACCCTGCAGCGCTTGCTGCAAAAGGTCGGCCCCGAACAGCTTGGCCTGCTCACTGTCGAGCTGGACGACCCCACCGGTTATGGCCGCATTGTGCGTGACGCCACCGGCCAAGTGACCGCCATCGTCGAGCAGAAAGACGCCAACGATGCCCAGCGCGCCATCACCGAAGGCAACACCGGGATTCTCGCGGTGCCGGCCCAGCGCCTGGGCGACTGGATGAGCCGCCTGTCCAACAACAACGCCCAGGGCGAGTACTACCTCACCGACGTGATTGCCATGGCCGTTGGCGATGGCCTGGTGGTTGCCACTGAGCAACCCCACGACGCCATGGAAGTGCAGGGCGCCAACGATCGCAAGCAACTGGCCGAACTCGAGCGTCACTACCAACTGCGTGCCGCTCGCCGCTTGATGGCCCAGGGCGTGACCCTGCGTGATCCGTCCCGCTTCGACATTCGGGGTGAGGTCAGTGTGGGGCGCGACGTGATCATCGACATCAACGTGATTCTCGAAGGCCGTGTGGTGATCGAGGACGACGTGGTGATCGGTCCGAACTGCGTGATCAAGGACAGCACCCTGGGCAAGGGCGTGGTGATCAAGGCCAACAGCCACATCGACGGCGCGATCATGGGCGAGGGCAGCGATGCCGGTCCGTTCGCTCGCCTGCGCCCGGGCAGCGTGCTGGGAGCTCGGGCCCATGTGGGTAACTTTGTCGAGTTGAAGAATGCCCACTTGGGCGAAGGCGCCAAGGCTGGTCACCTGACTTACCTCGGGGACGCGGAGATCGGCGCGCGCACCAACATTGGCGCCGGCACCATCACCTGCAACTACGACGGCGCCAACAAGTACCAGACCACCATTGGCGACGATGTGTTTATCGGCTCCAACAACTCGCTGGTTGCCCCCGTCAGCATTGGCGATGGTTCAAACACGGCGGCCGGTTCTACCATCAATCAGAATGTGGATAAGTCCCAGTTGGCTGTGGCGCGCGCGCGCCAGCGCAACATCGACGGCTGGAAACGCCCGGTCAAAATCAAAAAGACCTGAGTTATCCACACCCTGCCTGACCTGTAGGAGCCGCTTGCCGGCGAAAGCGTCCGAGCATCGCCACCCGGCGGCCTGGCGTGATCGCCGGCGAGCCGGCTCCTACATTTTTTGTGTTCGCTGCTTGACGATTTCCTTGCGATAGGTTTTGATTGCTTCCGTTATCTTTCGAATCGAAACTTAAAGCCACTATGTCGAAACGCAACACACCCCAGCGTCGCCACAATATCCTCGCCTTGCTCAATGAACAGGGCGAAGTGAGCGTTGACGCGTTGGCCAAGCATTTCGAAACTTCGGAAGTTACGATCCGTAAAGACCTGGCGGCACTCGAAAGCCATGGCCTGCTGCTGCGTCGTTACGGCGGCGCGATCACCATGCCCCAGGAGCTGGTCAGCGACCTTGGCCAGCCCGTCTCCAAATACAAACAAGCCATCGCCCGTGCGGCGGTCAAACGCATTCGCGAACACGCGCGGATCATCATCGACAGTGGCAGTACCACCGCGTCGATGATTCCCGAACTGGGCCAGCAACCCGGCCTGGTGGTCATGACCAACTCGTTGAATGTCGCCAGCGCCTTGAGCGAACTGGAACACGAACCGGTGTTGCTGATGACCGGTGGCACCTGGGACCCTCATTCCGAGTCGTTCCAGGGCCAAGTGGCCGAGCAGGTTCTGCGTTCCTACGATTTCGACCAACTGTTTATCGGTGCCGACGGCATCGATCTGGTGCGCGGGACCACCACCTTCAACGAGCTGCTGGGCTTGAGCCGGGTCATGGCCGAAGTGGCCCGGGAAGTGGTGGTGATGGTCGAGGCCGACAAGATCGGCCGCAAGATTCCCAACCTGGAGCTGCCTTGGAGCAGTGTCCATACCCTTATTACCGATGATCGCCTGCCCCTTGAGGCCCGCGACCAGATCCAGGCCCGCGGCATAACTCTGATTTGCGCGGCTGTCAGCTAGGAGAAAAACCATGTGTGGAATTGTTGGCGCCGTTGCTGAACGCAATATCACCGCCATTTTGCTGGAAGGCCTCAAGCGCCTCGAATACCGCGGCTACGACAGTGCAGGCGTTGCGGTGTACACCAACGCCGGCACCCTGGAGCGCATGCGTCGCCCGGGCAAAGTCAGCGAGCTGGAACAGGCCCTGGTCAACGAGCCCCTGGTCGGTCGTCTGGGCATCGCCCACACCCGCTGGGCCACCCACGGTGCGCCGTGCGAGCGTAATGCCCACCCGCATTTCTCTGGCGACCTGGCGGTGGTGCACAACGGCATCATCGAAAACCACGACCCCCTGCGTGAACAGCTCAAGGCCCTGGGTTACGTGTTCACCTCGGACACCGACACCGAAGTCATCGCCCACCTGCTCAATCACAAGCTCAAGGAGCTGGGTGACCTGACCACGGCCCTCAAGGCCACGGTCAAGGAACTCCACGGGGCTTACGGTTTGGCCGTGATCAGCGCCAGCCAGCCGGATCGCCTGGTGGCAGCCCGCAGTGGCAGCCCGCTGGTGATCGGTCTGGGCCTGGGGGAAAACTTCCTCGCCTCCGACCAACTGGCCCTGCGCCAGGTCACCGACCGATTCATGTACCTGGAAGAGGGCGACATCGCCGAGATCCGCCGCGACAGCGTGCAGATCTGGGACGTGACCGGCCGTGCTGTCGAGCGCGAAGCTGTGCAATACCGTGACAGTGCCGAATCCGCCGAGAAGGGCGAGTACCGCCACTTCATGCTCAAGGAAATCCACGAGCAACCGTCCGTGGTGCAACGCACCCTGGAAGGCCGCCTGAGCGCCAACCAAGTGCTGGTCCAGGCCTTCGGTCCACAGGCGGCCGAGCTGTTCGCCAAGGTACGCAACGTGCAGATCGTGGCTTGCGGCACCAGTTACCACGCCGGCATGGTTGCCCGTTACTGGCTGGAAGAGCTGGCCGGCATTCCCTGCCAGGTCGAAGTTGCCAGCGAGTTCCGCTATCGCAAGGTGGTGGTGCAGGACAACACCCTGTTCGTGACCATCTCCCAGTCCGGTGAAACCGCCGACACCCTGGCCGCGTTGCGCAACGCCAAGGCCTTGCCTAGCGACGCCGGCGGTTACCTGGCCAGCCTGGCGATCTGCAACGTCGGCATCAGCTCCCTGGTGCGTGAGTCCGACCTGACCCTGCTGACCCAGGCCGGTCGTGAAATCGGCGTGGCTTCGACCAAGGCTTTCACCACCCAATTGGTGGGCCTGCTGCTGCTGACCCTGTCCCTGGGCCAGGTACGCGGTACGTTGGCGCCGGGCGTCGAGGCCCAGTTGGTGGAAGAACTGCGTCGCCTGCCGGTCCGCCTGGGCGAAGCCCTGGCCATGGACGGCGTGGTGGAAAAGACCGCCGAGCTGTTCGCCGACAAGCACCACACCCTGTTCCTTGGCCGTGGTGCCCAGTACCCGGTGGCGATGGAAGGCTCGCTCAAGCTTAAGGAAATCTCCTATATCCACGCCGAAGCCTACCCGGCCGGTGAGCTCAAGCACGGTCCGTTGGCCCTTGTGGATAACGACATGCCGGTGGTCACCGTGGCGCCGAACAACGAGCTGCTGGAGAAGCTCAAGTCCAACCTGCAGGAAGTGCGCGCCCGTGGCGGCCAACTGATCGTGTTTGCCGACGAACAGGCTGGCATGACCAACGGCGAGGGCACCCACGTTATCCACATGCCCCATATCCACGACATCCTGTCGCCGATCCTCTACACCATCCCGCTGCAGTTGCTGTCGTATTACGTGGCCGTGCTCAAAGGCACCGATGTCGACCAGCCACGCAACCTGGCCAAGTCGGTCACCGTGGAGTGAGTTATCCACAGCCGGACGGGGTCCTGGTTTTAGAGCATTAAAACTGTCGCGAAGGGTGCCCGTATTTCGGGGGCCTGCAGCGTCGTATAAAGGAACCGCAAACTGTCGCAGCCCCCCACCGTTTGCCGAAAGAACCGTCATGGCCATCACCATGACGGGCTTCCAACCTTTACAAGTAAGTGTGCTGAAGATGAACAAGCCTTTCATTTCGCTGTGCCCTGAAATTACTCGGGCGCACGCGCTGACGCTGATGGATTGGTTGGAGGATGAGCGCGTCACCTGCTATCTGAGCGATTCGCGTCATGTCTCCCGCTCCATCGAGCACGTCATCGATCGGACTCAATTGCCGATCCTGACCCATCTATTCAATCAGGGCGGCCGATTCTTCATGGCCTATGACCGGCACGACGCTCCGGTGGGCTTTGTCCGTCTAATCAAGACCGGCTCAAATTGCGAGATAGTCCTGGTTATCGGAGACAGCGACAAATGGGGCCGAAACCTTGGCCCCCGCACGATCCGCGAAGGCATGAAACTGGCTTTCCTCGACATGCGGGCCGAGAAGCTCATCGCCAAGATCCACCCGGATAACGCGCGTTCGCTGAAAGCCTTTCTGCGCAGCGGCTTTCTGCTTGAGAGCGAAACGCCGACATTGAAGTCCTTTTCCATGACGGTGGGGCGCTATCTCCAGTTATTGCGCGAAGGGGCCGTTGGCGACTCCACGAGGATTTACATCACTGAAATCGACAAGGCCAGGCTCGAGAGTCTAATCGCACTCGAGCCAGGCCCGGCCGTTGTTGAACTTGAACATGAGCTTGAGCGAGCCATTGTCGTCAAGCCGCAGCAGGTGGCGGGCAATGTCGTCACGATGAACTCCAGGGCCTTGCTGCAGCTGGACGACGAAGAGATCGAAGTGGCCTTGGTCTACCCTGAAGACGCGGACAGCAACGCAGGCAAGCATTCCGTGTATTCCGACATCGGCGCCGCCATCCTGGGCTATCAGGAGGGGGATGCCATCGACTGGCGAATTTCTGATCGGACCCGCCGGATTGAGATCAGGAAAGTGCTTTACCAGCCGGAGGCGGCGGGCGACTTCCACCTGTAATTGCGTGTTTTGCTAAACCGCTTCTGCCAGCGTAATTGCATACAAAAGCCCGGGAAATCAATGGATTACCCGGGCTTTGTGGTTTTTACCAGTCCACCTTGAACCACACCCCCGCAACCGTCGATCTAGAGCAGTTGCGGTTTTTTAAACCATAAATCAGCGAGGTTCGTACGCAAATTTACTGTTGTCGTACAACTGCGTCAGCTATCATTGGCGCTTATCAGTTGACTGAGACAAGCGTTCGCCATGGACCAACCCACCGTCCAACCTCGTACCCGCCGTAAACATCGCAGCCTGGCCCAGGAGCTGGTGACTGAGTTCACTCGGCGCATTCGCGACGGCGAGATTTCCCGTGGCAGCAAACTGCCGACCGAGTCGCAGATCATGGAAGAGCAGGGGGTCAGCCGCACCGTGGTGCGTGAAGCCATCTCCCGCCTGCAGGCCGGTGGCCTGGTGGAAACCCGCCACGGCATCGGCACCTTTGTGTTGGATATCCCCAGCCCCAGCGGCTTTCGCATCGACCCGGCGACCATTGTCACCCTGCGTGATGTGCTGGCGATTCTTGAGCTGCGTATCAGCCTGGAAGTGGAGTCGGCAGGCCTGGCCAGTGCCCGGCGTACCGATGAGCACCTGCGTCTGATGCGTGAAGCCCTGGACACCCTGAATGCCAGCGTCAATCGCTCCAGCGACGCGGTGGCGGCGGATTTCCAGTTCCACCAGCAGATTTCCCTGGCCACGGGTAACCGCTACTTCACTGACATCATGTTGCACCTGGGCACCAGCATCATTCCGCGGACCCGGCTCAACTCCGCGGGCCTGGCCCATGACGACCAGAAGCTCTACTTGGAACGCCTGAGCCGTGAGCACGAGGAAATCTACTCGGCCATTGCCCGCAAGGATGCCGAGTCGGCCCGGGCAGCGATGCGCCTGCACCTGACCAACAGTCGCGAGCGGCTGCGCCAGGCGTATGAAGAAGCGGAGGAACAAGCACTGCGCGGCTAATCAGACGCGCAGTTGTTTTCAGCAAGGGAACGTATGACGGGCTGATCAGCCCCGGGCGACAGGTTCTGCCAAGCCCTTGACCCCAGGGTTCAAGGCGAACACGCCGCCAGCCAGGGGTTGGTCGCTGAGATCGCCCTGGGGACGGATCGAGGTGACGAACAAGGTGTCCAGGCCGCTGCCACCAAAGGCGCACATGGCCGGTTTTTTCACCGGTACGGCCAGGGAACGGTCGAGTTTGCCTTCAGGGGTGAAGCGCAGGATCAGTCCCGCATCGTTGGCGCAAATCCAGTAGCAACCTTCAGCGTCCACCGCGGCCCCGTCCGGGCGCCCGGGATGCTGGTTCATGTCCACGAACACCCGGCGATTGGATGGCGTGCCGGTGTCTGTGTCGTAGTCGAATGCCCAGATCAGTTGCACGCTCGGGTGCGAGTCGGACAGGTACATCGTCCGTCCGTCCGGGCTGAACGCCAGGCCGTTGGGCACCACCAGGCCTTCCAGTTGGGGTTGCAGCAACGGCACGATGCCAGCCTGCTCACCGTCGTAACGGTACAACCCGCCCACGCTGTCACCGCCCATATTGACCTGCATGGTGCCGGCCCAGAAACGCCCCTGGCGGTCACAGCGACCGTCGTTGAAGCGCATTTTTGCGGTGGCGTGCTCAACCGCGGCCAGGGGCCGGGCGCGCAGTTGCCCGTTGTCCTCGGGCGTGAGGTGGAACAACCCGGTTTCCTGGCCGGCCAGCCATTGGCCATCGGCGCTGCGGGCGATACAGGCGAGCATTTCTTCGGATTGCCAGTGACGGGTCTGCCCGTCCGGGGTCCAGCGGTGCAGGCGCCCGGCCGGGATATCCACCCAGTACAGGGCGTTTTCAGCGCTGTGCCAGACCGGGCTTTCTCCGGTGGCGTTCTGTGCATCGACGATCAGTTCGGCTTGCATGGCGGTCCTTTCCAAAGTGGGGGCTATCGGGCGACTCAGTCGCCGAACGGGCCGGCTGCGCAGAAGGCACCGCCTTGCAAGGTGGCGTTGGGGTCATCGGCGGCCGGCTTGGGCTGCTGTTCGACCTGGCTGCGGAAGCGTTCCGAGCTGTCCTGAGGGGCAAAACCCAGGTGCGCGGCGTAACGGTTGTCCCACCATAGGTCGCGGTTGGCGGAAACGCCGTAGACCACGGTGTGGCCAACGTCTTGAGTGAGCAGGGCGCGTTCCACCAGGCGGTCCAGGTCCGGGTAGCTGAGCCAGGTGGACAACATGCGTAGGTTGCGCGGTTCCGGGAACGAGGAGCCGATGCGCAGGCTGACGGTTTCAATGCCGTAGCGATGGAAATAGAAAGTCGCCAGGTCTTCGCCATAGGACTTGGACAGGCCGTAGTAGCCGTCTGGGCGACGCGGCGATTGAGCGTCGATCTTTTCGTCCTGTGGATAAAAACCGGTGACGTGGTTGGAGCTGGCGAAGATCACGCGCTTGATCCCGTGTTTACGGGCCGCTTCATAAATGTGGAAGGTGCCGCTGATGTTGGCCGCGAGGATTTCCTCGAACGGACGCTCCACCGAAATACCACCCAGGTGGACGATGGCATCCACGTCCTGGGCCAGGGCCAGTACGCCGGCCTTGTCGGCCAGGTCGCAAGGCACCACTTCCTCGTGTTCGCCACGGCTGGCGGCCATGTCGCTGATGTCCGAGACGCGGATGATGTGCGCATGGGCCAGCAGGCTTTCCCGCAGGATCTGCCCAAGGCCGCCGGCGGCGCCCGTCAGCAGGATGCGGTTGAAGGGTTTGCGAGAGGGAGTCGATGGGGTCATGGCGGGGCCTTCCAATAAGCAGTGGTTGCGTGTTGAACGATATCCGTGGAATCTGCCGGGCGGCCGATGCGCGACCGCCGGGCAAGATCGGCACTTACATGAAGTTGTACTGGATCCCCAGACGCCAGCGCGCCTGACGGTCGTCGGTGGTGGAGCTGACTTTTACATCACCGATTTCCATGAACGGGACCCATTCCTTGGTCAGTTTGTATTTCACGATCATGTTCTGTTCGTAGTCGCTCTTTTTGTTGTCGTAGCGGATGTAGTCGGTCTTGAAGTAGATGTACTGGTATTCAAGAGCCCACTTGTTGGCGGGGGTATAACCCAGCCAACCTTCAAAACGGTTGGTGTTTTGGTTGTCCTTGCCACGATCAGGTACATCTTCATTGATCTGGTCACGATCAAGTTTCTTCGCGTCCAGACGATAACGGGTCGCGACATAGAAGGCGTCGTTGATCTTGTAGTTGTACTTGAGGCCGAACTTGTAGGTGGTGGAGTCTTTCGAGCTGTCCATCTGGAACGCCGGAGTCAGCGTCGACTGCGGGCTCAGCTTGTAGTTGTAGCTGACGGTGAACTCATGGCCGTTGTTGACCATGTTGTCGTAGGCAACGTCTTCACGGTCACCGGCAGTGCGGTATTTGATTTCCGCTTCAAAGCCCAGGCCGCTGTCCATGCGGTAGCCCAACTTGATTCGGTCAGCGTGGGCGCTGTCCTCTTCAGTGAACTGGTGGCGGTAGTTGATGTTGGCGGAGTCGGCGTTGGCATAGACAGACAAGCCAAGGGTCGCAACGGTAACGAGGGTGCGTAGTGTGGTGTTCATGCGATCTTCTTTTATTGTTTTTGTTGGGTTCGTTTGAAGAGTGCTACTGGCAGTAGAAGGTGTTGCAGGAGGCTCCATAGGGCGGGTTTAGATATACGTTATCGTACGACATTCTAGGTGTCTACGAATTATTCGCATGGTTGTGTGATCTCTTTTCGCAACCGCTCAAGAACGAGGCTTTGCTGCAAATTCGCTGGCGTGATTACTTGAAATAGGCCGCTTTTATGGGCTGAAATGCGGGTTTTAGGCGGGGAAACAAAGGTGTTATTTGGGATCTTTTCAAGCGTTGTACGATGACGTATGATCGATCCAACACAGGCGACCCTCCTGCCACAAATCCAATAAGAAGGCTCAAGACGTCCATGAGAATTACAGCAGTCAACGTCCAGGTGTTTTCCTATCCCACCCGCCGCGCAGTGGACAGCGCTGGCCATGCCCACCCCGGTGATGTGACCCAGGCCAAGATGGCCCTGCTGCGCATCCAGACCGAAGACGGCAACGAAGGTTATGCCTTCGGCGCTCCTGAACTGATCCGTCCTTATGTGCTTGATGGTTTTGTACGCAAGGTGCTGGTAGGGCAGAACGCTTTCGATCGCGAAAAAATCTGGCACGACCTGGTGCACTGGCAGCGTGGTAGCGCCAGTCAGCTCACCGACCGTGCCCTGGCCCTGGTCGAACAGGCCCTGTGGGACTGGGCCGGGCGCAAGCTGAATGTGCCGGTGCACAAACTGATCGGCGGTTTCCGTGACAAGGTCCCGGCCTACGGTTCGACCATGTGCGGCGACGAGCTGCCGGGCGGCCTGGCGACACCGGAAGACTACGGTCGTTTTGCCGAAACCCTGGTCAAGCGTGGCTACAAGGCGATCAAGCTGCACACTTGGATGCCGCCGGTATCCTTCGCGCCAAGCCCGCGCATCGACGTCAAAGCCTGCGCCGCCGTGCGTGAAGCGGTCGGCCCGGACATCGCCCTGATGCTCGACGGCTACCACTGGTACAACCGCACCGACGCCCTCTACATCGGCCGTGAGCTGGAGAAGCTCGACTTCGCCTGGTTCGAAGAACCGATGATGGAAGACTCTGCCGAATCCTACGCCTGGCTCGCGGGCCAGTTGGACATCCCGGTCCTGGGCCCGGAAACCCTGGCTGGCAAGCACCTGAGCCGTGCCAGCTGGGTGAAGAACGATGTCTGCGACATCCTGCGTGCCGGTGTGGCCGGTGTCGGCGGTATCGCCCCGTGCCTGAAAGTCGCGCACATGGCCGAATCCTTCGGCATGGATTGCGAGATCCACGGCAACGGCGCGGCCAACCTGGCAGTGGTCGGCGCCATCAAGAACTGCACCTGGTACGAGCGCGGCCTGTTGCACCCGTACCTGGATTACGACGAAGTCCCGGCCTACCTCAAGCGTCTGGTCGACCCGATGGACAACGACGGTTTCGTCCACCTGTCCGACTTGCCGGGCCTGGGCGAAGAAATTGATTTCGAGTTCATCGAGACCAATACGCTCAACAGCTTCTGATTTGTGTCCGGGCGTCCCGGCCCATGCCGGGTCGCCCGAGAGCCCTATAAATATAAGAAAGGCACTCTCACTATGAGCATTCTCCCCTCGCTTTGGGCGCGGGTATTTGCGGCTACGCTGGCGATCACCGCCGTGCCTGCCGTCTATGCCAAAACCCCGGCCGACCAACTGATCGTCGGCATGAGCATGATCAACCTGTTGTCCCTGGATCCTGCTGCCGCTACCGGGCTGGATGTCTCGGAGATCAACGCCAACCTCTACGACATGCTGCTGGTGCAGGACGTGGCCCAGCCCGATCGCCTGGTGCCGGCCCTGGCCGAACGCTGGGAAGTCAGCGAAGACCGCAAGACCCTGACCTTTCACCTGCGCTCCGGCGTGAAGTTCCAGTCCGGCAACCCCCTGAGTGCCGAAGACGTGGCCTGGTCGCTGCAACGGGTGCTCAAGCTCAACCTGGCCCTGGCCTCGACCTGGAAGGCCTACGGTTTCAGTGCTGACAACGTCGAAAGCACCATGCGCGCCACCGATGCCAACACCTTTGTCATCGAGCTGCCACGGCCCACCGACCCGATGCTGGTGCTCAATACCCTGGCGACGTCGCCCAGCGCCTTCGTCCTCGATCGCAAGAAAGTCCTGGAAAACCAGAAGAACAATGACCTGGGGGCCGCCTGGCTGGTGACCCACGCCGCCGGCAGCGGGGCCTTCGTGCTCAATGACTGGCGCGCCAACGACGTGATCCTCATGACCCGTTTCGACGGCTACTGGGGCGGCCCGGCCAAGCTCAAGCGCATCGTCATGCGCAACATGACCGAGTCCCAATCCTTGCGCCTGATGATCGAACGCGGCGACCTGGACATCGCCAAAGGCATGTCCGCGCCTGATATCGAAGCCCTGCAAGGCAGCGACAAAGTCCGCACCCAGACCCTGCAGCGCGGCACCCTCTACTACGTCGCCCTGAGCGTCAAACAGCCGATGTTCGCCGACGCCCGTGTGCGCAAGGCCGTGCGTTCGCTGATCGACTACCAGGGCATCAACCAGACCGTGATGCCGCACTACGGGCTGATCAACCAGCGCCCGCTGCCCCTGGGCCTGCCGGCGCGCCTGCCCGACCCGGGCTACCGCCTGAACGTCGAGGAAGCCAAGAAGCTGTTGGCCGAAGCCGGTTACCCCAACGGCTTCAAGACCACCATTCGGGTACTGGCCGAACCGCCGTTCATCAACATCGCTTCCAACCTGCAGTCGACCCTGGCCCAGGCCGGGATCCAGGCCAGCATCATCACCGGCACCGGCAACCAGATTTACGGCGCCATGCGTGAACGCAGCTTCGACATCATCGTCGGCCGTGGCGGTGGCGGGGCAGAGCGCCATCCGCACTCCAGCCTGCGCACCCTGGTGTACAACCCGGACAACCGCGACGAAGCCAAGCTGAGCAACTTCCAGGGCTGGCGCACCTCGTTCTACAGCCCCGAGTTGAACCAGTTGATCGAGAGTGCCGAAGTCGAGCCGGACGCCGCCAAGCAACTGGCCGACTACCGCAAGGTTCAGGAACAGCTCGATCAACAAGTGGGCGCCATCCTGCCGATCTCGCAGATGACCGATACGGTGCTGATTTACGGCGATGTCGTCGACTATCAGGGCCACACCGCCGCCACCACTCGCTACAAAGACGTCTACAAAAAGCGCTGACAGGACGGCGTGGGGCTTCGGCCCCGCGCCCCTGGATGCAGCGGTGACCGATTGATCAGGAGTTCACTATGTTTGTTTCGACTGCCTCCGTATTGGGGGCCCGCGCTTCCAATACCGCCCGGCGTGCCAGCACGGTCTTGGTGACCTTGCTTGGCCTGCTGGCACTGACCTTCGTCATTGGTCGGGTCATGCCGCTGGATCCCGTGCTGGCGGTGGTCGGGCCAGACGCCGACAGCTCCACCTACGACCAGGTGTATCGGGCCATGGGCCTGGACAAGCCGATCTGGACCCAGTTCGGCCTGTACCTTAATGACTTGCTGCACGGTAACTTTGGCAACGCCCTGTTGACCGGCCACCCGGTACTCGACGACATCCGTCGCGTGTTCCCGGCGACCATCGAGCTGGCCACCCTGGCCATTCTCTTCGGCGTGCTGATCGGCCTGCCACTGGGCGTCTGCGCGGCCAGCAACCAGGGCCGCCTGGGCGACCATGTGGCCCGGGTCATCACCCTGTTTGGCTACTCCACACCGATTTTCTGGCTGGGCATGATGGGCCTGCTGGTGTTCTACGCCTGGCTCGGCTGGGCCGGTGGCGCAGGCCGCATCGACCTGGCCTACGACGGCATGGTCCCCGACGTGACCGGCCTGCTGCTGATCGACTCGGCCCTGGCCGGGGACTGGGAAGCCTTCACCAGTGCCCTGCGCCATATCGTCCTGCCGGCGCTGATCCTGGGCCTCAACTCGGTGGCCTACATCAGCCGCATGACCCGCAGCTTCATGCTGGAACAGCTGTCCCAGGAATACATCATCACCGCTCGGGTCAAGGGCCTGTCCCGCCGCCAGGTGGTCTGGGGCCACGCCTTCCGCAACATCCTCGTGCAACTGCTGACCGTGGTGGCCCTGGCCTACGGCTCCCTGCTCGAAGGCGCGGTATTGATCGAGACGGTCTTCGCCTGGCCCGGTTTCGGCCAGTACCTGACCAGCAGCCTGATGCTCGGCGACATGAACGCCGTGATGGGTTGCGTGCTGGTGATCGGCTTGATTTTCGTCGCCCTGAACCTGATCAGCGACGCCCTGTACAAGGTGTTCGACCCACGGACCCGCTAATTCGCAACCCCAGCTGCCGAACCGATAAAACTATAAAAAAGGACGCTCGAATGAAGACTGCTTTTACCAAACTGCACCTCAGCCTGTTGGCCGCTGTCCTGACCCTGGGTCCGATGGCGGCGGTGCAGGCCAAGACGCCCGCCGACCAACTGATCGTCGGCATGAGCATGGTCAACCTGTTCTCCATCGACCCGGCCAACGCCCCGGGCCTGGATGCGTCCGGGGTCAACGCCAACCTCTACGACACCCTGATCAAGCGCGACAACGGCAGCCCGGAAAAACACCTGCCTCAATTGGCCGAACGCTGGGAGATCAGCGAAGACGGCAAGCAAGTGACTTTCCATCTGCGCCAGGACGTGAAGTTCCACTCCGGCAACCCGCTGACCGCTGAAGACGTGGCCTGGTCGCTGTACCGGGTGATGAAGCTCAACTTCGGCTTGGCCACCACCTGGAAGGCCTACGGCTACAGCGTTGACAACATCCAGTCGCTGATCCGCGCCACCGACACCCACACCCTGACCATCGACCTGCCGCAAGTCATGGACCCGCTGCTGCTGGTGGACTCCCTGGCCATTTCCCCTAGCGCCGTGGTGGTGGACCGCAAGACGGCCCTGGCCCACGAGAAGAATGGCGACCTGGGCGCCGGCTGGCTGGTGACCAACGAAGCCGGCAGCGGGCCGTTCGTGCTGACCAAATGGAGCGCCAACGATTCCCTGCTGCTGACCCGCTTCGACGGCTACTGGGGCGGCGCGGCCAAGCTCAAGCGTGTGGTGGTGCGGCACATGACCGAATCCCAGTCCCTGCGCCTGATGCTGGAGCGCGGTGACCTTGACCTGGCCTATGGCATGGCCGCACCGGACATCCGTGCCATCGACGGCTCGGAAAAAATCCAGGTGCAGTCCCTGCAGCGCGGCACCATGTACTACGTGGCCATGAGCATGAAGCAGCCCGAGTTCGCCAAGCCCAAGGTCCGCGAGGCAGTGCGCAACCTGATCGACTACAAGGGCCTGGATGAGCAGGTCATGCCGTACTACGGCAAGCTCAACCAGCAGCCGATGCAGCTGAGCCTGGAAGCCCGCCTGCCGGACCCGGGTTATCACATGGACGTGGCCAAGGCCAAGAAGCTGCTGGCCGAAGCCGGTTACCCGGAAGGCTTCACCACCACCATCCGCACCTTGTCCGAGCCGCCGTTCATCGACATCGCCGCGCGCCTGCAATCGACCCTCGCCGAAGGCGGGATCAAGGCCAGCATCGTCACCGGCACCGGCAACCAGGTGTACGGCGCCATGCGTGCGCGCAACTTCGAGATCATCGTCGCCCGCGGCGCCGAACGTTACCCGCACCCGTACTTCAGCCTGCGGACCTTTGCCTACAACCCCAACAACAGCGACGACGCCGGCTTGCCGAACTTCCAGGGCTGGCGCGCCTCGTTCTTCAGCCCGGAACTCAACACCCTGATCGACAAGGTTGGTGTGGAGCGTGACGGTGACAAGCGCCTGAGCATGTACCACCAGGCGCAGAAGCTCTACGACCAGCAGGTCGGCCCGATCATGATGATTTCCCAGATGACCGACACCGTGGTCAGCGCTGCCGACGTTAAAGGCTTCGACGGCGATGACGCCGAAGCCACCCGTTACCTGGGCGTCTACAAGCAACGCTGAGTGCCGCCTGGCGCGCCTGTTGGCGCGCCGGGTGATCCTGATTTCAAATCGAGAACATGCCGATGATTGCCAACATGTCTTCTACCGACACCACCGCCAAGCGCCAGGCCGATCGTACCCCCGGCTCCAGCTTCGATGCCTTGTGCAAGAGCGGCCTGCGGGTCCTGCGCCACTTGTTGCGTAACCCCATGACCCTGGCCGGGCTGCTGGTCGCGGTGCTGTTGATCGTGGTGGCGGCGTTCGCCCCGTGGATCGCCACCCATGACCCGGTGGTGCAGAACCTGGCCAATGCCCTGCAGGCACCCGGCGCCGCCCACTGGTTCGGCACCGATGAGTACGGCCGCGACATCTTCAGCCGGCTGGTCTATGGCTCGCGCATCACCCTCTACATCATTGCCCTGGTCACCGTGATCGTCGGCCCCATCGGGCTGTTTATCGGCACCGTCTCGGGCTACTACGGCGGCATTGTCGACACGGTGTTCATGCGCCTGACCGACATCTTCATTTCTTTCCCCAGCCTGGTGCTGGCGCTGGCGTTCATCGCCGCCCTCGGCCCTGGCCTGGAGCATGCGGTGGTGGCCATTGCGCTGACCTCCTGGCCGCCCATCGCCCGTCTGGCGCGGGCGGAAACCCTGTCCCTGCGCAAGGCCGACTTCGTGGTCGCGGTCGAGCTGCAAGGCGCGTCCTCGGCGCGAATCATCCTGCGTCACATCGTGCCCATGTGCCTGTCGTCGGTGATCATCCGCCTGACCATGAACATGGCCGGCATCATCCTCACCGCCGCCGCCCTGGGCTTCCTCGGCCTGGGTGCCCAGGCACCGCTGCCGGAGTGGGGCGCGATGATTTCCACAGGCCGTCGCTACATGCTCGAGTGCTGGTGGCTGGTAGCCGTTCCAGGCGCTGCGATCATGTTGGTCAGCCTGGCTTTCAACCTGTTGGGCGATGGCCTGCGGGACATCCTCGATCCGCGTAGCGAGTAACCGGAGGCTTTATGTCTGCCATCAAATTGAATGTCGAAGGCCTCAACGTGCGCTTCGTCAACGGTCAGAAAGAAACCCACGCAGTGCGTGATGTGTCCTTCACCCTGGCTCGGGAAAAACTCGCCATCGTCGGCGAGTCCGGCTCGGGCAAGTCCACGGTCGGTCGCAGCTTGCTGAAGCTGCACCCGGCCAGCGCCAAGATCACCGCCAAGGCCATGCAGTTCGGTGACATCGACCTGCTTTCGGCCGGTGAAAAGGCCATGCAGAAGATTCGCGGCCAGCGCATCTCGATGATCATGCAAGACCCGAAATACTCGCTGAACCCGGTGGTCAAGGTCGGCGACCAGATCGCCGAAGCCTACCTGGCCCACCACAAGGCCAGCCGCAGCGATGCCCGCGAGCGGGTCATGGAAATGCTCGAAAAAGTGCATATCCGCGATCCGAAACGGGTCTACAACCTGTACCCCCACGAAGTCTCCGGCGGCATGGGCCAGCGCATCATGATCGCATGATGGTCATCACCCGCCCGGAAGTGATCATCGCCGACGAGCCGACCTCGGCCCTCGACGTGTCTGTGCGCCAGCAGGTGCTCAGCGTGCTTGAAGAGCTGGTGGAGCAGCAGGAACTGGGGCTGATCTTCGTCAGCCACGACCTCAACCTGGTGCGCAACTACTGCGACCGGGTGCTGGTGATGTACGCCGGGCGGGTGGTGGAATCCCTCGCTGCCTGCGACCTGCAACACGCCCAACATCCCTATACCCGTGGCCTGCTGGCCGCGCTGCCGAGCATGGACAACCGCCGCGAGCGCCTGCCGGTGCTGCAGCGCGATCCACTCTGGCTGACTTCCTGAGGAACCGACCATGCCCATGATCCAAGCACACGCGCTGAACCTCAGCTTCGGCGCCGGCCCGGCCCTCAACCAGGTGCTGCACGATGTCAGCCTGAGCGTCGCCGACGGCGAATCCTTCGGCCTGGTGGGGGAGTCCGGTTCGGGCAAGACCACCGTGCTGCGCTGCCTGGCCGGGCAGTACCGGCACTGGAGCGGCGAGCTGAGCATTGCCGGCGCGCCCCTGCAGCACAAGATTCCCAAGGAACACTTTCGCAAGGTGCAGATGGTCTTCCAGGACCCCTACGGTTCCCTGCACCCGCGCCACACCATCGACACCGCCTTGCGCGAGCCGCTGATCATCCACGGCATCCAGGACAAGGACGATCGGATCAACGAAATCCTGCTCAAGGTCGGCCTCAACGACAGTTTCCGCTACCGCTACCCGCACCAGTTGTCCGGTGGTCAGCGCCAGCGCGTGGCGATTGCCCGGGCGCTGATCCTCGAACCGCGGGTCTTGCTGCTGGATGAGCCGACCTCGGCCCTGGACGTGTCGGTGCAGGCGGAGATCCTCAACCTGCTGGCGGACCTGCGCCAGCGCGAGAAGCTCACCTACCTGATGGTGACCCACGACCTGGGCGTGGTGACTCACCTGTGTGACCGGGTGGCGGTGATGCAGCAGGGCAAGATCGTCGAGTTGCTGGACAGCCAGGCGCTGAGCCAGAACCTGGCGAACCACGCCTATACCAAGATGCTGGTGCAGGCCAGCCGTGACTTCAGCCAAGAGTCCGAGCGTAAACTCGCCAGCTAGGTTGTCGTACAACTAGGGCTGTTATGGGCCGCCCAGAAGGGGCCCATAGCGCAGCCTAACCCCAGTATTACCCAAGTATTTAAGCTTTGTGCACCAAAAAAGCACATTGAGCATGGCCCTCTTCAAATTTTAGTTGTACGATGACGTACCTCTTAAGGTATCTCCTCTCACTTTTCGGCTCGAGGTTTGCGAACCATGACTCCACAAGAATTAAAATCCGTCCTGTCTTCCGGCTTGCTGTCGTTCCCCATCACCGACTTTGACGCGGCGGGGGATTTCCGCGCCGACACCTACGCCCGTCGTCTCGAGTGGCTGGCCCCTTACGGCGCCAGCGCACTGTTCGCCGCCGGCGGCACCGGGGAGTTCTTCTCCCTGGAGCGCGACGAATACACCCAGATCATCAAGACGGCGGTCGACACCTGCAAAGGCCAGGTGCCAATCCTCGCCGGTGCCGGCGGCCCGACTCGCCAGGCCATCGCCTATGCCCAGGAAGCCGAGCGCCTGGGCGCTGCGGGCATCTTGCTGATGCCGCACTACCTCACCGAAGCCAGCCAGAAAGGCCTGGTGGCCCACGTTGAGCAGGTGTGCAAGTCGGTGGACTTCGGCGTGGTGGTGTACAACCGCAACCTCTGCCGCCTCGACGCCGACAGCCTGGAAGTGCTGGCTGAACGCTGCCCGAACCTGATCGGCTTCAAGGACGGCATCGGTGAGGTTGAATCCATGGTCTCGATCCGTCGTCGCCTGGGTGATCGCCTGACCTACCTCGGCGGTCTGCCGACGGCCGAAGTCTATGCCGCGGCCTACAAGGCCCTGGGCGTGCCGGTCTACTCCTCGGCGGTGTTCAACTTCATCCCCAAGACCGCCATGGACTTCTACCGTGCCGTGGCCGCCGACGACCACGCCACCGTGGGCCGTCTGATCGACGATTTCTTCCTGCCGTACCTGGCCATTCGCAACCGTTGCGAAGGCTATGGCGTGAGCATCGTCAAGGCCGGTGCGCGCCTGGTGGGCCACGACGCCGGCCCGGTACGGGCGCCGCTGACCGACCTGTTGCCCGATGAAATGGAACAACTGGACGTACTGATCAAAGCCCTGGGCGCTCAGTAAGCCCGATGCCTGCGGCGCTCCCTGGAGCGCCGCAGGCGTTTCCGGGATCAGGGGATGAGCCAGGTACAACGCAACAGGAAGGCGTTAATGAAGCTTCATCATCGACTCACGCTTATGGTCTTTTGCACCGTGCTTGGCCTGCTGTTGGTGGCCGGGTTCGGCTTGAGCGCGCTGCGCTCGAACATGTTGGAAAACAAGCGCGGCGAGATCTACACCGTGCTCAATCTGGCCGCGCAGCAAGTGGCTTATTACCAGGCGCAGGAACAGCGTGGGACCCTCACTCGCGAGGCCGCCCAGGCCAAGGCCATCGAAGCCTTGTCCAGCCTGCGTGACGGCAAGAAAGCCTACCTTTGGGCCCGCACCGTGGATGCCCTGGGCCTGGTCCACCCCAACCCCGAGGTGATCGGCAAGGTGGATGTCGGCGTGACCCTGCCCGACGGCCGGACCAAGTGGCAGGGCTACCTGGATGGCCTGAAAAACACCCATTTCGCCTATTTCGACGACTTGGCCAAATACCCGGGCGCCGAGCAACCGGTGCCCAAGATCAATGGCATCACCAAGATTGACGGTTGGAACTGGCTGGTGGGTTTCGGCATTTTTGTCGATGACATCGATGCCGCATTCTGGCGCCTGGCCTGGCAGTTCCTTGGGGTCGGGCTGTTGGTGGTGCTGGTCACCACGGCGCTGGCGCTGAGCATGTCCCGGAGCATTTACCGCAGCCTGGGGGGCGAGCCGGCCTACGCCACCGAAGTGGCCCGGGCGATTGCCGCTGGTGACCTGAGCCGGCCGGTGCTCGGGCGCTTTGGCCCGCAAAGCCTGCTGGCGGCCGTGGCCACCATGCAGACCAGCCTGCGCGAGATGATTGTCGGTATCCAGAACGGCTCCGGCCTGCTGGGTGAAGCGGCCACCGGCCTCACCGGGCAAATGCTGAGGATCGACAGCGCTTCCCAGCAAACCTCCGAAGCCACCACCGCCACCGCAGCCGCCATCGAACAGATGTCGGTGACCATCGACCACATCTCCTTCAGCGCCCGCGAGACCGAAACCAACTCCGCACGCTCGGCGCAATTGGCCGCCGACGGCGAGCAATTGGTGCACCAGGCGGCGGGGGCCATCCAGCAGGTATCGACTCAGGTCGAAGACGCCTCGGTGCGCATCGCCGGGCTGGTCAAGCGCACCCATGAAATCGACGGCATCGCCAGCGCCATCAGCGACATCGCCAGCCAGACCAACTTGCTGGCGCTCAACGCGGCCATCGAGGCGGCGCGGGCCGGGGAGCAGGGGCGAGGGTTTGCAGTGGTGGCCGACGAGGTTCGGCAACTGGCCCAGCGCACCGCCCTGGCGACGCAGGACATCACCCGCATGATCAGCTCGATCCAGATCGACACCGGCTCGGTGGTCGAGGGCATGACCGCCGTCACCCCACAGGTGGCGATTGGCGTGGCCCTGGCCGAACAGGCCGCCGGTGCGCTGCGAGAGATCAACAGCGGCGCCTCACTGACCCTGGTCCAGGTGCGGGAAGTGGCCAGCTCCACGGCCGAGCAAAGCCAGGCCAGCGCCAGCGTCGCGCAGAACATCGAGAGCATTGCCAACCGCGTTGAGGAGTCCGCCAGTTCGGTGCGCGCGGCCCACGGCAATGTGCATTCCCTGGAGCGCCTGGCGGATGAGCTGCGGGCATCCGTGGCGCGCTTTCGCCTTTGACACCGACCCATTGAAGGAACCCAGCCATGCCCCATTGCATCATCGATTGCCCCAATACCCTGGCCGCACGGGTCGGCGAGCAGACCCTGCTGGCCGCCGTTCACGATGCCCTGGACGCCTTCGGCGTGTTCAAGCCGGGCGACATCAAGGTGCGCCTGAACGGCTTCACCCATTACCGCTGCGGCGCGACCCAGGATGATTTTGTCCACGTCGCGCTCTACCTGTTCAGTGGCCGCAGCGCCGAGCAACAACGCAGCCTCGCTTCGGCCACCCTGGCCGCCCTGGTAGCCTTGCTGCCGGACGTCGAGGCCCTGTCCATGGATGTGAGGGAAATGCCGCGCGAGACCTTCGTCAATCGCAGCCAATACCTCGAAGAGGCCGGGCTCTCGGCCTGAACCTTCGGGTTCAGCCGTCCCGGCGTGATGACTGGCAAAAACAAGGAAAACAAGATGCCGTATCAAAACCCTGATGTCGCTCTGCCTAAACACCCCTTGGCCCGTTCAGTGGTGGCTGCCCTGGCCTTGGGCTGCAGCCTGCCGTTGTGGGCCCTGGAAGCCCCGACCAAGGTGCAGGTGCCGACCCTGGCCTTCGATGATCAGCAGATCATCCTGGTCTGGGAAAAACCCGCCGACCACGCCGCGATCAAGGATTATCGGGTCTACGTCAACGGCACCCTGCTGGGCAGCGCCAATGGCAACAACGACGCCGTGTCGCCGGCCAAGCCCTACATCAATCATTTCTACGAGCAGGACAAGGCCAACTTCCACTACCGCATCGGCATCCACAGCTACACCGCCCAAGGCCTCAAGCCGGACACCGAGTACCGCTTCACCGTGCGTTCGGTGGACGGCAACGGCAAGGAGTCCGCCGACAGCCCGGTGGTGGTGCAACGCACCACCAAGGTCCCGGCGTTGTTCGATGTGAAGAAGTACGGCGCCAAGGGCGATGGCAGCAGCCTCGATACCGTGGCGATCCAGAACGCCATCGACGCCTGCACCGCCGGCTGCAAAGTGCTGCTGCCCAAGGGCACGTACAAAAGCGGCTCGCTCTACCTCAAGAGCAACATGACCCTGGAAATCGCCGAGGGCGCGACCCTGCTCGGCTCCGAGCGTGCCGAGGACTACCCGCTGGCGGGCTACATCCAGTACCCGTACTCGACCACCGTGCGCCCGGCCTCGCTGATCAACGCCTTGCCGCGCGACCCGAAACAACACCAGAAATTCGAGAACATCCGCATCGTCGGCAAGGGCACCATCGACGGCAACGGCTGGAAACGCCAGGCCGACGTCAAGGATGAACTGGGCCGCTCGCTGCCGTTCTACCTGCCCAGCGACAACACCCGCTACATGCAGGACGGCATCCTGGCCAAGGCCCAGGTCGAGCAAGCCGTGGCCCGCGGGGTGAACGTCAAGGACGCCTACGGCCAGATGCGCTCCTCGCTGATCACCCTGCGTGACGTGAAGAATGTGTTCTACGGAGGCTTCACTGTGCTCAACCCGGCGTACCACGGGATCATGAACCTGGAAACCGAAAACGTGGTCATGGCCAACACCACCCACAAGACCTACGACGCCAACAACGGCGATGGCATCGAATTCGCCAACAGTAAGGGCGCGATGGTCTTCAACAACTTCTTCGATACCGGGGATGACTGCGTCAACTTCGCCGCCGGCACCGGCGCCGAAGCGGTGAAACAGAAGCCCCAGGAAGACGCGTGGATCTTCAACAACTTCTTCCGTAAGGGCCACGGTATGGTCGTCGCCGGCAGCCACACTGGCGCCTGGATCCAGAACATCCTGGCGGAAGACAACGTTTCCGACGGCACCGACGCCGGCCTGCGCATGAAGAGCACCAACTTCATGGATGGCGGCGCGCGTAACGTCACCTTCCGCGACTCGGCGATCCGCAACACCGTCAAGCAAGCGTTCATCTTCACCCTCGACTACAACGACCCCAACGCCAAACTCGACTACCAGCGCTCCACCGTACCCGGCCAGTTCCGGGACATCCGGGTCAGCGACGTGACAGTGGAAAGCGCCAAAGTGTCGGCCATCGAGGTCAAGGGTGACAGCGCCCACGGTGCCTACCACCAGGGCCTGGACTTCCAGCGCGTACGCTTTATCGGCCCGGCCAAGGCCAAGATCGACGGCCTGAAAGACTCCAGCTTCAACCACATCACCTTCACCCAGCATGGCAGCGACAACCCCTGGCAAATCAGCGGTAGCCAGGGCTTGACGTTCACCGACGTGGAACCGGCGCCGCAGCCTTAAACCTCTGCACCGTTAAAGCAAAAGGGCCTGTCGAGTGATCGACAGGCCCTTTTTGTTTCGCTCTTCAACTCAGGCTGGCTGCAACTGTGGCGGCGGTGTTGTGGCATTCGCCTGGTGCGCGTGCAGCGCCAGGGTGTGTTCGAACAGGTGCTGCACCCCGGGCTGGTGGCTGATGCCGATCACCCGGCACGCCGGTAGGCGGTGGCGGATCAGGTTGAGCATGTGCTGGGCCGAATGTTCGTCCAGTTGGCTGGTGGCCTCGTCCAGGTACAGGGTGTCCGGGCAATACAGCAGGGCCCGGGCAAAGGCCAGGCGCTGTTGTTCGCCGCCGGACAGTTCACGGGCCCATTCGGCGTCCCGTTGCAGCTTGTCTTTGAGCCAGCCCAGGCCGACATCGTCCAGGGCCTGTTCCAGCGCGGGCTGTTCAGGCACATCCAAGGCCGGGTAGGCCAGCAGTCGGTCCAGGCGGCCGCTGGCGATGTAGGCCTTTTGCGGCAGCAGCAGGCTGGTGCCCGGTGGCAGTTGCCAGTGCCCGCGATGGAACGGCCAGACCCCGCCCAGGGTGCGCAGCAGGGTGGACTTGCCCAGGCCGCTGGGCCCGGCCAGGCGCAGCCATTGCCCGGCGTCCAGGCGCAGGTCGATGTCCTTGAGCAGCACCTGCTGGTCCGGCAACAACACCGACGCCCCGCGCAGTTCCAGGGTGTCGCCGCTGACCGGGTGCGGGCGCTGCTGGTGGGCCTGGTCCAGGGCTTTCTTGAACTGGCCCAGGCGTTCCACCGTGGCGCTCCAGTCCATGATCAGGCGGTAGGCGCTGATGAACCAACTGAGGGATTTTTGCACCGCACCAAAGGCGCTGCGGATCTGCATCAGGCCGCCCAGGGTGATGGTCTTGGCGAGGAACGCCGGCAAGGCGGCGAACACCGGGATGATCAGGCTCAGCCGGTCATAGCTGACCACGAAGAAGTTCAGGTCGCGCTCGCGGTTCATCAGGGCCCGCCAGTTCTCGGCGATACGCTCGAAGCGCGCCTTGAGCTGGCGCTCTTCCAGGGCTTCGCCGCGGTACAGGGCGATCTGCTCGGCGTTGTCGCGCTTGCGCAGCAGGTCGGCCCGCAGGTTGGCCTCGCGGTGCTGTTCTTCGTAGCTCAGGCGGTGCAGGGGGTTGCCGATCCAGTGGGTCACGCCGGTGCCGATCAGGGTGTAGAGCACGGCGATCCACACCAGGTAACCGTCCAGGGTCAGGCTGTAGCCCCAGAGGCTGAAGGTCTGGGTGCCCGAGAGCTGCCAGAGGATGCCGAGAAAGGCCCCGGCCTGGGCGAAGTTGCTGATAAAGGACACCAGCAGGTTGAGGCTGCTGACCACCAGCAGCCTGATGTCCTCGGCGATGCGCTGGTCGGGGTTGTCCGGCTCGCCACTGTGGCCCATGCGGTAGAAGGCGTGGTCGTCGAGCCAGCGGCCGATCATCTGCTCGGTCATGCTCTGGCGCCAGCGCAGCACCAGGGCCTTGTGCAGCCAGTCCTTGTACACCGCGATCAGCACGAACAGCGCGAGGTACATCACGTACTGTCCCATCAGGCGATACAGGGCGTCGGTGTTGAACTCACCGAGGGTGTCGTAGAAGGTCTTGCTCCAGCTGTTGATCCAGACGTTGATCTGCACAATCAGCAAGCCCATGCCCAGCACGCTGGCCAGCAGCAGCCAGGCCACCCACTGCCGACGACTGCGCCAGAACGGCGAGGCCAGCTGGATAAAGGTGCGCAGGGTGTTCATGGTTGCGCCTCAGGGGCCGGCAGCAGGCGTTGCTGGCGCAGGTTGGCGGGGTTCCACACGACCTTGGCCAGGGCTTTGAGGGCCGGCAGTTGCAGGGCCTGGGGCAGGTGCTGTTGCTGGCTCAGGTAACGCGGGTCGGCGTAGGCACGCTCACTGAGGATCAGGCGATGCAGCTGGGTCTGCGGGTCGTCGCGGCGCAGTTTTTCCTGGCTCTCGAAGGCTTTGCGCAGGGGCGCGATACGTTGCTCATCCAGGCGCTGGGGCAGTTCGGCGAAGACCTTGCGCGCCAACTGCCAGAGTTCATCCTGGCGCCGTGGGTCGGTGGTGAATGCCAGGCGGCTTTCGATGCGCTGCTGGTCCTGGCTCAGTTCCGTCTCGAAGCTCAGCTTGTAGACGCCACTGGCTTCACTGCGCAGTTGGGCCTTGAGGTCTTCCGCCAGCAGCTTGCCGAGCAGTGAGACCCCGGCGGCATCGGCCGGGCTCCAGGGGTGCTGGCTGAAGCTGAAGCTGGTCAGGCTGGCCCGGGGTTCCAGGGCGATGGCCAGGGTTTGCTGGCGGGGGCCGGGCAGGGCCTGGGTCAGAGGCGCCGAGAGTGCCGGCCCGCGCGGGATGCCTGCCAGTTCCTGGCTGACCCAAGCCCGCAGGCGCTCGGCATCCAGGTCCGCCATCACGTAGTAGGTCACTGGGCTGCGGCTTATGCGTTGCCACTGTTCGAGCAGGTCTTCGCTGCTGACCTGGGTCAGTTGCTCCGGCGTTGGGGTGATGCTCGGCTGCGGGGCAAAACGCAGCTCGCTCAAGGCCTGGCCCTGGCGGCTGCTGATGCTGTCGGTCTGCCGCGCCAGGCTATCGGCCAGGCTGTTGAGGCTCTCTTCCACGGCTTCCTGGCTGATGCTGGCCTGGCTCTGCCAACTGCGGTACAGGCCCAGCAGTTGCGGCAGTTGCTCCACGGCGCTCTGGCCGCTGAAGGTCAGGCGCTGGGCCTGGCTGTCCAGGCTCAATTGCACGCCGTGGGTGCTGCGCCAGCGGGTCAGTTGGGCTTCGCTCCAGCCCGGCGGGGTGCTTTGGCCCACCAGTTGGGCGGCGGCCTGGGCCTGCCAGGGGATCAGGCCCTGGGCCAGGTAGCCGGCCCCCGAGTCGATGCGCAACTGGGCCTTGCCGTCGGCGCCCGGGCGCTTGAGCCAGACCAGGCGGTCGCCGTTGCTCAGTTGCCAGTGCTCCACCTGCTCGGCGTCGAAGCGCTGGGTGGCGACGACCTGGCCGCTGTTGGGTGCAGGGCTCAAGGTGGGCAGGTCGGCGTTTTGCTTGATGATCGGCAGGGCCACCGCCAGGTCCTGTTGCTGCCAGTGCTGGATGGACGCCTCGACGTGTTCCCGGCTCGGCAATTGCACCGGCGTCAGGCCCGGTGCCTGGTATTGCAGGACGCGGTCCTGCTGGTCGGTCCAGCGGATAAAGTGTTGGTTGAGGTCTTCCACCTGGATGCTGTCCAGCAACTCCAGGGTGTTGCGGGCGATGGTGCTCGGGCGCAGCACTTGGTGCTGCTGCAGGGAGGCGTCGTTCAGGCGCCGTACCCAGTCGGCAAAGTCGCGGTCATCGCCCTTGTCCAGCATGCGCTGGGCGATGCCGCGCAGGCTGTCCTTCTGTTCCTGCAAGTGCTGGGGGTTGAAACCGTGCTGGCGCAGGCGGGCGATCTCTTCCAGCAGCCGTTGCAGGCCTTGCTCGTGGCCGCTGGCGCCGACCCCGGCGCCAATGGCGAGGACCGTGGACTGCTGGCCGATCTGGTGTTTCTGCACCGTCAGGCTGCGCACCGCAGAGTGCTCCTGGCGAGCCTGGCGGCCCAGCTGTTGCTGGACCAGGCCCAGGGTCAGGCGTGCGATCAGGCGCTCCCGGGCGGCGGCCGCGTCCTGGCCGCGGGCGTCCGGCTCCTGGAAGCGGAACATCAGCGCCACGTTGCTGCCGCCGCTCTGGCTGTCTTGCAACTGGATGATCTTCAATTGCCGATCGAGGGGCAGGTCAAGGTAGTCCCGGGCTGGCGAGCGGGTGGCCGGAAGCGAGCCGAACCAGTGTTCGATGCGCTGGGCCAGGGCTTTGGGGTCGATGTCGCCGACGATGATCAGGCGCATGTTGCTGGCCTGGTACCAGTCCTGATGGAAGCGCTTGAGACTCTCCAGTTGGGCGTTCTCGATGCCTTGCTGGCTGCCGATGGGCGGGTGGCCGACGTAACGCGAGCCGGCGCGCTGGGCGTCACGGCGCTGCTCGTTCATGCGTTGCGCCACACCCAGGCCGCCGCGCCACTCTTCGAGCACGATGGGCCGTTCCCGGGCCAGGTCGGCGGCGTTGAAATCCGCCGGGCCGGCGATGGTCGCCAGCACTTGCAGGCTCAGCTCCAGTTGCTGCTTGCCGGCGGCGGGGCTGAGCAAGTACTGGGTGCGGTCGTTGCTGGTCACCGCGTTGAAATTCATCCCCTGTTTCCAACCGGCACCGAGCAAGGTCTGGCGCACCGTGCCGGGCAACTGGCCGCGTTGATAGAAGGCCATGTGTTCCAGCAAGTGGGCGTTGCCAATCTGCTCCGGGCTCTCATCCACTGAACCGGCCTGCACCAGCAGGCGCATGTCTACCCGGCCCTTGGCCGCCGGATCGGCCAGCAACCAGTATTCGAAGCCGTTGGCCAGGGTGCCGCGTTGCAGGCGGTCGTCCCACTGGAAGGAAGTGCGCGGCGTGTGCGAGGCGCACGCCGTCAGCAACAGCAGGCCGAGCAGGCCGGTGAAGAGGTTCTTGGACATAAGGGTCTCGGGCTAATCACACAAAGGGTTGGGGCTGACTTATGGTTGTCAGCTCTGCAAAGGCGTCGGGTCAGAAGCGGTAGCCGACCTCCAGCCAGTACTGGCGGCCGATTTCATAACTGGTGCTGCCGCTGTAGCTGACGATGGGCGAGACCTTGTCCATGACGTTGGTCACGTCCACGGCGACGAACATGGCCTGTTCGTCGGCGGTGGGCAGTTCCCAGTAGAGCCGGGTGTCCCAGGTCGGCGCGGCTTTCACCGTGGCGGCTTCGTAGACGTCGTATTCGGTGAGGTAACCGTTGGTGGGCAGGATGGTGGTGTCGCCGGTGTTGACGATCTGCTTGTAGGCGCCGCGGTAGCGGAAGAAGTTGCTCCAGGTCAGGTGCAGCGCTGGGACCTCGGTGATGGTGGTCAGGCGGGCGGTCCAGGGGCGGTTGAAGTCGCCGGATGGCAGGTCGCTGTAGGCGGTGACCTTGCCGTCGTAAAGCACATCGGTGTCATCCACTTCCGTGGCCGACAGGGTGTCCTGGTAGTCGGAATGGGTGCTGCGGGTGCGGTTCCAGTCGAAGGCTGCCTGCATCGAGGTCGTGGTCCCCAGACCGGTCAGGCGCCAGTCGGGGCTGATGGTCAGGGTGATGTTGTCGCTCTCGCTGCGGCCCAGGTTGGAGTAGGTGTAGTAGTTGGCGACGGTGCCGCTGCCGTCGCCATCGGCCAGGTCGAGGTTGCGTGCCCGGGAGCGCACCACCTGGTCGCGGCCTTCGCGGTGGATGTACTTGAGGTCGAAGGTGGTGTCGAGAAAGCGCTGGCTGATGCCCAGCATCACTTCGTCGTCGTAGGGGATGTCCAATTGGCGGAACGAGTTTTCGTCGACGCCGTAGTTCACCCAATCACCGAACACGGGAATGTTGGTGGCGCCCGAAACCGCGCGGCTACGGCGCCAGCGCAGGGACTCTCGGCCATCGGCCAGGCGATAGATGAACAGGTTGCGCCCGTAGTAACGGTTGAGGCCGCCGGTCAGCACCGTGGAGCGGTCGGCAAACACGTCGTACTCGGCAGAGAAGCGCGGCGCCAGGGTCTTTTTGTCCATGTAGTCGTCGCCGTCAAAACGCAGGCCCGGGCGCAGGGTCAGCTTGCCCAGCTGGATCTCGTCCTGGGCGAACAGGGCGTACTTGCGCTCCGTCAGCTCAATGCTTCCCTCGCGGTAGTAGTTGAGCATGCGCAGGTACTGGCGAACCGGCGTCCCCACGGCGTTAGTACTGATCGAGCAGTACTCCGAGTCCAGGCCGCCACCGACGGTGTTACAGGTCTGGGTGCCGGTGTAGTTGGTGCTCACTACGGTGGTGGCGGTCCAGGCATCTTCGGGACGTTCGTAGGTAGCGGTCTGCTGGGACAGCTCCAGCCCGGTCTGCAGCTTGTGGGTGATGCCAAAGGTGGTGACTGGCAGCCAGTCGGCCTTGAGGCTGTAGGTGCCTCCGACCTGAGTCTGGTTCAGGTCGCCCATGCCCCCTTCGTTACTGGTGGCGGCCGCACTGAGTGCGCCGTTACGGGTCGGGTTGCCCCAGTTCTTGTCCTGAGACCAGCGCCACGTCTTGTAAACGTTGGCGTCGGACGCACGCGAGCTTTCCAGGTTGGTATACGCCAGCTTGTGGGTATAGGTGGCCTGGTCGCCGAGCCAGATGGCCTGGAACGAACCCTGGTAGCCGCCTTGATGGATCTGCATGCCGGAGTCGCGTGCGTTGTCGCGGTAATACTGACCTTCCTGGGGCGCGTGCATCAGGCTTATGCGGGTTTCCAGGCGCTCGTTGGGGTTCCAGAACGCCTTGAGCACGAAGTTGTCGATCTGCCTTTTTTGATCGCGCTTTTCTGAGTCGGCCGCACTGTTGAACCCATTGTCATAGGCGTTCAACGGGATCAGCGAGGTCTTGCGCGAGAAGTTGGCCATCAAGCCGAAATTTTCGGTGAGATGGCCTTCGACCGTGGCCTTGTAGGTGAACTTCTCGAAGTTTGGCTGGTTCTGCGAGTTGGTCGATTGCTCGAAGGCGGTGCGTTGATCATCGGCGATATGGAAGTTGGTCCAGGCCGAGCGGGTCATGCTCATGGACACCTTGCCGTGCAGGTCTTCGGTGGGGCGGCGGGTGATGGCGTCTACCACGCCACCGTTGAACCCCCCGAATTCGGCCGGCACGTTGCTGTCGTAGACCTTCACCGACTCCAGCTGGTCCGCGTCCAGGGCAATGCCGTGGGAACGACTGGGCAGGCCTTCCTGGCTGTTGTAGTCGTTCCAGGTATGGCTGCCGGGGTCCAGGTCGTTGTTGATGCTGATCCCGTCGATCATGAAGTTGTTCTGGTAGTACTTGGCGCCGTTGATGCTGATGTCCGCCGGGTCGATTTCCCCGGCGGTGTTGGAGCTTTTCTGATCGGCGCTGAACTTCACGCTGGGGTGCATCTGCAGCAGCGTGGTGATGTCACCGTTGGCCCCGGGGAAGGCTTCGATGGCCTTGCGGTCGATCACCGTCTGGCCCATGTAGCTGGCCTCGGGTGGAGTGCCGAGGACCACGATGTTTTCCGTGACCATGACCTCGCTGGTGCTTTGGCGGCTGGCCTCGGTCTCGGGGATTTCTTCCAGGGTCAGGGTGTCGGCCGCCGGGTTCAGGCGCCAGCGCACGCCGCTGCCGTGCAGCAGGTCGATCAGCGCGCTCTGGGCTGACAGCTGGCCGTGGGCGCCAAGGGACTCACGGTTGCGCAGCAGGGCGCTGTCGGTGCTGATCTGGATCCCGGCCTGTTGACCGAAAGCGATCAGCGCGCCAGCCAGGGACTGGGCCGGGATATCGAACGTGAAGCGTTGCTCCAGGCGCTGGCTGACCGGGACCACAGCGCTGGTCTCGGCCGCTTGCAGCGAGGTACTCAACAGCACGCTGGCCAGGCCGACGGCCCCCAGTTGCAGGCTGATACGGCTGAACAAGGTGGAATCAGACGGCGAATTCAAAGACGCCGGCTTGGCAATGGTCATCCGAAACTACTCCCCAGAGCACTGCAAAAATGCGCACGCAAAACATAATGAGAACGCATCTCAAATGCGTCGTAGGCAAATGACGCAGTGCTTCAGGAAATTTTCAGAAAATAGGCAAAATAATTTTTTGCCCGGCTCGGAGTTCGCAGAGGGAAGGGGCGTTTGGGCGGGGAAGACGCCGCTCAGATGGCCCGGTAGAGCGGTTCGAGAGGTGTCACGGCGAGGCTTGGCCCTCGCCGTTCAGGGTGGTTTGGCGTGAGGCCCTAGAGGCTTAGGGGCGCGAAACAATCCACAGGTAGGCGCTGGTCACCTTGAGCTGGCCGCCGTGGGCCTGGACGATGGCGCGCAACGCGGCCTGGGGGTCGCGCAGGTCGTAGACGCCGGTGACGGTTTCCCCGGCCAGGAAGCTGTCCGGTAGCAGGATCAGGCCACGGTGATAGCGCCGCAGCTGTTCCACCAACTCGCCGATGCTCAGGTCGTTGGCGATCAGTTGCTGCTGGCGCCAACTGGCCACCTGGCTGGCTTGCAGGCGGCTGCGTTGCAAGGTGGCGGCCGTGTAGTCCAGGCGCACCTGGTCGCCGGCGCGCAGCGCAGTGTCCAGTTCCGGGGCATGCAAGCGCTGGTCGCTGAGCTTGACCGAACCATGGGTCACCGCCACCTGGGTGCGGTGGTCGTCGAGGCGCACATCGAAGGCGGTGCCGGTGACCCGCACTGCTGCGCTGCCGGCCTTGACGGTAAAGGGCCGGGCCGGGTCCGGGCGCACCTCGAAATACGCTTCGCCACGCAGCAGCTCGACATTGCGGGCGCCGCCATCGAAGTGATCGGCCAGGGCGCTGTCGCTGCCGAGGGTCACCAGGCTGCCGTCGCTGAGCTGGACCTGGCGAATTTCACCGACTTGGCTGCTGTAGTCCGCGCGCCATTGGGTGGTGGTGGGCAACACCGCCAGCACCAGGCTCGCGGCCAGGGCGGCACCGACCCAAGTGCGTCGGCGGCGGTTGGCCCGGGGCTTGGCCGGCGGGCTGAGCACCATGGGTTGTGGGGTCGGCAGCCTGTCGGCCGACCACTGTTCGCTGAACTGCGGCGGCAGTTCGCCACTGAGGCGCCAGATGCGTTCGGCCTTGCGCCAGGCTTTGGCGTGGGCCGGGGATTCGGCCTGCCAGGCTTGGCAGGCGGCCAGCAGGGCGTTGTCCTGCGGGCGTTGTTGCACCCGTTCAAGCCAGTCCAGGGCGGTATTCCAGACGGGGTCCTGGGCGAGGGGAGCCTTCATTGGCACAGTGCGGTCCGTGGTGTCGGGGGGCGCCAGTGTCGCATCAGTCATCGTCTTCGCCCAGTTGTTCGGCGCAATGGGTGAGGGCGGTGCGCACCAGTTGATGGACCAGGCCGATGGAAATGCCCAGGTGATTGGCCACCTGCTGCAGGGTGCAGCCACCCAGGCGGTGCATCTCGAAGGCGATCCGTGTGCGTTCAGGCAACTGGGCCATGGCCGATTCCAATTGTCGCAGTTCATCCTGATGGTACAGCTGGTGTTCGGGGGATGGGGTGTCGGCGGGCAGGGTGGCCAGCAACTCGGCGCCATCCGCCTGGTATTTGTCGGTGTGCAGGCGCCGGGTCAGGTCCACGGCCAGGTTGCGCACGATCCGATACAGGTACGCCACCGGCTGCTGGATCGGGCTGGCGTCGCGGCCGTCGAAACGCAACCAGGCATCCTGGACCACGTCCTCGGCTTGTGCGCGCCCGCCTACGATCGGCGCGGCGTAGTCCACCAACGCCTTGCGGTTGGCGAGGTAGATTTCCAGCTTGGTACCTGGCTCGGCCATGAAATGAATGAACGCTCTGAAAATGGAGCCAATGGGCAGCGGTTCGCGACTTTACTTTGATTGATAAGCATTATCAATTGAGTCGTTCCGGCGTGCGCTGAACGGCGTTCTCCATGTCAATCCAGTTGCTCGGGCTTGAGTTCGGGGTGCTGCCGGATGAGCGGGTTGAGAAAAGCCTCGATGATCTCGCCCATCACCTTGCCTGTCGCCAGCGTGTAGGCCCTGGCCTGCCCGTCGTCGAGGTGCGGCAGGGTGTCTGCCAGGTGCTGGTCGACTCGCTGCAAGACGTCGAGGTACAGATCCAATGTTGCTTGGGCGATCGCTTTATCCGGTACCATTTGTCCTCCAGAAAACCGCGGCTTGGGCTATAGACGCACGAGCGCGGTTTTTTTTCAGAATAAAACCGCAAGTCCGGTGAATGGGGCCTGATGAACACTCGATGGTTGCGTGCATGGATGCTTGTCCCGACCTTGGGCGTCGTGCTGTTGGGGGGCCTGACCCCGGTGCTGTCCAACGCCTGGCAACTGTTGGTCGAGCGCTCCAATTTCATTCCGCCGGAGTCGTCGATCTGGACCTTCGAGCCCACAGTGATCAACCAGGGCTCCAGTAATTACTGGCTGTACGGTGAAGACCGGCAGCACTATTTCTATTTCTCCTACACCCCTGAAACCCCCTACCGGCTGATCGGCAAAGACGCCCGTTGCCCGGGGTTCAATCCGCGGGATGTGACCACGTGGTGCACGCCGTGAGCCGAGGGGTTTTTTGCCTCCAAGGGCCGCACTCGCGATTAGCCTCAGCCGGTATTCGTTTCGCCGCGCTGCTGCTGGGCGTGCTGCTGCTCAATGGCTGTGAGCAGCGGGCCGCGCCGCCCCTGGATCAGCAGGTGTATGTCTGGCAGCGCCAGTGGAAAGACGCCCATCGCGAGGCGCTGGCGCACAGCCGCGAGGACTTTTCCACGTTGCGCGTCCTGGCCTTGCAGGCCTTTCCCAAGGCGGGGTGGAGCCGGGCACGGATCGATGCCCAGTTGCTCAAGGCCGACGGCCGCCCGCTGATCGCCGTGGTGCGCCTCGACGGCCAACTGCCGGCCCTGGACCAGGACCAGATCAACACGCAGATCCAGCTACTGCTGGCCGACTGGCAAGCCCAAGGCCTGACCCTGGCCGGGCTGGAAATCGACCATGACGCGGGGGTTGCCCGGCTGCCGGGTTACCAGGCCTTTCTGGCCCAGTTGCGCAACCGCCTGCCGAGCACCCTGGCCCTGAGCATCACCGCCTTGCCGTCCTGGCTTGGTAGCCGTGAGCTGCCGGCGCTGCTGGCCACGGTGGACAGCAGCGTGCTGCAGGTGCATGCGGTGAGCGACCCACGCCTGGGGCTGTTCGAACCCGGCCAGGCCCGGCAGTGGGCCCAGGCCTGGAGCAAGGTCACCGATAAACCCTTCTACCTGGCCTTGCCGGCCTACGGCGTGGCCTTGCTGTCGAACACCGAAGGCGCGCCCCTGGTGGAAAGCGAAGTGGCCATCGAGCAGGCCGGTGAACGTCAGGAGCTCATGGCTGATCCCCGGCAACTGGCAACCCTGGCCCTGGAATTACGCAAGGATCCGCCACCACACTTGGCGGGGCTGATCTGGTTTCGCCTGCCGCTCAAGGGCGATCGCCGGGCCTGGAGCCTGACCACCCTCAAGGCCGTGGCCCGGGGCGAGGCCCTGGACAGCCAGCTCGGCCTGTCGCTGGTCGAGCAGGACGGGCTCTTCGATATCCGCCTGCGCAACCAGGGCAACCTCGACAGCCCTTTGCCGGAACACCTGACCCTGGCCGTTGCCCAATGCGACGGCTTCGATGCCGTGGCCGGTTACACGGTGCGCCAGCAGGGCCCACAGCTGTTGTTCAGCCGCCAGCAACCCGCTCGCCTGGCCGCGGGCGGTGAGCGGGCTGTGGGTTGGGCGCGCTGTACAAAAATTGATCAAGGAGCTTCCCATGTTCGCCCCTAAACCCCGGCATCTGCTGTGCCTGAGCCTGTGCCTGCCGTTGACCTCGGCCCTGGCGTGCGGGCCGTATTTCCCCATGCGCTTGCTCAGCGACCGGGCCTACAGCCTGGCGCAATTGCCGGAAGGCAGCTTCATCCTTGAAGCCAGTCGCCTTGGTCCGGCGATCGACGGCCTGCAGCCCTTGACCGACGCCTTGGTCAGCCAGAGCTACCAGAAGACCAAGGCCGAGAACGCAGGCCTGAGCCCGGAGCAGGTCGGTTTGTTGGTCCAACTGCGCGAACTCAGAGACGCCCATGAGGCCGAGCGCCGGGGCGCCACGTTGCCTCGGGAAATCAATCTCTATACGGCTGGCGCCGTGGCTTTCAACGCTGGCGATTACACCCTGGCGGCGGAGTATTTCCGCCAGGTGCTGGCATTGCCGGCGGCCCAGCGCGCCCAGCGCAGCACCTGGGCGGCCTACTCCCTGGGACGCTCGTTGTACGCCCTGGGCTTGGACGCCAGCGAGCTCGACGACACGGCCCGCCAGGCCAGCCTGCTCCAGGCCCGGCAAGCTTTCCAGCAAGCCCGGCAATTGAGCATCGAGGGCTTCAGCGACCCGCTGGCCCTGGGCATTGCCAGCCTTGGCGAGGAAGCGCGGCTGGTGAAAATGGACGGCGACTGGCAGCGGGCGATCGAGCTGTACGCCAGCCAGAGCCGCCTGGGTTCCGACACCGGCACCAGCTCTCTGCGGGAGTTGGCGGCCGAGTTGGCGAGCCTGCCCGATGAGCAGTTGCAAGGCCTGCTGAGCCACAGCGCGGTGCCTCGGTTGTTGGCGGCGGTGATGATCGGTTACCTGGACAACAGCTCCGGTGAAACCACCGACTCGAACAAGAAAATCATCAGCCTGCTCAGCAACAGCCCCCAGGCCAGCCTGGACAATGCCGATCGCCTGGCGGCGCTGAATTATCAGATGGGCGACTACGCCAACACCCAGCGCCTGCTGGAAAAGGCCGGCGACAGCGGCCTGGCCTGGTGGCTGCGGGCCAAGCTGGCGGTCCGTGCAGGCGACAAGCCGGCGGCTGCCGAGGCCTATGCCAAGGCGTCCAAGGCCTTCCCCCGGGATGAACAGTGGGGCGAGCGCACGGATGGCGAAGGCTATTACGAAACCCTCAAGCCCGGTTGCCGGGTCGATGGCGAAAACGCCCTGCTGGCCCTGGACCGTGGCGACTACCTGCAAGCCTTCCAACTGCTGTACCGCAGCGAAGGCATTTACTGGCAGGACGCAGCCATGGTGGCCGAGCGGGTGCTGAGCCTGGACGAGCTCAAGCAGTTCGTTGATGAGCAGGTGCCGGCCCCGCCGTACACGCCGCCCAAGGCCGACGACTATTACTCGACCTTGCCGGTGGCGGCGCAATTGCGTGAGTTGTTGGGGCGTCGCTTGCTGCGCGAAGGGCGTTACGCCGAAGCCCCGGGGTATTTCGCCAGCCCCGAGTTGCAGGCTGCGGCCAAGGCTTACGGCGAATACCGGGAGCAGGCCGAGTCTGCCTGGCTACCGAGCCGTCGGGCCGAAGGTTATTACCAGGCGGGCCTGTTGGCGCGGCGTTCAGGCATGGAAATCCTCGGCTACGAGATGGGCCCGGATTACCACAGCCTTTCGGGCAGTTACAGCCTGGAGATCAGCGAGCCGGTGGCCGGGCCCTGGATCGGTGCCGATGAAGTGCAGCGCCAGCAAGCGACCCGGGCCGAGCCCGACGTGCGTTACCACTACCGTTATCTGGCCGGCGCCCTGGCCAACCAGGCGGCGGACCTGCTGCCACACACCAGCCAGGCCTTCGCTGCAGTGCTGTGCAAGGCGGCGCGTTGGACCCGGGGCAGTGACGTCGAGTCGGCGGCCTATCAGCGCTATGTCGAGAACGGGCCCTTTGTGCAGTGGGCTGAGAACTTCGGCAACGAGTGTGAAGACCCAGACTTCTCCGGTGCCAACAAGCGTTACCTGACCCAGTTCGTTGGTGACCTGCGCCAGACCCTGGCGCCGATCAAGGGCCCGCTGCTGGCCGGGGGCGCCCTGGTGCTGCTGGCTGGCGGCGGCGCCTTGTGGTGGCGTCGCCGCAGCGGTCGCGGGGTCGCGCCCTAGGCCTTACATCTGGGTGGCCAGGCCCTCCACATTCATCGCCGCCTGGCGCAGAGCTTCGGAACGCGTCGGGTGGGGATGGCAGGTCAGGGCAATGTCCTGGGCCGAGGCGGAAAACTCCATGGCCACGCAGTATTCGCCAATCATCTCGCTGACGCTCGGGCCCACCAGGTGCACGCCGAGGATCTCGTCGCTGTGGGCATCGGCCAGGACCTTGGCGAAGCCCTCGGTCTCGTGGTTGATCTTGGCCCGGCTGTTGGCGGTGAAGGGAAACTTGCCGACTTTGTAGGCGCGACCGGCGGCCTTGAGCTGCTCTTCGGTCTGTCCGACGCTGGCCAGCTCCGGTTGGGTGTAGATGACGTTGGGGATCAGGTTGTAGTTGACCTCGCCAGCCTTGCCGACGATCTGCTCGATGCAAGCCATGGCTTCGTCTTCGGCTTTGTGGGCGAGCATCGGGCCTGACGTGACGTCGCCGATCACCCAGACCCCTTGCGCCTCGGTGCGATGCCGGCGGTTGCCGAGCATGCCGCGCTGATCGGTGTTCAAACCGACATTTTCCAGCCCCAGGCCCTGGGTGTAGGGGCGCCGACCAATGGCCACCAACACGTAATCCGCCTCTATCTGCTCGGCTTCGCCACCGGCCGCCGGCTCCACCTGCAGTTGCACGCCCTGGCCTGAAGACAAGGCGCGGGTGACCTTGGTGCCGAGCTTGAACTGGATGCCCTGTTTGGCCAGGGAACGCTGCAAGGTTTTGCCGGCTTCGGCATCGGTGCCCGGGCAAATGCGCTCCAGGTATTCAATCACCGTCACTTGCGCCCCCAGGCGGCGCCAGACCGAGCCCAGTTCCAGGCCGATGACCCCGGCGCCAATCACCACCAGGTGCTTGGGCACTTCCGTCAGGGACAAGGCGCCGGTGGAGTCGAGAATTCGTTGGTTGTCGATCTCCACCCCGGGCAGCGGCGTCGGTTCCGAGCCGGTGGCGATGATGATGTCCTTGGCGTGCAGCTCGGTCTTGCTGCCCTGGCTGTCGGTCACGGTGACCCGGCCGGGCCCGTCGATATGGCCCCAGCCCTTGATCCAGTCGACCTTGTTCTTGCGGAACAGAAACTCGATGCCCTTGGTCAGGCCGGCCACGCTGTCGTCCTTCTGCTTCATCATCTGCGCCAGGTTGAGCTGCGGCTTGACCTCGATCCCCAGGTTGGCGAACTCCGCACCCATGGCGGCCGCGTAAAGCTCTGAGGCATGCAGCAGGGCCTTGGACGGCATGCAGCCAACGTTCAGGCAGGTGCCGCCGAGGGTCGCACGGCCTTCGACGCAGGCGGCCTTGAGGCCTAGCTGACCGGCACGGATGGCGGCGTTATAACCCCCGGGGCCGCCCCCCAGAATCACGACGTCGTAGTTGCTCATGGCGGATCTCCTGCGCAGGAATCGGGCTGTAAAGGTAGGTGGTGGAAAATATTACGGGCGTAATATGTTCTGCGCAAGCCACACCGGTCAAGCCTGGTGTGTGGGGAAGGAGCGGTGGTTGCGGAGGGATCGCCGCCCAGCCGGCGCCTGCGGGGAGCAGGCCTCGGCTGGCCGGCAAGGGCTAGCGGCTGGGCGTCAGGTCCACCAGTAGCGCACCAGGTGGAAGAAGATCGGCGCGGCGAAACACACCGAATCCAGGCGGTCGAGCATGCCGCCGTGGCCTTCGATCATGTGCCCCCAATCCTTGACCCCGCGGTCGCGCTTGATGGCCGACATGACGATGCCGCCGGCGAAGCCCAGCAGGTTGATCAGCAGGGCGATCAGGAACGACTGCCAGATGGCGAACGGCGTGATCCACCACAGCGCGCCACCGATCAGCGACGCCAGGAAGATCCCGCCGACGAAGCCTTCGACGGTTTTCGACGGCGACAGGTTGGGCGCGATCTTGCGCTTGCCGAAGAGTTTTCCACAGACGTACTGCAGCACGTCGGAGAGCTGCACGACGATCACCAGGTAGGCGATCAGCAGCAGGTTGCGGCCTTCGTAGCCGGCGATGTCCAGGGTCAGCAGGGCCGGTACGAATGACACGCAGAACACCGCGATCATCAAGCCCCACTGGACTTTGGACGCCCGCTCCAGGAAGTGCGTGCTGTCGCCGCCCAGGGACGCGAGGATCGGCAGCAGCAGGAACACATAGACCGGAATGAAGATCGAGAACAGCCCGTACCAGTCCGAGTAGATCAGCAGGTATTGCAGGGGCAGGGCCAGGTAGAACGCGGCCACCAGCGCCGGGTAGTCGCTGCGCCGGGTCGGCGTCAGGGTGAGGAATTCCCGCAGGGCATAGAACGACACCGCGTAGAACAGCAGGATCACCGCACCGGTGCCGAGCCAGAAAGCGATGCCGATCACCAGCACCATCACCCACCAGGCGTTGATCCGCGCGTTGAGGTTCTCAATCACGCTATTGGGCGTGCCACGGGTTTTCAGCTTGAGGATGAATCCGATCAGCGAGGCCAGCACCAGGATCGCGCCGATTCCGCCGAACAACATCAGGGTTTGCTTATCCATGTCAGGAATGCTCCGGGGCCAGGGCCAGCAGCGCGTCGCGGCTGCGTTCGAGGAACTGCTCTTTGCTTTCACCCTCTTCCAGGTTCAGCGGGGCGCCGAAGCTGGTGGTGCAGAGCAGGGGCAGGGGCAGGAAACGGCCCTTGGGCATGACGCGGTTGAGGTTGGCGATCCACACCGGCACCAGTTCCGCCTGTGGGTAACTTTTCGCCAAGTGGTAAATGCCGCTCTTGAACGGCAACAGGCCGTCTTCCAGGTTGCGCGTGCCCTCGGGGAAGATAATCAGCGAGTCGCCGTTCTCCAGGGCGTCGAGCATGGGCTGCAGGGGGTTATCCACAGGCTCCTTGCGCTCGCGGTCGATCAGCACGCCGTTGAACACGCGGTTGATGATGTAGCGCCGCAGCGGGCTCTTCTGCCAGTAATCGGCGCCGGCCACGGGCCGGGTCAGCTTGCGCAGTGCCGGCGGTAGCGAGGCCCAGAGCAGCACGAAGTCGCCGTGGCTGCTGTGGTTGGCGAAGTAGATGCGTTGCCGCCGTTGTGGTTCACAGCCAAGCCACAGGCTGCGAGCCCCGGTGATGGAGCGGGCGGCGGAGGTGATCAGGTTGGCGACCAGGGGTTCGAACATGAGAATTCCTTATCCAGCGAAGGTCAGCCAGGGGCTGGCCAGGATCAAGCCCAGTGTCAGTAGGAGTTGTGCAGCGAGCAGCAGTGCCTGGCGGCGTAACAACGCCAGGGCACCTTGAATCCGGGGTTCCCAGGGGCGGCCGCCGCGTGCCGCCGGCTGCAGGCCGAGGGCGGCCAGGGCCTGGTCCAGTGCCGTGGCGCGTTCTGCCACAGGCGCCGTTGAGTCGGCTGTCGCCTGGAACAGTTCGGCGTCGAAGGCCACCCGCAGGGCGAAGTATTTTTCCAGCAGGCCAAGCACCAGCAGCGTCACGCTGAGCAGCAGCCCCCAGAGGCTGACGCTGCCCAGTAGGTACTGGCCCAGGCCCAGCAGCGCGCCGAGCAGGGTCAGGCCAGTGGATAACTGGTCCAGGGCCTGACCCCGCCGCAGCAGGGCGGCCACGCTGAACAGTTGCAGGTCAGTGGGCATGGGCTGCCTCACGGGTTGTGGATAAGCCTGCCAGGGCCTGCCGGTGGGCCGGGTGCAGGACGATTTGCGGGCGTACTCGCCGAATCTGCGCCACGGCGTCATCCACCGTGGCCGCGCGGCCTGTGGATAACAACCAGGCGGCCAGGGCCGTGGCGCTGCGCGAGTAGCCCAGGGCGCAACACACCAGCAGCGGGCCGTTGCCGCGCAGCGCCTCGATGGCATCGGCGGCGGCCTGGCACTGTTCGCGGCTGGGGGCGGTCAGGTCCAACACCGGCACTGAGCGATACGCCACGCCCTGGCTGTCCAGGGACAGCTCGGCGCAGAGGTCGACCACGGCACGGAACGGGCTATGTTTCAGCTCGTTGGCCGTGGGCAGGCGACCGAGCCAGACGTTATCCACAACTTGATCCGGCTGTGGATGTTTTTTTGTCCACAAGCGTGAGTTGATCCACGCCGCCGCCAGGTAGGGCGCCAGCAGCCAGCGCGCGGCCGGGGTCAGGCGTCCGTCCTGGCGTTTTTGAAAGCCCGTGGCGCCCAGCAGGGCGTAGTTCAGGCTCACCAGCAGCAGGGCCACGGCAGGCCAGATCAGCCACAGCCAGGTGCCGCCCAGGAAGCTCGGGGCGGCCAGCAGCGCCGCGCCCAGGGCGTAGCGCAGGGCCAGGCGTCGGCGTTGCGGGTCCTGGGCCAGCCGTGCGCTGAACAGCGGGCTTGGCCGGTCCAGAGGCCAGAGCCAGACGCACAGCCAGCCGGCCAGTGCGCCGGTGGGCACATCGACGAAGTGGTGTTGATAAGTGGTCAGCACCGACACCCCGATCAACGCGAACCAGCCATGCACCAGCACCCGCCACAGGCCCTGGGTGTGCCGCGCGTAGCAGGTCCAGAGCACCACCAGCAGGGCAATGTGCAGGGACGGTGCCTGGTTGAAGGGTTTGTCGAAGCCGGCCAGCACCGCGAACATCCAGCCGAACACGCCCTCCAGGGGCGGCCGTTCGAAGGTGAAGGTCAGGGGCCAGAGCAGGAAACAACTGACGGTAATCAGCTGCGCCGTGAGCAGGCGCAAGGCGTGGCGCTTGAGCTCGTCCCGGGTGTTGGGCAGCAGCAGCGACAGCCCGTAGAGCAGGTCGATGGACCAGTACGGCACGATGGTCCAGGCCCAGAACGGCATGTGCCGCTCCCAGTCGAACACCAGGGTGCCAACGTCGTCGCGCTGGCTGGTGAACCAGGTGGCAAAACCGTAGGTGCTGAAAAACAGCGGTGCCAGCAGCAACAGCCAGAGCACCGCCGGTTTCAACAGGCCGGGTTCGCGCGTGGGCAACACCCTGCCGGTCATCATTGCACCCGTTGCGCCAGGGACACGCTGAAGATCCCCCACTCATCCACGCGCATGGTCACTTTGCGGAAGCCTGCGGCCTCCACCAACTGGTCCATCTCCACCTGGCTGCGGCGGCGCATGACCCAGGCCTGGCCTTCGCGGTGGCTGGTCAGGGCGCGGGCGATCAGTTCCAGCTGCGGGTGCCATGGCTGGCCGGTGTAGACCAGGTAACCGCCGGGTTCCACCGCCTCGGCCAGGCCCGCCAGTGAGCCACCGACCATGCTGTTGTCAGCGAACAGCTCATACAGGCCGGAGACCACCGCCAGGGTGGGTTTCGGGTCCAGGGCGGCCAGGTCTTCGCGGTCGAACGCGTTGCCTTTGACGAAGCGGGCGATGTCGCCCAGGCCTTTTTCCTGGATCAGTGCGCTGCCGTCACGCACGTTGATGTCGCTGTAGTCGCGCAACAGGATCGATTCCGGCAGCGGGCTGACCCCTTGCAAGGCTTCGAGGATGTAGCGGCCGTGGCCGGCGGCGATGTCGACGATGCGCACTTCGCTCTGCTGCTCGCGCAGCTGTTGCATGGCCAGGCGCAGAAGCTCCTCGACGTGCAGCTTGCGCTGGCGGATGCCTTTCCAGCCGATGGAGTTCAGGTAGTTCTGGTCGATCATCCGGCCCACGGCGCTGCGCCCGCTGGGGCGGTTGCGGTAGACGTAGTCCAGGGTGCTGCCGGAGTCGAAACCGGTGTCGAAGCCCAGCTTGACCCCGTCCGACAACTGGCTGCCCAGGCGCATGCTGGCGCGGGTCATGCGCCAGTACAGGTCACGCGGGGAGTTGTGGGGCAGTGGCGCGGCCAGGGATTCGGACTCGGCGCAGGTGGCCCCCAGGACGTCGGCGTGCAGCAGGGAAGGGCGCTTTTGCGGGCGCTCGAAGTTCTGCAGGATAAAGCGTCGGGCACTGGCCACGGCCGGGGCGCGATTCTTCTCGCCCAGGGTGTCGTGGAAGAAGCCCGGGAGGATGTGTTTTTCCTTGTGCAGGGTGCCCAGGCGTTCGAAGAACTGTTCCTGGGGTTTGCGCTCCACCACGAAGTCCGAGCCGGAAATCAGCAACTGGGTCGGCACCTGGATCGCCTGGGCATCGGCCACCACGCGGTCGGCGGCTTCATACAGGCCCAGCAGCACGTTGACCGAAATGGCCTTGGTGATCAGCGGGTCGCTGTCGTAGGACGCCACGCGCTCCGGGTCATGGCTGAGAAAGCGCGCCTTGACGTAGCTGTTGACGAAGAAGTTGCCGCGCAGCTTGCGCATCAGCGCCAGGCCCGGACGGGCGAAAGGCACGTAGAGCTTCACCTTGAAGGCCGGCGAGGCCAGCACCAGGGAGCGGATGCGTGGCGCGTAGTCGTGGACCCAAGTGGAGACGATCACCGCGCCCACGCTCTGGGCCACCACGGCCAGGTTGTCTTCGGCGATCTGATGGGCCGTGCCGATGTGATCGCAGAAGGTCTGCACGTCACGCACGCTGGTGGCGAAGCTCGGGCTATCGCCACGGGCGCCGGGGGATTGGCCGTGGCCCCGGGAGTCCCAGGCAAAGAAGTCGCAGTGGGGCAGGTCCAACTCGTCCACCAGGTGGGCGATACGCCCCGAATGCTCATGGCCGCGGTGGAACAGCAGCACGGCCTGGCGAGGTTCGCCGGGCACGGCTGCGGCCGCAGGCCAGTGGCGATAGAACAGTTCGACGCCGTCATGGGTAGTGAAGGACTGATGTTGGGCTTCGCGCATTACCATTTCCTTATGCTGTAGGGGCGTTGTTCTGCACTTCTTTCAGGCCCTGGCGGACCCGGTTGACCAGGGTGTAGATCAGCAGCGCGGCAACCAGTGCCAGCACGCCGTTGATCCACACGGCCGCGAGCCAGCCCAGGGCAATGCCGGTGGCCAGCACGCCGAAGATAAAGGCTCGATCACTTTTGCCCATGGGCCCGTCGTAGCGTCGCGAGGCCCCGACCATGGGCCCGAGCACACCGGCGTATTCACTGAACAGGGCCAGCAGGGTGACCAGCAGCACCAGCACCAGGCTGACGCCGGGCAACAGGGCAAAGGGCAGGATCAGGGCGCTGTCGGCGACGATGTCGCAGAGTTCGTTGAGGTAGGCGCCGAGGCGGGATTGCTGGCCGAATTCACGGGCCAGCATGCCGTCGATGGCGTTCAGCGCCATGCGCAGGATCATCCACAGGGGAATCAGGACGAAGAGCCAGGTGTGCTGGGCGAGGGCGGCAATCAGCACCCCCAGCAGCACGGACACCACGGCCGCCAGCACCGTGACCTGGTTGGCCGTGGTGCCGTTGTCGTACAAACGCTGCACCAGGGGCCGCAGCAAATTCTGAAAGCGCGGTTTGAGCTGGTAGATCGAGAGCATGGTGGGACCTTTCCTTGTCACGCATGGGGTAGCAGGTGCGGATTATTGGCATAAATGCCGAAGGCCGGACATCAGAACTTTCGGCAACAATCCAGTGCTGTCTCGTGATGGTTCGACGCACCTCGCGCAGCAAAAGACATGGCGCGCTGACAAAAATTTCACCACTATCGTTATATCGTAACGAATTGTTTCGATTGGCAGCCGCCTGAGGGGTTATCCACAGGCTGTGTTTTCTGCAGGACGACAGACGCTGGGGTGCTATGCGAGTCGATTTAGAGGCTGAAGGGGAGGGGCTTGAAGCCCTGCCACGGTTTCAGCAGGCGGGGCTTCACCGGCGGCGTTCTCAGCGTTGGGGCGTGGTCCTGGCGGCAATGGCCGGCCTGGGGCTGGTGGCGGCGTTTTTTGTCGATCTGTTCGCGCCCCAGTCGATCTGGCCGGCGTTGTTGGTGAATCAGGCGGCGGCCTTGCTGGTGCTGGTGGCCGGGTTGCAATCGGCGGCGACCGTCAGCACCTGGCGTCAGCACGCGCTGGCGCCGGCGGACCTCACCCTGACGCCGCCGTCCGAGCCTGAGGTTATTCACGGGGCGTATGAGCGGCTGTTGGCCTGGATCGGCGAGCGCGGGGCGCACGGGTTGGCACAGATCGGCGCGCCCACCTTGTGGCTGAGCGGCTGGGCACTGTTGATCCTGTTCAGCATCCGGGCCATCTGGAACCTGGCGTTGCCGGCTGCGGCCCTCGGCCTCAATGCCAGCGTCGCAGCAGTCCTGGGCTTGTTGCTGGCGTTTGCCTTGTTGGTGTTCGAGCGCCACTTGGCCCAGCAAGCGCCGGAGCAGTGGCCGGAAGCGGCCGCCCTGGCCGCCTTGGCACGGGTGGCGATCATCAGCCTGGTTCTCGGTGCCGTGAGCCTGTTGTTCAGCAGCGATGCGGCTTTGTGGCCGGTACGACTGGCCGTGTTACTGGGCCTGTTGCCGGCCCTGGTGGCCCTGGAGTTGTTGCTGCGGGCGTTGTTGTCACTGTTCAGCCCGCGTCGCGAGTTGCAGGAACCGCGCCTCTTGGCCCACAGCATGCTGGCCGATCTGCTGCGTTGGCCGCCTCGGCCGCTGCAAGTCTTGCAGCACGAACTGCACAACCGTTTCGGCATCGACCTGCGACAGATCTGGGCGTTCACCTACATGCGCCGGGCGTTGTTGCCGGTGCTGCTGGTGGTGGTGTCGGTGGGTTGGCTGTTAACCGGGGTTCATGAAATATCCCTGCAAAGTCGCGGTATTTATGAGCGCTTTGGCAAACCCGTGGCGGTGTTTGGCCCCGGTTTGCATGTCGGGTTGCCGTGGCCGTTGGGCCGGGTGTTGGCGGTTGAAAACGGCGTGGTGCATGAACTCGCCAGCAGCGTTGGCGATACCCCCGCGCCGGTGCCGACATCGGCGGCGGAAGGCCCGGCGCCGACCACGGCCAACCGACTGTGGGACGCGAGCCACGTGAATGACAAATCCCAAGTGATTGCCAGCGGCAGTAGCGATAAGCAGAGCCTGCAGATCGTCAATATGGACGTGCGTTTTGTCTACCGCATCGGCCTCAGCGATCAGGCGGCCCTGGCCGCCACCTACAACAGCGCCGATGTTCCAGCGCTGATCCGCAGCACCGCCAGCCGGATCCTGGTGCATGACTTTGCCTCCCGGACCCTGGATGGCTTGCTCGGCGAAGACCGTACTTCCCTGGCCGAGGACATTGGTCGGGCGGTGCAGGCCGATTTGCAGCGGCTCGACAGCGGGGTGGAAATCCTCGCCACCGTGGTCGAGGCCATTCACCCGCCAGCCGGCGCGGCCAATGCCTACCACGGGGTGCAGGCCGCGCAGATAGGTGCCCAGGCCCTGATTTCCCGCGAGCGTGGCGCTGCCAGTGAGCAGACCAACCAGGCGCAGTTGCAGGCCAGCGTTGCCCGCGACCAGGCCGACGCCGATGCCCATGAAGCCCGGGCCACGGCGAAGGCGGCCGACCTGCGTTTTGCCGCCGAGCAAAAAGCCTACGCGGCGGCGGGGCAGGCCTTTGTTCTGGAGCAGTACCTGAGCCAACTGAGCCTGGGTCTGAGCCACGCCAAGCTGCTGATTCTTGATCATCGATTGGGCGGGGCCAGCGCGCCGACCCTCGATCTGCGTACTTTCACTGTGCCGGCCGACCCTTCGGTACCCGGCAAGGCCGCGCCAGGAGCCGTCCATTGAGCCCATCTTCCTCTACTCACGATCAGCATGACGATCAGCCACACGATCACGCGTCGAACCACGAAGGGCATGACCATGGCCACGCTCATCATCACGGCCACCATCATGGGCATCACCACCACGGTCACCCAGGCGAGGCGGGGCCGTTTCCCTGGCGGCGCATGGGCTGGGCCTTGTTGCTGGTGATGTTTGCCGTGGCGGCGGCGAGCCTGGTGCAGGTGCGTTCCGGTGAAGCCACGGTGATTACCCGCTTCGGCAACCCGGCGCGGGTGCTGCTGGAACCGGGTTTGAACTGGCGCTGGCCAGCACCGTTCGAAGCGGCGATCCCGGTGGACCTGCGCCTGCGCACCACCTCCAGCGGCTTGCAGGATGTCGGCACCCGCGACGGTTTACGGATTATCGTCCAGGCCTATGTGGCCTGGCAGGTGCAGGGCGACCCGGACAATGTGCAGCGCTTTATGCGTGCGGTGCAGAACCAACCCGACGAAGCAGCACGGCAGATTCGTACCTTTGTCGGCTCGGCCCTGGAAACCACCGCCAGCAGTTTCGACCTGGCGAGCCTGGTGAACACGGATGCCGGCAAGGTGCAGATCGCCGATTTCGAAGCTCAGCTGCGCAAACAGATCGACCAACAGTTATTGAGCACCTATGGCGTTCGGGTGCTGCAAGTGGGCATTGAGCGGCTGACCTTGCCCTCGGTCACCCTCAGCGCCACCGTGGACCGGATGCGCGCCGAACGTGAAACCATTGCCACCGAGCGCACGGCCGTAGGCAAACGCGAAGCGGCGCAAATCCGCTCGGCAGCCGAGCGTGACGCGCGAATTCTGCAAGCCGATGCCACGGTGCAGGCGGCGCAGATTGAAGCCCAGTCCCGGGTTGAAGCGGCGCAGATTTATGGTCGCGCCTACGCCAGCTCGCCCCAGCTGTACAACTTGCTGCGCTCCCTGGACACCTTGGGCACGGTGGTCACCCCTGGAACCAAGCTGATTCTGCGCACCGATGCGGCGCCGTTCCGGGTGTTGGTGGACGGCCCGCCAAGCCTGGGCAATAAAGCCGCCGGGCCGCAGCCATGAATAAGGTTCCACGTGGAACATCCGAACTGGGCAGCCCGTGGATTCAGGCTGGGCGTTTGGCATTTATCGCCCTGTATGGGGTGACGGTGCTCGCGGCACTGGCCTGGGCTTTCTCCAACGTGAGGCAGATCGACCCGCAAAATCGCGCGGTGGTTCTGCATTTCGGCGCCCTGGATCGGGTGCAGAATGCCGGGCTGTTGCTGGCCTGGCCGCGGCCCTTTGAGCAGGTGGTGTTGCTGCCGGCCGCCGACCGGGTGATCGAGCGCCGGGTCGAAGGCTTGTTGCGTTCCGATGCCGCCTTGCAGGGGGATCGGGTAGCGAGTTTTGCCACACCGTTGAGCGATGCCCTGGCCGGCTCCGGTTATTTGCTCACCGGTGATGCCGGGGTGGTGCAACTGGATGTGCGGGTCTTTTACAAAGTCAGCGAGCCGTATGCCTTTGTGTTGCAAGGCGAGCACGTGCTGCCGGCCCTGGATCGCCTGGTCACCCGCAGTGCGGTGGCACTGGCCGCCGCGCGGGACCTGGACACCATTCTGGTGGCCAGGCCGGAGCTGGTGGGCGCCGATCACTTGGCTGCCGAACGCCGCGAGCGCCTGCGCGGTGACTTGTTGCAGGGCATCAATCAGCGCCTGGCGCAGTTGACGGCCAGCGGCCAAAGCCTGGGCATCGAAGCCACTCGGGTGGACGTGCAGTCCAGTTTGCCGGACCCAGCAGTGAGTGCCTTTAACGCGGTGCTCACTGCCAGCCAGCAGGCTGACAAGGCCGTGGCCAACGCCCGCACCGATGCCGAAAAGCTCAGCCAAAGCGCCACTGAACAGGCGGATCGCAGCCTGCAGGTGGCCCATGCCCAGGCCAGTGAGCGGCTGGCCGGCGCCCAGGCGCAGACTGCCACGGTGCAAGGTCTGGCCGAGGCGCAGCAGAGCGGCAGCGACCCGGACATGCTCCTGCGCCTGTACCGCGAACGCCTGCCGAAAATTCTTGGCCAAGCCGGGTCGGTGACCACGGTCAATCCCCAAGACGATTCCCGCCTGATTATCCAGGGAGCCCAACCATGACCGCCCACTCTCACGCCGCTCCGGCGAGCATGCTGACGTCGGCCGAACAACGCAGTGCCGCGCGGCAATTGACCCTGGCCATGCTTGCCTTGGGCCTGCTCGGTTTGGGGTTGGCCTGGCGCTGGTGGGCTGCCGACCAAATGGGTGTCAGCCAATTGTTGCTGGGGGTCGCCTCCCTATTGGTGGCCGTGCCAGTCATGCGTTCGGCTTGGTACAGCCTGCGTTACCCCAGCTTGCATGGCATTACCGATCAGTTGATCGCCCTGGCCATGCTCGGTGCCTGGGCTACCGGTGACCTGCTGACCGCCGCCTTGCTGCCGATCATCATGATCTTTGGCCATGTGCTGGAAGAGCGCAGCGTGATCGGCTCCCAAGAGGCAATCGACGCCCTGGGCCGTTTGACCCGCAGCCACGCGCGCTTGGTGCAGGCCGATGGCAGCATCCTGGAAGTGGACAACGCCAGCCTCAAGGCCGGGGATCAGGTGGAGGTGCGCGCCGGGGATCGGGTGCCCGCCGATGGTCGGGTGCTGTCCGGGCAGGCCAGCCTGGACACGGCACCCATCACCGGTGAGTCGGTCCCGTTGGAGGCCGTGGTCGGGACCCTGGTGTTTGGCGGGGCGATCAACCTCGACGGTTTGCTGCGTTTGCAGGTGACCCGCACCGGCCATGAATCGACCCTGGGCAAAGTCATCGCCCTGATGCAGAACGCCGAGCGCTCCAAGCCACCGATCACCCGGCTGCTGGAGCGTTACGCCGGCAGCTACCTGGTGCTGGTGTTGCTGCTGGCGGCGGTGACCTGGTTCATCACCCATGACGCCCAGGCCATGCTCGCGGTGTTGGTGGCAGCGTGCCCGTGTGCCTTGGTGCTGTCGGCGCCGGCCACGGCCATCGCCGGAATCGCCGTGGCGGCCCGGCACGGCATCCTGATCCGCAGCTCGGCCTTCCTCGAGGAGCTGGCGGACCTGACCTCCCTGGTGGTGGACAAGACCGGCACCCTGACCTTTGGCACCTTGCGCTTGCAGGCGCTCAACACCCACCTGGAGGATCACAGTCGTTTGCTGGGCCTGGCGGCGAGCCTGGGTTCAGCCAGCAGCCACCCGGTGAGTCGGGCCCTGGCTGGCCTGGTGGCGCCCGACGCCTACCTGCCACTGGAGGAGATTCGTGAACGCCAGGGCCTCGGTGTGGTGGCCCAGACTGAGCAGGGCGAAGCGGCGCTGGGTCGCCCGGAGTTGTTCAGCCAACTGGGCATCGTCACCACGGCAGTACCGGCCCATGACGGGCCGATTGCCGGGCTGGCCCTGAAGGGCGAGTTTCTCGGTTGGCTGCTCCTGGCCGACAGCGTCAAGCCTGAGGCGCGCCTGGCCTTGAGCGAGTTGCGTGAGTTGGGCCTGGGCCGACAGTTGTTGTTGACCGGGGACCGCCACAGCGTGGCCCAGCAACTGGCGCAGGACGTGGGCATCAGTGACGTTGAGGCCCAGGCCTTGCCGGAAGACAAACTCAACCGCGTGCTGGGGGAAATCGGCAAAGGCTTCCGGCCGATGGTGGTGGGGGATGGCATCAACGATTCCCTGGCACTCAAGGCCGGGGTGGTGGGCGTGGCCATGGGGGCGGGCGGGGCAGACATCGCCCTGGCCTCGGCGGACGTGGTGCTGATCGGCAGTGATTTGCGGCGCCTGGGTACGTGCGTGCGCTTGAGCCGCGAGTGCCGGCACACCTTGCAGGTCAATGTGGTGATTGGCTTGGGCTGGACCCTGGCCATCGTAGCCTTTGCCGCGTTTGGCTGGCTGGGGGCGGCAGGGGCGATGATTGCTGCGTTGCTGCACAACCTCAGCACCCTGCTGGTGCTGGGCAACGCCGGGCGGTTGCTGCGCTTTCAAGAACCCCTGGCCAAGCTCTGAACCGGGCAAGCCAGCACAGCTGCCCGGGCGTTCCGATGGCGCTGGGCAGCGCTGCTGAACTAGTGAGCGGCACCCGCAGTCCTCTATCAAGAGGGCGCGCCGTTACCTGCGGCACAGCGCTGAAACGGTGAGCTGACGGTAGCCGGTTACGGCGTAGCGGCTTATAGAAGCGGGCTATCAAATCGATAGCCTGCTAATTTTCAGCGATGGTCTACCCTCTTTTTCAGACGTCTGAAACAAGGGGGATTTTCCATGCTCGCGCAACTTCCACCGGCCTTACAGAATCTGCATCTACCGCTGCGCTTGCGGCTCTGGGATGGCCATGAGTTCAACCTTGGGCCTGAGCCTAGCGTCACCATCGTGGTCAAGGACCCACAGCTGGTCGCGCAACTGAGCCATCCGAGCCTGAATGCCCTGGGAGGCGCGTTTGTCGAGGGCAAGCTGGAACTCGAGGGTTCCATCAGCGATGTGATCCGCGTCTGCGATGAATGGAGCCAGGCCTTGCTGGGCGCCGATGACGACAACCTGCCGTCGCGCTCGGTGCATGACAAGGCCACTGATGCCGCGGCCATTTCCTACCATTACGACCTCTCCAACGCCTTCTATCAGCTCTGGCTCGACAGCGACATGGCCTATTCCTGCGCCTATTTCGAGACCGGCAGCGAAAGCCTGGAACAGGCCCAGCAGGCCAAGTTTCGCCATCTGTGCCGCAAGCTGCGGCTGCAACCCGGGGACTATCTGCTGGACGTGGGCTGTGGCTGGGGCGGGCTGGCGCGCTACGCCGCCCGTGAGTTCGGCGCCAAGGTGTTTGGCATCACCCTGAGCAAGGAGCAACTGGCCCTGGCGCGGGAGCGGGTGGCAGCCGAAGGCCTGGAGGGCCAGGTCGAGCTGCAACTGCTGGATTACCGTGACCTGCCCCAGGACGGTCGCTTCGACAAAGTGGTGAGTGTCGGCATGTTCGAACACGTGGGCCACGCCAACCTGGCGGAGTACTGCAAGACCCTGTTCGGCGCCGTGCGCGAAGGCGGCCTGGTGATGAACCACGGGATTACCGCCAAGCACACCGACGGTCGCCCGGTGGGGCGCGGGGCCGGCGAGTTTATCGAGCGTTATGTGTTCCCCAACGGCGAGCTGCCGCACCTGGCGATGATCTCTGCCGAGATCAGCGAAGCGGGGCTGGAAATCGTCGACGTCGAGAGCCTGCGCCTGCATTACGCGCGGACCCTGGACCATTGGAGCGAGCGCCTGGAAGACAACCTCGAAGCCGCCGCCCGGGAAGTGCCGGAGCAGGCCTTGCGCATTTGGCGCCTGTACCTGGCCGGTTGCGCCTACGCTTTCGCCAAGGGCTGGATCAACCTGCACCAGATCCTTGCGGTGAAGGCCCACGCCGATGGCAGCCATGAGTTGCCGTGGACCCGCGACGACATCTACACGCCTTAAAGAATCGGAGAAATCAGCCGCGCGATCCGCATGCCCAGCTGTTGCAGGCGGTGGGTCTGGTGGCTTTCTTCCCGGGCCACTTCTCGGGCTTGGGCAAAGTCTGCCGTGAGCATGTGCTCGACCTCGGCGGCGAAGCCTTCATCCACCGTCAGCAGCATCACTTCGAAGTTGAGGCGGAACGAGCGGTTGTCCAGGTTGGCGCTGCCGATCGCGCTGATTTCGTTGTCGATCAGCACCACCTTCTGGTGCAGGAACCCCGGTTGATAACGGAACACTCGGACCCCGGCGCGCACCGCCTCAAAGGCATACAGGCTGGAGGCGGCGTAGACGATGCGGTGGTCGGGCCGCGAGGGCAGCAGAATGCGCACGTCCACACCCCGTAGCACCGCCAGGCGCAGGGCGGCGAAGACGGCTTCGTCGGGGATGAAATAAGGGCTGGTGATCCACACTCGCTCATTGGCGGCGTGGATGGCTTCGACGAAGAACAGGGAACAGGTTTCGTACGGGTCCGCCGGGCCGCTGGCCAACAATTGGCAGAGCACCCCGTCGTCGGGGTAGGTGTCCGGGAGGATCAGCGGCGGCAGTTGCCGCGACGCCCAGAACCAGTCTTCGGCAAAGGATTCCTGCAAGCACGCCACCACCGGGCCGCTGACTTGCACATGGGTGTCGCGCCAGGGCGCCAGCGGCGGCTTCTTGCCCAGGTATTCATCGCCCACGTTATGCCCGCCGACAAACCCCAGCAGGCCATCGACCACCACAATCTTGCGGTGGTTGCGGAAGTTCACCTGGAAGCGATTGAGCCAGCCACTGCGGGTGGCGAAGGCGTGCACCTGGACTCCGCCATCCCGCAGTGGCTGCAGGTATTCGTGGGGCAGGGAGTGGCTGCCGATGCGGTCATACAGCAAATGCACCGTCACCCCCTCGGCGGCCTTGTGCAGCAGCAGGCTTTGCAGGCGCCGACCGAGGTCGTCGTCGTGAATGATGAAAAACTGGATCAGCACCGCGCTGCGGGCCCGGCGGATGGCGTCGAAGATGGCCTCGAAAGTGGCTTCGCCATTGATCAGCAGGCGCACCTGGTTGTTGGCCAGGCACGGCATGCGCCCGAGCTTGGGCATGGCCCGCAACGACGCGTAGGCGCTGGAGGCGCGAGCGGTCAGGGCTTCCTCGACCCAGGGTCGCCAGTTGAGTTCGTTGATGGCTTTGTGCATTTCCAGGTTGGCCTGACGCCGCGCCTGGATGTAGGCGTCGAACGTGCTGCGGCCGAATACCAGGTAGGGAATCAATGTGATGTAGGGGATGAACATCAGCGACAGGGCCCAGGCGATGGCGCCTTGGGCGGTCCGGACGGTGAGCACTGCGTGGAGGGCGGCGATCAGCCCGAGGAAATGCAGCAGTGCGATCAAATAGCCAAAAAGGTGGGGGCCAAAGTAATCCATGGGGCAAGGCAGCTCCTGAAGACTCAATGCCTAACAGACCATGTTCCACAGCGAATGTCGCTATTTTATTCGCCGTGCAACACTTGCAGGTTTCCGGCGTCTAACGGCCACTACTGTCTAGGAGTTATGCAATGAAGCTTCGTCTACTGGGTTGCGCCATGGTCCTGGGTGTGTCGCTGCCGCTGGCCGCGCAGGCGCAGATGCTGCAGCCGGGCTTGTGGGAATTGACCAGCAGCAACATGAAGGTCGACGACCAGAACCTGCCCGATTTGTCGTTGATCCTTGGCCAGTTGCAGCAACAGATGACCCCGGAGCAGCGGGCGATGCTGGAGAAGCAAGGCGTGACAGTCGGCGGCAAGGGCATCCGCTCCTGCCTGACCCAGGCTCAGGTGCAGTCCGACAGTATTCCCCTGCAGGACCCGCAATCGGGCTGCAAGCAAGAGATCACCGAACGCAGCGGCAACCAGTGGAAATTCCGCTTCAGTTGCCCCAAGGCCCAGGGCACCGGCGTGGCCACCTTTATCAGTGATCGCGAGTTCACCAGTAAAGTCAGCGGCACCTTCAATGCCACGGGCATCCAGCAGAAGGGCAGCATGGACACCCGCGCTGTATGGCTCGGCCAGGATTGCGGCACGGTCAAGCCGCGCACCTGATCGCCATTCCCACCGTCAGCGACTGGCCGCCGCCATTCGCTGCACCGCCTGCTCCAATGGCAGCTGCCCCAGGTCTTCACCGTGGCGGCTGCGCAGGCTGACAAATCCCCCGTCTTTTTCCTTATCCCCCAGCACCAGCAAGTACGGCACTTTTTGCAGGCTGTGCTCGCGAATCTTGTAGCTGATCTTCTCGTTGCGCAGGTCGGCCTGAACCCTCAACCCTCGTTGACGCAGGGCGTGGGTGACTTGCTGCGCGTACGTGCTCTGGTTTTCGCTGATGTTCAGCACCACCGCCTGATGGGGGGCCAGCCAGTAGGGCAGGGCGCCGCTGTAATGCTCGATGAGGATGCCGATAAAACGCTCCAGGGAACCGAACAGCGCCCGGTGCAGCATCACCGGCTGGCAGCGTTCGCCTTGTTCGTCGATGTAGCTGATGTCAAAGCGTTGCGGTAGGTTCAGGTCCACCTGCAAGGTGCCGCACTGCCAGTCACGGCCGATGGCATCGCGCAGCACGAACTCCAGCTTGGGCCCGTAGAAGGCCCCTTCGCCTGGGTTGAGTTGGTAGTCGATCTGCATGCCCTGCAGCGCCCCGGACAGGGCGCCTTCCAACTGATCCCACACCGCGTCGCTGCCGATGCGATTGGCCGGGCGGGTGGAGAGTTTCACCGCCACCTCGGTAAAGCCGAAGTCACGATAGATGTCGAACACCAGGGCGATGGTGCGGGCGCACTCGTCCTGCATCTGCGCCGGGGTGCAGAAGATGTGCGCGTCGTCCTGGGTGAAGTGGCGTACCCGCAACAAACCGTGCAGGGCTCCGGAAGGTTCGTAGCGGTGGACCTTGCCGAACTCGGCGATGCGCAGCGGCAGGTCGCGGTAGCTTTTCAGGCCGCGGGCGAAGATCGCCACCGCACCGGGGCAGTTCATTGGCTTGAGGGCGAACACCCGCTGGTCTTCGGTGCTGGTGGTGAACATGTGGTCGCGGTAGTTCTGCCAGTGCCCGGAGGTTTCCCAGAGCCCGCGGTCCATGACGTCCGGGGTGTTCACTTCCTGGTAACCGGCCTGTTCCTGGCGCTGGCGCATGTAGCCCAATAGTTGCTGGAACAGGCTCCAGCCCTTGGCGTGCCAGAACACCGAACCCGGTGCGCAGTCGTCGAAGTGGAACAGGTCCAACTGCTGGCCGAGTTTGCGGTGGTCCCGCTTGCCGGCCTCTTCCAGGCGCGTGAGGTAGGCGTCCAGGTCTTTCTGGCTGGCCCAGCAGGTGCCGTAGATCCGTTGCAGCGGTGCCAGGCTGGCATCGCCGCGCCAATAGGCTCCGGCCACCTTGGTCAATTTGAAGGCCTGGAGCTGACCGGTGCTGCGCAGGTGCGGGCCCCGGCACAGGTCTTCGAAATCCCCTTGGCGATACAGCGACAGCACCTGGCCCTCGGGGATGTCGCGGATTAGCTCGACCTTGTAGTGCTCGCCCCGGGCGCTGAAGTGTTCCAGGGCTTGCTCTCGCGACAGCTCGCGGCGCTGCACGCTGTGGTTGGTGGCAGCCAGGCTGCGCATGCGGGTTTCGATCAGCGCCAGGTCGTCGGGGGTGAAAGGGCGCTCGTAGGCGAAGTCATAGAAGAAGCCGTCCTCGATCACCGGGCCGATGGTCACCTGGGCCGAGGGGTAGAGCTGCTTGACCGCCATCGCCAGCAGGTGGGCGCAGGAATGCCGGAGGATCTCCAAGCCTTCGGGGTCGCGGCCGGTGACGATGCTCAGTTCGGCATCCCGTTCCAGCAGATGGTTGCAGTCCACCAGCACGCCGTTGACCCTGCCGGCAATCGCCGCCTTGGCCAGGCCCAGGCCGATGCTGGCGGCCACTTCGAACACAGATAACGCTTGGTCGTACTCACGGCACGAGCCATCAGGCAGGGTGATGCGGATCATCTTCGGTGGTCCTTGGGGGTTCGCTTCAGGGGGAGTCAACGCAGGAACCGCAGAGGCAAACCCTGGCAGTCGTCGTAGAGGCGCTCGTTGTGCCAGGCGAGCTGCCCGGAGACCACGGTGGTGCTGACGCTGTGGCGAAAGCGTCGCTCGGCGAAGGGCGTCCAGCCGCATTGGCTGAGCACCGGCTGGCGGGCCACGGCCTTGCCGGTGGGTTCCGGACGGATCAGCACCAGGTCGGCCCAATAGCCTTCGCGCAGGTAGCCACGGTCGGGAATGGCAAACAGGTCGGCGACTCGGTGGCTAGTCTTGGCCACCAGGGTGCTCAGGGGCAGCAGGCGGTCGGCGACCAATTCCAGCAAGGCGGGCAGGGCGTGTTGCACCAGGGGCAGGCCGGCGGGGGCCTGGGCGTAGGGCCGCTGTTTCTGCTCCCAGGTATGGGGCGCGTGATCGCTGCCGATCACGTCCAGGCGGTTGCTCAACAGGGCCTGGCGCAAGGCGTCGCGATCGTCTTGGCTCTTGATCGCCGGGTTGCATTTGATCTGGTGGCCCAGGCGCGGGTAATCCCGGTCGTCGAACAGCAGGTGGTGCAGGCAGACCTCGGCGCTGATGCGTTTGTCGGCCAAGGGTTTGTCCTCGAACAAGGCCAGTTCCCGGGCACTGGTCAGGTGCAACACGTGCAGGCGGGTGCCGTGTTTTTTCGCCAGGGCCACGGCCAGGGACGAGGAGCGGTAGCAGGCGTCGGCGTCACGGATCCGCGGGTGAGCAGCGGCGGGGATGGCGTCGCCGAACAGTTCGCGCCATTGGGTTTCGTTGGCCTGGATGCTGGGGGTGTGTTCGCAATGGGCCAGGAGCACGGTCGGCACCGTGGCGAACAGGCGCTCGAGGATCTGCGGGTCGTCCACCAGCATGTTGCCGGTGGAGGCGCCCATGAACACTTTGACCCCGGCCACCCGTTGCGGGTCCAGGGCGGCGACGGTGTCCAGGTTGTGCTGGCTGACCCCGAAGTGAAAGCCGTAATTGGCCACCGAGGCGATGGCGGCGCGGCGCATCTTGTCCTCCAGGGCGGCCAGGGTCAGGGTGGCCGGCGAGGTGTTGGGCATGTCCATAAAGCTGGTGATACCGCCGGCCACCGCGGCCCGGGATTCGGTATAAAAGCTGCCTTTTTCCGGGGCCCCGGGCTCGCGAAAATGCACCTGGTCGTCGATCATGCCCGGCAGCAGCCACTGGCCTTGGGCGTCGATTTCCACGTCAGCGTTGTGCCCGTCGATGCTGCTGGCGATCTTCTCGATGCGCCCTTGGACGACCAGCAAGTCGGCATCGAACTCCTGGCCTTCGTTGACCAGGCGGGCATTGCGAATAAGGAGGTGGCCCATGCTTAAAACTCGTTCTGCAGGGCCTTGTAGCCACGGACCAGGTCGACGTTGGTGCGCGCCACGTCCTCGGAAAATTCCGAAGCACTGACACTCACCGGCGGGAATTGCGCGAGATCGGTCTTGGGCCCGATGCGGGTCGTGGAGGGCACATAGAAGCCGGGCGGCAGGTCGCGACCGTCCACCACCGAGTTGTGGCGGACCACGCTGCCGTCGCCCACCACGCAATTGAACAGCACGCTGTTGAACCCGATAAACACCCGGTCACCGACCTGGCATGGACCGTGGACGATGGAACGGTGGGCGATGGAGGTGAACTCACCAATGGTCACGGCCGCGCCGGATTTGGAGTGGATCACCACGCCGTCCTGGATGTTGGAATTGGCGCCAATGGTGATGGGCTCCATGCTGCCGGACGCGTCCACCTCGTCGGCGCGGATCACCGCATAGGGGCCGACGAAGACGTTGTCGCCGATCACCACCTTGCCGCAGATGATGGCTGTCTTGTCGACGTAGGCGGATTCGGCGATGACCGGCAGATCGCCGGAAGGGTTCTTGCGGATCATGCTGGGGATTCCTCAATGGGGGCACTGATGACTTCCACCGCGCCACCCCGGATGGCGTTGTAGAAACAGTTGGGGCGGCCGGTGTGGCACGCCGGGCCTTGCTGGTCCACGCGCAGCAACACGGCATCGCCGTCGCAGTCCAGGCGGGCTTCGATCAGGCGCTGGCGGTGGCCGGAGCTTTCGCCCTTGCGCCACAGTCGCTGGCGCGAACGGGACCAGTAGCAGGCCTGGCCGCTGGCGAGGGTCTCTTCCAGGGCCTGGCGATTGACCCAGGCCAGCATCAGCACCTCGCCGCTGTCGTGTTGCTGGGCGATGGCGGCAATCAGGCCATCGCTGTTCCACGGCAGGGCATCGAGTACGGCGGGCAGGGGCCAGCGACTGCCTTGGGTGGCACCTTCAAGGTCGAGCATCGACAGCGGCGAAGGCCGGGTCATGGTTGGCTCAGGGCGTCGTAGAGGGTGTTGAGGTTGTATTCGAACAGACCGGTGAAGGTGCTGGCCGGGCCCTTGGCCGCCAAGGCATCGGAGTACAGAGTGCCGCCGATATGGGCGCCGCTTTCCTCGGCGATTTGCTTGAGCAGGCGCGCATCCTTGATGTTTTCCATAAACACCGCCTTGACCTTGGCCTGGCGGATTTGGGTGATCAGCGCCGCCACTTCGGCGGCCGAAGGTTCACGCTCGGTGGACAGCCCTTGGGGCGCCATGAAGTCGATGCCGTAGGCCTGGCCCAGATAGCCGAAGGCGTCGTGGGAGGTGACGATCTTGCGGTTGCCTGGAGGCAGGCTGCCGAGCTTGGCCTTGGCTTCGGCCAGCAAGCGATAGAGCTGTTTCAGGTAGGCCTGGCTGTTGCGCTGGTAGTCGGCCTGGTCGGCCGGGTCGGCGGCAATCAGCGCTTTGGTGATGGTGTTCACATAGAGTTCGACGTTGGCCAGGTTGTGCCACGCATGGGGATCGGGGATGGTTTCGCCGTCCTCTTCCAGGCTGCGCGGAATCACCCCGCGGCTGGCGGTGATCACCGGCGTTTGAGTGCCGGTGCTGGCCACCAGGCGGTCCAGCCAGGGCTCGAAGCCCAGGCCGTTCTTGATGATCAACTTGGCCTTGAGCAGGGCTTTGGCATCGTCGGGCGAAGGCTCGTAGGTGTGAGCGTCCTCATCCGCCCCGACCAGGTTGGTGATCTGGATATGCTCGCCACCGATCTGCTGGGTGATGTCGGCCAGGATGCTGAAGCTGGTGACCACCTGGAGTTTTTCCGCAGCCTGGGCAGTCGACAATGACAGCGGCAGCAGCAAGCTGAACAGCACAAGTAAAGCGCGCATCGGTAAACACCTCATGGGGATGTGAACAAAGGTGGGCGGCGCAACAAACCGTGCACCGGACCAAACACCACAGACAGCAGGTACAGGCCACCCGCCACCAGCACGATGGCCGGGCCGCTGGGCAGCGAGTAATGGAACGACAGCAGCAGGCCGAGCCAGACCGAGGTGCAGCCGAGCACCGCAGCGATGGCGATCAACACTGGCAGGCGCCGGCTCCAGAAACGTGAGGCAGCAGCCGGTAGCATCATCAGTCCGACCACCATCAGCGCACCGATGGCCTGGAAGCCGATCACCAGGTTAAGCACCACCAGGGTCAGAAACAGGCCGTGGGCCAGTGGGCCGAGGCGGCTGACGCTGTGCAGGAACAGCGGGTCGAGGGTGTCCAGCAGCAGCGGTTTGTAGATCAGCGCCATGGCCAGCAGGCTGAAGCCCGAGACCCAGAGCATGCCGTTGAGAGTCGGGCCGTCCACGGCCAGGGCCGAGCCGAACAGCAAGTGCAACAGGTCCAGTCGTTTGCCGGCCAGGCCTAAAAGCAGCACGCCGCCGGCCAGGGAAATGGGGTAGAGCGCGGCGATGCTGGCGTCTTCCCGCAGGCCGGTGCGCCGGGTAATCCAGGCCGCCAGACCGGCCAGCCCCAGGCCGGCACCGAGGCCGCCCAAGGTGAGCGCCGGCAGGCTTAGCCCGGCGAACCAGAAGCCCAGTGCCGCACCCGGCAAGATCCCATGGGCCACGGCGTCGCCGATCAGGCTCATGCGTCGCAGAATCAGAAACACCCCCAACGGGGCGATGCTGCAGGCCAGCACCAAGCCGCCGAGCAAGGCCCGGCGCATAAAGACAAATTCGTGGAACGGTTGCCAGAGTTGGGTGGCGAGCAGCATCACGCCACCCACATGTGCAGTTGTGGGGCGATCAGTTGTTGGCTGGCGCCGTATAGGCAACCGGTGCTTTTCAACAGCAGGGTGTGAGGGATTTGTTGGCGCACGCTGACCAAGTCATGGCAGACCACCAACTGGGTACGGCCTTCGGCTTGCCACTGGTGGATGTGTTTCCACAGCAACCCCTGGCCCAGTTCGTCGAGGGCTGCGTGGGGTTCGTCCAGCAGCAACACTTGGGCATCGGCCAGACTCAAGCGGGCCAACAATGCCCGTTGCAACTCACCGCCTGAGAGCGCCATTAACGGGCGTTGCTCCAGGCCGCTCAGGCACCAGTCTTCCAGCACGAGGCGCAGGCGTTGGGCGCGCACTTGGCTGGACTGTTTATTGCCCCAGAGCCCGGCGGCCACCAGCTCTTGCAGGCTGATGGGAAACTGCCGGTCCAGGTGCTGTTGTTGTGGCAAGTACGCCAGGCCTTCGCGGCGTGGAACCGCCAGCTGGACCTTGCCCCGCAGGGGCTTCTGCAAACCGGCGAACACCTTCAGCAGGCTGCTTTTGCCCGAGCCGTTGGCCCCAATGATGGCGCTGAGGCTGCCGGGTTCCAGGCTCAGGTCCAGGGGGGGCGTCAGTGGCTGGCCCGGCGGCCCCCACTGCACTCCTTCGCAACGAATCATGGCGCGTCCCAGTTCCAGGCACTTTGCGCCACGGCGTCGTGGGCGTGCAGGCTTTCCGCATGGACCACTCGCAGGCGCAGGGCCTTGATCCCGGGGGCGCGTTTCAGGGCCAGGTGCAAACGGCGGGCGGCGTCCTCGCAGAACATCAGGTTCTGTCCGTTGGCCAGGGCAAAGGCTTGCTCATCGGCGCGTTTCACGGCGGTTTGCACGGCGGTACCGAGGGCTTGTTCGGCGTCGTCGATCAGCGCGATCAGCGGCAGTTGGGTTACATGTTCATGCAAGCGCAGTTGCAACTGAGCGCTGCTGCGTTGGCTGTGGGGCGTGGCCACGATGCCGCGTGTCGAACCCAGCCAGTCCAGAACCGCGTCGTGATGCAGCGTCTGATTGGCGAAATCTTCGGCGAATTGCTGCTGGATCAACTGCCGGGACAGGGCGGCGGAGCAGGGGCAGGTGGAGGAATAACTGACGTCGATTTTTAGTTCCACGTGGAACATTGCGTTTTCCAAGCGCGCTTCGATGCTCACCGGGTAGCTTTTCCAACCGCTCAATGGGCTGACCAAGGCCGGGCGTTTAAGCAGCAGATCCGCGTGAATTCGCAAGTAAGCACGGTTGGACAAACCTTCATGGCTGTCGAGGAAACGCTGCAATACCTGGCGCAGCAGGGCGGGGGTCAAGGCGTGCTGTTCGAGCCTCTCCAGGGCCAGGTACAGCCGCGACATATGAATGCCCCGGGCTTCGCCATCGTCCAGGCTGACGCCCGCGTCCGCGGTGGCGGCGATGCGCTGGCCGTCGATCAACACAGGTAGGGCAATGCCGCACATGCCCACCCAATCCAGGGGCAAGGCTTGGCGTGAGGCCTGCGCGGCGATATCCGGCAGAGTCAGCGCATTCATGAGCAGGTCCATCGTTGGAAATAATTCGACATGTTATATTATAACAATCCACATGATGGAATCTTTTCCTGAAGGTTTTTCGCCCAGCCCTTGTGAGTACGGACGCTCCCTCCATTCGCGGTACATGCCATGCACAGACGTCAATTGCTCAACCTGCTGTTGGCCGGCTCGGCCCTGTTGTTGCCCCTGGGAGTCAGTGCCACGCAGATTCGCGACGCCCGGCTTTGGCGTTCGGCTGACAAGCTGCGACTGGTCCTCGACCTGAGCGGCCCGGTGCTCTACAAGACCTTCACCCTGACGGCGCCCGAGCGGTTGATCATCGACTTCAGCGGCGCCCAACTGCGCGGCGACTTCAGTCAACTGGAACTGGCCAATACGCCGATCCGGGCGATTCGCTCCGGGCACGTTGGCCAGGGCGCCACGCGCATCGTGCTCGACCTGAGCGAGCCGCTGCAGCTCAACAGCTTTTTGTTGCCGCCCCAGGATGGCCAGGGCCATCGACTGGTGCTGGACCTGTCCCATCGCGCCGCGCCACCGGCGCCAATGGCGGCTGCGCCGGTGATCGCATCGGTTGCCCCTAAGGGCCAGGCCCATGCCAAGCGCGACATCATGGTGGTGGTCGATCCCGGCCACGGTGGCAAGGACCCGGGTGCGGTGGGCGCCCGTGGCGAGCGGGAGAAAGACGTGGTGCTGTCCATCGCCCAGTTGCTGGCCAAGCGCCTGAAGCGCGAGAAAGGCTTCGACGTGAAGCTGGTGCGCAACGACGACTTCTTTGTGCCCTTGCGTAAACGGGTGGAGATCGCCCGCAAGCACAGGGCCGATATGTTTATTTCCGTGCACGCCGATGCGGCGCCGCGGCTGACTGCCTCTGGCGCCTCGGTCTTTGCCCTGTCCGAAGGCGGCGCCACTTCAGCCACTGCGCGTTTTATGGCCCAGCGGGAAAACGACGCCGACCTGCTGGGCGCCACCCGCCTGCTCAACCTCAAGGACAAGGACCCGATGCTGGCGGGGGTGATTCTCGACATGTCGATGAACGCCACCATTGCCTCCAGCCTGCAATTGGGCGGCAGCGTGCTGGACAGCCTGTCGGGCATTACCAGCCTGCATCAGAAGCGTGTGGAACAGGCTGGCTTTGCCGTGCTCAAGTCCCCGGATGTGCCGTCGATCCTCGTGGAAACCGGGTTTATCTCCAACGTTCGCGACAGCCAGCGGCTGGTGACGGCGCGGCATCAACAGGCAATCGCGGATGGCCTGTTTACCGGTCTGCAGCGCTACTTCCAGAAAAATCCGCCGGCGGACAGTTACCTGGCCTGGCTCCAGGACACAAAAAACAACCGCCTCGCGTAGGAGCCGGCTTTGGGTTTTGGGCTGGGCTTGAGGGCGCTCTCGCTGGCGAGCCAGCTCCTACATGGGGGGGCTGGTGGGGTGACGGGGCTTAGCAGCCGGTGATGCGGCTGCAGGTGAATTGGCTGCTGCTGCCGCCGGAGCTGGAGAAGCGGTTGCGGGTGGTCCAGCCGATGCGCTGGCTGTAGCCCACCCAGGCTTCACCGTCGGAGGCCAGGCCAGTGAAAAACGTCAGTTGCCCGTAGCGGCTGTTGGTTTGTGCCCAGTAACGCTTGCCGATCACCTCGAAACCCCGCAGGTACGTGGTGCTGCCGGCGGTGGCCACGCTGTAGGCGTTGCCCAGCGGGTCGACGCAGGCCAGCAGGTTGGCGCTGCGGGTGCAGGTGGCCGTCAGGCTGGGCATTTGCGCGGCGGCGGGTCCGGCCACCAGCAGCAAGAGCCCGGGCAGCAGGTAGTTCAGGGCAGGGCGCATCGGTGTTCTCGGGAAGCAAGAGGGCGCCAGCATCGCGCCCTTCGTCGCGGTCGGCAAGAGAGGATTGGCTTATTTGTATTGTTATAATATAACATAAAATAAAACCTGATCCGTGACCCGCCATGACTGAACAAGAGCTGCTCGCCCAACCCGAAGCGGACTACATGAACGACGCTCAGCAAGGCTATTTCCGCGATTTGCTGCTGGCCCAGCGCACTGAACTGCAAGCGCGTATCGCTGGCGAGTTCGAGGATTTGCGTGAGCATGAACCCCAGAGCGACCCGGCTGACATCGGCAGCGCCGAAGAGCAGCGGCAGTGGCAACTGCGCTTGCTGGAGCGGGAAAAGAAGCTCCTGGACAAGATCGACGAGGCCCTCGAACGCCTGGTCCGGGGCGAGTACGGCTGGTGCCGCGACACCGGTGAAGCCATCGGTCTCAAGCGCCTGTTGCTGCGCCCCACCGCCACCCTGTGTATCGAAGCCAAAGAACGCCAAGAGCTGCGCGAACGCCATCAACGAGCGTTTTGACCCAGCCACCTTCCCTGATGAGGAACCCCCGATGACCGACCGTCTTCCCGTTACCGTGCTGTCCGGCTTTCTCGGCGCCGGTAAAAGCACCTTGCTCAACTACGTTCTGCGTAACCGCGACAACCTGCGGGTGGCAGTGATCGTCAACGATATGAGCGAAATCAACATCGATGGCAGCGAAGTCCAGCGTGATGTCAGCTTGAATCGCGCGCAAGAGAAGCTGGTGGAAATGAGCAACGGCTGCATTTGCTGCACCCTGCGTGAAGACCTGCTGGAAGAAGTCGGCAAGCTGGCCCGGGACGGGCGTTTCGACTATTTGCTGATCGAATCCACGGGGATTTCCGAGCCGCTGCCGGTGGCGGAAACCTTCACCTTTCGTGACGAGCAAGGCCAGAGCCTGGCCGATGTGGCGCGCCTCGACACCATGGTCACCGTGGTCGACGGCATGAACTTCCTGCTCGACTACCAGGCCGCTGAAAGCCTGGCCTCCCGGGGCGAAACCCTGGGCGAGGAGGATGAGCGCTCGATCACCGATCTGCTGATTGAGCAGGTCGAGTTCGCCGATGTGATTCTGATCAGCAAGATCGACCTGATCAGCAGCGACGAACGCCGGGAGTTGATGGCGATCCTCGAGCGCCTCAACGCCCAGGCGCAGATCATTCCCATGGTCATGGGCCAGGTGCCACTGGAGCGGATCCTCAACACCGGGCGTTTCGATTTTGAGCGGGCGGCCCAGGCGCCGGGCTGGCTCCAGGAACTGCGCGGCGAGCATGTGCCGGAAACCGAAGAATATGGCATCGCCTCCACTGCCTATCGGGCGCGGCGGCCGTTTCATCCGCAGCGCTTTTTCGACTTTATCGATCGCCCGTGGATCAACGGCAAACTCCTGCGTTCCAAAGGCTTTTTCTGGCTGGCCAGCAAACACCAGGACGCGGGCAGTTGGTCCCAGGCTGGCGGCTTGATGCGCCATGGTTTTGCCGGGCGCTGGTGGCGGTTTGTGCCCAAGCCGCACTGGCCCCAGGATTCGGAAAGTACCGCAGCGATCATGCAGAACTGGCTTCCGGCCACGGGCGACTGCCGCCAGGAACTGGTGTTTATCGGCCAGAACATCGACTTCTCGCAGCTCAGCGCCGAGCTGGATGCCTGCCTGCTGACTGACGCGGAAATGGCCCTGGGTGCCGAAGCCTGGAGCCTTCTGGCGGACCCCTTTGGCCCTTGGCACGACGAGGGGGTGGCGGCCTGATGTTGACCCTGAATACACCCATCCTGCCGTTGCCGGCGGTTCGATCGGCTGGGGTGCTGGTGCTCCAGACCGAGCCGACGACCGTTCGCCGCCATGTGCAGGGCGATGCCCCGGCCGTGCTGGCCCAGGTGCTGGACGATGAGATCAACCTGGCGCTCTGGCAGCGCCAATTGCCGGCACACATTGCGGACTTTGGCGAGTTGCTGCTGTCGTTGAACGAGCCCTTGGCGCAATCCCTGTCCCTGGAGATTGCTGACGACGAGGCCGAACCCGACCTGCGCGGCCTGGCTTCGGGCTTCAGCGATTTGGAAGGGTATGAGGGGTTTATCGCCGATGTGGCCTGGCTGGTCAGCGCTTTTGCCTGCCTGCTGGGGGCCCGGCGTGTGGGCCTGCGTTTGCGGGTGCTGGACAAGGCCATGTGCCCGCGCTTTCACGTGGACCATGTGCCGGTGCGCTTGATCACCACTTATGCCGGGGTCGGCAGCCAGTGGCTCAAGGAAGGCGCCATGGACCGGCGTCAGTTGGGGCAGGCCGCCGCCGAGCCTGAGGACGCGGGGCAGATCCAGCAGATTGCCAGCGGCGCTGTGGCGTTGTTCAAGGGCGAAAAGTGGCACGGCAATGAAGGGTTTGGTTTGATTCACCGCTCGCCGCAACCGGCGCCGGGTGAGCGCCGCTTGATCCTGACCCTCGACTGGCTGGGCTGAAGGGCGCGCCATCAGCCTCACGGATTTTCGCCCCCTCGGTGAAGCGCGTAGGATCACAGGCCACCGTTGTGGAAACCTTTCCTCCATGTTGCAGAACATTCCTACCCATGTGATTGCCGGCCCCTTGGGTGCTGGCAAGACCAGCCTGATCCAGCACCTGTTGCGCCAGAAACCGGCCGAGGAGCGCTGGGCCATCCTGATCAACGAGTTCGGCCAGATCGGCCTGGATGCCGCGTTGTTGACGCGTGACGACGACGGCATTGCCCTCGGCGAAGTGGCGGGCGGCTGCCTGTGCTGCGTCAACGGCGCGCCGTTTCAAGTGGGTCTGGGGCGCTTGCTGCGCAAGGCCCGGCCGGATCGCTTGTTGATCGAGCCTTCAGGGCTCGGGCACCCCGGGCAGTTGCTCAAGCAATTGGGCGAGGCGCCGTGGCGCGGTGTGCTGGCGGTCCAGCCGGCGCTCCTGGTACTGGACGCCCAGGCCCTGGCGGCGGGCAAGCCCTTGCCTCAGGCCCAGCAGGCGGCGTTGGCCCGTGCGGGCTTGCTGGTGCTGAACAAGGATGAAGGGCTGGATGAACCCCAGCGGCAGCAGATCGCCCGGCAATTGCCGGACTGCCCGCTGTACTGGACCCGCCAAGGGCAACTGCCGCTGGCCCGACTGCCGGGTCTGCAGGCCCGGGCCAGCGCTGCCGTGGCGGACCTTCAGGTGCCCCAGGGCCTGGCGCAGATGCCCGCGGTGTGGACCGACCCGAGCGTGCCGATCTGCCTGAGCCAGGCCCAGGAACAGGGTTGGAGTGTGGGGTGGCGTTGGCACCCCAGTCAGCAGTTCGACGCTGTTCGGCTTCGCGATTGGCTGCACAGCCTGGACTGGCGGCGGGCCAAGCTGGTGGTGCATGGCGCGGATGGTTGGTGTTCGGCCAACGCCCTGAACAATGCCGAGATCGACTGGCAGCCCAGTGAATGGCGTCGGGATTCGCGTCTTGAACTGATTTTCCACCAGGCCCAGGATCTGGGCCGCTTGCAAGACGCCTGGCGGCCTGCCGTTTGTAAGGGATGGTGTTTCAGTCAGGCGTCGCCCCGGCACATGGCGGCGCTAGCCTTACTGCCGGCCCTTGTTGTGCTCGTCGCGCCACTGGCTCAGCTCAATCACTTGCGCGCTGGGCGCTGGGGTTTTCACTTCGAAGGGGTAGGGCGCCAGTTCAATCTGCGCACTGTGGGCGCCGAACTGGGTGATGGTCCCCGAATGCCGGGTTTCGCCCGTCACCGTGAACTCGAAATTGTAGATTCGCGCCAGGCGCCGCCGGCCCTTGGCGTCCTTGACGAAGCCGATGCGCTTCAAGGCGACGTTGCCATCGAGCAGCTCGATGTCCAGCTTGGCGCAGTGCTGCTTGACCCTCTCCAGCGCCCGCTCGCGCAAACCGTGGTTGTGCCACAGCCAGGCGCCGCCGGTGGCCAATAGCATCAGCACGAAAATGTTTCCAAGGGTCAGCATGAACAAGGCTCCAACGAAGAGGCACCAGCTTAACTGGCGCGCCGGTCTGTCGTACAGGATGGGTTTAGTCGCATACTGCGCGGCTCGAATTCCAATGGTTTTATGGAAAAATTCTGCATGAAACGTACGCCTCATCTGCTCGCGATCCAGTCCCATGTGGTTTTTGGCCATGCCGGCAACAGCGCTGCGGTGTTTCCGATGCAGCGGGTCGGGGTGAATGTCTGGCCGTTGAATACCGTGCAGTTCTCCAACCACACGCAATATGGGCAGTGGACGGGCGAGGTCCTGGCGCCGCAGCAGATTCCCGCGTTGGTGGAGGGCATTGCCGCGATCGGCGAGTTGGGCAATTGCGACGCGATTCTGTCCGGCTACCTGGGCAGCGCGGCCCAGGGCAGGGCGATTCTCAGCGGCGTGGCGCGGATCAAGGCGGTCAACCCCAAGGCCCTGTACCTCTGTGACCCGGTGATGGGCCACCCGGAAAAAGGCTGCAGCGTGCCGTCCGAGGTCAGTGACTTCCTCCTCGACGAGGCAGTGGCCATGGCGGATTTCCTCTGTCCGAACCAGTTGGAGCTGGACAGTTTTTCCGGACGCAAACCGCAGTCCCTGTTCGACTGCCTGGCCATGGCCCGCGCGCTCTTGGCCCGTGGACCGCAAGCGGTGCTGGTCAAGCATCTGGATTAGCCCGGCAAGCTGCCGGACGGCTTTGAGATGTTGCTGGTGACAGCCCAGGGCAGTTGGCACCTGCGTCGCCCGCTGCTGGCGTTCCCCCGTCAGCCGGTGGGCGTGGGCGACCTCACGTCCGGCTTGTTCCTGGCCCGGGTGTTGTTGGGGGACAGCCTGCTGGCGGCCTTCGAATTCACCGCCGCCGCGGTGCATGAAGTGCTGCTGGAAACCCAGGCCTGCGCCAGCTACGAGCTGGAACTGGTGCGGGCCCAGGACCGCATCGCCCACCCCCGGGTGCGATTCGAAGCCACGCCGATCAGCCTCTAAGCCAAACGGTGCGGGGCCTTCAAGGCTGTTCGGAGAACTGCACCGTGGGCGCCCGGCGCTTGAAACCGCCGGTGTGCCAGGCCAGGTAGGTCAGACCGGCGCCGAACCAGGCGAAGCCGATGCCCAGGGTCAGTGCCGACAGGCTGGTCCAGAGCCAGGCAATCAGGGCAAAGCCGATCAGCGGCAGCAGGCCATAGCGCAGCACGTCGGCGCCGCTGCGGGGTTGGCCGTTGCCCAGGTGACTCTTGATTACCGCCAGGTTGACCACCGAGAACGCCACCAGGGCGCCGAAGCTGATCATCGAGGCCAGGGTGGTCAGGTCGATGACTATCGCCAGCAGCGAAACCAGGGACACCAGAACGATCGCCGTGGTCGGGGTCTTGAAGCGCGCCGACAAGGTGCCGAACACCCGGCGTGGCAGGATGCCGTCGCGGCCCATGCTGAACAGAATCCGCGACACCGACGCTTGGGACGCCAGGGCCGAGCCCGCAGCGCCGGCCACATAGGCGGCGGTGAACAGCATCTCCAGGAAGTGCCCCCCAGCCTTGAGCATGACTTCGCCCGCGGCGGCGTCTGGGTCCTTGAACTGGCTGCCGGGAAACACCAACTGGCTGAGCAGGGCCAAGAGGATGAATAGCAGCCCGGCGCCCAGGGTGGTCATGACAATCGCCCGGGGAATGTCGCGTCGCGGATCGCGCGCCTCTTCGGCCAGGGTCGAGACTGCGTCAAAGCCCAGGAATGACAGGCACAGCACCGCCGCACCGGCCATCAGCGGCATCAGGCCGCCCTGGCTGCCATCGCCCAGCCACGGGGCGCCCAGGTCCACCTGCTCCGCCCCCAGCAACTGCCGGCCCGCCAGGGCCACGAAGACCAGGACAAAGACGATCTGCGCGCCGACGATCAGGTTGCTCATGCTCGACACCGAGCTGATGCCACGGATGTTCAGCGCCGTCACCAGGCCAATGGTGGCGAGGATAAACACCCAGGCCGGCACCTGGGGAAAGGCGATATTGAGGAACAGGCCGATCACCAGGTAATTGATCATCGGCAGGAACAGGTAATCCAGCAGCAGCGACCAGCCGGCGAGAAAACCGATTCCCGGCCCGAAACTCAGGCTGGCGTAGGAGTAGGCCGAGCCGGCAATCGGGTATTTCTTGACCATGAAGCTGTAGGACAGGGCGGTAAACACCATCGCCAGCAGCGTCACTACATAAGCCGCGGCCGTGCGCCCTCCGGTGATCTGGGTCACCACGCCATAGGTGGTGAACACCGTGAGCGGCACCATGTACACCAGGCCGAAAAACACCAGGGCCGGCAGCCCGAGGATGCGGCGCAGGGCAGTACCTTGGGCACTGTGGGTAAAGTCATGGGAGGAGGGATGGCTGGACGGGCGTTGGCTGGCACTGGGCATGTTGTTGTTCTCACGCGTTCGTTTTGCTCGAATCTCCCAAGCCTCGGGAGTGCGTTTTGCCGGTGCGTCGATTCTGGCAGCGGGGCTGCGGGGGGATAACCCTCTATGTGGTCAAAAGGGGATCGAAATGGCCAATCGAGATGACCGAAGATCACTGCCAGAGGCGCTGAAGGCCGAGGCGAAAGGGGCGCAGTCGGGCTGCAAGGAGGCCGTCCCTGGCCCCGAATGTCAGGCGTTGCGGCTGTGCCTTAAGCGTCGCCCTTGATTTCCTGGTAGCGCTTTTCCAGCTCCTGGCGGATCTGCCGGCGTTGCTGAGCCTGCATGAAACGGCGCTTGTCTTCGCTGGTCTGGGGCTGCAGCTGTGGCACCACCGCCGGTTTGCGCTGGTCGTCCACCGCCACCATGGTGAAGAAGCAGCTGTTGGTGTGGCGCACCGAGCGCTCGCGGATGTTCTCGGTGACGACCTTGATCCCCACTTCCATGGAGGTGTTGCCGGTGTAGTTGACCGAGGCCAGGAAGGTCACCAGTTCGCCGACATGGATCGGCTCGCGAAAGATCACCTGGTCCACCGACAGGGTCACCACGTAGCGGCCGGCATAGCGGCTGGCACAGGCGTAGGCGACTTCGTCGAGGTACTTGAGCAGGGTGCCGCCGTGGACATTGCCAGAGAAGTTGGCCATGTCAGGGGTCATCAATACGGTCATCGACAGCTGGGCGTTTCCGGGTTCCATAGCACACTCACGGGTTGTAGGCAGGGATGACGGGTGCACCTCTGTGGGTGCTCGATCAGCATTTTCAAACCATCGATAACGGGACGCCGGGCCGTGGCTCGCCGTCACGCGACTGTGGATCTGTTTCCATATATTGCACCGGCTTTTTGCTGGAAGTCCCGGTGTTAACCTTCGAAAAGCCCGGTCCAGGGCATTTTCTTACCATCTATCGGGGTTTTTCTTTCTCTATCTCAGATCATTCTTGTGGATAGGTCGATCGCATCCGAGTGCAATTCAAGGAGATCTTCGCCATGCATGCCATCAGCTTTATTCAGGACCTGGCAGTGATCATGTTGGTCGCAGGCGTGGTGACCATCCTCTTTCATCGGCTCAAACAGCCCGTGGTCCTGGGCTACATCGTCGCCGGCTTTATCATCGGGCCGCACACACCGCCGTTCGGCCTGATTCATGACGAAGACACCATCAAGACCCTGGCCGAGCTGGGGGTGATCTTCCTGATGTTCTGCCTGGGGCTGGAGTTCAGCCTGCGCAAACTGTTCAAGGTCGGCGCCACGGCGTTTATCGCAGCGTTCCTGGAAATCGTCCTGATGATCTGGATCGGCTACGAAATCGGCCGCTGGTTCGACTGGAACACCATGGATTCGCTGTTCCTCGGGGCCATCCTGGCGATCTCTTCCACCACCATCATCGTCAAGGCCCTCAACGACCTGAAGATGAAGAACGAGCGCTTCGCCCAGTTGATTTTCGGCGTGCTGATCGTCGAGGACATCCTTGGTATCGGCATCATCGCCTTGCTTTCGAGCATCGCCGTGAGCGGCACCGTCAGCTCCGGCGAGGTGTTCTCCACCGTAGGCAAGCTCTCGTTGTTCATGATTGTGGCCCTGGTGATCGGCATTCTGCTGGTACCGCGGCTACTGGCCTACGTGGCCAAGTTCGAGAGCAACGAGATGCTGCTGATCACGGTGCTGGGGCTGTGTTTCGGCTTCTGCCTGCTGGTGGTCAAGCTTGAGTACAGCATGGTCCTGGGGGCCTTCCTGATTGGCGCGATCATGGCCGAATCCCGGCAGTTGCTGAAGATCGAGCGCCTGATCGAGCCGGTTCGCGACATGTTCAGCGCCATCTTCTTTGTCGCCATCGGCCTGATGATCGACCCGCAGATTCTGCTGCAGTACGCCTGGCCCATCGCGGTGATCACCGTTGCCGTGGTGCTGGGCAAGATGCTGTCCTGCGGGTTGGGGGCCTTTATCGCCGGCAACGACGGACGTACCTCGCTGCGCGTGGGCATGGGGCTGTCACAGATTGGCGAATTTTCGTTCATCATCGCGGCCCTGGGCATGACCTTGCAGGTCACCAGCGACTTCCTGTATCCCGTGGCGGTGGCGGTATCGGCCATCACCACGTTGCTGACGCCGTACCTGATCCGCGGTGCCGATCCGCTGTCGCAGAAGCTCGCGGCGGTGATGCCCCAGCGCCTGGGCCGGGTGTTGGGCATGTACGGTGAATGGCTGCGCAGTATCCAGCCCCAGGGGGAGGGCGCGCTGCTGGCGTCGATGATCCGGCGGATTCTGTTGCAGGTGGGGGTCAACCTGGCCCTGGTGGTGGCGATCTTCTTCTCTGGCGGCTTCTTTGCCCAGCGGATCGCCGGGTACATGCAGGACTGGGTCAGTGATCCGAGTTGGCAGAAGGCCGTGATCTGGGGCGGGGCGCTGCTGTTGTCGTTGCCGTTCCTGATCGCCGCTTATCGCAAGCTCAAGGCGCTGTCGATGCTGCTGGCGGAGATGGGAGTCAAGGCAGAGATGGCCGGGCGGCACACCCAGCGGGTACGACGAGTGATTGCCGAGGTGATCCCGATCCTGTCGTTGCTGGTGATTTTCCTGCTGTTGTCGGCGTTGTCGTCGAGCATTTTGCCGACCAACGAATTGCTGATGTTGATCGCGGTAGTTGCGGCGGCGGTGGCAGCGGTGCTGTGGCGCTGGTTTATCCGGGTGCATACGCGGATGCAGGTGGCGCTGATCGAAACCCTCGACAACCACAAGGACGGTACGGGGCACTGAGCCTCGCTAGCGCCCCCGCCAGGCATGGGAGGGAGCAGGTCGAGAGGGTCGACCTGCTCCGCAGTCATCAGCTTTCCAGCCAGACATCCCGCGCCCAGTGCCACACCGATTCCCAGGATTCTTCGGTAATCAGCTCTTCTTCGCCGGACCACAGCACCACGGTGCCATCTTCTTCGACGCAGTAGTAATCCTCACCGTCCTGGCAGATAGGGATCAACTCGCGCGGCACGCCCAGGTCCCAGGCGGTCGCTGCCACTTCCGGTAGGTAGGTATGGGATTGCGGGTCGGTGACCGTCACGGGCTCCAGGCTGCCGTAGACCACATCGCTCACGGTCAACAGGAACTCTTTGAAGACAAAGGGGATGTTGATGAACAGTTGTTCTTCAATTTCCACCAGTTGGTCTTCATCCGGCAGTTCCAGGGGAACGGGCACCGGTTCATTGGCTTCACGGAGTTGTTCGATGACTTCTTCCACGGCCTGCATCCTCTCTAGCTCTATGGCGCGGTTTGTATGACGGCGGTTTATACAGTAGCTCGCTATAACTGCAAATTGCGAAATGCAAAACCCCGACCGGAGTCGGGGTTTTGTCTACTGCTGTGACACCAGGATTGATCAGCCGTTCTGGCGGATACCTGCCACCAGCCAAGGCTGGTTTTCGCCTGGAGCGCGCTCCATGTTCCAGCTTTCGCTGAACACTTCGCCTTGGTCGAAACGCGAGGTCTTCGACACACCACTGAAGGTCAGGGTGGCGATGGTCTTGTCGGCACGGTCGTCCACGCCATCGAGTTGCACATTCAGGTTGTCGATGTAGGTCGACTGGAAGTTGTCGCCCAGATCAGCACGTTCCTGCTTGAGGAATTGCAGCAGTTGCGGGGTGACGAACTCGGCAATCTTGTCCATTTCGTTGGCGTCCCAGTGCTGTTGCAGGGACTGGAAGTGGTTGCGTGCGGCTTCGACGAAACGCTCTTCGTTGAACCAGGCCGGGGCATTGATCACCGGACGGGCTGCGGCTGCCGAAGCGCCACCGAAGATCGAGCCTGGTGCCTGGGCTGGCTGCTGAGGTTCGAAAGCTTCACGCTGCATTGGCGCATGGCCGGCTGGAGCGAATTGCTCCTGCTGCTTGCGACGACGTGCGGCGATGAAACGGAACACCAGGAAGGCGATGACCGCCATGATCAGGATGTCGAAGATCTGCATGCCCTGGAAACCGTCGCCCATGAACATGGAGGCCAGCAGGCCGCCAGCGGCGATACCGGCCAGAGGGCCGAGCCAGCGCGAAGCACCGCCGGCTTTGGCAGCGGCGCCAGCGGCACCTGCAGTGGCGGCAGCAGCCGGTGCGCCAGGGGTGGCTGGAGCAGCTTGGCGAGTCTGGTGGGTCGGCGCGGCGCCGGCGCTCTTGCCACCACCAAAGCGTTTGGCGTTGGCGTCCAGGCTCATCGTCAGGCCGATGCACAGCGCCATGGCGATGCTAAGAAAACGTTTCATAAAGGGGGGTTCCCATTTTGTGGATGGCAGGCGCGTCATGTTGCACAGGTGACGTGTCAGTGGCTAGCGACATAATGTTTCGGGCTTTTGCCTGACAGGCTGGGTTCAGCTTCGGCAGGTGCAGCGCGGTCGTGTCTGGGTTTGTCCGTCGAACGGGTGGAGGCGTTCCGCGCTTCAGCGCCGCAAGGCCAGCAGCACCACGCCCGCGGTAATCAGGCCGATACCGCCCCATTGCCGCAGGTCGAGTTTCTCCCCGAGCAGCAGCACGCCGATCAAGGCGACGAACACCACGCTGAGTTTGTCCACCGGCGCCACCAGCGAGGCGGGGCCGAGTTTCAAGGCGCGGAAATAGCACAGCCAGGAGGCGCCGGTCGCGAGCCCCGAGAGCAGCAAAAACAGGTAGCTCTTCGCGGAGATCGATCCCAGGGATTGATATTGGCCCGTGGCGTACAAAATCAAGGCCAGGCTGGCCAGCACCACCACGGTGCGCAACAAGGTAGCAAAGTCGGAGTTGACGTTCTCGATGCCGATTTTGGCGAAGATGGCCGTCAATGCAGCGAAGGTTGCCGACAGCAGGGCCCAGAATGTCCACGAGGAAAAAAAGCCTGAGCCCATGATTGCGCTTCCATTGTTGCCCTAGTCCGCAGGAGCCGGCTTGCCGGCGATAAGGCCGTTAAACGGCACGTCGCCGTGCCGTTCCCACCCTAGCCAATCCACGGCAATGGCTTTAGATGACTTCCAGTTTGGCGTAGCCGAGCATCAGCCACTTGCTGCCTTCGCTGAAGTTCACCTGCACCCGGGCCTGGGCGCCAGCGCCTTCGAAGTTGAGGATCACGCCGTCGCCGAACACTGAGTGGCGAACCTGTTGCCCCAGGCTGAAGGCGGTTTCCGGAATCACCGAGCCACCGAACAGGCTGCTGGAGCTCTGCTGCTGGCCGCCGCCGAAAGGGCGGCTGACGCTGTTGGACAAGCGCACTTCCTGAATCAGGCCTTTGGGAATCTCACGAACGAAACGCGACACCTTGTTGTAGGTTTCGCTGCCGTACAGGCGTCGGGTTTCAGCGTAGGTCATCACCAGGTTCTGCATCGCCCGGGTGATGCCGACGTAGGCCAGGCGGCGTTCTTCCTCTAGGCGGCCGGGCTCTTCCAGGCTCATCTTGTGGGGGAACAGGCCCTCTTCCATGCCCACCAGGAACACGTAGGGGAATTCCAGGCCCTTGGCACTGTGCAGGGTCATGAGTTGCACGCTGTCTTCGTGCTCGTCGGCCTGGGTGTCGCCGGCCTCCAGGGAGGCGTGGCCGAGGAAGGCGGCCAGGGGCGTCAGGTCGGCGTCTTCTTCAGTGTTTTCGAAGTTGCGCGCGGCGCTCACCAGTTCCTCAAGGTTTTCCACCCGGGCCTGGCCTTTCTCGCCTTTTTCCGCTTCGTGGTAGGCGATCAACCCCGATTGCTCGATGACGGTCTGGGTCATCAAGTGCAGGGGCATTTCCAGGGTTTTTGCCGCCAGGTTCTCGATCAACTCGACAAAGGCACCCAGGGCGCCGGCAGCGCGGCCGGTCAGGCCTTTATTGGCCACCAGCTGACGCATGGCTACCCACATCGACACGTCGCTGTGGCGTGCGTGTTCGCGGATGGCTTCGACGGTCTTCTCGCCAATGCCCCGGGCCGGCACGTTGATCACCCGCTCCAGGGCCGCATCGTTGCCGCGGCCTTCGAGCAAGCGCAGGTACGCCATGGCGTTCTTGATTTCGGCACGTTCGAAGAAGCGCTGGCCGCCATAGATGCGGTACGGAATGCGTTCGCGCAGCAAGGCCTCTTCCAGTACCCGGGATTGGGCGTTGGAGCGATAGAGAATGGCGACATCGCTGCGGGCCAGGCCGGTCTTGATCGCGCTTTCGATGGTTTCCACCACGTAGCGCGCTTCATCGTGTTCGTTGAAGGCGGCGTAGAGGTTGATGGCCTCGCCTTCGTTGCCGTCGGTCCACAGCTCTTTGCCCAGGCGCCCGGTGTTGTTGGCGATCAGGGCGTTGGCGGCCTTGAGGATGCCGGCGGTGGAGCGGTAGTTCTGCTCCAGGCGGATCACTTCGGCGTCCGGGAAGTCGGCGGAGTACTGATGGATGTTCTCGATTTTCGCGCCGCGCCAGCCGTAGATCGACTGGTCGTCGTCGCCCACCACCATCAGGCTGTCACCGCCCTTGGCCAGCAGGCGCAACCAGGCGTACTGCACGGCGTTGGTGTCTTGGAACTCGTCCACCAGTACGTGGCGGAAGCGCTTCTGGTAGTGCGCCAGCAGGCCCGGGTGGTCGCGCCACAGGTCCAGGGCGCGCAGCAGCAGTTCGGAGAAGTCGATGACCCCGGCGCGCTGGCAGGCGGCTTCATAGGCTTCATAAATGCTGCGCATGGTGGCCAGGAACAGGTCGCCGCTGGCCTGGATGTGTTGCGGACGCAGGCCTTCGTCTTTCTGCCCGTTGATAAACCACTGGGCCTGACGGGCCGGCCAGCGCTGCTCGTCCAGGCCCAGGTCGCGGATCACCCGTTTGACCAGGCGTTGCTGGTCGTCGCTGTCGAGAATCTGGAAGGTCTGGCTCAGGCCGGCCTCTTGCCAGTGCGCTCGCAGCAGGCGGTGGGCCAGGCCGTGAAAGGTGCCGACCCACATGCCGGCCGGGTTGATACCCATCAACTGCTCGATGCGATGGCGCATCTCGGCAGCGGCCTTGTTGGTGAAGGTCACCGACAGGATCGAATGGGGCGACGCGTTCTCGACCTGGATCAACCAGGCGATACGGTGCACCAGCACTCGGGTTTTGCCGGAGCCAGCACCGGCCAGGACCAACTGACGACCCACGGAGGCAGCTACGGCCTGGCGTTGGGCATCGTTGAGGGAGTTCAACAGGAGGGAGAGATCATCGCGCATCGGCGCATTCTAGGGGGCCGGACGACCCCGGGCAAACCCGGCGTGGGTTTAACCGACAAAACTGTGTTTGATGACGACCGGTCGGTCATTGCCTGCAGCCGTGGGGCGGTCTGGGCCTGGGGTTTTGCGAGGGTGGCGGTACCGGAGAGTTTTCTCGACTTTTATGACGTGGGGCAGTTTGGTCCGGCGCATTGCTTGTGTATGCTCCCGCGACGTTTCGGGCTCACCATTATAAGAACATTGCCTATGACACTTGACCCCAGCCTGTCCGGCCCCCTGGTGGAGCCGCGGGTGATTCGCCAGCATTACGCCATGGAGATGGCCGTGGAGCGCACACGCCTGTTGTACCAAGGCTCGCTGCTGCCCACCCTGTTCATGCTGCTCAATGGCCTGGTGTGCGCCTGGTTGCTGTGGAGTCCCGAGCGTTATCTGCTGATCAGCGTGTGGATGGTCTGGCTCCTGGCCCTGGTGGCGCTGCGGGTGATCCAGGTCGCCGCGTTCGACTCCGCCATCCCCAGTCGCCAGGCCCAGCCGGTGTGGCAGCGCATGTTTCTGCTCGGCTCCACGGTCAGCGGCCTGACCCTGGCTTGTGCCGGCATTGCCTTGATGCCCACCGACAACTTCCTCCAGCAAGCCTGGGTCTTCGGCCTGATCGGCGCGGCCATCCTTAGTGCCAGCGTTGCCTATGCGGTCAGCCTGCCGGCCTTCCTGTCCTTTACCTTGCCCTGCCTGCTGCCGGCCATCGGCTATCTGTTCTGGGGCGGTGATGAGCAGCAGCGCGGCTGGGGGTGGCTGGGGTTGATCCTGCTGGGGTCCCTGAGCGTGGTGGCGTGGCAGATCAACCGGCTGATCCAGCATGGCCTGCTGCGACGTTTTCAGAACCAGGCACTGATCGAGCACCTGCAAACCGCCCAGGGCCGCAGTGAACTGCTCAACCGCGAATTGGCCCGGGAAATCGAACAGCGCCGGCGCGCCGAGGATGAGCTGCGCGAAGTCCAGGCTGGCCTTGAGCACCGAGTGGCCCAGCGTAGCCTGGAGCTGGACGCGGCCAACCAAGCCCTGAGCAAGAGCGAGGCACGCCTGGCCCTGGCCCTGAAAGCCAGTGAGCTGGGGCTGTGGGACTGGAACCTGCAGACCGATGAAGTGCACCACAGCCATGTCAAAGAGCTGTTCGGGCTGGAGCCGGAATACGTCACCGCCATGCTCAGCCACCTCAAGCCGCGGCTGCATCCCGAGGATCTACCGCTGCTCAAGCGCGCCCTGGTGGAGCACCTCAAGGGCCGCAGCGAGGATTATCAAGTGGAGTACCGGGTGCGGCACGGCGCCGGGCACTGGGTGTGGATCGAGGACCGTGGGCGGGCGGTGGAGCGCAGCGCCAGCGGGCGGGTCACGCGGATGCTCGGCACGCGACGGGACATCAGCGCCAGCAAGGAGCTGGAAGCCCAGCGCGACCTGGCGGCCACGGTGTTCGAGGCGGCAAGCGAAGGCATCGTGATTTTCGACCCGGACTACGCCTTGCTCGCAGTCAATCAAGCGTTCAGCCGTGTCACCGGTTATCAGATCGAAGACATGCTCGGGCGCAATGTGCTGGAGCTGCCGTGCAGCCGCGACGCGCGCCGGCACTTCAGCATGATCCACCAGGCTTTGGAGCAACACGGCAGTTGGCAGGGCGAGTTGGTGGAGGCGCGCAAGAACGGCGAGCTGTACCCGCAATGGCTGCAACTCAATGTGGTGCGCGATAAGCGGGGCAAAGTGCGGCATATCGTCGGCTTCTACGCCGATCTTTCGGCGCGGCGCGAGTCCGAAGAACGCATGCGCTACCTGACCCACTACGACGAACTCACGGGCCTGGCCAACCGTTCGCTGTTTCGCGAGCGCCTCAGCGAAGCCCATCAACGGGTACGCCAGGGCGGGCGCAGCCTGGCTTTGCTGCATATCGACCTGGACCGCTTCAAGCTGCTCAACGACAGCCTGGGCCACGAGATGGCCGACCAGTTGCTGCAGAAGATGGCCCGGCGCCTGACCAATGCCTTGCCCGAAGCCGACACCATTGCCCGGTTGTCCGGGGATGAATTCGCCGTGCTGTTCGATGCCTACGGCAGCCTGTCGAGCCTGACCCGGGTCGCCACGCGGTTGCTGAGCAAACTGCGCTTGCCGCTCATTGTGGAAGGCCATGAATTGGTGGTCAGCGCGTCTATCGGCATCAGCATGTTGCCGGACAGTGCGCGGGAGATTTCTGCCCTGGTCAGCCAGTCGAACATGGCCATGCAGCACGCCAAGCACCTGGGCGGGAACAATTTCCAGTTCTACACCGAGAACCTGCAAGCCAGCACGTTGGAGCGCCTGCAGTTGGAAAACCAGCTGCGCAAAGCCATCGACGAGCACCAGTTGAAGGTCTTCTATCAACCCAAGCTGTGCCTGGCCACCGGCAAGCTGAACGCTGCCGAGGCCCTGGTGCGCTGGGACCACCCGACCATGGGGCGGGTCCCCCCGGGCGACTTTATCGGCCTGGCGGAAGAGACCGGCCTGATCGGGCCCATTGGCGAATTCGTACTGCGCCAGGCTTGCTGGCAGGCCTGTGAATGGCAGCGCCAGGGGCTGCCGCCGATCCGCGTGTCGGTGAACCTGTCGGTGCATCAGCTGCGCCAGGGCAAGTTGGTCAGCCTGGTGCGCCAGGTCCTCGAAGAGAGCGGGCTGGACCCGCACCTCCTTGAACTGGAGCTGACCGAAAGCCAGTTGCTCGACAGCGTCGAACACATCATTGCCACCTTCCAGCAACTGCGTAACCTGGGGGTCAAGTTGGCGATCGACGACTTTGGCACCGGCTATTCGTCCTTGAGTTACCTCAAGCGTATTCCGGTGGATTACGTGAAGATCGACCAGGCGTTTATTCGCGGCCTGGCGGAAGGCAGCGAGGACGCCGCGATCACCCGGGCGATCATCGCCATGGCCCACGGCCTGTCGTTAAAAGTGGTGGCCGAAGGGGTGGAACATCCTGGGCAACTGGCCTTCCTCAAGCGTGAGCACTGCGATGAAGTGCAGGGCTATCTGATTAGCCGCCCAGTGGAGGCCGAGGGCCTGGCGCAGTTGCTCAAGGCCGATTCCCAAGCCTCGTAGGCGCCCATGGCTACAAGGCGTCCGAGCGCTAAAACAGCGGGCGTCAAGGATGTCGAGTTGTGTATTGAGCGGGCAAAAAGCCATTTCTTGTAGTATAACTACAAGCTTGCTACATCCCTGGCGTCTGCCCATAACAATGAGTCCAGCCCTTTGAATCTGTTGCAGCACATTGCCCAGTCCCGTCACCTGTTACGCAAATCGGAGCTCAAGGTCGCAGACCATGTGCTGCTCGATCCGGCGGCGGTGATGCACAGTTCCATGGCTGACCTGGCCCATAGCGTGGGCATCAGCGAGCCGACCATCGTGCGCTTCTGTCGCGCCATCGGTTGCTCGGGTTTTCAGGATCTCAAGCTCAAATTGGCGCAGAGCCTGGCGGCGGGTGCCAGCTTTGGCCAGTTCGCGATCCATGAAGATGATTCGGTCGCTGACTACAGCCTGAAAATCTTCGACACCACCCTGCACACCCTGATGGAGGTTCGCGAGAAACTCGACCCGGTGGCGTTGCAGCAGGCGGTGACCGCCATGTCCCAGGCCCAGCGTGTTGAGTTCTACGGTTTCGGCGCGTCGGGCGCAGTGGCGGCGGATGCCCAGCACAAGTTCTTTCGCCTGCTGCTGACCGCAGCGGCCTATTCCGACCCGCACATGCAGGCAATGTCGGCCGTGACCCTCAAGCCCACCGACGTGGCGATCTGCATTTCCCAATCCGGGCGTTCCAAGGACCTGCTGATCACCGCCAACCTGGTGCGTGAAAGCGGCGCCTCGCTGATCACCCTGTGCCCGAGCCAGACGCCATTGGCCGAGTTGTCGACGGTCAACTTGGCGATCGATGTGCACGAAGACACCGAAATCTACACCCCGCTGACCTCGCGTATCGCCCACCTGGTGGTGATCGACGTGTTGGCGATGGGCGTGGCCATGGCCCGCGGCCCGAGCCTGGTCAACCACCTCAAGAGCGTCAAGCGCAGCCTTCGCAGCCTGCGCCTGTCACCCAAGTCGGTCAAAGCCCTGGACGATTGAGTCTGCAGCATCTCGGTTAGGGCAACGAGACATCGTCCTGGTCATCGAGATCGTCCGGCTTCACTTCCGCCAGGGTGCCCGCCGCGTCTTCACTGAGGCTACGCGCCTGGCGCACTGCCGCAGTGTCCGGCTTGAAATCCAGCAGCCTTTCTGCGGTCAGCAATTGTTCGTTGGCTTCCTCGAGCCGTACCAGTTCCTCGCCATAACCTTCGTAGTAAGTGTCGTCGTCCGACAGGTCGTCGATGCGCCGCTGTTTGGCGCTCAGGTTGGCATGGATCCTTTCCAGCAGATCCTGCTGCTCGACGATCTCATCGATGATTTCATCGACTTCATCTGGGTCGGCCGCAGTGTCAGGTGCCGGCTCCTGGGCTCGGCCGGCGGCGAGGGCAACCAGGGCGTCGTCTTTCCCCAGGCTGAAGATCGTGGGTTGTCCGGCAGGTTTCTTTTCGGGGGCTTTTTCGTGTTCTGGTGTGGTCATGGTGGTGCTCTCCAATGATTTGTCCAGCTAGGTGGTGCGGGGGTGATAATAGAGAGCGGGCATTTTCTGGGTGACCGGAAATTCGTGGAGGCGGTGTCCATTTTTCAAGGAGCGACAGTCGATGGTCAGGATTCCAGCGTATTTTGAGATCTTCGAAGTGCTGTGCTGGGGGGGAGGGCTTGTGACTGCCACTGCCGATGGTTTTTCCGAGCTTAGGTCCTATGAGGCTAAGCAGAAGCTGTACTTCAGGAAAATCAATGAAGTGGAGCAGGGGCTGCTGCCGGACCTACTCAGGTACTTGGTACAGGGCGACAATGTGCTGGCTGATACGCTCCAGCACTATCTGAGTCAATATGAGCATGTCATCTCAATATTGAGGTCACGTCCGGTCATCACTTACCGGGATTACGAAACAGGAATAGCCCGATTCCTGGATACCTGGGTTCTGCCGCAACTGGCCGTACTCCTGCATCGAATGCACACCAGGCTTTCTCCTCGAACGACGCTCTATCATTTCCACGCGCTGCTGGTCACCCACGGGGCCAGCGACATACTGGCTTCTTCGGTGAAGGGCTACGTAAAAGGCCTGGTTCCGGCCGGGGTAGAAACTACGGATTTTTTCTATGCGCTGGACAAGGTCAGCGATAAATCCCATAAGAAACTCTCCACGATCAATGATGAGATCGAGGGCCTGAGCGCGGAGATTTCATCCAGCAAGCTGACCGCAGCAGAGCAACAAGAACTGTTGGACACCGTTCGTTGTGCCTACACGGCAGCGACTGCACTCAGTCGTTTTTCGGCCATGTACAAGGCCGCCCGGATGGATTCTAAAGCCACCCTGGTAGAACGTTTTCGTCATCACTACGAAGCAGTCTGCGGGCGTCGGGAGCCTGATCGACTGGCTACTTCGCATATGGGGCTGTTTGATAGCTTCATTGTTTCGAGATCGCTGGATGCGAGTGAAAATCACCATCTTGAGTATTTGTTCGTCCTCTTTTCCCAGCAAGTCGACGCAAGGTCAGTGGAGCAGTTCGAGCCCTTGCACCAACTTCTCCTAGTCACCGAAGAGGAGCCCCGGGACACCGTGGCGATCGAACAGGCATTCTCGAAGCTGGAACAGCATCCGGATTACCGGCTGTTTGAGGCCTTTGCGTGGCAGGCACGTGCCGCCTTGGCACTGGAGAATGGCGAAACTGCTCAATCCTTGGGGCTTTATCGGAACGTCCTGCCGTACTCGGAAAAACAGCAACTGGGGCATGTGGGTTTTTATGCCGCGTCTTATGCCATTGCGTTGGAGGTGATGCAGGAAACGCCCTTGCCTTACGGATACCAGAACCCGCTGATCAACTACAGAATTGAGTCGGAGTTGCAGGTCTGTGAGCTGTGCGTGGAGTTCCCTACGGTTTTCACCCCATACAGCAAGCCGCCTGAGTGGCCGGCCCCGGTGCAGGCGGTGTTCTCCTCGATCAGGGAGTTCAACTGGGATATGTTGGAGCTGGCGCGAACCTCCCAGGATATTTATTGCAACCCGTTGAAAAAGCTCAACGGATTCATGGGGGCGTTCTTTAACTCGCTGGCGTCGGGAAGCGATGAGGCCAGGTTCGGCAAGCTGATCTGCAAAGCCATCAAGGGCAAGGACCGGGGGCGTTCGGTGTTGAGCATGCATAGCGCCACGCCTTATGAGGTCTTGCGCGATGAGCATCTGTATATGCAGACGTTGTTCGGCAGCCGCAAGCTTTACTTTCGGTTGAATCCCTACTTGCATGCGTATTACCAGTTGCCGGAGGTCCGGAAGAAACTGATCTTGAAAGCCTTGAGCCCGGATCGTTACCGGGACGATTCGCAGCGGATCCATTGAGCATTGTCGGGCAGACGTTCGTGGGGCGCGCCAAGCTTCATCGTTCTGTTACCCCGCTGACGTACAACTGTCATCGGGGTAGCGCATGGTGAAACTCCCGTACTCGCATTGGGAGACTCGAAATGGCCCGGCCTTACGAAGAAAGCAACAGCGTTGTAAAAACCCGCCGTCAGCAGGAAGACCAGCGTCGCATGGAGTTCCGACGCGCGATTGAACATCGTTGTGAGCTGCGCCAGTTGCAGCAGGAAATCAACGATTACCCGGAGCTTGAAGCTATCAACTACTGGCAGGCCGCGCCGGCAGCTTCCCGTCGAAACGCTCAACCAACCCGCTGATCTGCACCCGTTCGCTGCGGATAAACCCCAGGAACGCATGCGCCACCGGTGACAGGCGTTTAGCCTTGGCCTGCACCAGGCACCAGCTGCGGTACAACGGCAGCTCTTCGACGGGCAACTCGATGAGTCCCCCCGTCGCCAACTCTAGGTTCAGGGCGTGGCGCGTCAACAAGGCCACGCCCAGACCCGCTCGCACACACTCGCGCTGGGCTTCGGCCGACGACACTTCCAGGGTCTGGGTGAAGTGCACGCGTTTTTCCTTGAAGTATTCCTCGCAGGCCAGGCGCGTGCCGGAACCCTGTTCCCGCACCAGCAGGTTGTAGGGTTCCAGGTCTTGCAGGCGCAGCGGCCCCAAGTGGCACAGCGGGTGGTCCGGCGGGGCCACGGCAACGATCGGGTTGTTGAGGAACGGCAGGAATTCCAGGCCCATGTCTTGCGGGACCATGGACATGATCACCAAGTCATCGCGGTTGTCGGAAAGACGGCGAATCACCTGGCCGCGGTTGACCACCGTGAGTTGCAGGTTCACTTCCGGGTGCTGGCGCTTGAACGCGGCGAACAGGTGCGGCACGAAGTACTTGGCGCTCGACTCCACCGCCAGCTTGAGTTGGCCTTGCAGCGATCCCTGCATGTCCGAGAGCTGCATGTCGAGGTTTTCCAGGCGCCCGAAAATATCCCGGCTGGCCCGTTGCAGGGCTTCGGCGGCCTCGGTCATGTAGAGTTTTTTGCCGACGTAATCGAACAGTGGCTGGCCGACCAGCTCTTCCAACTGGCGAATCTGCAGGCTGACGGCTGGCTGAGTGAGAGACATTTCCTCGGCCGCTCGGCTGTAGGAGCGCAAATCGCACACTTCATTGAAAATCTGCAATTGACGCAATGTCATACGCATCAATGACTTACGCATTATTTTTATTCCTGCGCCCAAGGCTCAAGCCGCAACTATAAGTCTTTGCTTATGCACGACCAAATAATTATTGATTTTTGTTAATCCCTCGCGGCCGCTAGTGTGGCTGGGCGACTGGCTTGAAACATTTAGTCATGCGCCGACTCGGTCTAGCGGGTCGTCTGTGCCAACGGCTCAAGGGAACCTCCAAGTGATAAAAAAGATCCTGATTGCCAACCGTGGTGAGATTGCCGTACGAATCGTGCGTGCTTGCGCCGAGATGGGCATTCGTTCGGTCGCAATCTTCTCCGACGCCGATCGCCATGCCTTGCATGTGAAGCGCGCGGATGAGGCCCACAGCATCGGTGCCGAACCTCTGGCCGGCTACCTCAACCCGCGCAAGCTGGTGAACCTGGCTGTGGAAACTGGCTGCGACGCCTTGCACCCCGGCTACGGTTTTCTCTCGGAAAATGCCGAGCTGGCGGACATCTGCGCTGAACGCGGGATCAAGTTCATTGGCCCGTCGGCGGAAGTGATCCGGCGCATGGGCGACAAGACCGAAGCCCGTCGCAGCATGATCAAGGCCGGCGTGCCGGTCACCCCGGGCACCGAAGGCAACGTGGCAGACATTGCCGAAGCCCTGACCGAAGGCGATCGCATCGGTTATCCGGTGATGCTCAAGGCCACCTCCGGTGGCGGCGGTCGCGGCATTCGTCGTTGCAACAGCCGTGAAGAACTCGAACAAGCCTTCCCCCGGGTAATTTCCGAAGCCACCAAGGCCTTCGGTTCGGCAGAAGTGTTCCTGGAAAAATGCATCGTCAATCCCAAGCACATCGAGGCGCAGATTCTCGGTGACAGCTTTGGCAACGTGGTGCACCTGTTCGAGCGTGACTGCTCGATCCAGCGCCGCAACCAGAAGCTCATCGAGATCGCCCCCAGCCCGCAACTGACCCCGGAGCAGCGCGCCTACATCGGCGACCTGTCGGTGCGCGCGGCCAAGGCCGTGGGCTACGAGAACGCCGGCACCGTGGAGTTCCTGCTCGCCGAGGGCGAGGTGTACTTCATGGAGATGAACACCCGGGTGCAGGTGGAACACACCATCACCGAAGAAATCACCGGCATCGACATCGTTCGTGAACAGATCCGCATCGCCTCCGGCCTGCCGCTGTCGGTCAAGCAGGAAGACATCCACCACCGTGGTTTCGCGTTGCAGTTCCGCATCAACGCCGAAGACCCGAAGAACAACTTCCTGCCCAGCTTCGGCAAGATCACCCGTTATTACGCGCCCGGCGGCCCCGGCGTGCGCACCGACACGGCGATCTACACCGGCTACACCATTCCGCCGTTCTACGACTCCATGTGCCTGAAGCTGGTGGTCTGGGCCCTGACCTGGGAAGAGGCGATGGACCGTGGCCTGCGGGCCCTGGACGACATGCGTCTGCAGGGGGTGAAGACCACCGCCGCCTATTACCAGGAAATCCTGCGCAACCCGGAATTCCGTAGCGGCCAGTTCAATACCAGCTTCGTTGAAAGCCACCCTGAACTGACCAACTACTCGATCAAGCGCAAACCCGAAGAGCTGGCCCTGGCCATCGCTGCCGCCATCGCCGCCCACGCAGGCCTGTGAGGAACATTCCAATGTCTAAGAAAATCTTCGTAACCGACACCATCCTGCGCGACGCCCACCAATCGTTGCTGGCGACCCGCATGCGCACTGACGACATGCTGCCGATCTGCGACAAGCTCGACAAAGTCGGCTACTGGTCGCTGGAGTGCTGGGGCGGCGCGACCTTCGACGCCTGTGTGCGGTTTCTCAAGGAAGACCCGTGGGAGCGTCTGCGCAAGCTGCGCGCCGCGTTGCCTAACACGCGCCTGCAAATGCTCCTGCGTGGCCAGAACCTGCTGGGCTACCGTCACTACAGCGACGATGTGGTCCGGGCGTTTGTGGCCAAGGCGGCGGTCAACGGCATCGACGTGTTCCGTATCTTCGACGCCATGAACGACGTGCGTAACCTGCGGGTGGCCATCGAAGCGGTGAAAGCTGCCGGTAAGCACGCCCAGGGCACCATCGCCTACACCACCAGCCCAGTGCACACCATCGAGGCCTTCGTGGCCCAGGGCAAGCAGATGGAAGCCATGGGTTGCGACTCCATCGCGATCAAGGACATGGCCGGCCTGCTGACCCCCTACGCCACCGGCGAGCTGGTCAAGGCGCTGAAAAGCGAGCTGTCGTTGCCGGTGTTTATCCACTCCCACGACACCGCCGGCCTGGCCGCGATGTGCCAACTCAAGGCCATCGAGAACGGTGCTGACCACATCGACACCGCCATCTCCAGCTTCGCCTGGGGTACCAGCCATCCGGGCACCGAGTCCATGGTCGCGGCCCTTAAAGGCAGCGAGTTCGACACCGGCCTGGACCTGGAACTGCTGCAAGAGATCGGCCTGTACTTCTACGCCGTGCGCAAGAAGTACCACCAGTTCGAAAGCGAGTTCACCGCGGTCGACACCCGGGTGCAAGTCAACCAGGTACCGGGCGGGATGATTTCCAACCTGGCCAACCAGCTCAAGGAACAGGGCGCCCTGAACCGCATGGGCGAAGTGCTGGCCGAGATCCCGCGGGTGCGCCACGACCTCGGCTACCCGCCGCTGGTAACCCCGACCTCGCAGATCGTCGGCACCCAGGCGTTCTTCAACGTACTGGCCGGCGAGCGCTACAAGACCATCACCAACGAAGTGAAGCTCTACCTGCAAGGCGGCTACGGCAAGGCGCCGGGCGAAGTGGACGTGAAACTGCGGCGCCAGGCCATTGGCAGCGAAGAGGTGATCGACGTTCGTCCGGCCGACCTGCTGAAGCCGGAAATGACCAAGCTGCGCGGCGAAATCGGCGCCTTGGCCAAGTCCGAAGAAGACGTGCTGACCTACGCCATGTTCCCGGACATTGGGCGCAAGTTCCTCGAAGAACGCGAAGCTGGCACCCTGGCGCCTGAAGTGCTGCTGCCGATCCCGGAAGCGGGCGGTGTGAGCAAGCCGGGTGGCGAGGGCGTACCGACCGAGTTCGTCATCGACGTGCACGGCGAAACCTACCGTGTGGACATCACCGGTGTCGGGGTCAAGGCTGAAGGCAAGCGTCACTTCTACCTGTCCATCGACGGCATGCCGGAAGAAGTGGTGTTCGAACCGCTCAACGAATTCGTCGGCGGTGGCAGCAGCAAGCGCAAGCAGGCCAGCGAACCGGGCCACGTCAGCACCACCATGCCGGGCAACATCGTTGATGTGCTGGTCAAGGAAGGCGACGTGGTCAAGGCCGGCCAGGCCGTGCTGATCACCGAAGCCATGAAGATGGAAACCGAAGTCCAGGCGGTGATTGCGGGCAAGGTCACCGCCATTCACGTGGCCAAGGGCGACCGGGTCAACCCGGGTGAAGTACTGATCGAGATCGAAGGCTGATTCCAGGCCTTCATCTGCAACGTTTTACCTCGGGGGGCATGTGCCCCCCTTTTTTTTCGCCTGCATGATTACCGGCAAGCCGGTTGCAGGGGGGGCGTGATATCCGCCGAGTAGGGGCGTCGCCAGCAAGAGGTGTGTAGGAGCTGGCTTGCCAGCGATGGCGGCCTGGGATGTGGGTCCAGATTCGAGGACCCCATCGCCGGCAAGCCGGCTCCTACAGAGGGCGTGATATCCACCGGGTAGGGGCGTCGCCAGCATGAGGTGCGTAGGAGCTGGCTTGCCAGCGATAGCGGCCTGGGGTGTGAGTCCGGACTTGAGGGCCTCATCGCCGGCAAGCCGGCTCCTACGGAGGACGTGATATCCACCGGGTAGGGGCGTCGGTCACTCGCGCTTGGCGTAGGCCTTGCCGTAATGGCGTTCCATGCGGGCCTGGATCAGTTCCAGACCGATCGACAACAGCCAGTAGATGATCGCTGCGGTGGTCAGCATCTCGATGTAGCGGTAGCTGGAGCGACCGTAGGATTGGGCCAGGAACATCACTTCCCAAACCCCCATCACCGAAATCAGCGACGAGTCCTTGAGCATGGAGATGAACTGGTTGGTGGTCGGTGGGATGATGGTGCGCATGGCTTGGGGCAGGGTCACTTGCCAGAAAATCACGCTGTCGCGCATGCCCAGGGCCAGGGCGGCTTCACGTTGCCCGTGGGCCACGCCGAGGATGCCGGCGCGGAAGATCTCGCTCAGGTAGGCGCCGTAGTTCAACGACAGGGCAATGATCCCTGCGGTGACGGCACCCGGCACCACGCCCAATTGCGGCAGGCCGAGGTAGATCAGGAGGATCTGGATCAGCAGCGGCGTGCCGCGGAAGAACGACGCGTAGAAGCTCGCCACGCCGAAGGCCACGGCGCTTTTCGACAGGCGTCCCAAGGCTGTGATAAAGCCCAGGGCGCATGAGGCAACGATCGAGCACAGGCAGAGGAACAGCGTTAGCGCCGCCCCCTGGAGGAAGCCGTTGGGCGCCAGGTGCAAGCCGATCAGGTTGGGCAGCTTGTCGAGAATGATCGAGAACTTCAGGTCGAAGCTCAGGAAAAAACTGGCAAACAGGCCGAACATCACCGCCCAGGTCAGGAACAGCCGGGTGCGGAAACCCAGCAAGCGTTTGATAAACGACTCAGCACCGGTTGCGGTGGCTGAGGGGGTTGCGAGAGAGAGGTCATTTGCTGATGTCGGCGCCGATCCATTTGTCCGACAGTTTGCTCAGGGTGCCGTCTTGTTTCAACTGGGCAAAGACTTCACGCACTTTGCTGTTCCACTGGGCGTCGCCTTTCTCGATGGCCACCGAGTTGGGTTCGGCGTACAGCGGTTCGCCCGCGAGCTTGAAGCGTTTGTCCTGATTCAGGCGCGGTTGTGCGGTCACCAGGTTGGTCAGGATGGCGTCCAGGCGCACGCCGGCGCCCAGGCCCAGGTCTTGGAAAGCCACGTTGTCGGTGTCGTACGGGGCGATCTGCACGTTCTCGAACGGGTATTGCAGTTGAGTGTCTTCGGCGCCTTCGATCACCAGGTTCTTGTTCAGATAGCTCTCGTAGCTGGAGGCGCTGGTCAGGCCGACCTTCTTGTTGCTCAGGTCCTTGGCGCTGTGGATGCGATCGTCCTTGGCGTTGACCACGATCACCGCAGGCGAGGCGTAGTACTCAACCGGGAAGTCGAAGACTTCGGCGCGGGCTTTGCTCGGGGTCATGGAGCAGATGCAGATGTCATAACGACCGCTCCAGCGACCGGCGGCAATCACGTCCCAGGACGGTGTTTCCAGGCGCAGCTTGACCCCGAGTTTTTCCGCCACGGCCTTGGCCACGTCGACGTCGAAGCCGTCCAGTTGGTTCTGGTCATTGAGGAAAGAGAAGGGTGGGTAGCTTTCCATCAGCACGCCGACCAGTTCTTTTTTCTGCTCGATGCGGTCCAGGGTGGCACCGGCAAAGGCTTGGCCGGAGGCGGCGATCAATGTCAGGCCCAGGGCCAGTAGCGGTTTGAGATTCATGGGGATCCTGACTGAAAAAAGGTTGTGATTAACCGAATGGAGCGTATTTAATAGTTATAAGACCGACTCCGGTAGTGAGTTATTTTTATAAGCATATGAGTAAAAAGCATATGGGCGCAGGCAGCACAGTAATCCTGGATGGCGGCATGGGCCGTGAACTGCAGCGTCGCGGCGCGCCGTTCCGGCAACCCGAGTGGTCTGCCCTGGCGTTGAGCGAGGCACCGCAGGCGGTTGAGGCGGTGCACGCGGCCTATATCGAAAGCGGCGCCAACGTCATCACCAGCAACAGCTACGCGGTGGTGCCTTTCCACATTGGTGAAGAACGCTTTGCCGCCGAAGGCCAGGCCCTGGCGGCCTTGGCTGGCGAGTTGGCCCGTCGCGCCGTGGACGCTTCCGGCAAACCGGTGCGGGTGGCGGGCTCGTTGCCGCCGCTGTTCGGTTCCTACCGTCCCGACCTGTTCCAGGCCGAGCGGGTCAGCGAACTGCTGACACCACTGGTCAAGGGCCTGGCGCCCCATGTCGACCTGTGGCTGGCGGAAACCCAGAGCTCCATCGTCGAGGCGCGGGCGATTCGTGCCGGTCTGCCCCAGGACGGCAAGCCGTTCTGGCTGTCCTTCACCCTCAAGGATGAAGACACCGACGAAGTGCCGCGTCTGCGTTCCGGCGAGCCGGTGGCCGAAGCGGCTGCCGTGGCGGCCGAGTTGGGTGTGGAAACCCTGCTGTTCAACTGCAGCCAGCCAGAAGTGATCGGCGCCGCCGTGGACGCGGCCCGTGAGACCTTCGAACGCCTGGGCGTGCAGATCAACATTGGCGTGTACGCCAACGCCTTCCCGCCGCAACCCGAGGATGCTACCGCCAACGACGGCCTGTGCCCGTTGCGCGAAGACCTGGACCCACCTGGCTACCTGCAATGGGCGGCGGACTGGAACCAGCGCGGCGCCAGCCACATTGGTGGCTGCTGCGGCATTGGCCCGGAGCATATTGCGGTGTTGGCGCAGAAGCTCGGCTAAGCCCTTCGCTGGCCAAGGCAACGCCGCCTTGCGTTGCCTTGGTCGGTCATACCGCTGTTCGGTCTAGCCCCGGCATTGCGCCAGGGTTTGGATCTGCCCCGAACCGCTCTGGTTCTCATCGCTCAGCCACTGTTCGAAACCCTTGGCAATCGCCGGCCATTCCGAGTCCAGGATCGAGTACCAGGCCGTGTCACGGTTCTGGCCCTTGACCACCATGTGTTGGCGAAACACCCCTTCAAAACTGAACCCCAGGCGTTCCGCGGCATAGCGCGAGCGGGCGTTGTCGTTGTTGCACTTCCACTCCAGGCGCCGGTAACCCATGGCGAAGGATTCCTTGGCCAGCAGATAGACCGCCTCGGTGCTTTTCGGCGAGCGCTGCATGGGCGCGCCGAAGGTCACATGGCCAATCTCGATACGCCCTTGGGCGGCGACGATGGACATCAGGCTGAGCATGCCCTGGACCTCACCGCTGGTCTGGTCGACCACGCAGAAAAAGTACGGGTCGCTGTTGGCCGCGTGGTTGGCCAGCCAGGCATCGAACGGGGCGCGCTCGAACGGGCCATAGGGCAGGTAGTCCCACAACTTGGGGTCGGCGCCGGGGCCTTCGAGGGCTTGCCACAGGCCGTCGCCGTGGCGCGCCGGGTCCAGTTTTTCCAGGCGGATAAAGCGCCCTTGCAGCAGGGTGGCCGAAGGCAGCGGGGCACCTTTCCAATCGGCGAGTGACGTCGACATATTGCTCTCCTTGAGCCTTAAAGGCCTTTGCGAAACTGGATGAAGCCCGGGCGCTCGGCAATGCGCTCGTAGAGCTGGATGGCCGTGGCATTGGTTTCGTGGGTCAGCCAATGGACCTTGCAGCAGCCATCGGCCTTGGCCTGGGCGTAGACGAATTCGATCAGTTGCCGGCCCACACCGGTGCCCCGTTGCTCAGGGGCCACCAGCAGGTCCTGCAGGTAGCAGGAGTTCTCGATGCTCCAGTTCGAGCGATGGTAGATGAAATGCACCAGGCCCACCGCTTGTTCGCCATCCCAGGCCAGGGCGGCGTGGGTCGGCTCGCTGGCATCGAGCAAGCGCTGCCAGGTGCTTTGGGTGACGGCCTCGGGCAGCTCGGTATTGTAGAAGCGCAAGTAGGCCTGCCACAGCGGCAGCCAGGCGGCGTGATCAGCAGGGGTGACGGGGCGGATCTGAATCTGGCTCATGCAAGTTCCTTAGCGCATCAGGTGGGAAAGTTGTTGGTCACGGGGATCGGTGCTGGCGGCCAGGCCCTCGCGCACCCCGGCCATGTCAGCCGGGTTGCGGTTCTGGCTGAGTTTGCGTTTGCCTTCCAGGCGCTGGATCGGCAATGCGAAACCGACGATGGCCTTGAGCATGCCGTCGATGTAGTCGGCGGGGGCATCGCTGACCTGCCAGGGCTGGGCACGCCCGGCTTCGTGGCGGTCGGTCAGGCCGCTGACCAACGCCAGCAGCCGCGGAGCATCGCTGAACACCTCGGGGTTGCCGTAGGCATGCACCGCCACGTAATTCCAGGTGGGCACCACTTTGCCGTGCTCCGCCTTGCTCGGGTAAAAGCCCGGGCTGACGTAGGCCTCCGCACCGGCAAAAATCACCAACGCCTCGGCGCCGCTGGCCAATTCCTGGCACTGCGGGTTGGCCCGGGCCAGGTGCCCGTAGAGGGTGCCATTCGGGCCCTGTTCAGGGCGCAGCAGCAGGGGCAAGTGGCTGGCTTGCAGGCCCAGCGCGCCATGGGTCACCAGGGTTGCGAGGCGGGTTTCGCTGATCAGTTGTTGCAACGTGGACAGATCGTCCTCGGCAAAGGCGCGGGGTAGGTACATGGAAAATATCCTTGGCGAATGGCTGCATCCTAGGCAGGCTAATGGTCTGTTGTAAGAGCCATCTAGGGTCTATTTCATAGGTCCAATCATCCAGGTTCCCGCCATGCACAGCCCATCGCTTCCGTTGTCTTTCAACCCGGCCGGTATCGAACTCGACCGGCGTCAGGGGCTTAGTCGCCAGCTGTACCAGGCCCTGCGTTTGCGGGTGCTGGACGGGCGCCTGGCCAGCGGTACGCGGCTGCCGGCCAGCCGCGACCTGGCCGCCGCCCTGGGGATTTCCCGCAATAGCGTGGTGCGGGCCTACGACCAGTTGTACGCCGAAGGCTTTATCGAAGGCCGCGTCGGTGACGGCACCTATGTGGCCCAATTGCCGGAAACCCGCCTGCCGATCAAAAAACTATCCACAAAAGTATCCACAGGGTTTTCAACAGGCTTACCCACAGGTTTATCCACAAAATCGACGAATTTACCTGGGGTTACATCCAGTAAAGTTATCCACAGCGGCGCTTTGCAGCGTGTGGAACAGCACCAATTGAGCCTGCCGCCCAGTGGTCCGCCACGGGCTTTTCGCGTGGGTATTCCAGCCTTCGACCTGTTCCCGTTCGAGGTCTGGGCCAAGCTGAACGCGGCTTTCTGGCGCAAACCCGACCTGCGCCAGTTGTGCTACGGCGACTCTGCCGGGGACAGCCGCTTGCGCGGCATGATCGCGGCGTATTTGCGCAGCTCGCGGGGGCTGCAATGCAGCGCTGAACAAATTGTGATCACCAGTGGCGCGCAGCAGGGCATTAGCCTTTGTGCACAGCTGCTGGTGGAGCCCGGCGACGCCGTGGCTGTGGAAAACCCCGGCTACCGCGCGGCCGGTCATGCGTTCGCGATTGCCGGGGCGCAATTGCGTGGCGTGGCGGTGGACCAGGAGGGTATCGACTGTCAGGCGCTGAACCGCCTGGAGCACTGTCGCCTGGCCTACGTCACGCCGTCCCACCAGTACCCCACCGGGGTCATCATGAGCCTGGCCCGGCGCCTGGAGCTGCTGGCCTGGGCCGAGCGCACCCAGGGCTGGATCGTCGAGGACGACTACGACGGCGAGTACCGTTACAGCGGTGCGCCCCTGGCGCCGTTGGCCGCGCTGGATCGCCAGGGGCGGGTGATTTACGTCGGCACCTTCGGCAAGGTGGCGTTCCCGGCCCTGCGCCTGGGTTACCTGGTGCTGCCGCCGGGACTGGTGCAGGCCTTTGCCCAGCGTCGGGCAGTGGATGTACGGCATTCGGAAGTCAGCACCCAAGTGGTGATGGCCGAATTCATGGCCGCCGGGCATTTTCAGCGGCACATCCGCCGCATGCGGCGGGCGGCGCTGAGCCGACGCAATACCTTGCTGGCCGGTTGGCCTGTGGATATCCCTGGCGTGGGCGCATTGCCGACGGTGGCGGCGGGGTTGCACCTGACCATCCCGGTGGCCAGCCTGGCCCGTGAGCAAGCCTTGGTGGCCCAGGCGGCCGAGGTCGACGTGGAAATCAGTGGCCTCAGCCGCTACTGGTTGCCGGATTCGGAGTTGCCCGTGGATCAGCGAGCGGGGCTGGTGCTGGGTTTTGCCGCCGTGCCCGAAGCCGACATCCAGTCCGCCCTGGCCCGCCTGCGCAACGCCTGGACCCGGTAGACGCTGGCTTGCCGGCGATAAGGCCCGTGGGTTTGCGGCGGGCTCAGGGCCGCTCTTGCAGCGGCCCACCAACCAATGGGGCGATCAGGTTCCGGATTTGATTTTGGTCCAGGCTCGGGTCCGCGCGCGTTCGGCGTCGCGGGGCAGGGGTTGCAGGGTGTAGAGGGTGCCCATCGCCGCTTCGGTGGGGTACAGGTTGGGGTTATTGCGGATCGCCGGGTCGACCAGCTCGGTGGCGTCCTTGTTCGGGTTCGGGTAGCCGACAAAGTCGCTGACCGGGGCAATCACCTGGGGTTGCAGCAGGTAATTGATGAAGGTGTAGGCATCTTCCGGGTTCTTCGCGCCTTTGGGGATCGCCAGCATGTCGAACCAGATCGGCGCGCCTTCCTTGGGCAGGCGCATGTCCACGGTCACGCCGTTCTTGGCTTCCTTGGCGCGGTTGGCGGCCTGGGAGAAGCTCCCCGAGTAACCCACCGCCACGCAGATGTCGCCATTGGCGATGTCTGCCATGTACTTGGAGGAGTGGAAGTAGGTGATGTACGGCCGGACTTTCATCAACAGCGCTTCAGCCTTGGCGTAGTCCGCCGGCTTTTTGCTGTTGGGGTCCAGGCCCAGGTGCTGCAAGGCCAGGGGCAGGATTTCTGACGGCGAGTCGAGCAGGGCCACGCCGCACTGCTTGAGCTTGCTGATGTTCTCTTCCTTGAAAATCAGGTCCCAGCTGTCCACCGGTGCCTTGTCGCCGAGGGCGGCCTTGACCTTGTCCGGGTTGAAGCCGATCAGGATGGTCCCGTACATGTAGGGCACGGCGAACTTGTTGCCCGGGTCGTTGGCCTCGATCAGCTTCATCAGCTTGGGATCGAGGTGGTTCCAGTTGGGCAGCTTGCTGCGGTCCAGGGGCTGGAACACCCCGGCCTCGATCTGCTTGGCCAGGAATACGTTGGACGGCACCACCACGTCGTAGCCGGAGTTACCGGTCAGCAGCTTGGCTTCCAGGGCTTCGTTGGTGTCGAAGATGTCGTACACCAGCTTGGTCTGGGTGTTCTGGGCCTTGAAGTCGTCCAGGGCCTTGGGGGTGATGTAGTCGAACCAGTTGTAGACCCGCAGGGTGCGTTCTTCAGCGTGCGCGGCGCCACCGACAAAGGTGGCGCAGAGGGCTGGGACGATCAGGCGTTGGAATCGTTTCATGCTGCTATTCCCTCATTGGGCGCGTTGAAAACCTTCGAGAACGTTCACGGCGTTGATGCCGATTTCTTCTACCGCGTAACCGCCTTCCATAACGAACAGCGTCGGCTTGCCGAGGGCCGCGATGCGTTCGCCCATGGCCAGGTAGTCCGGGCTGTCGAGCTTGAACTGGGAGATCGGATCGTCCTTGAAGGTGTCCACACCCAGGGACACGACAATGATGTCGGCGCCGTAGCGGGCGATCTCTGCGCAAGCCTCTTCCAGGGCTGCGCTCCATACATCCCAGCCGCTGCCGGCGGCCAGAGGGTAGTTGAAGTTGAAACCTTCGCCCGGGCCTTCGCCGAGCTCGTCCGCGTAGCCGAGGAAGAACGGGAACTCCGCTTCCGGGTGGCCGTGTATCGAGGTGAACAGCACGTCGCTGCGCTCATAGAAAATCGACTGGGTGCCATTGCCGTGGTGGTAGTCGACGTCAAGGATCGCGACCTTACCGTGGCCTTGGTCGAGAAAGGCCTGGGCGGCGATGGCGGCGTTGTTCAGGTAACAGTAGCCGCCCATCAAGTCGCTGGCGGCGTGGTGTCCCGGTGGTCGGCACAGGGCAAACGCGCTGTGGGCGCCGGCCTGGATCGCGGCCTGGGCGGTGAGCGCTACTTGCGCCGCGCTGTAGGCCGCTTGCCAGGTGCCGGCGGTGATCGGTGCGCCGCCGTCGAAACTGTAATAGCCCAGTTGCCCGTGCAGGTTGCTGGGGAGTACCCGGCGCAACGTGCGGGCCGGCCAGGTGAAGGGCAGCAGGTCGCCGTCGATGCCTTGGGCGGCCCAGCGGTCCCAGGCGCCCTTGAAGAAGTCCAGGTAAGCGCGGCTGTGGATACGCTCGATGGGACCCAGGCCGAAGTCCTTGGGCGCCTCCACCGGGCCCAGTTGGCGGGCTTGCACGCGGCTCAACACATGGTCGGCGCGGGAGGGCATTTCAAAGCAGGGCATGAGCTGGCCGTCGATCAATTCGCAGCGGCCATGGTGCAGGTGGTGATCGTCCGAGTAGATCGTCAGCATTTCTTGTTCTCCGCAGGCTGATTCGGTGGGTCACAGTCTTGCGGGGCGCGGGGTTTCGGAGAACGGCAGGAAAGGCCAAAAGGGGATCGATATGGCCAAAGTGTTTGACCGAAATTCGCCCCCTAAAGAGGCGTGGCGCCCCATTGCGGGGCGCCAGCGGTGTCAGCTCGCGGCGGGCTGGGGAGCCAGGCGTTGCAGGACCTGGAGCATGTCGTCGCGTTTTTTCCGGGCGATGATCTCCAGCAGCAGGGCCCGGCCCTTCTTCTCGCAGTGCTGGCCAACATTCGGATCGGCGCCCTTTTCCAGGAGCAGGGTGAACATGTCCAGGGTTTCCTGCCGGCTGACGATGGGGGCGCCCTGATCCGGGGAAATCTTGTCGGCGACGAACATCAGCAGGCTCTGACCCAAGGGCTCGTTATAGCAGGTGCCACGGCCATAGCTCAGGTTGAGGTCGGCCCCAGCCTCGATCAGGAGCCTCATGGCAGCGTAGTTGTTGCCCCAGAACGCCCGGTACAGCGCGGTTTCACCGTCATTCAGGGTGCGCAGGTCGAGCTTCTGCGGGTGCTGCAGCAGCCAGGTGAAGCCTTCGAGATTGCGCTGTTGTTCGGCCAGAATCATCAGCGGCGTCATGCCTTGGCTGTCTTGCTCGTCGATGGCCACGCCAGCGTCCAGCAGGAACTTCAGGCGCACGCCTTGGCGAAGGTCAGGGCTGTCTCGCAGGTCGCGGCGCATGGCCAATATGGCCAGGGTGCTGTAGTTGTAATGGCCGCGGGTCTGGGCGCCGTTGTCCAGCAGCAGTTGGGCGATCGCCAGGTGCGGGGCCTCCAGCGCGTGCAACAGGGCGCTGCGCCCATCGAAGGCCATGACCTCGCCACTCACGCCACTGGCCAGCAAGCGCCGCACTTCGCTTTCGTCACCGGCATCCACCGCTGCCACCAGCGGCCAGAAGCCCTGGCACGCCTGCGGGTTGGCGGCGCTCAGGCCCAGGCGCTGGAGCACCCTGGGCGGAATGCTCATCTGGCGTTTCAGGCGCAGGCCGCAGTACACCCGGTAACCCTCGATGGCCCGGCCCTGGTGGAGTTTATCCTGTGGTCGTTGCTCGAACTGGGCCCAGTCCAGGTCCGCCAGGTTGAGGTACGTCGGCATGCGCCCGGGGTCGCGGCGCAGCACTTCCGCCAGCCAGGGACGGGCGGTTTTCAGTTGGCCGGCTTCGGTGGTCCAGTAGGCAATGTCGTTGAGCAGCCCGGGGTACTCGCTGCGGTCCGGGGCGAGGGTGCGGTAGTCATGCACGGCGAAGAAGTCCTCGACCTGGAGGATGCCCGGCCCTTTGTCCTTGGCCTTGCGCAATTGCTCGTGCAGTGCACGGAACTGTTTCCAGGTGGCCTCTTCCGCGGCCGGTGCCGAGTATGCATTGAAGGTGATCGGGCCTTTGCCACTGGTGAAGGGCCGGAACCATTGAGGAAAGTGCTGCAAGGCCAGCAGCCACTGTTGCTCGATCTCGGCGTTGACGGGCTGCAGCGGGGTGAAGCTCAAGTCCGTCATGTCCCGGCGATGACTGATGGCCAGCAGCGGGTGTTGCGGGTCGCGCTGGTCAATCAGCAGATAACGCTGGTTGAGTTGCCATTCCGAAGGGCTTCGGCAGTCGAAGCTCAGGGGCGTCAGGCTGATCCCATCCACCAGTTCATTAGTGGGCGGCCAGTTATCCGAGACCTGGATCGACTCGCCCGGTGACACGCAGGCGCGCAACTCCTCGGGGCTGAACAGCGGTATCGGCGCTGATTTGTAGATCCGCTGCTGGTACCCACGGTCCTGGTAGGCGTTGAGGTAGAACAGCCCGCGGTACTGGCTGAGCACGATCCGCGCCGCCGGCTGTGCCAGGCCGGGCAGGGGGAACGGCTTGATCTGCAGGGTGGCGGTTTCCGGCTCGTCCATGACGAAGTCGCTGGACATGTCCCACCACTTCATCTTGGCCAAGTCGAAGGCCTGGGCGGCGGGTACGACGGCGAGCATCAGCAGTGCCAGGCCGATTCGGCGCAAGCGCGTGGGGCTGGCGATGGCGCCTGTGGAGAGGTTCAAGATTGCAGTCCCTTGCCGGTAGAAAGGTCGGCAATGTAATGCAATCGGGCGCTTTATGCCGGGGTTTGTGTCAGGGCCGGAACTGGCTGGGCGCCACGCCGCTCCAGCGGATAAAGGCGTGGCGGAAGCTCGCGGTTTCGCTGAAACCCAGGGCCTCGGCGATCCGGTAGATCGGCATCTGGTCTTCGCAGAGCATCTGTTTGGCCTGCTCGAAACGCAGCTCGTCGAGCAGTTCCTGATAGCTGCAGCCCAGGTCCTTGAGATGCCGGCGCAGGGTGCGGGCCGAACAGTTCATCTGTTCCGCCAGCCCCTCAAGCCCTGGTGCGGCGTCCAGCTGCGCGGCCAGCAGTTGGCGGATGCGCCCGAGCCAGGCCTGGCGCCCGGTGAACTCGGTGTTCTGCTTGCGGCAGCGCTCGGCCATGGCCTGGTGGGTAATGGCGTCGGCCAGGGGCAGGGGCTGGTCGAGCCAGCGCGGGTCGAAGGCAAAGGCGTTGCTGCTGGCGTTAAACTGCAACGGGCAGTCGAAGCGTTCGCCGTAGCGTTGTTGGTAGTCCGGGGCGGGGTACTCGAAGCGGGCGCCCAGCAGCGGCAGCGGATGGCCCAGCAGGTCATCGCAGATGACCTTCAATGAGGCCAGGCAGAACTCGGTATTGAAGGCGGCCAGGGCCGGGCACTCGCGATAATCGGCGGCGGTGAGCCAGATACGCGGCCCGTCGCTTTCCAGGCTGAGCTCGAAAAGTGTTCCCATCAGCGCCGGATAACGCAGCGCCAGGCGCAAAGCGTCACCTAAGGTGGCACTGGTCAGCAGGGCGTAGCCGAGCATGCCGTAGGACGAAACGTGCATGCGCCGGCCCAGTTCCAGGCCGATGTCCCGTTGCAGGGCAACCGCGTTGGCACACACCAGCATTTCCTGGCTGGTGGTGATGCGGGTGTCGGCGCGGCTCAGGTCTGCGGCGTTGATACCGCTGCCGGCCAGCAACGCTTCACTGGGTAGGCCCTGGTCCTTGAAGGTGTTGAGCACCAGGGAAACGGCATTGAGGGTGGTGAGGTGCGAGTGCAGCATGCGCAGATTCCAGCCTGGGTAAGGCCGGTAAGCGGAGCAAGTTGCATGCCGCCCGCGATCAGACCTGCGGTTCGCCGGCCAGCGGCATGCCGCATTCCGGGCGCTGTGTGGCTAGTGACTTGGCGCTTTGATTGGTGCAACCTGCCTGCCATTCACCGCCTGAGGTGGTGGTGTAGCAACCCCGATAAAGGACTATGTATGACCCTCACTCCTGCGCGTTCCCTGCTTCTGGTGTCCGGCTTGCTCCTGAGTTCGCTGTGCCTGGCCGAGGCTGAGCCAAGCAGCGAAAGCACCATCAAGGATTCTGCCAAGTCAGCCGTCTCGTCAGCCATTTCGGCAGGCAAGAACCTCTTGGGCGGCGTCAGCGAAGGCGTGCTCGATGGTCGCCAATCGGCGCAAGGCGTCGACGGTGCCTCGATCATTTCCTCCCGTGAGCAAATGAAAGGCCGCGTCGACGTCCAGGTATTGAAGACCGAAGCCGCCGGCGACAGCTTCAACGTTACCCTGGGTTTCAAGAACAGCAGCGACAGCCAGTTGCGGCTGATCAACCTCAAGCAGGCCGGCGCCCTGCTGGCGATCGACCAGGACGGTTACGCCAACAACCTGACGGTCAGCCTCGACAACCCGGACGAAGTCACCATCCCGGCCAAGGCGGCAGTGCGGCAGAAGTTCGTGTTTGAAGGGCCGATCGAGAGCTCGAGTTCGGTGCGGGTCTGGGGCCAGGATTACTCGGTCAAAAAGTAACCGGACAGCCACCCTCTGCTCGTCGTCGAGCCGGCGGCTACCGCAGCAGCTACCGGCTCCCGAGCGCGAGCTTCAGCTCAATTCGCCACACAGATCGAGTTCGACCAGGCGCCGCACTTCGGCGGTTTCCAGGCCGGCACCGAGCAAGGCATTGAGCTTGCCGAAGGCTGCTTCGCGGGTCATGCCGCCACCGGACAACACACCCACGCCGCGCAGGCGGCTGCCGGCTTCGTAGATGTCCAGCTCCACGCCGCCTTCATGGCACTGAGTGACCGCAACCACTACCACGCCCAGGTCGCGGGCGCGTTGTAGGCTGGCCAGGAATGCCGGGTTGTCGCTGGGGCCCGTGCCGCTGCCGAAGCATTCCAGCACCAGGGCCTGGATGCCGCTGTCGAGCACGCCATCGAGCAGCTCGGCGCCGATACCGGGGAACAACGGCAGCACGCCGACCTTGGCCAATTGCTTGGCCTGGCGATAATCCAGGGCCGCCGGAATAGCTTCGGCCTTGGTGCCGCCGCCCTGGCGTTGCAAGGCGGCAAACGGGTGCCGGCCAAAGCTGCGGATTTTCGCGCAGCGGGTCGGTGCCAGCAGCTCGCCGTGGAAGTACAGCTGCACGCCGGGCGCCAAGCCTTGACCCAGGGCCACCAGGGCGCCGCTGAGGTTTTCCCAGGCGTCGCTGTCCGGCACGCCGGCCGGCAGCATGGAGCCGGTGAACAGCACCCGCGCCTTGAGGCCCAGCAACTGGAAGCTCATGGCCGCCGCGCTGTAGGCCAGGGTGTCGGTGCCGTGGAGGATCAGCACGCTGTCGCAGCCCTGCACATCCACCGCATCGACCACGGCTTCGCGCAGGCGCTGCCAGTAGTCGGGGGTCATGTTGGCGCTGTCGATCAGCGGCGCCATCTCGCGAAAGCGCCAGTTGGGCACCACCAGCTCAGGCTGGCTGTGCAGGTACTCGCGCATCCGGGCTTCGAAGCCGGACGCCGGGGCCAGGCCGTTGGCGCTGGCTTGCATGCCGATGGTGCCACCGGTGTAGAGCACCATGACGTTCTGCGCGGCGGGGAAAGTTGTGGGGTTCATTGGCCATTCTCCTGGGCGATGACAGCGTGCGCCGCAGCATGCCTGCGGGCGTACGCCGTGTCACGTCGGGCGGCGCGGGGCCGCCCGGTTCTGCACTCAGCGTTGCGCTGGGCTGGCGTTGGCCGGGGCCGCTTGGGCCGCGGTAGCTGGGGTCTGCGGGTTGGCAGGCCAGGCTTTGGTGTCCAGGTCCAGGTCGGCGAACTTGCTGGAATCGAACACTGGGGTCTTGATCCCGGCAGCGCGCTGGTCGTCGTAGTCACGCAGGATGCGCATGGCGACCTTGAACAGCAGGAACAGGGCGATCAGGTTGACGAACGCCAGCAGGGTCATGGTGATGTCGGCAAAGGCGAACACCGTGCCCAAGTCCTCGATCGCGCCCCAGAAGATCAGCACCAGCACCAGGGTGCGGTACAGGAGCAACGCGTTGCGGTTCTCGCCAAGCAGGAAGCGCAGGTTGTTCTCGCCCAGGTAGTAGTTGTAGAGGATCGAGGTGAACACGAACAACGCCAGGGCCACCGAGATGAACATCCGGCCCCATTCGCCGACCACGGCTGCCAGGGAGTTCTGGGTCAGGGCGATGCCGTCACCTTCGAAGCCCGGGGTGTAGAAGCCCGACAGCAGGATCAGCAGCGCGGTGCAGGTGCAGATCACGAAGGTGTCGAGGAACACGCTGAACGCCTGTACCACGCCCTGTGCCACCGGGTGCTCGACCGAGGCCACCGCGGCCACGTTCGGCGCACTGCCCAGGCCGGCTTCGTTGGCGAATACGCCTCGTTTCACGCCCATGATGATGGCGCTGCCCACCAGGCCACCGAAGGCTTGGTCCAGGCCGAAGGCGCTCTTGACGATGGTTGCCAGCATGGCCGGCACATGGTCGAACTGCAGGACGATGACGTAGAGGGTCACGCCGATGTAGACCAGGGTCTTCACCGGTACCAGCAGGTCAGCGACCTTGGCGATGCGCTTGATGCCACCGACAAATACCAGGCCCAGCAGCACGGCCAGGGCCAGGCCGGTGTAGGTCGTGTTGAGGTCGAAGGCGTTTTTCAGCGAGTGGGTCACAGCGTGGGATTGCAGGCCGTTGAAGGCGAAACCGAAGGTCACCAGCAACAGGAAGGCCATGATCATGCCCAACCAGCGTTTCTGCAGGCCGTGCTGAATGTAGTACGACGGGCCGCCACGGTATTGCCCTTCAGAGTCGCAGCGCTTGTAGAGCTGGCCCAGGGAGCATTCGAAGAAGCTGCTGGACATGCCCACCAGCGCGGTGACCCACATCCAGAACACGGCGCCAGGGCCGCCCAGGGTAACGGCGATGCCGACGCCTGCGATGTTGCCCGCACCGACGCGGCCGGCGAGGCTGAGCATCAGGGCCTGGAACGAACTGAGTTGGCCGGCGCTGCTTTTCAGGCTGTCGCGGAACACCGCGAACATATGGAAGAAGTGGCGCAATTGAACGAAACGCGAGCGGATCGTGAAGTAGCTACCGAGCCCGACAATGAGCACGATCAGTACTTTCCCTGAGAGGAAGTCGTTGATGACTTCGAGCATGGAGTATTCCTCGCTGTTTTTTGTAAAGGCAAATGCTGGCCCGTTTGAAATATCTCGTTACATGGTCTTTTGCGGGCAGCAAAATCCATGGGGCGAGCTTTCGTCCCGGTTCCATATCGCGGGTTGTTATTAGTTCGGCTTTCGCATGTGGCTGGGCCTCGTGACCGAAGGCTGTGCATGCGAAGAGGGGGCGCACTATACCGGTGCGCGCGCCCGCCGTCTGCATGTTGCGCATTTGGCCGAGGAACGGCAGGGGCCGCGAGGGCTGAATCGGTTCTTGTCAGCGCCCCAACCCCCCGCAAAAAAACCACCCAAAACGCCCCCGCGCGCACCCCTTGCATACGCCCAGGCGCCTACACATTCCGCGATGAGGCCTGCAAGACCAACATCCTCTGTGGGGGCTGGCCCCTACAGCCAGAAGGCGTCGTGCCGTTCCTGGAAATCGCGCAACTCTCCGTGTTCCAGCAACTGGCGGATCCAGGGCCCGAGCAAATCCTGCGGGCTGTCCTGGGGTGTGTCTCGACGCCAAGGGGCTGGGACGTCGGCAAAACGCTGCTGATTGGCGCTGAGTTTTTCCAGAATCTGCCGGTCCTGCCGCAGGATCACCTGGAACAGCGGCTGCAGCAGGCTGCGTTTGAGCCAGGCCGGGGCGCGGTGGCGGGCGGTGGCGATGCGCGCGAACAGGCGCAAGTGGCCATCAGCGGCCGGGGTGAGCCAGGCGCTGACCAACAAATTCAGGCGGCCCTGGCGGTCGCGGTATTCGATTTCTGCCAACCCCGGCAGGCGGAAGCGCCCCATGCTGACGCCGCGTTCTCCTTCGAACAGGCGGGAAATCAGTCCGGACTGGGTGCCTTCTTCGCTGTATTGCGCTTCGACGCCATCCTCCAACCGATGCACCCAGGTCCGAATGTGCTGGCGTTTGCGGTCGTGGCGAATCCACCCGGCATGGACGAAATGGGTATGGAAACCATCGAGAAAATTCTCCGCGGCATCCTGCAGCGAGCAGCGCACCTGGCTCTGAATCCAGAAGGTATCCAGGGCCTGGCGTTGTTCGGCAGGGGCCACCGGAGCGATCGTCGGGCGCTCGGGCGCCAGGCTGACCCACACCAGCCCTTGGGCTTCGCAACTGTGCAAGGGTTGCAGCAAGGCCTGGCTGCAGCGCTGCTGTTGCTGGCCCGGCAGGTGGGCGCAACGGCCCTGGGCGTCCAGGCGCCAGCCGTGGTACGGGCATTCGATCTGCCCATCGCGCACCCGCCCGGCACTCAGCGGCGCGAAGCGATGGGGGCAACGGTCCGGCAGCGCTGCCGGCACGCCCTCGGCGTCGCGAAAGATCACCAGTGGCACGCCCTGCAGGGTGCAGCCCAGCGGCTGGCGTTGCAGTTCGCGGCTCAGGGCCACGGGCCACCAGGCAAGGTTGGGTTTCACAGTTTGAGCCTCCTCATCAGGGGCACTCCGATCCGCGTCAGCAGCAAGCTCAGCAACTGCCACACCAGGCGTCGGCCGCGGGACAGATGCGCCACGTGGACCAGGCTGTATTCGATCTCCGGCTGGCCGCCGCGCAGGCGTTTGAAGCCTGCGGCGCCGGAACTGAAGTTGAGGACTTGGCGCCGCTCCACCGCCTCCTGCAGGCACAGCCGGGTCAGTTGTCGATACAGGCCGGCACGCTGGGGCAGGGCGGTGTCGTAGCCTACGATCGGCGTGCTGATCAGGGCGCTGTTGGCGAACCAGCCAAGGGCGCCGTCGATGCGCCCTTCGGGGCTGCGCAGGGCGCGCATTTCCAGCCAGCCTTCGGCCTGGCCGCGCTGCATCCATTGGGCGCTGTAGTGGGGGTTCAGGGTGCTGTATTTATCCAGGTACAGCAGGTTGTAGAGCTGCTCGATGCGCTGGAAGTCGGCCGCCTGCAGCTGTTCGCCGTGCACCAGGCTATAGGGGCTGCGGCGCAGCAGGGTGGCGTCGAGGCGGGTGTTGTGGTGGCGCAGGAAGGCCGCCCGCTCACCCTCGCGACCGTCGAACAGGTAGACCTGGCGGCTGGGGATGGCCAGGTAGCCCAGGGCTTGCAGGCGCTGGCGCAGCCCCGGGTTGCTGAAGTCGTTGAGCGAGCGAAAGCCGAAACCGTGATCGGGGAAGTCTCGCTTGAGCAGCTCGGTGATCGCCGGCAGGTCATCACCCGTCCAGTCGGGCGGGTAGAGGTTGGTCGACAGCAGCCAGTTATTGACCTGCACCAACCGGTCGACCTTGGCCGCTCGCAGCAGGCGGTCGACGCCTTGGGTCAGCAGCTTCAGCGGCCAGGTCAGCCAGGGCCGCTGCAGGCGTTTGAGCTCTTCCCGGGCGTAGCCGCTGTAGGCCGTCAGGGGCGAGACCACGTAGCAGTTGTCCGCCGGCTCGTTGCCATCGGTGATGCTGACCGGAAACTGCTGGCTGCCGGTGTCGAGTAGCGCCAGGCCGGTGCTGAGGTTGCCGATCAGCGTCGCGCCGGCGCAGGTCTGCACGTAACGCCGCGCCGGGCTGTCGTCAGGCAGTGCGGCCAGTTGTTCGGGGCGCAGCAGCTTCATGGTCGGGGGCTGTCCAGGCATTGGCCGTTCCACTCGATGTCGGCGGTGGAGGCGGCGAGCAAGCCGCAGCGACGGGTCAGGGCGCGGCCGATGATTTCCGCCAGGCTCAACACCTGGGCGGTCAGGGGGCCGCGATCGGCGCCCTGGACGATCACGTCCCGGGCGCGCCGGTAGTCGTGCCAGAACGCGCCGCTCAAGGCCCGTTGTGGGGCGGCCAGAAGCAGCATGGCCAGGGCGATCATCCGCGGTTCATGGGTCGCCTCCAGCGGCTCGGTCGCGACAGTGCCGAGCGCCGCCACCAACGGTGAGCGCTGGTCGTCGAACAAGTGCACGCCGCTGGTGGCCCTGGGGTTGCATTCCAGGACCTGGAAGCGGCCCTGCCCATCCTCGATAAAGTCGAAGCCCACCTGCCCGGTGTAGCCGGTGGCGCGACCGAACTGCTCAATAAAGGCGCGGATGGGCGCGGGCGCGCAGCTGTTGAAGTAAATCCCGGAGCCGCGCCCGACCCGGTAGCGCGGCTGGTAGCAGCTATGGGCCCGCAACTGGCCGTCCACCAGCACGCTGAAACTGCAGTATTCCTGCCCGGCGACAAAGCGCTGGGCGACCCAGGGCGCGCTGGCCGTGGGCCGGACCTTGGCCAGTTGCGCAGCACTGGGGCGGATCAGGGTCTGGGAGGCGAAGCGTGAATACGCCGGCTTGAACACCAGTTGCTCACGCTCGGCGACAAGGGCCTGCACGTCTGTGGCGTCGTGCAGCAGTTGGGTGGGCGGCGCGGCCACGTCCCAGCCTTGAGTCATGGCGGCGAACTGGCCCTTGTGATGCAGGCGATGCAGCAAATCGAAGGGGCTGGTGAACACCCGGCACAGCGGGCTCAGGCGTTCCAGGCCGTGAGCCAGGTAGAACACTTCTTCGCAGGTGGGCAGCAGCAAGTCGATGGCCTGTTGGCGGATCACCGTGGCCAGGGCTTCGATCCAGGCGTCGGGGTCTTGCCTGGGCTCGGGCAAGCGCACGAACTGCTCGGCCGAGCGGCTGAAGCGGCTCAAGGGGTGGGCCAGGGAATCGGCCACGGTGACGCTCCAGCCGGCGTGCTCGAAGGCTCGCGCCCACTCCAGGCAGGCCGGCGCGCGGGCGCCAAGAATCAGTACACGCATGGCAGTCCCTCGGGGGCTTGAAGCATCTGTAGGCGACGGCGTTTGGCCTGGGGCGGCGATGGCTGCCAGTGGCCGAAGCTCAAGGTCGGGGCCTGCAAGCCTTGCTGGGCACAGAGCTCGCCAAGGGCCGCGCTTAGGCGTTGGCAGAGGTCGGGGTGGTCGCCGGGTGTCAGCAGGTTGACCTGCCAGTGGCGGCCCTGTTGGCGGATTTCGTATTCCTCCAGCGTCGGCCCCAGCATCAACAGGCAGCGGCGCAGCACGTCGGGATAAAGCGCGGCCAGGTGCCCGCCGTTGAGGCTGGGCAGCCAGAGGACTTCATCGGCGCGACCTTCCACGGCAGCAATCGCCCGTTCGGCCCGGCCGCAGGGGCAGGGTGCGCTGGCGACCCGCAGAATGTCGTTGAGGCGATAACGCACGATCAGCTGCGTGCGCCGGGAAAAGTCGGTGATGATCGGCTGAAAACGGGTCTTCCCGGCGTCCAGCCATTGGGGCTCGATGTGCAGGTGGCTCTCGTTGAGGTGCAAGGTTCCGGCTTCGCAGGTGTAGCCGAGAAAGCCCTCGCTGGCCTGGTAGATCTGCTGGGCGTGGAGCCCGAAGGCGCTGTACACCGCCTCGGCATCGGTACTCTCCAGCACTTCGGCGACCGACAGGATGTGCCGTGGACGAATGCTCAAGTGGCCGGCCAGCGAGGCCTGGGCCAGCCCGCGCAGCACCGTGGCCGGGGCCACCAATACATCCGGGTCCTGTTGGTTGAGGCGCTCCAGGGACGCCGGCAAACCGAGGGTCAGGTCGTGAAAGGCGAAGTCGATCCGGCGGCTGGCCAGGGTGGTGTACAGGCGGCTGTTGGCCCGCAGGAAGAAGGCAATTCGCAGCGGCGCCAGCCACGGGCACAACAGGCGCGGCAGCAACGCCCTGGGTAAAGTGCGCGCCAGCAGGATGCCGGCCCAGCGCTGGCGCTCCACGCTGCTGACCAGGAACACCCCCTGGGCCCCCGACGTGCCGCTGGACAGGCCGACGGTAATGTCGCCCAGGGTCGGGCTGAAGTCCCGGGACTGTTCGGCTGCGATGGCCACCGGCAGCACCTGCTCCAGGCTCAGGCCGCGGGTGTTGAAGGCGGCGAAGTCGTTCATCAGCGTGGCCTTGTCCATGATCGGCAAGCTCTGCAGGTCACTCGCCCGCAGGTGCCGGAAGCGTTGCCCACGGGGCATGACCTTGGCCATGAAGTGCTTCAGGCGCCGGGCTTGCCAGGCTTGCAGCCGGTCGCGCCGCTGAAAGCGCAGGGCATAGCGGCTGAGGAGGAAAGAGGCGGCGCTGCGCAAGGTGCCGATCAGGCGTTCACTGTTCATCGAGGAAGGCCTGCCAGGCGTGGGTGCAATGGGAGGGCAGTACCGCCACCGCCGGTTCGCGGCGGATTAATTGCCCGAGGTCGCTGTAGGTGCGCCGGTACTGCCGTTGATCGGCGCTGGCAAACCACAGCGCCGGTGCGGCGGGCAGGCGTTCGGCGCGACAGGCCGGGACTGACCAGCACGCGTCGGCCACCAGAAACACCGGCCGGCCCTCGGCGTCGGGGATAAACAGGCCCAGTTGGCCCTCACTGTGCCCCGGCAGCGGCACGCCGATCAGGCTGGCGTCGCCGAACAGGTCGAGGCCGCGTTCGAACGGCGTCATCCATGCGGGCAGGGCGCAGGCCGGGCTGGCATTGGCCAGGCGCAGGCGGGCGCTGAAGTCCTCCGGCAGCAATCCGGGCAAATGCCCGCCCAGGGTGGCGCGCCAGCGATGGCCGCGCAGGCTTTCAATGTGTTGATGGTCCGCTTCCAGGGCAATAAAGGTGGCGCGGGGGAAGTCCCGCAGGCCGGCGATATGGTCGGCGTGGAAGTGGGAAATGATCACGCAACGGATGTCTTCCGGGCCAATGCCCAGGGCATTCAGTTGGGCGAGCAACTGTTCCGCCACTGGCAACTGGACGGGCACGGCGCTGCGATACAGGCGCTCCGGCAGGGCACGGGTGGCCTGGAAAAAGTGCTCGGCGTAGCCCGTGTCGTAGAGGATCCAGCCGTGGTCCGGGTGTTGGATCAGGCCGCACAGCGCCGGGAACTGGCGGGGCGCCAGGCGTCCGCCGCGGTCGGCCATGCATTCCAGGTGCTGGCACCAGCCGGCCCGCAGGATGTGCACCTGCACGCGACGGCTCATGCCGGTGGCCTCTGCTGTTCCAGCCACCAGCGGGCGTGCTGGGCAATGCCCTGGTCTTGGCTGATGACCGGGCGATAGCCCAGTTCGGCGCAGATGGCGCTGATGTCCAGGGTCTGGCTGAACGCCAGGACTCCGGCGCCGTAACGGGTGATCAGCGGCTCGCCGCCGTTGCCCAGGCGCGCCCGCAGTTCCAGCAATTGCGCCATCCGGTCCACCAGGCGCCAGGGCAATCGCCGGGTGCGCAGGGGCAGTTCGAAGTGCTTCGCCACCTGATCCAGCAGCGCCTTGAAGCTCAGCGGCGTGCCATTGCTCAGGTTATAGATGCACAGCCGGCGCGGCAGTGGCCGGGTCAGGGCCAGCCACACGGCCTCCACCAGGTTGTCCACGCAGGTCAGGTCCAGCTGCGCGTTGCCGCCGCGCATCAGCGGAATAGCCCCGCGCTGCATCACCCGCAGCAGGCGTGGCATCAGGGTCGCGTCCCAGGGGCCGAACACCGCCCTGGGCCGGAGGATCACGCATTGGGCCAGGTCGGCTTCGCGCAGCAGGGCCTCGGCCTGGGCTTTGCTGCGGGCGTAGTCGTTGACTGGCGGCGGCAGGGGCTGGTCTTCGCGGATGCCCAGGCGGTCGCGGAAGTTGAAGTACAGGCTGGGGGTGGACAGGTGCACCAGCCGTGGGATGTGGTGTTCCCGGCAGGCGTGGATCACTTCGGCGGTGGAGTCGAGGTTGGCGTGGGCAAATGCCTGGGGCGAGCCCCAAGGGGATGACAAGGCCGCGCAGTGCACGATGGCATCGCAGCCTTGGCTGGCGTCGGCCAGCAGGCGTTGCCCTAGCGGGCTGCCGTGCTCCAGGGGCAACCAGCGCACCGGCGCCGGGCTGTGGGCCATGACCTCGGCGGCGGCCTTGGGGTTGCGCCCGCTGAACTGCACCTCGCAGCCTTCGCCAGCCAGGCGCCAGACCAGGTGCCGACCGATAAAGCCGGTGCCGCCGGTGACCAGAATCTTCATCAGTACTCCAGGACCATGCCGCCGAGGGACAGGCCCGCGCCCGTGCCGATCAGCATCAGCCGTTGCCCGCGCTGGATGCGCCCGTCACGCACGGCGATGTCCAGGGCGGTGGGCAGGGACGCGGCCACCTGATTGCCGTGCCGGGCAAAGATATCAATGACCTTCTCCGGGCCCAGGGCCAGGCGTCGGGTCGCGTGCTGCATGGCTTGCTGGCTGGCTTGGTGGGGGATCACCCAGTCGATCTGTTCGCGGTTCAGCCCGGCCTGGTCCAGCAACTCGTCCATCAGCGTGGGCAGGTGCTTGGCGGCCAGGCGAAACACGCCTTTGCCGTGCATGGCAAAGCTGGTCAGGGGTTCGAAGGGCACGTCGATGCGCCGTGGGTGATAGCGCGATCCGCCAGCGGGGATCTGGCACAGCTCGGCGCCTTCGGAATAGGTTTTCAGGCGAGAGGCGAGGATGGTTGCGCCACCGTCGCCGGCCCCCAGGACCACGGCTGCGGCGCCGTCGCCAAAGATCCCGCTGACTTCCACCTGCTGCCAGTCCAGGCCGCAGGAGGCGATATCGGCGCACACCAGCAGCACGCGCCGGTAATGCCCGGCCTGGATCGGCCAGGACAGGGTATCCAGGGCGGCGATAAAGCCCAGGCAACTGGCGTTGATGTCCATGGCCGGGATGCCGGATTGGCCCAGCCCCAGCTCCCGTTGCAGCAAGGCGGCATTGCACGGCATGCCTTGGTCCTGGGTGCCGCTGGCGCAGACGATCAGGTCCAGTTGCCCCAGCTCCAACTGTGCCGCCAGCAGCGCCTTGCGGGCCGCGAGGGCGCCCAGGCTGGCGGCGTTTTCCGTTGGACTGGCGACATGCCGCTGCTGCACACCGCTGATGCGTTCCACGCTGCCGGTTTCCAGGCCGAGCTGGCGGTCCAGCTCGGCACTGGTGACCACCCGCTGAGGCAGGGCATGGCCGGTGCCGAGGATGGCCAGTGCGCGGGGCTTGGCAGGGGCTGGTTGAGACATGTGCATGCAAATTCCGTTTCTGGGCAATAAGGCGAGGCGGGATAGCGGCGGGGTGATCCGTCAGGCGGGCTGAGGCGCTATCGGGCATTTCTCCAGCAGCAGCGCCAGCCCTTGCTGGTAAGCCTCGGGCTCCATGAGGTCACTGTGTTTGGCAACCATGTACAGCTGTTTTTTGGCCTCCAGTTTGGCGCAGGCCAGGAAATAGAAGTCGGCGTTTTCCTTGAAACTCACAATCTGGTCCCAGTCCAATCCGCTTTGGGCTCCTTTGCCGTTGATCATGACAAAACCCTGGTCTCCGAGCAGCAGGCGATAGGTGCCCTCGATGGATTTCAGCACGATGTGCAGTCGGGCCTTGATCAAGCGCTCCTGCGTGCCGCGAAAGTTTTTACGGGGCTTGGCGTAACTGGCACTGACGCCGGCCCTCAAGCGCGTCAGCCATTGGCCGGAAAAACGCCGCCAGAGCAGGGTCAGGATCAGGGTGTAGACGAGCGCGGCAATGATTTTCCCTGGGGTGATCTGCTGCGCGGGGAAATACATCGCCAGCGCCCCTGCCACCAGCAGCAGGCTGAACAGCAGCGGACCGAGCAGTTTTTTATGCCAGTGTTCCAGCCAGCGCATCCGCCGCGCCGTTTTTTCTTCATCCTTGCGCAACTCGAGTTCTAGCTGCTCCGCGAGTTTGAGGGCGGTGTATTCCGGGGTGATGCTGAACTGAAGTTCCATGGTGATGAGGCTGACGTCCGTATCCGAGCAAGGGCGGCAGTTTACTCGCTCATCCGGTTACTGCGGGAACAGCGGGATATTCTCTTGCGCCAGGTTCAGCAGTGCCTCGTCCAGCTGCGGCTTGTGCCGTTGGTAAGCCTCGCGGCCCAGGCGCAGGTCGGGCTGTTCAAGGGCGTCCGCCAACTCCAGCCATTGCAAGTACCTGAACTGGGCAATGGTTGGGGCCAGTTGGAAATGCACGGCGCTGTCAAAACCCTCCCAGTCTTCATAACTGGCCCACTCGTACAGCGTCATGAAGCAGCGCAGCGCCGGGGCCAGGGCGTCCAGTTGCTCGAGCGCCAGCCAGTAGGCGCGGTGAAGCTGATGCACGGTTTCCACGGCCTGGGCGATCAGGCTGACGGCATGGCCCGGGTCGCGGTGGTGTTTGCGCAAAATCCGTTGGGTCAGGGTAAAGCGCGCTTCCTCTATAGCAGCCAAGGCGCGGGGTAGGTCGTAGTCGGCGTGCTGCAAACAGTCCCGGGCCTGTTCAAGCGGCAGCCCGGACTGAGTCACCAGGTGCTGCAGCAACTCGGCCTTGAAACGTTCGGCAGCCTGCTGCGGATCGCCCGCGCACTGTTCAAGCAGCACTTGCGCATGGCGCAGGCCCACGGGGACCCAACTGCGTAACTGTTGCAGGGCCTGGATGTGCGTCGGATCCATCGACTGAAATGCCTCGGTGTTGGGGGAGGCACGATTATCCACCGTGACGCACGAGTCTGCGCTGCTAAAACGGCCAATGGCTTTTTGTAGGAGCCGGCTTGCCGGCGATGGCGTCGGTTGGGGTGATGAGGAGGGCAGGCCGGGCTTTATCGCTGGCAAGCCAGCTCCTACAAAGGCACGCGGTGTTGGGGGGGCGTTTTTTGGGCAAAAAAAAGGGCCTGGAGAGTGATCTCCAGGCCCTCAAAAGGTGAGAGGTGTCTAGTCCCTCAGCCTGGTGAGCGTGGCCCTGGGTTGGCAGGGCGGCGTTGGTTCAAGCCTTCAAAGGCACCAGACGCGGGGCAATCATGTTTTCCGGGCGCAGGATGTCGTCGAGCATGGCGTCGTCGAGCAAGCCTTCTTCGCGCACCAGTTCCAGTACGCCACGGCCGCTTTCGAGGGCGATACGGGCGATACGGGTGGCGTTTTCATAGCCGATGTAAGGGTTCAGCGCGGTCACCAGGCCGATGGAGTGCTCCACCAGCTCGCGGCAGCGGGCTTCGTTGGCGGTGATGCCGACGATGCAGTGCTCGCGCAGCATGTCCATGGCGCGTTGCAGCAGGCGGATCGAGTCGAAGATCTTGAAGGCGATCAACGGCTCCATCACGTTCAACTGCAGTTGGCCGCCTTCGGCTGCCATGGTCAGGGCCAGGTCGTTGCCGATGACTTGGAACGCCACTTGGTTGACCGCTTCCGGGATCACCGGGTTGACCTTGCCGGGCATGATCGAGCTGCCGGGCTGACGCGCTGGCAGGTTGATTTCGTTGATGCCGGTGCGTGGGCCGCTGGACAGCAGGCGCAGGTCGTTGCAGATCTTCGACAGCTTGACCGCGGTGCGCTTGAGCATGCCGGAGAACAGCACGAAGGCGCCCATGTCGGAGGTGGCTTCGATCAGGTCGGCAGCCGGTACCAGCGGCTGGCCGCTGATGGTGGCCAGGCGTTGTACGGCCAAGGCCTGGTAGCGCGGGTCGGCGTTGATGCCGGTGCCGATGGCGGTGCCGCCCAGGTTGACTTCGGTCAGCAGCTCGGGCGCCAGGGTTTTCAGGCGGGCCAGGTCTTCGCTGAGGGTGGTGGCGAAGGCGCGGAATTCTTGGCCGAGGGTCATCGGCACGGCGTCTTGCAATTGGGTACGGCCCATTTTCAGCACGTGGCCGAATTCGACGCCCTTGGCAGCGAAGGCTTGGATCAGGCTGTCGAGGCTGGCCAGCAGCGCGTCATGGCCCAGCAGCAGACCCAGACGGATCGCGGTTGGGTAGGCGTCGTTGGTCGACTGCGCCATGTTCACGTCGTTGTTCGGGTGCAGGTACTGGTATTCGCCCTTGTTGTGGCCCATGGCCTCCAACGCGATGTTGGCGATGACTTCGTTGGCATTCATGTTGGTCGAAGTGCCAGCGCCGCCTTGAATCATGTCCACCACGAACTCTTCGTGGAAATCGCCGCGGATCAGACGGGCACAGGCTTCGCTGATAGCAGCGTGCTTGGCTTCGCTGAGCTGGCCCAGCTCGCGGTTGGCGTCAGCTGCCGCCTGCTTGACCATCGCCAGGCCGACCACCAACTTCGGGTAATGCGAAATCGGAACGCCGGAGAGACGGAAGTTATTCACCGCTCGCAGGGTCTGGATGCCGTAATACGCTTGAGCGGGTACTTCGAGTACGCCAAGCAGGTCTTTTTCTGTGCGGAAAGATGCAGCGGAGGACATGATAGAAATCATCTCGATTAAGGACCCGGTCTGTGCCGGAACGCTGTGAATCCTAGGCTTACGGGAAAATTTGGGCCAATGCTGTTCAGCACTGGCCTATGCATAAACGGCATAATGTCCGTGTGACGCCGCTTTGTCGGCGAGCGTGTGACCTAAAATGGTGCGTGTCTGGGAGGACGTGATGAATCTGGAAAGCAAATGGCTCGAGGACTTCAGTGCCCTGGCCGCCACCCGCAGCTTCTCGCAGGCCGCCGAACGGCGCTTCGTGACCCAGCCGGCGTTCAGTCGGCGGATCCGCAGCCTGGAGGCCGCCTTGGGCCTGACCTTGGTCAATCGCTCGCGCACGCCGGTCGAGCTGACGGCGGCGGGGCAGTTGTTTCTGGTGACCGCGCGCACCGTGGTCGAGCAGCTCGGTGAGGTGCTGCGCCACCTGCATCACCTGGAAGGCGGGCAGGGCGAAGTGATGCAGGTCGCTGCTGCGCATTCCCTGGCGTTGGGGTTCTTCCCACGCTGGATCGCCCAGTTGCGCAACGAAGGCCTGAACATCGCCACGCGGCTGGTGGCGACCAACGTCGGCGACGCGGTGCATGCCTTGCGCGAGGGCGGTTGTGACCTGATGCTGGCCTTCTACGACCCGGACGCGGCGCTGCAGATGGACTCGGAAATCTTCCCGTCCCTGCATTTGGGCCACACTGAAATGCTCCCGGTGTGCGCGGCGGATGCCGACGGCCAACCGTTGTTCGACCTTGAAGGCGAGGCCAGCGTACCGTTGCTGGCCTACAGCGCCGGGGCTTTCCTCGGGCGTTCGGTGAACCTGCTGCTGCGCCAGCGCAACCTGCGGTTCACCACGGTGTATGAAACCGCCATGGCCGACAGTCTGAAGAGCATGGCCCTGGAAGGACTGGGCATCGCCTGGGTGCCGCAACTGAGCGTGCGCGCCGAGCTGGCTCGGGGCGAGTTGGTGGTGTGTGGCGGCCCGCAGTGGCATGTGCCCCTGGAGATTCGCCTGTACCGCTGCGCCCTGGTGCGCAAGGCCAATGTGCGGCTGTTGTGGCGCAAGCTGGAGGGCGGCGCCGCACAAGCCGCGGCCGTGTAGGAGCCGGCTGTTGGCGAAAGCGTCGGCCGGGAGGAGGGTGATTGCCGGGCTGGTCTCTTCGCTGGCAAGCCAGCTCCTACGAGGGACGGGGGATTGACCTGGGGGTCAATAAAATCGGGGTTTTGCGCCGGAAATACTTTGTTCGACAGATGGTCGGCGAAAGTGCGTTTAACCCACCTTTTTCGGTATACTGCGCGGCCTTCGGCCGGTTCGCCCGGCCATATTTCGTATAACAAGCCACGCCGGTCCTCCTGCGTGGCTTGTTGTTTTTTGACGCGCCTGCGGGCGCCCAGAGAGAAGAGGCACGACGATGAGTGCACTGGTTGGCGTGATCATGGGCTCCAAGTCCGATTGGTCCACCCTTAGCCACACCGCCGATATGCTGGAAAAGCTCGGCATCCCTTATGAGGTGAAAGTGGTCTCTGCCCACCGCACCCCGGATCTGCTGTTCCAGTACGCCGAAGAAGCCGAGGCCCGTGGCATTGAGGTGATCATCGCCGGTGCCGGTGGCGCGGCTCACCTGCCAGGCATGTGTGCGGCCAAGACCCACCTGCCGGTGCTGGGCGTTCCGGTGCAGTCGTCGATGCTCTCGGGTGTGGATTCCCTGTTGTCCATCGTGCAGATGCCTGCGGGCATCCCGGTTGCCACTCTGGCCATCGGCAAGGCCGGCGCGATCAACGCCGCGCTGCTGTCGGCGAGCATCCTGGGCGCCAAGCACCCGCAATTCCACACCGTGCTGAAGAAATTCCGCGCTGAGCAGACAGACAGCGTGCTGGACAATCCAGACCCACGCGTCGCCTGAGGCTTTTGACCATGAAAATCGGTGTAATCGGTGGCGGCCAGCTGGGTCGCATGCTAGCCCTGGCGGGCACCCCGCTGGGCATGAATTTCGCTTTCCTGGACCCGGCGCCGGATGCCTGTGCCGCGGCGTTGGGCGAGCACCTGCGGGCCGATTACGGCGATCAGGATCACCTGCGCCAGTTGGCCGATGAAGTGGACCTGGTGACCTTCGAATTCGAAAGCGTGCCGGCGGAAACCGTGGCCTTCCTTTCGCAGTTCGTACCGGTCTACCCGAGTGCCGAAGCCCTGCGCATCGCCCGCGACCGCTGGTTCGAAAAGAGCATGTTCAAGGACCTGGGGATTCCTACCCCGGCGTTCGCCGACATCCAGTCCCAGGCTGACCTGGACGCCGCCGTGGCCGCCATCGGCCTGCCGGCTGTGCTGAAAACCCGCACCCTGGGTTATGACGGCAAGGGCCAGAAGGTCCTGCGCAGCGCCGCCGACGTGACCGGCACCTTTGCCGAACTGGGCAGCGTGCCGTGCCTGCTGGAAGGCTTTGTGCCGTTCACCGGTGAAGTCTCGCTGATTGCCGTGCGTGCCCGTGACGGTGAAACCCGTTTCTACCCGTTGGTGCACAACACCCACGACAGCGGCATTCTCAAGCTGTCCGTGGCCAGCTCCGAGCACCCGCTGCAAGCCCTGGCCGAGGACTACTCCAGCCGCGTGCTCAAGCAGCTGGATTACGTCGGCGTCATGGCGTTCGAGTTCTTTGAAGTGGACGGCGGCCTCAAGGCCAACGAAATCGCTCCGCGGGTGCACAACTCCGGGCACTGGACCACCGAAGGCGCCGAGTGCAGCCAGTTCGAAAACCACCTGCGGGCGGTTGCCGGCCTGCCACTGGGTTCCACCGCCAAAGTGGGCGAGAGCGCCATGCTCAACTTCATCGGCAGCGTGCCACCGGTGGACAAGGTCATCGCCATCGATGACTGCCACCTGCACCACTACGGCAAGGCCTTCAAGGTCGGGCGCAAGGTCGGCCACGCCAACCTGCGCTGTGCCGACAAGGCAACCCTCGAAGCGCAGATCCTCAAGGTCGAAGCGCTGATCGCCGAGCAATAAAACCCGGGCGACGGCGGAACCTTCAAGGGCCGCCGTTCTCTGATGGCAGGATGCCAAAGTGCTGACTAGGCTTTGGCGTAACCCCTAATACAGAGGAAAAGCCATGGGAATTATCGGCACCATTTTTATCGGTTTGATCGTGGGTCTGCTGGCGCGCTTCCTCAAGCCAGGGGATGACAGCATGGGCTGGATCATGACCATCCTGCTGGGTATCGGCGGTTCGCTGGCGGCGACTTACGGCGGCCAGGCCTTGGGTATTTACCAGGCCGGTCAAGGCGCGGGCTTCATTGGCGCGCTGGTCGGCGCGATCGTCCTGCTGGTGATCTACGGCTTTGTGAAAAAGAGCTGATTTAGCGACAAAGCCCTCTCTGCTGCGCAGGCCGGGAGGGCTAGAATGCTCGGCGACTTATCGTCCCTTCCTTGACCGAGCTCCTCCATGCGCCGTCTTTTGTTGACCCTTGTGTTGCTGGGCAGTGGCCTGGCCCACGCCGCTGAACTCCCGGAAACCGACTGGCTGGAACTGATGCCCAAGTCGGACCAGAAAGCCCTCGAGCAGATGCCGGAAATCGACCACAACTCCCCCGAAGCCCAGGGCACCTTTACCGACAAGGGTGGCTTGAAGCAGAGCAAGGGGTTGCCGGCCGTGATGTATTCCACCAAGACCGTGCCGGGCATGAACGGCAAGGAAATTCGCATTGGCGGGTATCCGGTGCCGTTGGAATCCGACGCCAAGGGCCGCAGCACGCTGTTCTTCCTCGTACCTTACCCAGGCGCCTGCATCCACGTGCCGCCACCGCCGCCCAACCAACTGGTGCTGGTGCGCTACCCCAAGGGCCTGAAGCTGGACGACATCTACACGCCGCTGTGGGTGACTGGCACTTTGAAGATCGAAAAGGTCAGCAACGACCTGGCCGATGCGGCCTATGCGCTGGAGGCGGGCAAGGTGCGGGTGGTCAAGGAATCTGACCTCTGAAGGGCTAGGGGAGGCGGCTTGGGGCGACAGTCGTATCGCCGGCAAGCCGGCTCCTACAGGTCAGAGCGGGGTGCTGGTGATGCTGACGCCCAGGGTATGGCTGGCGCCGGGGGCCAGGGTGACGATGTCATCCAGGACGTTGGCGGTTTCGATGCACAGCATGCGTTGCCAGCCGTCGTCGGCCATGTCGCTGAACTGCGCGGCGCGAGCGATCCAGGGGTTCCAGATCACCGCTGAGCGCGAGCCGCGGCTGGTCAGTTGGATCCGCCGTTCCCAGGTCGGGTCGACAATGTTCAACTGCACCGGGGTATCGAGGTAGATGCGGTCGGTCTCGCCGGCAAACTGCAGGTCGCCCACTTGGGCCACGGTCTTCCAGTCGTCCAGGGTCTCGATGTAGTTCAGGCCATCCAGCCCTTCTACCCGCACATTGCGCACGTCACTGACCGCGAAATAGCTGTGCAGCGCCTGGCTGATGCTGACGCTGTCCGTGCCTTGGTTATGGCTGGTGAGGTTGATGTGCAGTTGTTGATCCAGGCGGATCGACAGGGTCAGGCCAACCTGGTGCGGCCAGCCCGGCAAGCCGCCTTCGGGCATGGGCAGTACCAGCTCCACCAGCAGGCCATCGTCGTCGCCTTCGATGCCCGCCAGGGTCCACTCGCTGGCGCGAACCAGGCCGTGGGCCGGCGCCGGCTCGTTGCTCTGGCGCATGGCCTGCACGCTTTGCGGGTTGCGCGCCAGGTTGCCGAACCACGGCCAGCACACCGGCACACCGGCGCGAATGCTTTTGCCCTGCTTGAACAGTGCCTCGTCGTTGAGCCAGATCAGCGGCGGTTGCCCGGCCACTTGATAGCTGAGGATGTGTGCTCCTTGCTGGGCCACCAGCAATTCGGCCTGGCCGTGGCGGATGCGCCAGCAGTTCAGTTCATCCAGTTTCACTGTTTCAACGTGAGGCGTCGGCATCGTGCAATTCTCGTTCAGGAGCAGGGGCTGCTATGGACCGCGCAACGGCTGTCAGGTTTAACCTTGGCCGGTCAGCGCGCCCGTGGCGGAACCGAACGGGTGCGGCCGCTGCCATCGATGGCGACGAACACGAACACCGCCTCGGTGACTTTGCGCCACTCGCTGGACAGCGGGTCGTCGCTCCAGACCTCAACCATCATCTGGATCGAGCTGCGGCCGATTTCCAGGGTCTGGGTATAGAAGGACAATTGTGCGCCTACGGCGACCGGCACCAGGAAGGCCATGCGGTCGATGGCCACGGTCGCTACTCGGCCACCGGCCACGCGGCTGGCCATGGCGGTGCCGGCGAGGTCCATCTGGGCCACCAGCCAACCGCCGAAAATATCGCCAAAACCGTTGGTTTCACGGGGGAGTGCGGTGATTTGCAGGGCCAGGTCGCCTTGCGGGATCGGATCTTCTTGTTCGAGCTCTATCATGCCGAGGGTGCCTCTGACCCGTGACGCTTCATGGGTACTTCAGGTGAATAGCCGTCTTTAGGAAAAACGATTCAGCCCCGAACATACTACGTTCGTCACGTTCTTTCTAAGGCGCGCTAAAGGGAAACTCTGCGAAACCGGCTGGCTCATTCAGTCGAGGAGGAGGCACAACAGCGTTTTCGCACAGCAACCCTTGCCAGGAGCGGGTTTGCGCTCCGAGGTTTGCGAGTATATCGGTCGATAGACTCCGCGACGACCGTCCGGTTCTCATTTTGCTCGTCAATTGAGCACATCCATGTGCTTTTTCGAACAATTTGCTATCGTGCCGAACCTGCCAGGCCCCAACCAGCGCTGTTGCGGTTTCCAGATTGACCTATAAGAGAAGCCCCTTGCCATGACCTCTGTGCCCTCGAGTGCCGCGCAGCCTGCGCAACCCGCTCGTCCGTTGACTCGCAACGACTACAAAACCCTTTCGCTGTCCGCCCTGGGCGGTGCGCTGGAGTTCTACGATTTCATCATTTTCGTGTTCTTCGCCACCGTGGTCGGCAAGCTGTTCTTCCCGGCGGACATGCCCGAATGGCTGCGCATGATGCAGACCTTCGGGATCTTTGCCGCCGGTTACCTGGCGCGGCCCCTGGGCGGGATCGTCATGGCCCACTTCGGCGACCTGCTGGGGCGCAAGAAGATGTTCACCCTGAGCATTTTCATGATGGCGGTGCCGACCCTGATCATGGGCCTGCTGCCGACCTACGCACAGATCGGCATGTGGGCACCGATCCTGCTGCTGTTGATGCGGGTGATCCAGGGGGCGGCCATTGGCGGTGAAGTGCCGGGCGCCTGGGTCTTCGTTTCCGAGCACGTACCGCAACGCCACATCGGCTACGCCTGCGGCACCCTGACGTCGGGCCTGACCGCCGGCATCCTCCTGGGCTCCCTGGTGGCCACGGCCATCAACAGCATCTATACCCCGGTGGAAGTGTCCGACTACGCCTGGCGGATTCCATTCCTGCTGGGCGGTGTGTTCGGCTTGTTCTCGGTCTACCTGCGCCGTTGGCTTCACGAAACCCCGGTGTTCGCCGAGTTGCAGCAGCGCAAGGCCCTGGCCGAAGAAGTGCCGCTGCGTGCGGTCTTGCGTGACCATCGTGGGGCGATTGCCATCTCCATGCTGCTGACCTGGCTGCTGTCCGCCGGGATCATCGTGGTGATCCTGATGACCCCCACCGTGCTGCAGACCGTCTACAAGTTCCCGGCGGCCACCGCCCTGGAAGCCAATAGCCTGGCGATTGTCTTTCTTAGCCTGGGCTGCATCGCCTCCGGCGCCCTGGCCGACCGTTTCGGTGCTGGCCGGGTGTTTGTGTTCGGCAGCGGCCTGCTGCTGGCCACGTCCTGGACCTTCTATCACAGCCTGCTGCAGCACCCCGAGTGGCTGTTCCCGCTCTATGCCCTGACCGGGCTGTTTGTCGGCACCATCGGCGCCGTGCCCTACGTGATGGTCAAGGCGTTCCCGGCGGTGGTGCGCTTCAGCGGCCTGTCGTTCTCCTACAACCTGGCGTACGCGATCTTCGGCGGCCTGACGCCGATGGCCGTGACCTGGCTGCTCAAGGAAAGCGCCATGGGCCCGGCCTACTATGTGGCGATCATTTGCAGCCTGGGGATGCTGGTGGGCCTGTATTTGTGGAAGAAGGGCCGCTGATCCGGTCCCTACAGAGCGGCGCTTGAGCCGTGCTTCAGCGAAAGGCCAGCCTCTTCATCGAATGCTGGCCTTTCATCTAATTGTCATATTTCAGACATAGAGTGTTCACATGGCCTACAGATACTTGGCCCCGACTTAACACACCCTATCTGCTAGGAGTAAGGCATGAAACTGAAGCGTTTGATGGCGGCAATGACCTTTGTCGCCGCTGGCGTTGCGACTGCCAACGCGGTTGCCGCTGTCGACCCTGCTATCCCGAGCTACACCAAGACCACGGGTGTTTCGGGCAACCTGTCCAGCGTCGGTTCCGATACCTTGGCCAACCTGATGACCCTGTGGGCCGAGAACTACAAAAAGGAATACCCGAACGTCAACATCCAGATCCAGGCTGCCGGCTCCGCCACTGCGCCACCTGCGTTGACTGAAGGCACCTCGAACCTGGGCCCGATGAGCCGCAAGATGAAGGACACCGAACTGGCGGCCTTCGAGCAGAAGTACGGTTACAAGCCAACCGCTATCCCGGTGGCCGTGGACGCCCTGGCGGTGTTCGTGCACAAGGACAACCCGATCCAGCACCTGACCATGGAACAGGTCGATGCGATCTTCTCCTCCACTCGCCTGTGTGGCGCCAAGGCTGAAGCCAAGACCTGGGGCGACCTGGGTGTGACCGGCGACCTGGCCAACAAGCCTGTGCAACTGTTCGGTCGTAACTCGGTATCCGGCACCTACGGCTACTTCAAGGAAGAAGCCCTGTGCAAAGGCGACTTCAAGCCTAACGTCAACGAACAACCGGGCTCGGCCTCGGTGGTGCAGTCCATCAGCTCCTCGCTGAACGGCATCGGTTACTCGGGCATCGGTTACAAGACCGCCAGCGTGAAGACCGTGGCCCTGGCCAAGAAAGGCAGCACTGAGTTCATCGAAGACACCGAAGAAAACGCCCTGAACGGCAAGTACCCGCTGTCGCGCTTCCTCTACGTTTACATCAACAAAGCCCCGAACAAGCCTCTGGCCCCGCTGGAAGCCGAGTTCGTGAAACTGGTCCTGTCCAAGCAGGGTCAGGAAGTTGTGGTGAAAGACGGTTACATCCCGCTGCCAGCCAAAGTGGCCGCCAAGGCCCTGGCTGACCTGGGTCTGAAAGAAGGTAACTAAGGCGCTACCGTAGGAGCTGGCTCGCCGGCTCCTACAACCCCTTTTCTGTCCGCTGCCAGCTTTGCTTCGCGGCGGTTTTGTTGCGTCACTGCATTGTCATCTTTCTGTCATACAGGATCGCTAGGGTGTGCGCATGAATGATCTGGCCAATTCCCCCATGACTACGACTTCTCCCCCCAAGCGCATTGATTTCAATACGCCTGAGTTGCAACGCAAGCGCCGTATTCGCGCGCTGAAAGATCGCCTGACCCGTTGGTACGTCCTTGTGGGCGGCCTGGCGGTGTTGGCCGCAATTACCCTGATTTTCTTCTTCCTGGCTTACGTCGTCGCGCCGTTGTTCCAGGGTGCCGACCTGACCGCCAAGGACCCGCTGACCCCGGCCTGGATGCAGGACGCCGGCAAGCCGCTGATGTTCTCTCTTGAAGAGCAGAACCAGGTCGGCATGCGCGTTTCCGACAAGGGCCAGGCGCTGTTCTTCGACATCGATTCGGGCGCCGAGCTGCGCCGCGTCGACTTGCCGATCCCGGCCGGTACTCAAGTCACCGCCATCGGCAAGGACCAGCCCGGCAGCCCGCTGGTGGTGGTCGGCCTGTCCAACGGCCAGGCCCTGGTGTTTCGTCACACCTATAAAGTGACCTACCCGGATGGCAAGAAAACCATCTCCCCGGCCATTGAATACCCTTACGGCGAAACCCCGATCGTGCTCAACGAGCAGGGCGGTGCACTGGAGCACGTCAACCTCAACGCCACGGACTCCGCGCTGGTGCTGGCCGGTTCGACCGGTGCCCAGCTGCAGGTGCTGCAACTGACCCGTGAAGAAAACATGATGACTGGGGAAGTCACCAGCGAGCAGAAGCGCATCGAGCTGCCGCAGATGACCGAGCCGGTCAAGGCCATGTACGTCGATCCGCGCCAGCAATGGTTGTATGTGATCAACGGCCGGGCCCAGGCCGACGTGTTCAGCCTGCGCGACAAGAGCCTCAACGGTCGCTACAAACTGCTGGAAGACGCCGACAGCGAAGTCACCGCCAGCACCCAACTGGTGGGCGGCATCTCGCTGATCATCGGTACGTCCAAGGGTGGCCTGGCCCAGTGGTTCATGGCCCGCGACCCGGACGGCGAGCTGCGCCTGAAGCAGATCCGCACCTTCCAGATGGGCACCGCACCGGTCATCGAAATCACTGCCGAAGAGCGTCGCAAGGGCTTTGTCGCCCTGGACGCCGCCGGCAAGCTCGGCGTGTTCCACAGCACCGCCCACCGCACCCTGCTGGTGGATCAGGTGGTGGAAGGCCAGGGCCTGTTCGGCCTGTCGCCACGGGCCAACCGGGTGATCGTCGAAGCCGGTGGCAAGTTGCAGCCGCTGGTGCTGGACAACCCGCACCCGGAAGTGTCCTGGAGCGCGCTGTGGAGCAAGGTCTGGTACGAGAACTACGACGAGCCTAAATACGTCTGGCAATCCACAGCGGCCAACACCGACTTCGAACCCAAGCTGAGCCTGTCGCCCCTGACCTTCGGCACCTTGAAGGCCGCGTTCTACGCCATGCTCTTGGCGGCGCCCTTGGCGGTGGCGGCAGCGATCTACACCGCTTACTTCATGGCCCCGGGCATGCGCCGCAAGGTCAAGCCGGTGATCGAGCTGATGGAAGCGATGCCGACGGTGATCCTCGGCTTCTTCGCCGGCCTGTTCCTCGCCCCCTATGTAGAAGGCCACCTGCCGGGCATCTTCAGCCTGCTGATGCTGCTGCCAATCGGCATCCTGGTGGCAGGCTTCGCCTTCAGCCGCCTGCCGGAGTCGGTCCGCCTGAAAGTGCCGGACGGTTGGGAAAGTGCGTTGCTGATCCCGGTGATCCTGTTCGTGGGCTGGCTGTCGCTGTACATGAGCCCGTTCATGGAGAACTGGTTCTTCGGCGGTGACATGCGCATGTGGATCTCCCACGACCTGGGCATTACCTACGACCAGCGCAACGCACTGGTGGTCGGCCTGGCCATGGGCTTTGCGGTGATCCCGAACATCTATTCGATCGCCGAAGACGCCGTGTTCAGCGTGCCGCGGGGCCTGACCCTGGGTTCCCTGGCCCTGGGCGCTACGCCGTGGCAGACCATGACCCGCGTGGTGATCCTCACCGCCAGCCCGGGCATCTTCTCGGCCCTGATGATCGGCATGGGCCGCGCCGTCGGCGAAACCATGATCGTGCTGATGGCCACCGGTAACACCCCGGTCATGGAAATGAACCTGTTCGAAGGCCTGCGCACCCTGGCCGCCAACGTTGCGGTGGAAATGCCCGAATCGGAAGTCGGCGGCAGCCACTACCGCGTGCTGTTCCTCTCGGCGCTGGTGCTGCTGTTGTTCACCTTCGTCATGAACACCCTCGCGGAGCTGATCCGTCAGCGTCTGCGCAAGAAATACTCGTCGCTTTAATAAAGGTAGAAGTCTGTGAAACAGAACTCCCTGAAAGGTTGGTTCAAGAGCGGCGCCCCAGGCGTCTGGATCAGCGGTGGCGCGGTGTCCATCGCGGTCATCATGACCATTGGCCTGCTGGCGGTGATTGCCGTACGCGGCCTGGGCCACTTCTGGCCCGCCGACCTGGTGCACGCGCAGTACGACATCCCGGGCCAGGCCCAGCAGTTGGTTGTCGGTGAAGTGGTGCAGAAGGAAGAAGTGCCCCGCGCCCGTCTGAAAAGCGCCGGCTTGCCGGTGCCGGACCAAGGCCCGGAGTTCATGACCCGTGAGCTGATCAAGGTCGGCAACCGTGACCTGAACGGCAATGACTTCACCTGGATCGTTGGCGAGTGGCTGACCAACCAGACCACGCCACGCGAGTTGATGGCCATCGAGCGGCGTGAGTGGGGCAACTTCTACGGCTACCTGGTCAACGTCAAAGAAAGCGGCAAGGTGATTGCCGAAGGCGAAGCGGCCTGGCCGGAACTGCAGGCGCGCATCCAGCGCGTCAGCCAACTGGCGGCCCAGCTCAAGACCCTGGAAAAAACCGATATCGGCGCGATCAACGCCGGCCTTGAACGCATCCGTCTGCACAGCCGCAAGCTGGAGCTGGAAGGCAAACTCGACGCCACCGCCCAGGCGGACATGGAAACCGAGCGCGCCGAACTCAATGCCCGTTATCAGGACATCGAGGCGCGTCTGAGCGACCTGCACGCCCAGGTCAACCGCGACAGCCTGACGGCCCGCGATGCCAACGGCAAGGAAGTGGTCATCGACCTGGGCAAGGTGGTGCACGCTTATCAGCCCAACGGCATGAGCACCCTGACCAAGGTCGGTTTCTATTTCAGCAAGGTCTGGGAATTCCTCAGCGACGACCCGCGTGAAGCCAACACCGAGGGCGGGATCTTCCCAGCGATTTTCGGCACCGTGATGATGACCCTGATCATGGCCATGATCGTCACCCCGTTCGGCGTGCTGGCAGCGGTCTACCTGCGTGAATATGCGCGCCAGGGCCCCATGACTCGCTTGATCCGCATCGCCGTGAACAACCTGGCGGGGGTTCCGGCCATCGTCTACGGCGTGTTCGGCCTGGGCTTCTTCGTTTATGTACTCGGTGGTTCCCTGGACCGCATGTTCTTCCCTGAAGCTCTGCCGGCGCCGACCTTCGGCACCCCGGGCCTGCTCTGGGCGTCCCTGACCCTGGCGCTGCTGGCGGTGCCGGTGGTGATCGTGGCCACCGAGGAAGGCCTGGCGCGGATTCCCCGCACCGTGCGTGAAGGTTCCCTGGCCCTGGGTGCGACCAAGGCCGAGACCTTGTGGAAAATCGTCCTGCCCATGGCCAGCCCGGCAATGATGACCGGCATGATCCTCGCCGTGGCCCGCGCCGCCGGTGAAGTGGCGCCGCTGATGCTGGTGGGTGTGGTGAAACTGGCGCCGTCGCTGCCGGTGGACGGCAACTACCCGTACCTGCACCTGGACCAGAAGATCATGCACCTGGGCTTCCACATCTATGACGTCGGCTTCCAGAGCCCCAACGTCGAGGCCGCGCGGCCGCTGGTGTACGCCACGGCGCTGCTGCTGGTGCTGGTGATCGCTACGTTGAACCTGTCGGCCGTGTGGATCCGTAACCACCTGCGGGAAAAATACAAAGCGCTGGACAGCTAATCAATAAGCCACAAGCGGCAGGCTCCAAGCGGCAAACTACGTGTCGCAAGCCGCTTTTGCCCAAACTTGCGGCTTGCAGCTAGAAGCTTGCAGCTACGAACGGAGTGAGACCATGCAACACGAAACCCACACCCATGGCATCAACATGTCCGCTCTGGGTCGCGACAAGCAGAGTCTGGACCTGGAACAGGAAACCGTGGCCATTGAAGTGCCCGGCCTGAGCCTGTTCTACGGCGATAAACAAGCGTTGTTCGACGTCAGCATGAACATCCCCAAGCAGCGCGTGACGGCATTTATCGGCCCGTCCGGCTGCGGCAAGTCCACGTTGCTGCGGACCTTCAACCGCATGAACGACCTGGTGGATGGTTGCCGTGTGGAAGGCGCCATCAACCTCTACGGCAACAACATCTACCGCAAGGGCGAAGACGTGGCCGAGCTGCGTCGCCGTGTGGGCATGGTGTTCCAGAAGCCCAACCCGTTCCCCAAGACCATTTATGAAAACGTGGTCTACGGCCTGCGGATCCAGGGCATCAACAAGAAGCGCATCCTTGATGAGGCCGTGGAATGGGCCCTCAAGGGCGCGGCGCTGTGGGATGAGGTCAAGGACCGCCTGCACGAATCGGCCCTGGGCCTGTCGGGTGGTCAGCAACAACGTCTGGTGATCGCCCGCACCATCGCGGTGGAGCCGGAAGTGCTGCTGCTGGACGAACCCTGTTCGGCACTGGACCCGATCTCGACCCTGAAAGTCGAAGAGCTGATCTACGAACTGAAATCCAAATTCACCATCGTCATCGTGACCCACAACATGCAGCAGGCGGCGCGGGTTTCCGACTACACGGCCTTTATGTACATGGGCAAACTGGTGGAATTCGGCGACACCGATACCCTGTTCACCAACCCGGCGAAAAAGCAGACCGAAGACTACATCACGGGGCGCTACGGCTAGTTGAGGCAGTTGTAAGCCGCAGGCTTCAAGCGGCAAGTTAAAGCGGTTCAGCGTAACGACACACATTGGCTTGCAGCTTGTAGCTTGCGGCTTACAGCTTTTGCGGAGCAATCGCATGATTAGTAAAGAAGGCCTTACCCACCACATCTCCGCGCAGTTCAACGCCGAGCTGGAAGAGGTGCGCAGCCACCTGCTGGCCATGGGCGGGCTGGTGGAGAAACAAGTCAATGACGCGGTTACCGCGCTGATCGAGGCCGACTCCGGCCTGGCCCAGCAAGTGCGCGAGATCGATGACCAGATCAATCAGATGGAGCGCAACATCGACGAGGAGTGCCTGCGCATTCTTGCCCGTCGCCAGCCGGCGGCCTCTGACTTGCGCTTGATCATCAGCATTTCCAAGTCGGTGATCGACCTGGAACGCATCGGCGACGAAGCCACCAAGATCGCCCGTCGTGCCATCCAGTTGTGCGAAGAAGGCGAAGCGCCACGGGGCTACGTCGAAGTGCGCCACATTGGCGATCAGGTGCGCAACATGGTCCGCGATGCCCTGGATGCCTTTGCCCGTTTTGACGCCGAGCTGGCGCTGTCCGTGGCCCAGTACGACAAGATCATCGACCGCGAATACAAGACCGCTCTGCGCGAGCTGGCCACCTACATGATGGAAGATCCGCGCTCGATCTCGCGGGTACTGAGCATTATCTGGGTACTTCGCTCCCTGGAGCGTATTGGCGACCATGCGCGGAACATCTCCGAGCTGGTGATCTACCTGGTACGCGGCACCGATGTGCGCCATTTGGGCCTCAAGCGCATGAAGGAAGAAGTTGAAGGAACCAGTGCTGAAAGCGCTAATGTTCCGGGCAAAACTGACGATAAGTAAGATTGCCCAAGACGAACGCCCGGCCCTTGGCCGGGCGTTTTTGTTTGCGGCTTTTCCAGTAAAAAGCAGCACCCGCGAACGAAAAGTCCCGGCGTGACTGAAGAGTTTTGGCAAAGTGCCATCAGCCAGCGTTATGCTTGCCGGGATTTTTAAAGGGGTGTTGGATGAGCAAGATCAGTGTGTTGGTGGTGGACGATGCTTCGTTCATTCGTGACCTGGTGAAGAAGTGCCTGCGTAACTACTTCCCGGGTATCCGGACCGAAGATGCGGTCAACGGTAAAAAGGCCCAGGCGATGCTGGCCAAGGAAGCGTTCGACCTGGTGCTGTGCGACTGGGAAATGCCGGAAATGTCCGGTCTCGAACTGCTGACCTGGTGCCGCACCCAGGACGCCCTGAAAAGCATGCCGTTCGTGATGGTCACCAGCCGTGGCGACAAGGAGAACGTGGTCCAGGCGATTCAGGCCGGTGTCTCCGGCTACGTCAGCAAGCCTTTCACCAACGAACAGCTGCTGACCAAGGTCAAGCAGGCGCTGAACAAGGTCGGCAAGCTCGATACCCTGATGAACAGCGCGCCCACCCGGATGAACTCGGCGTTCGGCAACGACTCCCTGAGCGCCCTGACCGGCGGCAAGACCGAAGTGCTGGGCGCCGCCGCCCCTGCGGCCAAGCCGGCCGCACCAGCGGCAGCCGCCCCCCGTGGTTTGCTCAACAGCCCACCGGTGAAGGCTCCAACGCCAGCGTCGGCGGCATCGGGCGGTCGTGGTCAAGGCCAGTTGCGTCTGCCAAGCGGTACCCAGCAATGCGTGATCAAGGCCCTGAGCATCAAGGAAGCCTTGCTGGTGGTGAAGCGCGGTGAAGTGCTGCCTCAGGTGCTGGACAGCGCCGTACTCGACCTGGAGCAGGGCGATAACGCCGAGGTGGCCCGTTTGAACGGCTACCTGCATGCGGTGGTGGCCCACGAGCCGAAGCCGGACAGCGATTGGCTGCAACTGACCTTCCGTTTTGTCGATCAAGACGCACAGAAGCTCGATTACATTTCGCGCCTGATCGCCCGCGGTACCGCGCAGAAGCACTTCGTCCCGGGCGCTTGATGGCGTCTCCGGGCTCCGCCTGGGTGGCGGCTCCCTTGCGTGTGGTCTTGGCTGCACGCCATCTCCCTGATCAACACCTGCACTCGGCCAGCCGCCGGGGCAGGTGGATCATGAGCCAACGCTCAAAGCCTTCACGTCCGTGCACGGCCTGAACCCGCATCACCGCCCGAAACCTGGCGCAACCACTTTCTCGCGCCGGTTTTTTGCCTGTGGATAAAGTGCCTCAGAGGCCTATTTTTCCGCTTGCTTCAGCGGTTGCCGATGACGCTCCGGATCGCTGCAAGGCCGCTTCAGGCCAAGTGTTGATGGGCTTAGGCGGTATTGGGTGCTGTGCGTCTGTTGCTGGTTTTTCAGCTTGATTCATATCTATTTGGATATAGATTGAGGCCTGACGCTTTTCGCCATTCTGTCTTCCAGGCCATGCCTTGAAACAACCCGGGGCACCCTGTCCTGGCGTGTTTGTTTAGCCTGGGTCTGGGTCAGTCACAGGAGACGTTCGATGACCAGGCACAAGGATGTGGTGTTTGTCGGGAGCGCGCTCAGTGACCTTCGGGCGTTCCCGTTGGATGCACGCCGCGCCGCAGGTTTTCAGTGGGACGTGTTGCAGGCCATGCGCAAGACCACGCGCCGCACCGAAATACGGGACATCGAACGGGCTCGCGCCAGACTGCAGGGGATAGGTCCACGCCATGACCGAACACATCAACACCGATCGTTTCACCCGTGTCTGGGACGCCCTCGAGGCGTCACCCCAGGACGCGGCCAATATGCGCTTGCGGGCCAAGCTGATGCTGGCGCTGGGCAAAGCCGTCAAGGCCTGGGGCGTCTCCCAGAAGGAGGCGGCCAAGCGTCTGGGCATCAGCCAGCCACGGCTCAACGACGTGCTCAGCGGCAAGATCAACAAGTTCTCCCTCGACGCCCTGGTCAACCTGTCCGACGCCGCACAGCTGGGAGTGGATATCAGTATCAGTGGTGTAGATCTGCCGCCTCTGGCCCCGGTTTGAGTGCTGCCCCAGCGTTCGGGCTGCTAGCCTTGCCACAGCTCTTCTGAAGAATTTTGTCCTATGTTCCTGCGCCTGTTGTTGCTCTGTGGTCTGTTGCTGGCCGCCCCTTGGGTGGCGGCCATGACCATCTACAAAACCACCGATGCCGACGGCGTGGTGTCCTACAGTGATCGGCCCTCGCCGGGGGCCCAGGTGTTCCTGTTTCAGGACCGTATGGTCGAGCGCCTGGAGCGCAGGTGCACCTGGATATCCAGAAGCGCAACGGCGTGGACAGCGTCTTTGTGCGCAACGACCTGTACGCCCCGGTGGAGGTCGAGCTGAGCTTCGCTGGGCTTAGCAATGTCAGTGGCGCTCCCAGGCAACCGGTCCGCCAGGTCCTGGCACCCCGCAGCCGCCAGCGTCTGGCGCTGCTCAGCGCCACTCAGGCCGGCAAGCCGCTGGTGTACACCCCGAAGTTTCGTTACTCCCTGGGGGACCCTGGCGGCGTGGCTCGGGGCTACCGTTATCCGTTGCCCTGGCTGGGCGGGCCCTTTCGCCTGACCCAGGGGCCCAATGGCCCCTACAGCCACTTTGGACCCAAGAGCCGTTATGCCATGGACATCGCCATGCCCGAGGGCACGCCGATCATCGCGGCGCGGGGCGGGGTGGTGGTGAAGACCGAGAATGCCCAGAGCGGGCGGGGCGACAACCCGGCAGGCAATTTCGTCCGGGTGCTGCATGAAGACGGCACCATGGGCGTCTACCTGCATCTCAAGCGTGGTTCGGTGAAGGTTCGCGAAGGCCAGCGTGTGGCAGTGGGCAGCCCCTTGGGCCTGTCGGGCAATACCGGCAACAGCACCGGGCCGCACCTGCACTTTGTGGTGCAGCGCAATACCGGGTTGGGGCTGGTGTCGATTCCCTATCAGTTCAACCAGCCACTGGGGGCGTTGCCGAACTTTGCGTTGGGCAAACAATAACCTTCGCCGGTAGGAGCCGGCGTGCCGGCGAACGGGCCGAATGGCCCGTCAATCCAGCATCAAGACCTTGGCCAAAACGATTTTCGGGCCCTTCATCTTCTTGATGATGATGCGCAAGCCTTCAACCTCCAGCACTTCTTCCTCTTCCGGCACCCGTTTCAGGGTTTCGTAGATCAGCCCGGCCAGGGTTTCGGCTTCGATGTGGTCCAGGTCGATGCCCAGCAGGCGCTCTACCTTGAACAACGGCGTGTCGCCACGTACCAGGAGCTTGCCCGGCTGGTAGGCGAGGATCCCGCGCTCGGCCTTGCGGTGTTCGTCCTGGATGTCGCCCACCAGCACTTCCAGCACGTCTTCCATGGTCAGGTAGCCAATGATGTTGCCATCGGCCTCTTCCACCACGGCGAAGTGCGAACCGCCTTTGCGGAACTGCTCCAGCAGTTGCGACAGCGGCATGTGCCGCGACACGCGTTCCAGCGGGCGGGTCAGTTCGGCCAGGTTGAACGATTCGGGAATATGGTCCAGGGCCGCCAGTTCAAGGAGCAGGTCCTTGATGTGCAGCAGGCCGACGAACTCGTTGCGCTCGCTGTCGTACACCGGATAGCGGCTGAACTTGTGGCGACGGAACAGGGCGAGGATTTCCTTGAGCGGCGCGTTGAACTCCAGGCTGATCAAGTCTTCCCGGGAGTTGGCCCAGTCCACCACTTCCAGTTCGCCCATTTCCACGGCCGACGCCAATACGCGCATGCCCTGGTCGCTCGGGTCCTGGCCACGGCTGGAGTGAAGGATCAGCTTGAGCTCTTCACGGCTGTAATGGTGCTCGTGGTGCGGGCCGGGTTCACCCTGGCCAGCGATGCGCAGGATGGTGTTGGCGCTGGCGTTGAGCAGGTAGATGGCCGGGTACATCAGCCAGTAGAACAGGTACAGCGGCACCGCCGTCCACAGCGACAGCAGCTCGGGTTTGCGGATGGCCCAGGATTTGGGCGCCAGCTCACCGACCACGATGTGCAGGTAGGAAATGATGAAGAAGGCGGTAAAGAACGACACGCCTTTGACCACTTCCGGAGAGTTGACGCCCAGGGCGCTGAGCAGCGGCTCCAGCAGGTGGGCGAAGGCCGGCTCACCGACCCAGCCCAGACCCAGGGAGGCCAGGGTGATACCCAGCTGGCAGGCGGACAAGTAGGCGTCGAGCTGGCTGTGCACAGTGCGCAGGATCTGTCCGCGCCAGCCGTTCTGATCGGCGATGGCCTCGACCCGGGTCGAGCGCAGTTTGACCATGGCGAACTCGGCCGCAACGAAGAAGCCGTTGAGCAGAACCAGGATCAGTGCAAAAAGAATCATGCCGAAATCGGCGAAGAGTGTAGAGAGGGTAAAGCCTGTGGAAGGGTCCATGATGGAGTTTTGCGGGTTCCGTGTCGGAGAAAAAGAGGGCCATGCGGTGCCTGAAGGGCAGGCACAAGCTACGCAATGTAGCGGCTGACACGACGATTGCCTAGGGGCGAATCGCGGTCAGCGCTGGTCGGTGATGGCCTCGACGGAGGTTTTTTTCACCTGGGCCGGAGCGAAGTGGCAGGTGAAGGTGCTGCCGTGGCCCAATACGCTGCTGATTTCCAGGCGTGCCCGGTGGCGCAGCAGCACGTGCTTGACGATGGCCAGGCCCAGGCCGGTGCCGCCCGTGGTGGAGTTGCGGCTGGAGTCCACACGGTAGAAGCGCTCGGTAAGGCGCGGCAGGTGTTTGTTGTCGATGCCGATCCCCGAGTCCTGCACGCTCAGGTGCGCGCCGTGCTCGTCGCCCCACCAGCGGATGCGGATATTGCCTTCGGCCGGGGTGTATTTCACCGCGTTGAACACCAGGTTGGAGAAGGCGCTGCGCAGCTCCGCCTCGCTGCCTTTGAGCTGCACCGTGGCATCGGCGTCCAGGCTGATGCGCTGGTTACGGTCGCCGGACAAGGCCTGGGCGTCGCTCTTGATCGACTTGAGCAGGGCGTCGATGGGCACCGGCTGGTTGTCCGAGGGGTAGTCGGTGGCTTCCAGCTTGGCCAGCAACAACAGGTCGTTGAGCAGGGTCTGCATGCGTCCGCCTTGCTGCTGCATTTGCTGCAGGGCACGGCTCCAGCGCGGGTTCACGTCTTCAACGTTGTCCAGCAGGGTTTCCAGGTAGCCGCAGATCACCGTCAGCGGCGTACGCAGTTCGTGGGACACGTTGGCGATGAAGTCTTTGCGCATCTGTTCCAGCTGGTGGATGCGGGTCACGTCGCGCACCAGCATCAGGTGTTCGTTGTTGCCGTAGCGGGTGATGTACAGCTGGATGCGCAGGCGGTCGTTGATCGGCGAAGGAATTTCCAGGGGCTCGGCGTAGCTGTCCTGCTCGAAATATTCCTTGAAGCGCGGATGGCGCACCAGGTTGGTCACGGGCTGGCCGCTGTCTTGCGGAGTCTTGAGGCCCAGCAGGGTTTCTGCGGCGCGGTTCCACCATTCCAGGTTGCCGTCGCTGTCGAGCATGATTACCGCGTCCTTGAGAGCCGCGGTGGATTCCTGGACCCGGTCGATCACCGCTTGCAGGCGCCCGCGAACCCGTTGGTCGCGGCGTTGCAGGTGGTAGATGCTGTCGAACACTTCGCCCCACAGGCCGTAGCCATCGGGCGGTGCTTCATCGGGTTGGTGCTTGCGCAGCCATTCATGCAGGCGCAGCAGTTGTTTCAAGGTCCAGGCCAGGTACAGGCCCAGGCCGATGGCCAGGCTCCAGCCGTAATAGCCACTGATCAGCCCCACCAGCAGGCAGCCGGTGACCAGCAGGAGCATGTGGCGGATCAGGGTGCTGTGCCAGTTTTGGTTCAAGTTGCATCCTTCGGAACAGTTTCAAGTTTCAAGCTCCAAGCTAAAGCAGTCCCGCTTTTAACTTGCGGCTTGTGGCTGATTGCTTGTAGCTCAACCTTTGGTTGAAAACCGATAACCGGTGCCGCGCACGGTTTGTACCAGATTCTCGTAGGCGTCACCCAGGGCCTTGCGCAGGCGCCGGATGTGCACGTCCACGGTGCGCTCCTCGACGTACACGTTGCCGCCCCAGACCTGGTCCAGCAATTGGCCACGGGTGTAGGCGCGTTCCTGGTGGGTCATGAAGAACTGCAGCAGACGATACTCGGTGGGGCCCATCTCGGCCGGTTTGCCGTCGATGGTCACGCGGTGGCTGATGGGGTCCAGCAGCAGGCCGCCGACTTCGATCGGCGCTTCGCCATCGGTCGGGCCGGCACGGCGCAGTACGGCTTTAAGCCGGGCCACCAGCTCACGGGGGGAAAACGGCTTGGTGATGTAGTCGTCGGCACCGACTTCCAGGCCCTGGATCTTGTTGTCCTCTTCGCCCTTGGCGGTCAGCATGATGATCGGGATATCCCCGGTCAGCTCATCGCGCTTGAGGCGCCGCGCCAGCTCGATGCCGGAGGTGCCGGGCAGCATCCAGTCGAGCAGGATCAGGTCCGGCTTGCGGTCGACGATAATGGCGTGGGCCTGCTGGGAGTTCTCGGCCTCCAGGCAGTCATAGCCGGCCATTTCCAATGCGACGGCGATCATTTCGCGAATGGGCGCTTCGTCGTCAACGATCAGAATGCTCCTGCCAACCATGCTTAATCCTCTTGTCATTTAACTGTCTTGCGCCGCATTAGATAACGGAATTATTGCAGTCGTGTGACAGTATTTCCGCCGGGCGGCGTGACGCAGATTCCTCAACTAAGCTTTGAGTCCGAATCCTGACAACCACAAGAGAAGGTTTCCATGACTCAAATGACGCAATCCTGGAAAGCCCTGCTGGTCGCGGCCGCTCTCGCGCTGCCGTCGCTGGCCTTCGCCGCCGAACCGGCGATGACCAAGGATGGGATGATGGTCGACCACAAAGGCATGGCCTTGTACACCTTTGCCAAGGACGCCGACGGCAAGTCCATGTGCAACGACAAGTGCGCCGCCAACTGGCCGCCGCTGATGGCCGAAGGCAGCGACAAGGCCATGGGCAAATGGACGGTGATCAAGCGCGATGATGGGGCCATGCAGTGGGCCTACGACGGCAAGCCGCTGTACACCTTCGTGATGGACAAGAAGGTCGGTGACATGACCGGCGACGGCAAGATGGACGGCGCCTGGAAGGTCGCCAAGCCCTGATGGTTCGCCGGTAAGCCCGCTCCTGGCAGGAGCCGGCTTGCCGGCGTCACGTATTCAACGCAAACCGTAGTCCGCCACGATCCCCACGAAAATCGCCAGCCCCGCCCAGTGGTTATGCAGGAATGCCTTGAAACAGCGCATCCGGTCGCGGTCGCGGGTGTACCAGAACTCCCAGGCAAAACAGCCCGCCGCCGCCAGCAACCCCAGCTGGAACCAGCCTCCCAGCTCGAACCGCGCGCCTGCCAGCAGCAGGCAGCCCAGGGCCAGCAGTTGCAGGCTGAGGATGATCACCCGGTCCGCTTCGCCAAACAGAATGGCCGTGGATTTCACCCCGATCTTCAAGTCGTCGTCGCGATCAGTCATGGCGTAGTAAGTGTCGTAACCCACGGTCCACAGCAGGTTGGCGATGTACAGCAGCCAGGCCGCGGCCGGCAGTTCACCGGTCTCGGCGGTGAACGCCATGGGGATGCCCCAGGAGAACGCCGCCCCCAGCATCACTTGGGGGTAATAGGTGTAGCGCTTCATAAACGGGTAGCTGGCCGCCAGTGCCAGGCCGCCGAGGGACAGCCAGATGGTGGTGGCGTTGGTGCACAGCACCAGCACGAAGGCGATCAGCATCAGCACGGCGAAGAACACCAGGGCCTCTTTGGAGCCGATCTTGCCGCTCACCAGTGGGCGCTGCTCGGTGCGTTTCACATGGCCGTCGACCTTGCGGTCGGCCCAGTCGTTGATCACGCAACCGCCGGCCCGGGTCAGTATCACGCCGAGCACGAAGATCAGCACGTTGGCCAGGGAGGGCGATCCCTTGCCGGCAATCCACAGGGCCCAGAGTGTTGGCCAGAGCAGCAGGTAAATGCCGATCGGCTTGTCCATGCGGGTCAGCTGGATAAAGTCCCAGGCCCGGGGATGCAGGCGATTGAGGGATTTGAGCAGGCTCTGGTACATCAGCAGTTCTCCGGATGGCTGGCCGCAGCCGCCCACAAGGTCGGCAAGAAAATTTCCGCCACCAGCACGCTCAGGGTGCCGCGGTCGAAGCGCGAGCGGCGACCCCACAGGCCTTCGCCACACACGTCTTCGGGCAACCAGGCGCCAGGGTAATGGCAGACCTCGATGGGCCGGCGCTGGAAGGCCTGGTCACAGAACAGCAGTTCCCCCAGGGAGCGGCTGCCCAGCTCATCGATATTGAAACCACCGTTTTCCAGGGCGCTGCGGGCGGCGACGCTGCGGGCAAACACCCAGGGTTCGCCGTGGCCCCGCAGATACACTTCGCGCACCCAGCCCTGGCTGCCCAGCGATAACTCCAGGGCGGCACACTCGTCGTCGCGCAGGGTTTGCCAGCCCTCCACCAGCGGCGTGACGCTGAAGTGGTCAGCGGACAGCCGGGACAGGCGCCGGGTCAACGAACCTTCATCGAACAGCCAGTCGAGGGTTGGCGCATCGGGGCAGGGCGACAGCCGGCTTTGCGGCAGCCAGGCCGGGGCACTGGAGGGGGGCTTTGAGTGCGGCACGGTGGGTCATTATTGGCAGCAAAAGAGGCGGCGAGCTTAGCATGTCACCGGCCGATTTTGACTCGCCGGCGCGGGGCTCCGCTGCGAACGTGCTTGCATCTGCCGTTACCGATCAGTACAAAACGCCCTGTGCCGGGTGCGCTTTGGCGCGGCATCCAGAGTCGACCCATCGACCGATTCACCGGCAACGCCTGAACCCTGAGGAAATGCGTACTGAAAAAAGTGGCAATGTGTGGTCTGCGGCCTGATCTATAACGAAGCCGACGGCTGGCCGGACGACGGCATCCTGCCCGGCACTCGCTGGGAAGACGTGCCTGAAGACTGGCTCTGCCCGGACTGCGGCGTGGGCAAGATGGATTTCGAGATGATCGAAATCGGCTAATCACGGATTTTTGATCCTCATACACACCTAAGGAGAAAGGCATGAGCGCACCTGTCGTAATCGTTGGCACCGGGCTGGCCGGCTACAACCTGGCCCGGGAGTTTCGCAAGCTCGACAGCGAAACCCCGCTGCTGCTGATTACTGCGGATGACGGTCGTTCCTACTCCAAGCCGATGCTCTCCACGGGCTTTGGCAAGAACAAGGATGCCGACGGCCTGAGCATGGCCGAGCCGGGCACCATGGCCGAGACCCTCAAGGCCGAGGTGCGCACTCACACGCGCATCACCGGCATCGACCCTGGCCACCAGCGCCTGTGGATCGGCGAGGAAAGCGTGCCTTATCGCGACCTGATCCTGGCCTGGGGCGCAGAAACCGTGCGTGTGCCGGTGGAAGGCGACGCCTCGGCGCTGATCTTCCCCATCAACGACCTGGAAGACTACGCCCGCTTTCGCGTAGCTGCGGCCGGCAAGCGCCGGGTGCTGTTGCTGGGCGCCGGCTTGATTGGCTGCGAGTTCGCCAATGACCTGATCCTCGGCGGTTACGAGGTCGAGTTGGTGGCGCCTTGTGAACAAGTGATGCCGACCCTGCTGCACCCGGCGGCTGCGGCAGCGGTGCAGGCCGGCCTGGAAAGCCTGGGCGCGCGTTTCCACCTGGGGCCGGTGCTCAATCGCCTGCAGCAGGCTGGCGACGGCCTGGAAGCCCATCTGTCCGACGGCCAGGTCATCCCCTGCGACCTGGTGGTCTCGGCCATCGGCTTGCGCCCGCGCATCGACCTGGCGGCCGCCGCCGGCCTGGTGGTCAACCGCGGGGTGGTGGTGGATCGCCACCTGCAAAGCTCCCACGCCAACATCTACGCCCTGGGCGATTGCGCCGAGGTCGATGGCTTGAACCTGCTGTACGTCATGCCGCTGATGAGCTGCGCCCGCGCCCTGGCGCAGACCCTGGCCGGCACGCCGACCGCGGTCAGCTACGGGCCGATGCCGATCACCGTGAAAACACCGGTCTGCCCACTGGTGGTCTCACCGCCGCCAAAGGGCCGCGAAGGCGTCTGGACCGCCGAAGGGCAGGGCGCCGACATCAAGGCGCTGTGCCGTGATGCCGACGGTCACCTACTGGGTTACGCCCTGACAGGTACGGCGGTCATGGAAAAACTGGCCCTGAACAAAGAACTTCCGCCCTTGCTGGCCTAAATGGCGGTCGTTCTGTCGGAATAACCCTGTTTCTTCCCCTACAAAGGTCGTGGGGAGACTGGCGCCACTCTCAAGCGCGTGCCATCCTCACATCCGTCTGCCGCAGACTAGAGCCTGCGGCGCCTTGGGCGCTGTTCCGGAGAACAGCACGGACATAACAACAAAAAACCGTCAAAGAGGCTTCACTATGCGTAAACCAGAACTCGCCGCCGCCATCGCTGAAAAAGCGGATCTGACTAAAGAGCAGGCCAACCGCGTACTCAACGCCGTTCTCGAAGAAATCACCGGTGCCTTGCACCGCAAAGACAGTGTCACCCTGGTGGGCTTTGGTACCTTCCTGCAGCGCCACCGTGGCGCCCGTACCGGCAAGAACCCGCAAACCGGCGAGCCGGTGAAAATCAAGGCCAGCAACACCGTTGCCTTCAAGCCTGGCAAGTCCCTGAAAGACAGCGTCAACCCTTAAGCATTGCGCTTTCTCCCCAGGGAGAGGGCATGACTGAATGGGCACACCGACTGGGTCGGGTGCCCATTTTTCATGCCTGGACGTTGCCCGTCGGGGCCGCTTGCACCGATGCGGCAGCATGGCTAGCATGCGCGATTGCTTGATTCGCGAATCAAAGGCCAAGGATGACCCGCTCGACTTCTACCTCGCTCCCACGCCCCCTGAAATCCGTGATCCTTCGCCTGCGCGCTTGGCGTGTGCTGCTGTGTGGCGCCTTGCTGTGCGCCCAGGCCTCGGCATTTGCCGTGGCCGAACGCGGCACCCTGCTCGGGCCGGTGGGTTACCGCGAGGCCCTGCAGTGGTTCCACAGCCAGAAATACGACAGCCCCGGTTCCTGGCTCTGCGGCTATTCCCTGGCCCGCGAGGACTACAGCGTGGCGCCCAAGGCTCCGCGTCTGCTGGTGGAAGTGGACCAGCGCTTTCTCTACCTCAAGTCCGCCGGCCAACTGGTGGAACTGACCGGCGCCGCCCAGGGCCCTGGGCGCAGCGAGTACCAGAACGCCAGCGCTCACATCCGAGTCACCCTGAACATCCTCAAGCGCAACAATTTCAGCGAGTACCAGGAGTCGCACGATCGCCAGGTACTGGCACGCATCGAGATGAAGGACCAGGTCGAAACCCTCACCCTCAAGGGGCAGTCATGCGGTACTTGAACCTGGCAGGCCTTGGCCTGCTGATTGCCAGCGCGGCCATGCCCGCCCTGGCGGATGAATCGAACCCGGGCAAGGGCTGCTACGGCTACCTCACCGAACTGGTGCGCAGCAGCGATTTTCCCTACCGCGACTTCACCACCCCGGAGCACCTCAAGCTGTTGATCGACCGCGATGAGGGTGACCAGTTGAGCCTGCAGCTGTTCTACGAAACCTCCGGCAGCGGGATCATCGGCTGGGTCCGCTACGATGTGCCACAGCAGGCATTGTGGAATGTCAGCATCGACCCCGAAGAGCCCCAGGCGCTCAAGTTCGACCCACGTTTTGCCCGGGCCTATGCGTCCTGCCTGGCGTCGCGCTAGGCCTCGGCCAGTTGTCATTGGCGCTGTGCAGAGTTGCCGAGTGGTTCCTTGATTGTTGCCAGTCATTGCTTGAGAATTTGCCGTCATCCGAATCACCCTTTCAGCATGGAACGCGAATCTCTTGTCCTCCTACCGCATTCAAGAAGCTGATCTCGATATTCCTGACGCCTGGCAGGACCAGAGCATCAATATCTTCAAGCTGCCCGCCGTCGGTGGCGCCCAGGAAGCCAGTTTTGTCATCAGCCGCGACGCCAGCCAGGGCGATGCAGCCTTCGCCGACTATGTCGCCGGGCAACTGCGCTCCGCCGAGCAGCAACTGCCGGGCTTCACCCTGATCAAGCGCTGGGACTTCGACATGCACGGCCACGCCTCGGTCCTGCTGGACTACAGCTGGAAACGCGAAGGTCGCGAGCTGATGCTGCGCCAAGTGTTCATCGAGCGTAAGCCGGCGGTGCTGATCACCACCCTGACCACCACGGTCAATGATCTGGTGCACCACGAACCCGCCTGGAAACAGGCCATGCAAAGCCTCAAGCCCCAGCCAGCGGTGGTCTGATCCTCCAGGCCGAGTAACGAACCATGGATATGTTGGCAGCAGCCCGTCTGGGGGATGAGATCGCCCACGGTTTTGGCGTGGCGGCGATGGTGGCGGGGGCTGTTGTCGGTGCCCTGATTGGCGCCGCGGTGGTGGCTGCGACCGTGGCCACCGGTGGGGTGGCGATCGCCATCATCGCGGGTTCGGTCGCCGCGGGCGGCCTGTCGATGTTCCAGATCGCCAAGGGCCTGAGCACTATCTTCAACCTGCCCGAACCCAGCACGGGGGTGCTGGTAGAGGGCAGCTTCAATGTCCGCATCAACCTGCGCAACGCCATGCGCGCGGGCCAGGACCATTCGTCCTCGTGCAGCGGCCTGCCGCTGAACCACCCGATTTGGCCGTTCCCGGTGCTGATCGCCGAGGGCAGCGCTAAGGTCACCATCAACGGCAAGCCGGCCGCACGCCTGCAAAGCAAGATGGTCTGCGGCGCCCACATCAAGACCGGCAGCGAAAACACCTTCATTGGCGGGCCCACGGTGCAGGTGGCGTTCGTCCTGGATATCGAAGGCTGGATGCACACCGGGCTGGAGGCGCTGGGGTTGGCGGCGCTCGGCGCCGGGCTGGTGGTGGCGGCCATGGCGGGAGTGGCGGCATTGGCTGGTGCCCTGGCAGTGGGCGCCGCGGTGTATGGCGGCATGGCCCTGCTGGGGGACCTGGGCGACCGCCTGGGGCCGGGCTATCGCGATTTGCTGCAAGGGGTGGCCGGCATGGCCCTACTGGGCTTGGGGCCGAAACTGGCGGCGCGCAAACCGGCGACCGCGGTACCCGAGTTGACCTCGCGGCGTGCCTACCTGAATCAGAAGTTCGGCCGCTCCGGCGACTTGCACGGCGACATCAATTACCGTGGCAACCGCGAAGTGGCGGCGAACTTCTTCGAGTCCCAGGGCTATTCCAAGGTCGACGCACAGTCCTACATGAACGGCCTGGATTTCAATCATCCGGTGCGCGTGGAGACCCTGGCCTCCGGCAAGAACCTGTGGCAATACCAGTCCCCCGGGGCGCCGCAGGGCAACTGGTATACTCTCAGCCCGCGGGTGCAGCCGACCGAGCTGGGGATCAACCCCATGGGCACCAACCGCGCCGCCAACACCATTGAACCCAAGGTTCTCAATTCCTATGGAACAACCCGCAAGGTGCAGGTCCTGCGCAGCACGGCTGCGCCGACCAACGACTTCTGGTCGGTCAAGGGGCAGTCCTATCCCGCCAAGGGCGGGGCGCAGCAGTTGTTCTCCAATGACAAAGGCGCCTTCGGCGCGCTCTCTCCCGGTGGACCATGAAACCAATCGACTACATTGATCACGCACTGGCGCTGGTGGCCAAGCGGGCCCTGGTCCTGCCGGGTTACGAAGTCTTCGACCTTCTGCAAAAACAGCTGCAGTACGTTCGCGCGGTACTGCTGGACCGCAGCCTGGACCGTTCCGGGCTGCACCAGATCAGCATTGGCGCCATTGCCGTGAAGGAGTTCGACGAAACCGACCCGGAGCTGGCCCGGGCGTTGAAAGACGCACACTACGTGGCGGTACAGACCGGGCGTGGCTTGAAGGTCGATCTGCCCTGAGGCGCGCCATGCTGTTCAAGGATCTGTTGGTCAACCGCGAGGAAATGTTCTCGATGGGCATCGAGGAGTCCACCGCACAGTACTACGTCTCCTTTCCGGTCAGCCTCGGCGTGGTGGACTACGAGGAGTACTACGCCATCGATCGCGCGACCTTTGAGCGGTTCGAACAGGACCTGCAGGTCGCGCTGGCATTTGTCACCCGCGCCAGTCGGCGTGAGCTGGATCGGTGGCTGATCATCAACCCGGCCAGCCTTGAGCCCTGTCAGCTGCCGCGCTGCCAATGCAGGTGCTCACCGATCATGACCGTCGACAGGGCCTGATCCGGGTCATAGCCGAGGTCATAGTCGAGCTGCTTGAACCAACTGGTGGCGAAGGTCGACGCCTTGGCGACGCGCCCGGCTTGCAACTGGTCGACGCGGACGTACCAGTTATTGGGTGGCGTGACGGACAGGTAGTAGTTCAGGTTGTCGGCGGTAAAGGTCCAGCACAGGGACATCAGGCGCGACTCCGCCGGTCGTGCTTCATAAATGTGCGCGTTGACGATCAGGGCCTTGCCATCGAACAGATGGTGATAGCGGACGTTTTCACCGTAGGTGGGCACGTCCTTGTCAAAGCGGCTGATGCTCAGGATCAGTTGTCCGTCGGCATCGAAACCATAGGCCTGCAGATTCTTCGATTCACGGTTGGCCTTGCTCAGCGACGCCAGGGGTTTTCCCTCCTTACTGACGCTGGGGATCAAGCGTTCAAAGGGGATGAGCTCCAAGGTCGGGCCAAGGGAATACTCCCAGCGGACCACGGCTTGCTTGATCGACTGATAGTGTTGGTGAACGTGCGGTCCATAAAGCTTGAACACCTCGCCGAGGGTGTTGCGCCGGCTTTCAAGCTCCGGGTTGTGCATGACATTCATTGGGTTATTTCCCTCAGCTGCCACAGGCAATCGTGCTCCAGCAGCTCTTTCGCCGTGCACTGAAAAAACCGCGACTTTGGCGCGGTTCTATAAGTGGCTGCAGGCCGTGCTGGCGCTCGTCAGCCGCGCCAGAAAGCGCGGTCCGGCGATCTGCCCCGGCACTCCGGCAGTTGCTCAGTTCAGCGCCGTCAGGAGTTGCTTGTTGAACGACTCTTTCAGTTCCTGGTTGTTGGTGTAGCCCAGGGTCTGCTCGCTCAGAATCTTCGCCAGCGTTGCGTCGTCCGGTTGGATTGCGTTGGTTTTCAAGGCGATAACGATCAGCGGGACCGGATAGGCGTAATACTTTGACCTCTCGATGACATCGCTCACCAGTGCGGGGCTGACATTGAGGAGGTTGTACAGGATAGGCAGGTGAACATCCTGAAGCCGGCGCAGCATCACCTGGCAGGTATTTTCAATGCCTTGTTCGGTCACGGGCAGCAGTGGACAGCCGTCTTTTTCGCTGACCGTCGACATGCAGTAGACCAGTTTCGGATTGGCCAGGTTGGATGGGTAGGGCGGGCTTATCCGCTCGATCTCCGCCTGCAGGGCCGGGTGTTCGACAAAGATGATCATTTCGTAGGCGCGGGTGTTGGCCAGGTACTCGAAATGCAAGGTCGCCACGGCGCCCGACTCTTTATGGGCAATCACCACTTTGTTCCGGGTGACTTTGACTCCGGGATAAGCCGAGAGCTCGCTCTTCAAGAATAGCTGGAGTGCCTTTTCGAAGTTGCTGCGCAATTCCTTGGTGTCTGCTTTCATTTCTCGATTACTCGTTCAATAGCGAAGAAGCCAGAAGTTGGCCGGATGCTGTGCGCCATTTCCACCGAACGGTGTGCCTTTGCCGCTTTTGGTCGCAACTTCGAACTGGCCTTGGGTGGCGCCCGACGGTTTGATCAGGCCGCCGCCCAGGCCACCGTTGGTATTGGCCGGATTGCTCATGTCGAACATCCCCGATCCCTGTTGGTTCTTGGTCAGTTTGCCGCTGCCATTTTTGACTTCGAACACGTGGTAGTTGCCGGCTTTGTCCTGGGCGATGATATCTGCCCTGATGCGGTAGGACTTCTGAGTGACAGGATGCTTGACCTTCATGGTCAGTTCTTCAGCTACCACAGTGAAACCGTTTCTCTCGAGGTCGGCCTTGGCCTTTGTAGTGCCCCTTCTGCCGCTGTAGGCCGATTTGCAGATCCAGCCCAGCGGGTCGATCCAGCCGATCGGGTTGGGAGCATAGTGATAGAGGTTCAAGCCTCCGGCCAGGCCGATAGGGTCCGGCGTGGTGAAGCGCCCGATATCCGGGTCGTAGAAACGGAACGTGTTGAAGTGCAGCCCGGTCTCGCGGTCCAGGTACTGGCCCTGGAACCTGAGATTCTGCTCCTCGATGTAGTAGGGCTCGCGTATTTCTTCGATGGTGTTGCCCCAGACCTGATAGCGGGCCTGCCAGACGCTGTGGCCGTCAGGCTCGCAAAGCTGGTGGGGCAGGCCATTCAGGTCGTTGTGGTAGTAGCGGATCTTCTGCTGCGCGCCGAGGCCATCGACCCGCGCCAGGGGCGCGTGGCCCAGGTCTTCATAGACATAGAGGCTGGTCTGTTGATTACGCTGTTCCTGCAGCAGCCGCAGGCCATCCCAGATGAATCGGGTTTCACCCAGAAGGTTGCCCTGGCTGTCGTACTCACGCTTGCTGATGCGTCGACCCAGGACGTCGTAACTCATCCTGACCAGGGTTTCGCCGCTGGCGGTCTGATTGCGCACTTCGATCAAGCGGTGTTCGGCATCGTAGGCAAACCGTTGCACGCCTCGCCGACCACTGCGTTTTTCAATCATTCGGCCAAAGGCATCGTAGCGGTAGCGCTTGTCCTGGTAGGTCAGCAACTTGTTGTGCACCACCAGCCCGGCGCCCGCTTTCGGGCCGTCAAGCAAATTGGCGGCGGCGTCGTAGGCGAAGGTTTCCTTCTGGCCCTGCAGGCCGTCCTGGCTGGCGATGATTCGCCCGGTCGCGTCGTAATGGAACAGTTGCCGATATTGCCCGTTGACATGCCGCTCGGCCAGGCCCACCAGGTTATCGCTGTCGTCGTACTCGAGGTGCCGTTCCGGGGCTGTCGGCAGGGTGTTTGCCAGCAGGCTGGAATGCCGCAGGCGTGCGCGCAGGCGGCCACAACGGTCGTATTCGCTGCGGGTGCTGATCTGACCCTGGGTGCGCAGCACTTCACGGTGCAGGCGATCACGTTGAAAATCGCTGATTACCTGGCCATCGAGATTGATCTGGTGCAGATGGCCGCTGCCGTAATAGAGCCGATTGAGCCAGCGCGTGTCCGGTAGCTGGGTCTGAATCAGATTGCCCAGTTCGTCGTATCGGTGTTTCAGGCTGCCGGCCGCTGTGTGTTCTTCGAGTAATTGGCCCAGGGCGTCGTAGCTGAAACTCACTGCCTGCTGGTTGCCGAGGTTGTCGGTAAAGCTGGCTGCGATCAGTTGGTTCAAGGGATCGTAGGTGTATTGACTGCGCCCATCGTCCGTGGTCTTGGCCAGCAGCCGCCCCACGGCATCGCGCTCGAACTTGTGGATGATTGGTGCGATTGGTTGCGCGGGCACGGCGCTCAATCCGGAGCCATAAGGCGCGGCATGGGCCTGGAGTTCGACGACGTTGTTCAGTGGGTCATAGCCATAGCGCTTGGCACTGCCGTCGAGGTCCTGCTGTTCGCTCAGACGGTTGCCGGCATCCCAGGCAAAGCGATAGCTTTCGCCGTTTTCGTTGGTGAGCGCCAGCAGCCGTCCGAACGCGTCATAGTCGAATCGGACCTGCCGGCCATGGGCGTCGGTGCGCTGGCTTATCTGCCCGCGCCGGTTGTACTGGTAGAGCGTGGTGTAGCCGGACGGGTCGGTGTAGCCCTGCAGCTGGCCGTTGCCGCCGCGTTGAAAATGCTCGGCGCGGCCATCGGCCAGTTGGCTGCTGAGCAACCGTCCCTGGCCGTCGTAATGGAAGCGGGTGTGCTCGCCAAGGGCATCGATGATGGCTTTCACGTTGCCACGTCGATCGTATTCGAAGCGGGTCGGATAGCCCGAGCAATCCAGGTGTTCAAGCAATTGCCCGGACGAGTTCCAGCGCATCTTCCGGCTTCTTCCCGTGGCATCGATGATCTCCACCACCTGCCCGTGTGCGTCGTGGCGGTACTGAGTCACCTGGCCTAGCGGGTCTGTTTCGGCGATGCAATTGCCTCGGGGGTCGTAGCGCAAGTGCCAGCTTTTGCCGGCAGGATCGGTCAGGGTCTGTGGCAGCGACCAGTGCTCCAGCCACAAGGTCGAGTGGCTGTGCCCCAGAGGATCGGTCTCGGCGATCAGGTTGCCGGTTTCGTCGTAGCTATAGGCATAGCGCCCTCCTAAGGGGTCAGTGGCGCTGAGCAGTTGGCGTTCGTCGTTCCACTCGAAGGCCCATGTCTGGTTGAGGTTGTCGGTGTACTCGACGATCTGCAACTGGCTGTTCCAGCGACGGCGGCTGATGCGTTGCAGGCTGTCGGTGACCTGGGTGATTCCGGCCTCCAGATCATAGTCGTACTGATAGCTATCGCCTTCGTCGGTCCAGTGACGGGTCACTCGCCACTGTTGGTCGGCGAACAGTGTCCACTGGTAGAAGCAGCGCAGCCCGGTGGCCAACTGGTGCTCGGTCATCCGGTGGCCGGCGTCATAGGCGAAGCGCCGCTGTACCTGCCTTTCGCCATCGCGGACCTGTGCCAGGTTCCCTGCGGCATCGTAGTCATAGCTGACCAGTACTTCCCGTTGCTGGTCAGGGTACAGCCGTTCGACCTGGGCAATCCGACCGGGCCAGCGCGTGCTGTAGCCCAGTTCGAGCTGCGCCTGTTCAAAAGTATCGCGCAGCAGCCAGAGCCGCCCGGCCGAGTCGTATTCCAGGTGCAGGCGATTGTCGTTGCGGTCCCCCAGCTGGCTCAGGCGCAACCGCGAAGGATCGCTCGCCAGCGGCTCGAACAGACGGTAGAGGCCGTCGCTGCTTTCGATCAGCAACTGCCCGTTGTCGTTGCGTCGCACGCTCAAGCCTTCACCGGGGCTGAAGGCTCCACCGCCCAGGGCAATGGCACCCATGTCGATGCGGCGTCCCTGCTCATCAATGTAGAGCAGGCGTTCGCCGCCCTCGGGATGGGGCTCGATCTGGATGCTGACCTCGTAAGGCAGGCTCCAGCCGGCCCCGAGCAGGCCGTCACGGCGTTCGTCGCGGCTGTTGTAGAAGCGTTGCCATTCGATGGGCACCAGCCCTGGCAGGGTGAAGTCCAGATCGTCGTCGGCCCCCAGCACCTTGGCCCCGGTCGCGGCATGCACCGGATTCGGCGAGCCGGCGATAGCCTGGGTCAGCGCATTGGTCGCCTGGCTGACGACAAACGAATTGACCCCGGCCATCAGCATGCACGGCAGGTTGCTGAGGAACTTGCCCTTGCCGCCCTTGAGCATCATCAGCACGGTCACCGCCAGGCCCACGCCCGGGGTCTTGCCGCTGCGGATCTCGCGCACCACCACCGAGCCGCCGCCGATGGTCACGTCGGGGGAGATCGGTCCGGCGGACACCACCTTGGCGTCGCAGGTGCTGCGGTCGCCGCTGCGCACCGCCGGCTGGCCGTCGATGCTGACCTTTTCCGAGCCTTCGGCCAGGTACTGCACGGGCATCGGCGGGTGCTTGGTGCAGGTCACCAGGTCCAGTTCCTTGGTCTGGGAGCCGGGGGCCGGGGAGGCCACGGTGGGCCGCCACATCTGCGAGAAGAATTCCTTGGCCATGTCGAGAAAGCCCGGGCCTTCCTCCGGGGTGGCCGAAGGGGTGTCGGTGGCTTCGCCTTCCTCGGCGCCGTCGCCGCTGATCTGCGACGGCGGGGCGATGCCCGCCGCGCGGGCCGCCGGTTTGTTGTTGGTCAACACCTTTTGCGAACCGCTGGCGATGGTGGCCTGGATCGAGGGCGGGAACAGGGCATTGGCGATGCCCTCGCATAAATTGCTCAGGCCCTTGTCGGCGCCGGTCTTGCTCATGACCACGCCGACCACCACGCCCACCACCAGCCCCAGCACGCAGGCACCGAGGCCGCCGGTGGCCACGGTGATGCCCGCTGCTGCAGCCACCGCCATGGTCGCCAGGGTGCCGATGGCGACGTTGGCCGCCACCTCCAGCACACCGCCGAGGATGTCGGCCATCATCGAGGTGTGTTCCAGCCCGTCGCCCAGTCGTGCGGCCCACAGCGCGTCAGACACGCCCCGGCCTCAGCCCAGCACCAGGCTGTTCTTGATCTGCGCCCAGTGCGCGGCTTCGGTGTCGCCGAGTTTCTGCGCCTTGACGTAGCTCATGGCGAGCATCTGCCGGGTGCCGGGCAGCACCAGGGCCAGCTGGAACTGGAACACCTGCTCGCTGCCCTTGCTGAACTGGCTGCGCAGCTCCAGGCCCGGAATGTCCTGGGCCGGGCCCAGCAGCACCGGCTGCGGACCCTTGACCCGCAGTTCCTGCACTTGCTGTTCCAGCCGCTGCAACTGGCTGGCCAGGCTGCTCTCCAGGGTTTCACCGTCGCCCAACAGGCTGCGGCTGACGATCAGCGAAGTACCCAGGGCCGGGAACTTGAGGATGTTGATCGAGGCGTCCTGCAGTTCGCCGGCAGGCAGCTGGAACTGCAATTCATTGAGGCGATAGGTCATGGCATGGGCATCCGTTCATTAGCCTTTGGGGGCGGAAAAGGGCGCTTTGGCCTTGGCGCTGATGGCGCCCTGCACACCCTGGCCCTCGGTGGTGGTGTCCGGACCGCCGCCGTTGTTCAGGTGCAGCACGCCACCGGTGTTGATCTGCGCGTCGCTTGAGGCGTGGACACTGATGTTGACTCCGCACAGGTTGATCTGGCCGCTGGCATTGAGCTCCAGGATGCTGGCCCCGCACACCAGGCGCAGGCGTTCGCCGACCTCGATCACGTAGCTCTGGCCGATGCTGTCGAGCTTCTTCTCGCCCACCGTCAGCTCATCCACGTGCTGGACGATGCGCGTGCGCTTGTTGCCGATGGTCACGTACTCGTCGTGGCCAATACTCTTGACCCGGTCATTGCCCACGGAGTGGGTTTCGTTGACCTCGACCACGATGTCCTGGTTGCGCTCGGCGTGGATGTACAGCTGCTCCGCGCCTTTTTTGTCTTCCATGCGGATTTCGTTGAAGTTGGCCGGGCTCCCGCCTTTGCTGGAGCGGCTCTTCATGCCGCTCTGGGTGGCGTTGGCCGGCAGGTCGTAGGGCACGGTCTGCTCGGCGTTGTACACGCGGCCGGTGATGATCGGCCGGTCGGGGTCGCCTTCGAGGAAGCTGACGATGACTTCCTGACCGATCCGCGGGATCTGCATCGAGCCCCAGTTCTTGCCGGCCCAGGCCTGGGACACGCGAATCCAGCAGGAGCTGTTCTCGTTGGATTGGTCGTGGCGGTCCCAGTAGAAGTGCACCTTGACCCGACCAAACTGGTCGGTCCAGATTTCCTCGCCCGCAGGGCCCACCACAATCGCCGTCTGCGGCCCCTTGACGATGGGCCGGCTGGTGCTGGCCAGGGGGCGGAAGCTTTGCTGGGCGTCGATGCAGGTCAGGCTGCTTTCGAACTGCGCCGCACCGCCGCTGGCGCCGCTCTCCAGGCTCTCCTGGACCACGTAGTAGCGGGCCCCGACGATCAGGTATTCGCGGTTCTGATCCTGGCGGCTGAAGCCGGTCAGGCTGAACAAGTGGCCCGCGCCGATGCCCCGGGCGTTGCCCGCCAGCTCGATGCGCTCATGCAGGCTCTGCAGGGCTTCGATGCGGGTGCGGGCGTAGTGCTCGCCGTCCTGGCTTTGCACGTAGGTGCCGGGGTAGTCGTACAGCGGGTAGTCGCCGGCGCTGTGGGGACGAGGCATGGCCGAGCGCACGTCGATCCGTGCGCTGGGGCGCTGGAAGTCGTAGTCGTTGAGTTCCAGGGAGCCGGGCTGGACTTCCTGGGCCAGGTGCCAGTCGAACAGGTGGTCGCGCTCGCGCTGCTGTTCGTCCTTGGGGTAGTAGGGCACCGAGGCGTAGCCGGGCACCGTGGTGTGGGCGCCGTAGGCGTCGGCCAGGACCAGCACGTGGCGGTCCTTTTCATGGCGGAAGAAGTAGTAGATGCCTTCCTGTTCCATCAGTCGGCTGACGAAATCGAAGCTGTTCTCCCGGTACTGCACGCAGTATTCCCACTCGCGGTAGGGGCGGCTGAGGGCGTCTTCGAAGTCCGAGAAGCCGAGGTCGCGAAACACCTGCTTGATGATCTGCGGAATGCTCAGGTTCTGGAAAATCCGGCAGTCGGAGGTGCGGCTCAGCAGCCACAGCCAGGGCCGCAGAGTGACCTGGTAACTGGCGAACTGGCCGCTGTCGATGTTCTGGCTGCAGCGCGCGACGATGCCGTGGAAGTAGCGCTGGCTGCCGTCGTCGAGCAGCACGCTGACGCCCATGGGCTTGCCCAGCAACTGGTTCAAGTCGATGGCGGCGTCGTGGGAGGTCAGCTGCAACTGGTAGTCGTACAGACGCCCCAGCTCTTCGCCGCCGCCCAGGCTCTTGAGCACCAGGACATCTGGCCCCAGGGGGCTGGTGACCTGCGCCAGTCGTGTGGATTGCTGAAATACCATCGTCAGTCTCGTTGAATGCGTAGTGTGCCTGGCCGGCCTCTTGTAGGAGCCGGCTTGCCGGCGATGGCGATCTCACGGATGCCTTCGCTGGCAAGCCAGCTCCTACGCAAGCAGGGGCGCGGGGTCAGGCCGGCTCACTGAAGTCGTAGTGCAGTTCGTTGTCGCGCTGGCTGATGCGTACCCCGGCCAGCGGCTTGCCTTCGAGCATGCGCGTGAGGAACTCACGGCTCATGTCCGGCAGCAGGCTGTTGGTGAGGATGGCGTCGATCATGCGGCCACCGCTTTCGGTTTCGCTGCAGCGGGAGACGATCAGGTCGACCACCTCGTCGTCGAAGTCGAACGCGACTTTGTGGGTGCTCTCCACGCGCTTTTTGATCCGTCCCAGTTGCAGGCGGGTGATGGCTTTGAGCATCACATCGCTGAGCGGGTAGTAAGGGATGGTCACCAGGCGCCCCAGCAGTGCCGGCGGGAAAATCTCCAGCAGCGGCTGGCGCAGGGCCTTGGCGATCTCTTCCGGCTCGGGCACGTTGTCCGGGTTCTTGCAAACGTTGGCGATCAGCTCGGTACCGGCGTTGGTGGTGAGCAGGATCAGGGTGTTCTTGAAGTCGATCACCCGGCCTTCGCCGTCTTCCATCACGCCCTTGTCGAACACCTGGAAGAAGATCTCGTGCACGTCCGGGTGGGCTTTCTCTACTTCGTCGAGCAGCACCACGCTGTAGGGTTTGCGCCGCACCGCTTCGGTGAGCACGCCGCCTTCGCCGTAGCCGACGTAACCCGGTGGCGCCCCCTTGAGGGTGGACACGGTGTGGGCTTCCTGGAACTCGCTCATGTTGATGGTGATGACGTTCTGCTCACCGCCATACATGGCTTCGGCCAGGGCCAGGGCGGTCTCGGTCTTGCCCACCCCCGAGGTGCCGGCCAGCATGAACACGCCAATCGGCTTGTTCGGGTTGTCGAGGCCGGCGCGGGAGGTCTGGATGCGTTTGGCGATCATCTGCAGCGCGTGGTCCTGGCCGATGATGCGTTTCTTCAGGTGCTGGTCGAGGTTGAGCACGGTTTCCAGTTCATTGCGGGCCATGCGCCCCACGGGAATCCCGGTCCAGTCGGCCACCACCGAGGCCACCGCCTGGTAGTCCACGGTCGGCAGGATCAACGGGGTTTCACCTTGCAGGGCGCTCAGGCGCTGTTGCAGGTCCACCAGCTTTTCCCGCAGGCCGTGGCTTTCATCACCGATGTCGCTGTCCACCAGGCCGACGTTTTCCCGCAGTTGGGCACGGGTTGCCAGCAGTTCGTCGACCAGGGTCTTTTCTTCGGCCCAGCGACTTTCCAGCTCGGCCAGGCGCTCGCGTTCTGTGGCCAACAGGCTTTCGCTGTTGACCTGGCGGTTGCCGATGGCCACGCCGATCGCCTGTTCCCGGGCAATGATCTGCAGCTCGGTCTCCAGGGCCTCGATGCGCCGACGGCTGTCGTCCACCTCGGCCGGCACAGCATGCAGGCTGATGGCAACGCGGGCGCAGGCGGTGTCCAGCAGGCTCACGGATTTGTCCGGTAACTGGCGGGCCGGGATGTAGCGATGGGACAGCTTGACCGAGGCTTCCAGGGCCTCGTCGAGGATCTGCACCTGATGGTGCTGCTCCATGGTCGAGGCCACGCCGCGCATCATCAACAGCGCCTTGTCTTCCGACGGTTCGGCCACTTGCACCACCTGGAAGCGGCGGGTCAGGGCCGGGTCTTTCTCGATGTGCTTCTTGTACTCGGCCCAGGTGGTGGCGGCCACGGTGCGCAAGGTGCCACGGGCCAGGGCCGGCTTGAGCAGGTTAGCCGCATCGCCGGTACCGGCGGCGCCACCGGCACCCACCAGGGTGTGGGCTTCGTCGATAAACAGAATGATCGGCTTGGGCGAGGCCTGGACGTCTTCGATGACCTGGCGCAGGCGCTGTTCGAACTCGCCCTTCATGCTGGCGCCGGCTTGCAGCAGGCCGACATCGAGGCTGCGCAATTCCACATCCTTCAAGGCAGGCGGCACGTCGCCGGCGACGATGCGCAGGGCAAAACCTTCCACCACGGCCGTCTTGCCGACGCCGGCTTCACCGGTGAGGATCGGGTTGTTCTGGCGCCGCCGCATGAGGATGTCCACCAGTTGGCGGATCTCTTCGTCACGGCCGACGATCGGGTCGAGCTTGCCGCTGCGAGCCTGCTCGGTGAGGTCCACGGTGAAGCGCTTGAGGGCCTCCTGCTTGCCCATGGCACTGGGGGCCATGGCACCGCTGGCTTCGCCTGGAACCGCGCCGGCATTGAAGCCATCGCTGGCGCCGAGGGCGTTTTCCGGCGAGTCGCCGACGTACTCGTCAAAGCGCTCACTCAGGGCCTCGACCTTGATCTTCTCGAACTCCTTGGACAGCCCCAGCAGCGCATGGCGCAGGCTCGGGGTCTTGAGGATGCCGAGCACCAGGTAGCCGGTGCGCACCTGGCTTTCGCCGAACATCAGGCTGCCGTAGACCCAGCCGCGCTCCACCGCTTCTTCAACGTGGGACGACAGGTCGGTGATCGATGTGGAGCCCCGTGGCAGGCGGTCCAGGGCCTCGGTCAGGTCCTTGGCCAGGCGCGCCGGTTCAAGGTTGAACTGGCGGATCAGGCGGTGCAGGTCGCTGTCCTGCAATTGCAGCAACTGGTGCAGCCAGTGGGCCAGTTCCACATAGGGGTTGCCCCGCAGTTTGCAGAACACCGTGGCGGCTTCGATGGCTTTGTAGGCGACGCTGTTGAGTTTGCCGAACAGCGCTGCGCGACTGATTTCACCCATGCTCTGTGCTCCTTGAGGTGCGTGATGTGGCGGCCTGATCGGCGTAGTGCCGGGCCAGAATGAGGTCCTTGGGGTCCGCCGCGGGGCGGCCGAGCCAGGTGTTGAAACCCAGGCGCTGGCGCCCGTTGAGTTGCAGCTTGGGCACTTCGTCCTGAAGCAGGATCAGGTTCAGGTCCCAGTCCAGTTCGAAACCCAGGTATTCGGCGACCCAGGCCACCAGCTCCTTGAACTGCTGGCCGTCGGGCAGCATGCCCATGTAGGCGTCGAGGCTCAGGGGGCCGAGGCAGATGCGGAATTTGTGCTGGCGGTCCCAGACATGGCTGCCCAGGCAGAAGTCCGTTCCCAACTGATGGGCGTTGACCCCCAGGCGGCTGCGCTCCGGCAGCTCCAACCATTGGCCGACGTATTCCTCGATCTGCACCGGCAGCCCGAAATATTCTCCGAGGATCGCCCGCAGGCCATCCGGGTATCGGGTCTGCGCCGCCAGGTGGCCGCTGTAGTGCAGCTTGGCGGTGTCCGGGATCAGCCCCTGATTGAGCAGGCTGGGCATGCCCCGGCCACTGAGGGCGGCCAGGCGCGCCGACCAGTAATCGTCGTCCGGGCGGTCGTGGCTCACCGTCGGCCGGGCCTCGGCCCAGGCCCGGTAGAACAGGCTCAACAGGCGATGGTGAAAGACATCGAGGAAGCCCTTGCTGGTACTGTCGCCCTGGTTGCGCTGGCGTTCACGTACGTACTCGGTGAGGTGCAGCGGCAGCGGGCCGTTGGGCCCGCCCAGGCCGAAGAAAAACTGCTGCAAGCGTGCAGGCGCACCGTCGACACCGGGCTCGACCGAGGCCAGGGTCGAGGGCGCGAAGGTGCAGTCGGCCTGCTGCCCGAGGCGCAGCGGGTCGTCGGCCAGGCGCAGGGAATGACCGAAGCGCGGCAGCTGGGGCGACAGGCATTCGATCCGCCGCAGCGCCTGGAAGAAGTCGTACTCCCAGGGCTCGGCGTGCATCGCCGTCAGCGTATTCAAAGGGTCGGACGGCGTCCGGGCTGGGCTTTCCATCGCATGATCTCGCCGCGTTCGGTGGTACGGATCACCGTCTCGGTAAAACTGTTGAGGGACACATAACGTGCCAGGAAGCGTTCGAACACGGCGCCGAGCAGGAACACCCCGGTGCCGCGAAACGCGTTTTCATCGAACTCCAGGGTGATCTCCAGGCCCCGGCCAAAAACGATCGGCCCGGGCATGGGCAGGCGCCGGGTCACCGCCTTGCTGCTGACCTCGCGCAGGCCTTCGATCTGCAATTGCAGGGCCGCGTCGTTGCTGTCGCCATACAGGCGCAGCAGTTCGCGCAGGGCGGCGGCGCCCTGGCCTTGCTCACTCAACGACAGGTAGTTGAGCGACAACTGGCTGATCAGGCGCCAGGCCTTGCCGTCGTGGGCGTGGCTGGGGCGCGGGCGGCTTGGCCCGGCCAGGCAGCGCACAGCCTGCACCGGGGCGCTGTCGGCCAGGGTGAAGTCGGTCTTGCCGCCGCCGACGTTCATGAACAGCGGCAGGTCGCGGTTGGTGCACAGGGCACTTACACCGAGCTGGCGCAGGTCGTGGCGATAGGGCGCTTGCTGGCTGTCCACCAGGCTGACGAAGGTTTCGCTGCCGATGTAGGTGGAGCGCGGGCCGTTGCGTCGCTGGTCGCTGGACAGTACTCGTGGCTCGCGACGCAGGCTGTAGTAGGCCTGGTCACGGCCATAGCGCGACGGGTCACGCACCGCGTAGAACGGCAGGAACGGTTGCTCCGGCCCGGTGCCGTGGCCGCTGACGGCGCACAGCGAGTGGATTTCGAAATCCATCGGCCGGGTGCGGTCGCGATCACATGGTGCTCGTTGACCCGGTCCGACAGGTGGATACGGTCCACGCGCTTGGGGAACAGGTTGATCGCCGGGGTGCAGAAGGGCACGAACTGGGCGCTGCCGACGCTGCCTTCCAGGCTTGGTTCGTGGCGCTCGAAGAGCACGATCAGCTCCAGCTCCTGGCCTTCGCAGCGGCGCACCGCACGGCCCAGCTCGGCGAACTCGACGAACAGGAAACGGTTGGGCAGGGCGAAGTATTCCTGCAACAGGCGATAGCCCTGGAAAGCCTGGGGCACCACCGGCAGCGCCGCGTCGCAGTCGTCGAAGCCCTTGGCGCGCAAGGCGTTGGCCGGCAGACGCTCGACCCAGTCGCCCCCGGGCGCCCGGGCGAACACCGCGCAGGCATTGCCCAGCAGTTGCTCGTAGAGGCGGAACGGCAGCTCGTCATTGCCATTGAGGTAGAGCGGCAACTGCTCCAGGGCCAGGCTGCTGAACGGCAACTCGGCGCCGGTGCGCAGGGTCAGGCGCAGCCCGGCCTTGGCCTTGGGCTCGCTGGCGGCCAGGCGCCCGAGCACTGCCGCCGGGTTGCCGAAGTACTCGGCATGGCTGACTTGCAGCGGCCACAGGGTGACCGCGTGGGCGCTGCGGTATTCGCAGCAGGTCTGGCTGTCGCGACCCAGGGCGGCCCGCAGGCTGGTGCCGCGCTCCAGGGTAAAACCGCTGCTCAGGGAGCCTTCATCGGGATCGGCCTGCAACTGCACCACGGTCAGCGACGGCGTCGGTGCCAGGTAGTGCGGGTAGGCGATTTCCAGCAGGTTGTGGGTGAAGGTCGGGTACTCGGCATCGAGCTTCAATTGCACCCGCGCGGTGAGGTAGGCAAAGCCTTCCAGCAGGCGCTCCACATACGGATCGGCACAGTCCATGCCCGACAGGGTCAGGCGGCTGGCGATCTTCGGGTATTCCTTGGCGAACTCCGCGGCGCTCTCGCGCACGTGGTGCAGTTCCTGGTTGTACAGCTCCAGCAGACGGGGATTCATGAGCGTCTCCGTTGCTCGGCCTGGCGCACCCGCACATGGCCCGATTCCAGGTCCAGGTCGGTTTGCAGCAGCAGGCGCAGGGGCATGGGCTGGGCCCAGAGGTCGCCTTCGATCTCGAAGCTCAAGGCGTTGTGGTTCATTTCCCCGGGCGCACTGCGGGCCCGCACCCGCAGGGTACTGCGCAAGATGCGTGGCTCGAAGGTGGCAATGGCCTGGTGGATCAGGCTTTCCAGGGCATTGATATCAATGCTCGAGGCACTGTGCCCGGCCAGGGCCGGCAGGCCGTAATTGATCACCGAAGTGCCGGCGGGGGTGTGCAACGTGGCATCGGCATCCAGCAGCGACGTGGTGTTGAGCAGCCACGCCAGGTCCCGCAGCACCGAGGCCTTGAGCTGGGTCAGGGACAGCACGCGCTTGTCGGCACTTTCCTTGAGGTGGCCGGGCTCGTCGTCGGTCAGACGGTCCAGCAAGGACGGCTGCAGGCGGTCGCGGGCGGCGATTTCAGTGATCAACGCAGCGGCCCCCCAAAAAACTGGCTGGTGCGCCATGGCAGGCACCCGCAAGGGCACAACGGTTCCGCAGCTTGATCAACAAAGGCTTGGTCATCAGTCGGGCACCGGGCGGGAGTGGAGCGAATTCGGGTCAGGGCAAACGGCCCCCGACGCAGGCGTCGGGGGCGCGATGGATCAACGCTTGGTGTTGGAGCGGATGTTCCAGCCGTATTTGATCGGGCCGCCGTCTTTGCTGCCGTCGGCTTTCTGCGGTTGGTACTCGACCATCACCTGGGCGAAGTTCAGGGTGATGTTTTCGGTCAGGCGGTCATCGCTGCCCGAACCGCCGGTGCTCAGGGACGTGATCAGCACTTCTTCCAGGTCGATGATCATGTACTCGACCTGGCTTTCGCCGCCGGCCTTGCGCACGGTCAGGCGCACCTTGTCCACGTGCTTGCCGCTGGAGCAATGCATCATCAGGTTCGGCGAAGCCTTGTCCACGTACTTGGTCAGCGACAGGTCCTGGATGTTCACCTTGCCTGCGCCGCCGCCACCGCCAACGTGCATGTTGCCGGATTGGGACATGCCCCAGCTCCAGTTCAACACGTCGATTTCGTCCTTGTGGGCCTTGTCCATGGACTCGCCCTTGATGTCACCGATCTTGATGAAAATATCGACAGCCATGTGTTCTCCCTGTGTGGCCACTGCCACGGTGGTACAGATATGAATCCGTAGGAGCCGGCTTGCCGGCGATGGTCGTCAACGATAGCGCTCGCTTTCGGACCAACGAGGCGCCCTTGAGTGCATCGCCGGCAGACCGGCTCCTACAGGGGGGTTAAGCGCCTTTTGCCGAAGGCAGTTTGGATACCAGGCGCAGCGACACGGTCAGCCCTTCGAGCTGGTAGTGCGGGCGCAGGAAGAATTTCGAGTTGTAGTAGCCGGGGTTGCCTTCGACTTCCTCGACCACCACTTCCGCCGCGGCCAGTGGGTGCTGGGCCTTGGTGGTTTCAGTGGAGTGGGCCGGATCACCGTCCACGTAGTTGAGGATCCAGTCCTGCAGCCAGCGTTGCATCTCGTCCTTCTCTTTGAACGAGCCGATCTTGTCGCGCACGATGCACTTCAGGTAATGGGCGAAGCGGCAGGTGGCGAACAGGTACGGCAGGCGCGC
>NZ_JALQCW010000080.1 GCF_023241715.1 Pseudomonas morbosilactucae
AAAGCAAAGGACATGCCGGGAACCGCCGACGACCAATAAACCCCGGCATAAAAAGCGGACCTAGGGTCCGCTTTTTTTATCCCTGCCCGTTTCAGGGCACGCACGAGAAAATGATCGCAGACAGTGCGATCAGGCCGATCAGTACCACGAACAGGTTCGACAGCTGGCCCGAATACTGGCGCAGCGATGGCACTCGGCGGATCGCGTACATCGGCATCAGGAACAGCAGGCACGCGATTACTGGGCCGCCCAGGGTTTCGATCATGCCGAGGATGCTCGGGTTGAAGGTGGCCACCGCCCAGCAGGTCAGGACCATGAACAACGCAGTCAGTCGCTCCAGGGTTTTGTTCGAGGCCACCCGACCACGGCTACGCAGGCTTTTAACGATCAGCCCCTGGAAGCCTTCGCTGGCCCCGATGTAGTGGCCGAGGAAGGATTTGGTGATGGCCACCAGGGCGATCAGCGGTGCAGCGTAGGCAATCACCGGCGTCTGGAAGTGGTTGGCCAGGTACGACAGGATCGAGATGTTCTGCGCCTTGGCCGCGGCCAGGTCGGCGGGCGACAGGCTCAGCACGCAACTGAAGCAGAAGAACATCACCGTCAGCACCATCATGCTGTGGGCCACGGCGAGGATGCCGCTGCTTTTACTTTCGGCCTGGGCGCCGTACTGGCGTTTCTGGTCGACGGCGAAGGCCGAGATGATCGGCGAATGGTTGAAGGAAAACACCATCACCGGAATCGCCAGCCACAGGGTCTTGAAGAACAGCGGCAGGGACATGCCCTCGCCGGCGGAGGCGAAGAAGGCGCCGTTCCAGTTGGGAATCAGGCTCAAAGCCAGCAGCAACAGGGCGGCGACGAAGGGGTAGACCAGCACGCTCATGGCCTTGACGATTACGCCTTGGCCGCAGCGCACGATGGCCATCAGGCCGAGGATCAGCAGCAGTGAGAGGATCGCCCGGGGTGGCGGGGCCATGTGCAGCTGGTGCTCCATGAAGCTGCTCAGGGTGTTGGTCAGGGCCACGCTGTAGACCAGCAGGATTGGGAAGATGGCGAAGAAGTAGAGCAGGGTGATCAGCTTGCCAGCGCCGATGCCGAAATGCTCTTCCACCACTTCGGTGATGTCCCCGGAGCGTCCCGAAAGCACGAAGCGGGTCAGGCCGCGGTGGGCGAAGAAGGTCATGGGGAAGGCCAGTAACGCCAGCACGATCAACGGCCAGAAGCCGCCGACACCGGCATTGATCGGCAGGAACAGGGTGCCGGCGCCGATGGCGGTGCCGTACAGGCCCAGCATCCAGGTGGTGTCGTGTTTGCTCCAGCCCTTGCTGGCGCTGGCGGTACGGGTCAGGTCTACAGCGGGGTTTTCGGCAGCAGGTGTTCGTACATCGGTCATCGGTATCGCCTCGTTATTATTCTTGCTCGGGCTCACGGGATACGGGCGGTCAGGGAGGGCTCCTCAGCACTCCACCCAGCTCACGGCCAGGCCGCCCCGTGAAGTTTCTTTGTATTTGTCGTGCATGTCGGCGCCGGTGTCGCGCATGGTGCGGATCACCCGGTCCAGGGAAATAAAGTGTTGGCCGTCACCGCGCAGGGCCATTTGCGTGGCGTTGATCGCCTTTACCGCGGCGATGGCGTTGCGTTCGATGCACGGCACCTGGACCAGGCCGCCGACCGGGTCGCAGGTCAGGCCGAGGTTGTGTTCCAGGCCGATTTCGGCGGCGTTTTCCAGTTGTTCCGGGGTGGCTCCCAGCACCTCGGCCAGGCCGGCGGCTGCCATGGCGCAAGCCGAACCCACTTCGCCCTGGCAGCCGACTTCGGCGCCGGAGATCGAGGCGTTTTTCTTGCACAGGATGCCCACCGCAGCGGCGCCGAGGAAAAACGCCACGACGTCGTCGTCACAGGCTTCCGGGTTGAACTTCATGTAGTAGTGCAACACCGCCGGAATGATCCCCGCCGCGCCATTGGTGGGGGCGGTGACCATGCGTCCGCCGGCGGCGTTTTCTTCATTCACCGCCAGGGCGAACAGGTTGACCCATTCCATGGCCGACAACGTCGAGCTGATGACATTGGGCTTGCCCAGCTCTTGCAGGCTGCGGTGCAGCTTGGCGGCGCGGCGCGGCACATTCAGGCCGCCGGGCAATACACCCTCATGAAGCAGGCCTTGCTCCACGCAATCACGCATCACCGACCAGATGTGCAGCAGGCCGCTGCGAATCTCGGCATCGCTGCGCCAGGCCCGTTCGTTGGCCATCATCAGTTCGGAGATCCGCAGCTTGTGGGTTTTGCACAGGGCCAGCAGTTCAGCGGCGCTGTTGAAGTCGTAGGGCAATGCGACATCCGTCGTCGAAGCGCTGCCGCCCTCGACTTCCCCGGCTTCGACGATAAAGCCGCCACCCACCGAGTAGTAGGTCTGCTCCCATAACAGCCCGTGGCTCGCAAAGGCGCGCAGGGTCATGGCGTTGGGATGGTAAGGCAGGCTTTCATCCAGCAGCAGCAAGTCCTGCTGCCAGTCGAAGGCGATGGTCGAGCGGCCGCCGAGGGACAGTTGGCCGCTGTCCTGCAGTTGCTGGATACGCGGGCCGATGCTGTTGGGGTCGATGCTGTCAGGCCACTCGCCCATCAGGCCGAGCAGGCAGGCGCGGTCGGTGGCGTGGCCGACGCCGGTGGCGGACAGCGAACCGTAGAGGCGCACTTCTACCCGCTGCACTTGATCGTGCAGACCCTGCTCGAACAGGCCCTGGACGAAGGTCGCGGCGGCGCGCATCGGGCCCACGGTGTGGGAGCTGGACGGGCCGATGCCAACTTTGAAGAGATCGAAAACACTGATAGCCATGCTAAAGCCTGCGAAAAACGGAAGAGGAATCGCTGCCATTTTTTGTCGGCTAAGCGCAATGTCGGCGATACTGCCCGCCTCAATCGGCACTGACCAACGAAACTTCCTAAGACAGCCTTTAGCAGGACTAAACGATGAGTCGTCAGCTTCATGCCCAGACCTACGTCTGGTTGCATGTGTTTTCCTGTGCCGCGCGGCACCTGTCCTTCACCCGTTGTGCGGAGGAATTGCACATCACCCCCGGGGCCGTGAGCCAGCAGATCCGCCAACTGGAGGAGCGCCTGGGGTTTCGTCTGTTTCACCGGCGTGCCCGGGGGGTGGAACTGAGTGCCGAAGGCCAGCGCCTGACGCTGACGGTGAACGAGGCCTACGGCAGCATTGACGCGGAACTGCGCCGCCTGGACGCGGGGATGATCAGCGGGACCCTGCGCCTGCGTTCCATTCCGTCCTTTCTCGGCAAGTGGCTGACCCCGCGCTTGCCCCGCCTGCAGCAGCGTTTTCCGGACATTCAACTGCGCTTGGTGGCCGAAGACAGCAGCCTGGCCCTGCACGAGGGCGACTTTGACTTGGCCATCGACCTCAACGACGGCAGTTACCCCGGGTTGTCATCCACCGCCTTGCTGGACGAGCAGATTTTTCCGGTGTGCGCGCCGAGCCTGTTGCGTGGCCGGCCGCCCTTGCATGGCCCGGCGGACCTTTCGCACTTTCCCTTGCTCCACGACATCACGGCCTGGCGTGGCAGCTATGAGTACGCAGAGTGGGAGTTCTACCTGAACGCCATCGGTTTCGAAGGGGCGGATGTGCGGCGGGGCCACACCTTCAACCGCAACCACCTGACCATCGAGGCGGCGATCGCCGGTATGGGCGTGGCAATTGCCCGTCGCACCCTGCTCAACGACGAGCTGGAGCGCGGCACCTTGATCGTGCCTTTCGGCCTGGCGGTGCCCAATCACAAGCGCTATGTGCTGCTGTACGCGCCGGGCGCGCTAAGCCATCCGCAGGTGCGCGCGGTGCATGACTGGCTGGTGGAAGAGGCGGAAATTTTTCGCGGTCTGCACCCCTTGGTCGAGGGCTGATCGTCGAGGAGTCGAAGAGGACGCGAGGCGAGTCGACTCCCGACATTAACAGCGCTTTTGGCCGTTGTCCGGCTTTATTTGCGAATGAATATTTATCTTTTTTTAGGGGTTGAATTGTTCTTCGTCCTGCCCAATTGTGTAACCAAGAGGTCGCAAAATCAGCACCCCAAAGTGCTACCGCGGCCTTGTTGCGAGCTAGCTGAAATAAGGGAAGAACTATGCAAATCCAAGTCCATAGCGATAACCATATTCAAAGCAGCATCCGGCTGGAGGAGTGGGTCCGTAGCACCATTGAAAGCACGCTCGAACGTTATGAAGAAGACCTGACCCGGGTGGTGGTCCACCTGCGGGACGAGAACGGCGGCAAGTCAGGTCCGGATGATATGCGTTGCCAACTTGAGGCTCGGCCAAAGGGCCATCAGCCGGTTTCTGTCACCCACAAAGCCGATACCCTGGAACAGGCTATCGATGGCGCCACCGTCAAACTGGAAAGCGCTTTGGAACACATGTTCGGCAAGCTGCGTGGCAAACGTGCCGCTGCGGTGCCCAGCAGTGACGGCACTGAAGCAGACGCTCTGCTGGAAGAAGAATTCCTCGAAAACGAACAGGCCGCACTCAACAGCTGACGCCTGATTCCCTTCCCCAACGACAACGGGCCTGCATATGCAGGCCCGTTTTGTTTGTGTGGCTTTTTATCGGTACTGGCTTATCGCTGCTGGCTTGAGGGCGCGATCGTTTTCAGCGCGTCGCCCCCAAGCCAACCCCCTATGGGGGCTTAGAACGCCACCGAGGTTTGCACGTACAGGGTGCGCGGCTCGCCCACGTATTTGCCCCGGTTGTTGTCGTCGAAGGAGCGGGTGAAGTACTGGTGGTTGAGGATGTTTTTTACCCCTACCGCCACGTTCAGGTCAGACAGCTGCGGGCCGAAGTCGTACGCCGCACGGCTGCTGAACAGCATGTAGCCCGGGATGTTGCCGACATTGCCCAGTTCGTTTTCCGTCGAGGTATTGGCGTTGTCGGCGAACTGGCTGCTTTGGTAGCTGCTGTCGAGGTTGAGCTTCCACGGACCTTCGGTGTAACCCAGGCCCAGGGTGCCTTTATGCCGGGATGAAAACGGCACGCGATTGCCCTTGTTCGGCCCGTCTTCGCGGATCGTGGCGTCGACATAGGCGTAGGTCGCATACACATCGAAGCCGGCCAGGGCCGGGCTCAGGCCATCGAGGGCGTAGTTGATGCTGCTCTCGATGCCCTGATGGCGGGTTTCACCGCGGGCGATCACCGTGTCGTTGGTCTGGTTGCTTTCATACTGATTGTCGAAATTGATCAGGAAGGCCCCGATCTCGGCGCGCAGGCCGCCTTGCTCATAGCGGGTCCCCAATTCCCAGGTGCGGGCTTTTTCCGGCTTGATCTCCCCCTTGTCGACGCGGTTGCGCATCTGGCTGTATTGCACGCTGCCGAACGAGCCTTCGGTGTTGGCGTACAGGTTCCAGCTGTCGTTGAGGTGATACAGCACGTTCAACGCTGGCAAGGCGGTGTTGTAGTCGCCTTTGTACTGGGCATTGAGGCGCTTGTCGGTCTGCTCCGATTCGATCATCTCGTAGCGAATGCCGGGGGTGATGGTCCATTGGCCGATGTCGATGCGGTCGTCGAGGAAAATCGCATGGGCTTCGGTGCTGCCCCGGGTGTTGCGGTCCCGGGTGTCGGCGGTGGAGGGCAACTGCTGGGCGGCCATCGGGGTGATGAAACGCTGCTCGTGGCCGGCTTCGTTGATGTAGCGGTAGCCCAGGCCCAGTTCGTGGCTGGTCTGGCCGAGGTCGAAGCCTTGGGCGAAGCGGCTTTCCAGGCCGCGCACCCAGTATTCGCGCGGTGACAGGGAGATAACGGTGCGCTGGTCCAGGTAGCCGCTGCGCAGGGTCTTGGTGAAGAAGCTATTGACCGTGAACTCCCGGCGATCCTCCTGATAGCGGTAGCCGACATTGAACATCGTGCGGCGGCCCCAGAACTTGTCGAACGGCCGGGTCGATTGATATGGGTCGGCCTTGTACGCCGCCGTGCTCAGGCCGCCGGGCATGTCGGCCTCGCCCTCGTAGTACTGGGCCATGGCGTTAAAGCTGTTGGCGTCGTCGAGCTGGTAGTTGCCCTTGAGAATCAGGTCGTCGATCTGCGTGTCGCTGTGTTCGCGCCAGTCGCCACCGCGGGTGCCGGAGTACAGCAGGGCGCCGCCCAGACCGTTGTCGGCGGTGCCGCCGGCCAGCAGGTTGCCTGTGGTCTTGAAGCCGTCATGGCTGGACGAGGGGCTGGTTTCGGTCTGTAGGCCGCCCTTGACCGTCGGTTCATCTGGGATCGCCCGGGTCACGAAGTTGACGATGCCGCCGACGTTCTGCGGGCCATAACGCACCGCGCCGCCGCCGCGCACCACGTCCACGGCGTCCATGTTGCCCATGCTGATGGGCGCGAATGACAGCTGCGGCTGGCCGTAAGGGGCGAAGGGCACCGGAATGCCGTCCATCAGCACCGTGGAGCGCGAGGCCAGGCGCGGGTTGAGCCCGCGGATGCCGAAGTTCAGCGCCATGTCGTGGCTGCCGGTGCCGTTGTTCTCCGGCGCATTGACCCCGGGGATGCGGTTGAGCACGTCCCGGGCCTGGGTGGCGCCCTGGCGTTCGAATTCTTCACGGCGGATCACGTCCCGGGCACCGGGGTGCTCGAAGACGTTGGTCTGGGCTGCATCCCCAAGCCAGTCGCCGACCACGCTGGAAGCCCCCAATTCCAGCGCCGCCGGGGCGCTGTCGGTGCTGGCCGGTTGCAGGCTGAAAGCCTTGTCGCCCTCGGCCCGGGCTTGCAAGCCGGTGCCCTTGAGCAGGGCATTCAAACCTTCTTCTGCGCTGTAGTGTCCTTCCAGGCCCTGGCTTTGCAGGCCTTGGGTGACCTGCGAGCCAAAGGAAATCAGCACCCCGGCCTCCCGGCCAAATTGGTTTAGGGCATTTTCCAGGGCCGTGGGGGCGATGTGGTAGCTCTGTTGCGCGGTGTCGGCGGCCAGTGAGTAAGGCAGGCTGGCGACACTCAGGCTGGCACCCAGCAGCAGGTGGCGCAGGGTACGGGCAAGGGGCGTGAGGCGAGTCGGTTGCTGGTGCATGCAGGGTGGTCCTGAGAAGGAGGATTCAAGGTGGCTTTCCTTCTCTGTCACGCGAGGGCTGGAAAACGGCTCACGTCGGCTGAAAAATAATGTTTGCTGGAAAAAAACGCCGTCAGGCGCGGGCTTGCACCGTGACCCAATAACGGGTGAAGCGTTGCACCTTCACCGGCAGGCTGATCTCCAGCAGGTCGAGAATGCGCTCGCTGTCATCCAGGGGGTAACTGCCGGAGATCAGCAGGTCGGCGACCCGGGCGTCGCAATTGAGTTGGCCGCGACGGTAACGCCCCAGCTCCTGGAGAAAGTCCGCCAGGCGCATATGGGCGGCGACCAGCATGCCGTCGCTCCAGGCACCGCTGCCGGCGTCCAGCGGTCGTGGGGTGCCCCAGGCGTTGGCGTTGAAACTCAACTGCTGCCCGGCCTGCACCGTCAGCGCGGCGCCGTTGTACGCGTTCGGGTTCACACTCACGCTGCCCTCGAACACCGCCAGCTCGCTGCGTTGGTTGAACTGCCGCAGGTTCAGGCGTGCGCCCTGGGGCCGCAGCAGGCCTTCCGCGCTTTGCACCAGCAGTGGCCGGCGTTCCAGGGCGGTGGTCAGGAGGATTTCGCCCTCCAGCAGGCGGATCAGTCGTTGATGGCCGTCGAAGTGCACATCCACTGCGCTGCGGGTGTTGAGTTGCAAGCGGCTGCCGTCGTCCAGGCGCAGGTCGCGGCGTTGTCCCACGGGGCTGCGGTAATCCGCCAGCAGCGGCGGCAACAGGTTTTGTTCGCGCATCCCCCAGGTGACCGCGGAGCCGGCGCCCAGTAGCAGCAACAGCTTCAGCGCCTGGCGTCGGCTGCTGGAGGTGGGCGCGTTCAAGGCGCTGTGGGCCAAAGGCGAAGACAAGCCGCGCAGCCGTTGATTGACCCGCTGAATATGCTGCCAGGCCCGCTGGTGTTCGCTGTGGGCGTCGTGCCACTGCTGCCACGCCCGTTGCTGGCTCGGGTTGAGCGGGCCGCCCTGCATTTCCACCAGCCAGTGCACGGCTTGCTCGGCGACCTGGGTGGAAAAGTCCGCGGGGCCGCCGGGGCCGGGGTTGAGTGAAGGGTTCACAGGGCGAAGTAGCAGCGCAGGGCTGCCTTGTTCAGGTGGCGTTTGACGGTGGCAATGGAGATGCCCAGTTCCTTGGCGATTTCCCCGTAGCTCAAGCCATCGACCTGGGCCAGCAGAAAGGCGCGTTTGACCAGGCGGGGCAGGCCGTCGAGCAACTGGTCCAGCTCCATCAGGGTTTGCAGGATGATGGCCCGTTCTTCTTCGGACGGCGCGCTTTGCTCCGGCATCTGCGCCAGGGCTTCCAGGTAGGCGCGCTCCAGGTCCTGGCGTCGGTAATGGTTGCTCAGCACCCGTTTGGCGATGGTGGTGAGAAAGGCCCGCGGCTCGATGAGGGTGGGCGTTTCCCGGGCCGTCAGCACCCGCATAAAGGTGTCCTGGGCCAGGTCGGCAGCGCTGTCAGGGCAGCCGAGCTTGCGCCGCAGCCAGCTGTTCAACCAGCCGTGATGGGCGCTGTAGAGGGTTTCGACGGTCAGGGAATGGGACAAGCGAGACGCTCCGGCAGCATGCAGATGCTTAAGAGAACAAGAATTGTTCGCATTGTAGGGAGCGGCATGGCATTCGGCAATCAGCGCGGACCGACGGAAGGCTGGGCATTAACATCAGGCTTTTTTGCGTATGAGAATATTTATCATTAATATCGTCGCCCTGTTCCTGTCGCCTGCCGCTCCGTGCCGGGCGTCCTCTTTCGCGTCAAGGTCGAACCATGAAAAGCAAGGCTGTCGGTACGCCTGTTTCCTATCGCTTGGCGGTGACCTCGCGGGTGCTCGCAGCAGTGCTGGGCGGCTACGTGCTGGCGGCCCTGAGCAGCGTGTGCCTGACCTTGCTGCTGCCGGTGTCCCGGCCCGATGCGGTGGTCATCGGGATGATGAGCTCGTTCCTGTTCTACCTGCTGGCGGTGATCGGCTGTTTTGCCTGCCGCAGCGCCTGGCAGGCCTGGGGCGGCGTGCTGTTGGCAAGCCTGATCCTGGCGGCGATCAGCGGCCTGGCGTATTGGGGCGCGGCCTGATGAAAGAGGGTTTTCGCCAATCCATGGCCTGGCTGCACACTTGGAGCGGGCTGATCTTCGGCTGGTTGCTGCTGGCGATTTTTCTCACCGGCAGCCTGGCTTACTTCAAGGATGAGATCAGTCACTGGATGCAGCCGGAAGTACCGGCCCGGGACCTCGATGCCCAGGCCAACCTGGTGGTGGCCCAGGCCTATCTGCAGCAGCGAGCGCCCAACGCGGCCCGCTGGTTTATCAACCTGCCCAATGAACGCCAGCCGGCGTTATCGGTGAGCTGGCAGGACGCGGCCAAGGTCGGTCAGCGCGGGGCCTTCGAAGAGCAACTGCTGGACCCGGCCAGCGGTGCGGCCCTGCAGGCGCGTGAGACCCGCGGCGGCGAGTTTTTCTACCGCTTTCATTTTCAGTTGCAGATGCCCTATCCCTGGGGCCGCTGGCTGTCCACGGCAGCGGCCATGGTGATGTTCGTGGCGTTGATCAGCGGCATCATCACCCACAAGAAAATCTTCAAGGACTTCTTCACCTTCCGACCCCGCAAGGGCCAGCGCACCTGGCTCGACGGGCATAACGCGGTGGGCGTGCTGGTATTGCCGTTCCACCTGATGATCACCTACAGCAGCCTGGTGATCTTCATGACCATGGTCATGCCGGCCAGCATCCTGGTGGCCTACGACAACAACCCCCGAAGCTTCTTCAACGAGCTGCTGCCGGCCACCAACAACCCCAAGGCGGCCGGGCAGCCGGGGACCCTGGTGGCGCTGGCCCCGTTGCTCGATCAGGCGCTGCAACAGTGGCCGGGCGGCCGGGCGGAACGGATCGCGGTGAATAACCCGGGGGATCTCAATGCTTCGGTGAATGTGTTCCGCAGTGGCGCTGATCGCGTGGTGCATGATTTCGGCAGTGTGGTGTCGTTCAACGGTGTGACCGGGCAGATGCTCAAGGTCAGCGCCGGACAATCCTTGCCCCTGGCCATCGGTGGCAGTTTCTACGGCCTGCACATGGGTCATTTTTCCGGGCCGGTGCTGCGCTGGCTGTACTTTATCTGTGGGCTGGCGAGCACCGCGATGATCGGCACCGGGCTGGTGATCTGGCTCGGCAAGCGCCAGCTCAAGCACGCCAAGAGCGGGGTGCAGCCCTTCGAGCTGCGATTGGTGGAAGTGTTGAACATCGCCAGCATGGCCGGCTTGGTGGTGGCCGTGGCGGCGTATTTCTGGGCCAATCGCCTGCTGCCCGCAGGGCTGGCCGAGCGTGCTGGTTGGGAAGTGACCGGCTTCTTCAGTGTCTGGGGCCTGAGCCTGCTGCATGCCGCGCTGCGTCGCGGCCCCAGGGCCTGGATCGAGCAATTGGGACTGGCGGCATTGCTGTTCGCCGGTCTGCCGCTGCTGGACGTGCTGACTGCGCCGGACCTGGGCTGGGTCTTGGGCGGGCCGATGGACGGGGTTCGCCTGGGCTTTGACCTGGCCTGCCTGGGCACGGGCCTGTTCCTGGCCTGGGCTGCGCTGAAAATGCACCGTCGTGGCTCGCTCCAGGCCGAGGCGCGACCCCGCGCCGCCCGCGCTCGACCCATGCCCCTTGAAAGCGAGGTGAACTGAATGTTGCTGGCTCTGTTGTTGTGCTACGCGGGGTTTACCGGGTTATGCCTGGCCATGGACCGGCATCACGCCGATGTGCTCGGGCACAAGGCCTCGGCGCGCCGGCGGCAGGGGCTGCGTCTGGGCGGCTGGGCGCTGCTGAGCTTGTCGTTGGCCGCGGCGGTGGACGCCGCTGGTTGGGGGCTGGGCCTGGTGCAGTGGTGCGCGGTGCTGATGCTCAGTGGCCTGTTACTGGTGTTGTTGCTGCCTTATCGTCCGCGCTTGGCGTTGCTGATGGCGGGCCTTGGCCTGCTGGCCAGCCCGGTCGCTGCCCTTGCGTTGCACTGATCGAGTCCGCCGATGATGCTCACCACCCCGCCTGAACACCCCGAGCTGGAGCGTCCCGAGGCTTCGGGCAGCCGCGCGCATTTCCTGCAGGTGTTCCTGTCCCAGCGTTCGCAGATGGAGGCCCTGGTCAGTCGTCGCGTCGGCTGCCGGGCCACGGCGGCCGATCTGGTGCAGGACTTGTTCTTGCGTTTCTGGCGTCGGCCCCTGGTGCAGGTGGAAGAACTCAGCACCTACCTGCTGCGTTGTGCCGGCAACATCGCCATCGACCATTTGCGCAGCGAAGGGGCGCGGGTGCGGGTCAGTGAAGGCTGGTTGCCGGAGCAGCAAGACAACCAGAGCGTCGAGCCGCAGGCCGCGCTGGAGGCCGGCAATGACTTGCGCCATGTCGAGGCGGCCCTGCGCAGCCTGCCGGAGCGCACCCGACAGATTTTCCTGCTGAACCGCATTCACGGCCGCAAATATGCCGAGATCGCCCGCGCAATGGGCCTGTCCCAAAGTGCCGTGGAAAAACATATGATGCGCGCCCTTGAGGCCTGTAAGGCCAGCCTGAGAGAGCCCTCAAGCCCCCGTCCGCCAGGGAAAGCCCCGTGAACCACACTGCCCGCGTCACCCCGACGCCCGCCCAGGAACAGGCCGCGCTGGCCTGGCTGAGCCTGTTGCACGACCAGCCCAGCAGCGGTGACCAGGCCACCTTCAGCCACTGGCTGCAGGCCGATCCGGCCCATGTCGAAGCCTATGCCCAGGCCCAGGTGCTGTGGGAGTTGAGCGAAGGGCCGGCGCGTACCCTGGCCGATGAAGACGCCTTCGCCCTGCAAGGCTACCTGCGGGCCATGGACCGTTCGCCACGACAGACGCGGCGGCGCTGGTCGGCGGCACTGGCGATGGCCGCCTGCCTGGTGCTGATGATCGGGGTGGCGGCGGGCTGGCAGCCGGCGCGCTGGGTCGATGACCTGGGGGCCGACTACGTCTCGGCGCCGGGGCAGGTGCGCACGCTGGTGCTGGCAGACCAGTCCGAAGTGACCCTGGACGCCGACAGCGCCATCGCCGTGGATTTCAGTCACGGCGAGCGGCATGTCCAGCTGCGCCGAGGGGCGGCGTTCTTCCAGGTCACCCACACGGGCCAACCCTTTGTGGTGATGGCGGAGCAGGGCGAAGCGCGGGTCCTGGGGACTCAGTTCGAAGTTCGCCTGCAGCCGTCCGGGGCCCAGGTCACCGTGCTGTCGGGCCGGGTCGGGGTGACGCCCCGCCAGGGTGCCGAGCAACAGATTCTCAGCGCCGGCCAGCAAGTCGCCTATGCCCAGGGCAATGCCCAGCCCCTGCATCCGGTGGACAGTGAGGCGCAACTGGCCTGGCGCCAGGGCTGGCTGAACTACTACCGGGCGCCGCTGGCCGATGTCATCCAGGACCTGCAGCGCTACTACCCGGGGCGGATCCTGGTGCTCAACGAGCAATTGGCGGCTCGCACCGTCAGCGGCAGTTTCCCCAGTCGCGACCCGTTGGCGGTCCTGGGTTCCTTGCGTGGGGTCCTAGGGTTTGAGCAGCACAGCGTGCTCAATCGCCTGATCATCCTGCGCTGACGCCAGGGATGGACGACAACCCCGGCCTGCAAACACCGGTGCGGGGAGGGCGTGGAAAATTATTTTCAAAAAAAGGTGAGGTAAATCCGTCGCCGATCCGTGTAGTGCTTGAAAGTGCGATTCATTCGCATCCATGACGTTTCTACACACGAGTCTCAAGCATGAAGTCCAGGGCAAAATCGGTGGCAGGCAGTGCGGTAAAAGGGTGGGTTGGCGTTTCGGTGCTGGCGGTTTCAGGGTGGGCGTTGTTGCCCTTGAGCGTGGCCTTGGCGGCGGACCCTGGCAGCACCCAGCAAAGCCCCTTGTTCAGCTTCGCCATGGCTGCCAAACCCTTGCCCCAGGCCCTGAGCGATTTCAGCCGGGTCACCGGCCTGAGCGTGGTCTACACCGATGAAGCGCCTTATGGCCTCAAGGCCCCGGCGATCAGCGGCCAGTTGAGTGCGGAACAGGCCCTGCAGCGTTTGTTGAGCAACTCCGGCCTGACCTTCCGCCGTACCGATGCCCGCACCCTGGCCCTGGAGCCTGTGCCCACCGAGGGCGCGTTGAACCTGGGGGCGACCAACATCACCTCCACGGTCGCCGCCGAAAGCACCAGCTACCAGCCGCCGGCCAGCAGCTCGGTGGCGCGCTCCCAGGGCTTGATCCAGGAAATCCCCCAGACCATCAACGTGGTCCCGGCCCAGGTTCTGCGCGACCAGACCCCACGCAACCTGGACGATGCCCTGAACAACATCAGCGGCATCACCCAGACCAACACCCTGGGCGGCACCCAGGACGCGGTGATGATCCGTGGCTTTGGCGACAACCGTAACGGCTCGGTGATGCGCGACGGCATGCCGGTGATGCAAGGCCGCGCGCTGAACGCCACGGCAGAGCGGGTGGAAGTGCTCAAGGGCCCGGCGTCTCTGTTGTATGGCATCCAGGACCCGGGCGGCGTGGTCAATATCGTCAGCAAGAAGCCGCAACTGGAGCAGTACAACGCCGTGACCCTGCGCGGCTCGACCTATGGTTCCGGCAAGAACGGCAGCGGTGGCGGCCTGGACAGCACCGGCGCGCTGGGCGATTCCGGGCTGGCGTACCGCATGATCCTCGACCATGAAGACGAGGATTACTGGCGCAATTTCGGCACCCACCGGGAAACCCTGATCGCGCCTTCCCTGGCCTGGTTCGGCGAGGACACCAAGCTGCTGTTCGCCTATGAACACCGGGAATTCCTCACCCCGTTCGACCGGGGCACGGTATTTGATCCCAAGACCAAGCATGCGTTGGATATCCCTGCCGACCGGCGCCTGGACGAGCCGTTCAACAACATGGAAGGGCGTTCGGACCTGTACCGCTTTGAAGCCGACCACCAACTCAACGACAACTGGAAGGCCCACTTCGGCTACAGCTGGAACCGTGAAACCTACGACGCCAGCCAGGTGCGGGTGACCGCGGTGAATTCAGCCAACGGCACCTTGACGCGCAAGATGGACGGCACCCAAGACGCCATCACCACCGACCGGTTTGCCACCGCGAGCCTGGAAGGCCAGGTCGAGCTGGCCGGCATGCGTCACGACCTGGTATTCGGCCTGGACGATGAGTACCGCAAGATCTACCGCGCAGACCTGATCCGGCAGAACAGCCAGACCACCTTCAGCTACCTCAACCCGGTGTACGGTCAGGAAGTGGCGGGCAGCACCGTCAGTGCCACCGACAGTGCCCAGACCGACCTGTTGCGCAGTGACTCGGTGTTCTTCCAGGACTCCATCCACCTCACCGACCAGTGGATCCTGGTGGGCGGCGGGCGCTTCCAGGAGTACGACCAGTACGCGGGCAAGGGCCGTCCATTCCACGTCAACACCGACACCAACGGGCAGAAGTTCATCCCCCGCGCGGGCCTGGTGTATCGCTACACCGACCAGTTGTCGTTCTACGGCAGCTACACCGAATCGTTCAAACCCAACTCCAGCATTGCCCAGTTGGCCGGCGGTACCGTGGTACTGGACGGCGGCATCAAGCCGGAAGAGGGCAAGTCCTGGGAGTTGGGGGCCAAGCTCGATATGCCGGGCCGGGTCACTGCCAGCGCGGCGGTGTTCGATATCACCAAGCGCAATGTACTGGTGTCCACTGCCACCGCCGGGGAGACCGTGACCAGCGTGGCTGGTGAAGTGCGCTCCCGCGGCCTGGAGCTGGACGTCAGCGGTCAGCTCAGTGACCAGTGGAGCCTGATCGGCAGCTATGCCTACACCGACGCCGAAGTTACCCAGGACACCGAGTACAAAGGCAAGCGCCTGCAGAACGTGGCCAAGAACACCGCGTCGCTGTCGGCGGTGTATGACTTTGGCAGCCTGATCGGCGGTGATCGCCTGCGAGTCGGTGCCGGTGCCCGTCGCGTTGGCGAACGCGCTGGTGACGCGCCCAACAGCTTCGACCTGCCGGCCTACACCGTGGCCGATGCCTTTGCCACCTACGACACTCAGCTGGAAGGGCAGAAGGTCAAATTCCAGCTCAACGTGAAGAACCTGTTCGACAAGACCTACTACACCTCGGCGGCGAGCACCTACTTCGTCTCCGTGGGCGATGCCCGGCAGTTCTCCCTCTCCAGCACCCTGGAATTCTGACGGCCTGCGCCAAGGCATCGGCCCCATCGCCGGCAAGCCGGCTCCTACAGGATGTGCGCCTCGCTTTTTGTAGGTGCTGGCTTGCCAGCGATGGCGATCTCAAGATGGGCGCCAAGGCATCGGCCCCATCGCCGGCAAGCCGGCTCCTACAGGACGTGCACCTTGCTTCTTTGTAGGAGCTGGCTTGCCAGCGATGGCGATCTCAAGATGGGCGCCAAGGTCTCGGGCCTCAGCGTAAAAACGCCTGGCGATAATCGCCTGGGGTGCCGCCCACGGCCTGGCGGAAGCGATGGGTGAAGTGGCTGGCGCTGGCGAAGCCACAGGCCAGGGCGATTTCGCCCAGCGGTAGGCGGGTGTGGCGCAGCAGGTGCCGGGCCTGGGCCAGGCGTCGGGCCAGCACGTATTGATGGGGCGGCAGGCCAAAGCTGGCGCGAAACATCCGTGCAAAGTGGTATTCCGATAACGCACACAACCCCGCCAATTGCCCGAGGCTGATGGGCTCGGCCAACTGGCTGTCGATGAACTCCACCAACTGCCGCCGCTGGTGCGCGGCCAAGCCGCCCTTGAGCCGCAAGCCCTGACGCAGCCCCACTTGGTGCAACAGCGCGTGGCTGAGCATCTCGTGGGCCAGGCTGCTGGTCAGCACACGTTCTGCAGGCTCGTCCCAGTTGAGCTGGATCAGCTGGCGAAAGCGCCGGGCTTGTTGCGGGTCATCCAAGAAGGTGCTTTCGCGCAGCTGCATTTCCCGTGGTTCGCGGTCCAGCAGGCCCACGCAACCGAGGGCGAACTGCTCCGGGCTGAAGTACAGATGGGCCAGGCGGATACGCCCGTTGATCACCCAGGCGGACTGGTGTTCGGCCGGCAGGATGCAGAGTTTGTCCGGGGCGCCCTTGGTGCCGGGTTGGTCACGGCGAAAGGTTTCGGTGCCACCGGCGATGTAGCAGGACAGGGTGTGATGGCTCGGCGCTTCGTATTCCTGGGCGTCGTGGTGGTTGCTCCACAAGGCTGCAGACAAGCCGTCACCGAGCTCGGCGCTGTGCTCCAGGCGAGCATTGGGCGAGCGGTTCAGGGCTTGAAAGACTTGCAGGGTATCCAGTGCGGGCATGTTCGTTTCTCCAACGTTGGCATCCTACTCCCTGAATGCCCGGCTGCCAGCCCGGCAAGCGACAAAAGCGCAAGTTTACGCAAGCGCGTTGCCCCTGCCCGGGCTGAGACTGTGAGCCTTGCACAGGAGTCGCGCCATGAACCTCTCGCTTTATCTGCTCACCGTCCTGATCTGGGGCACCACCTGGATTGCCCTGAAACTGCAGTTGGGGGTGGTGGCCATTCCGGTGTCCATCGTCTATCGCTTCGGCCTGGCGGCCCTGGTGCTATTCGTCATGTTGCTGCTCAGCCGCAAGCTGCAGGTGATGAACCGCCGCGGGCACCTGATCTGCCTGGCCCAGGGCCTCTGCCTGTTCTGCATCAACTTCATGTGTTTCCTGCACGCCAGCCAATGGATTCCCAGTGGCCTGGTGGCGGTGGTGTTCTCCACGGCCACCCTGTGGAACGCCCTGAATGCGCGGGTGTTCTTCGGCCAGCGGATCGCGCGCAACGTGCTGATGGGCGGCGCCTTGGGCCTGTTCGGCCTGGGGCTGCTGTTCTGGCCCGAGCTGGTGAGCCACCGCGCCAGCCCGCAGACTTTGCTTGGCCTGGGCCTGGCGCTGTTGGGCACCCTGTGTTTCTCGGCGGGCAACATGCTGTCGAGCCTGCAGCAGAAAGTCGGGCTCAAGCCGTTGACCACCAATGCCTGGGGCATGGCGTACGGGGCGGTGATGCTGTCGGTGTATTGCCTGTTCCAGGGCATTCCCTTTGAGATGGAATGGAACACCCGTTACGTCGGCTCGTTGCTGTACCTGGTGATTCCGGGGTCGGTGATCGGCTTTACCGCCTACCTGACCCTGGTCGGGCGCATGGGCCCGGAGCGCGCCGCCTATTGCACCGTGCTGTTCCCGGTGGTGGCGCTGAACGTCTCGGCGTTTGTCGAAGGCTACCAATGGACCGCGCCGGCCCTGGCCGGGCTGGTCCTGGTGATGCTGGGCAACGTGCTGGTGTTTCGCAAACCCAAGTCGCCGCTGGTGACGACGCCCAAGCCCGCCCTATCCTAGGGGCCGGCCTGCCGGTGATGAGGTTCCCGCGAACGCCATCGCCGGCGCCATCGCCGGCACTGCGCCGGGTTTAACCCTTCCAGACTTGCGGGTTGACCAGGTCTTGCGGGCGCTCGCCCAGCAGGGCGCTGCGCAGGTTGGCCAGGGCACGATTGGCCATGGCTTCGCGGGTTTCGTGGGTGGCAGAGCCGATGTGCGGCAGGGTCACGGCGTTCTTCAACTGGAACAACGGCGACTCGGCCAGGGGCTCTTTCTCGTACACGTCCAGGCCGGCGCCGCGGATCCGGTTGTTCTGCAGGGCATCGATCAGTGCCGGCTCATCCACCACCGGGCCGCGGGAAATGTTCACCAGGATCGCGCTGGGCTTCATCAAGGCCAGTTCACGGTGGCTGATCAGGTGCTTGGTCTTCTCACTCAACGGCACCACAAGGCAGACAAAATCCGCTTCCGCCAGCAGTTGATCGAGGCTGCGGAACTGCGCCCCCAGTTCCTGCTCCAGATCGGTCTTGCGGCTGTTGCCGCTGTAGAGGATCGGCATATTGAAGCCCAGGCGACCACGCCGGGCCACGGCCGCGCCGATGTTGCCCATGCCGACGATGCCCAGGGTCTTGCCATGCACATCGCTGCCGAACAATGGCGCGCCGACACTGGCTTGCCACTGGCCGGCCTTGGTCCAGGCATCCAGTTCGGCGACCCGACGGGCGCTGCTCATGATCAGGGCGAAGGCCAGGTCGGCGGTGCTTTCGGTGAGCACGTCCGGGGTGTTGGTGAGCATGATCCCGCGTTCGTTGAAGTAGGCCACGTCGTAGTTGTCGTAGCCCACCGAGACACTGGACACCACTTCCAGCTTGGCGGCGTTTTCCAGCTGGGCGCGACCGAGCTTGCGACCCACGCCGATCAGCCCGTGGGCCTGGGGCAGGGCTTCATTGAACTGTGCGTTGATGTCGCCTTGCTTGGGATTGGGCACGATGACCTCGAAGTCCTGTTGCAGGCGTTCGATCATTTCGGGCGTGACACGGCTGAAGGCAAGTACGGTCTTTTTCATCGCGGGAAGAGCTCGTCAGGCGGGAAGAATGCCAAGCAAGCTAACATTCTCCACCGGGTTTTTATAGCGCCCGCCGGGCGCCATCGGCTCAATGGGCCAGGCGGGCGCCGGCCAGGCTGCCGCTCAGTTCGTAGGCTGTCAGTTCAGCCTGGTGAGCAGCGAGGATTTCCGGCAGGGAGCCGCGCAGGTACTCGACCCAGGTCTTGATCTTGGCATCCAGGTACTGGCGCGACGGGTAGATGGCGTACAGGTTCAGCTCCTGGGAGCGGTACTGGGGCATGACCCGCACCAGGGTGCCGTTACGCAGCCCTTCGATGGCGGCGTACACCGGCAATACGCCGACGCCCATGCCGCTGGTGATCGCGGTTTTCATCGCGTCCGCCGAGTTCACCAGGAACGGTGAGCTGTTGATGGTCACCATCTCCTGGCCTTCCGGGCCGTCGAACAGCCACTTCTCCAGGGGGATCACCGGGCTCACCAGGCGCAGGCAGGCATGGTTCAGCAGGTCGCTGGGCTTTTGCGCGCAGCCGTTGGCTTTCACATAGGCCGGCGAGGCGCAGACGATGCTGTAGGTGATGCCCAGGCGCTGGGAAACAAAGCCCGAGTCCGGCAGTTCGCTGGCCAGCACGATGGACACGTCGTAGCCCTCGTCCAACAGGTCCGGCACGCGGTTGGCCAGGGTCAGGTCGAAGGTCACGTCCGGGTGGGTCTTGCGGTAGCGGGCGATGGCATCGATCACGAAGTGCTGGCCGATGCCGGTCATGGTGTGGACTTTCAACTGGCCGGCGGGCCGGGCGTGGGCGTCGCTGGCCTCGGCTTCGGCCTCCTCGACGTAGGCCAGGATCTGTTCGCAGCGCAGCAGGTAGCGCTTGCCGGCTTCGGTCAGGGCGATGCGCCGGGTCGTGCGGTTGAGCAGACGGGTTTGCAGGTGGGCCTCAAGGTTGGAGACCGCGCGCGAGACGTTGGCCGTGGTGGTGTCCAGTTGCACAGCGGCGGCGGTGAAGCTGCCGGCTTCGGCGACGCAACTGAAGGCGCGCATGTTTTGCAGGGTGTCCATGGAGTGCTCTCAGGGGAGGTGGCAAATTGTGACACGAAGTTTCTGTTTTTACAGGCGAATAGGGCTTCGACCAAAGGATTATCGCGTTAACGGTAATAAAGATTCACAGGAATGCCACCTTATCGCCGTGCATGCCGCCCCCTAGAATTGCGCCGATCCGTAGGGGCCGGCTTGCCGGCGATCCGCGCAACGCGGTGTAGCAGGCGTATCGCTGCGCCGGCCAGCCAGCTCCTACGAGAGAAATACCCTCCCCCCGATCTCAGGAATTCGCAGCAGTGCCGCGTCGCATCAGCAGAGAGCTGAAGTCTCTCAGTGTTTGGGCTTTATCGTTAGCAATCAGCGGCTGCATCGGAACCGGAGGTATTGCCCCACAAGGCCAGTTGTTGCCTGCCAATACCCTGGCCACCGACGAAGCGATCCACAGCGCCGAGCGCGATGCCCACTGGCCCAGCGTCCAGTGGTGGCAAGCCTATGGCGACCCCCAGCTCAATCGTTGGGTCGACCTGGCCATGCAGGGCAGCCCGAGCCTGGCCATGGCCGCGGCCCGGGTGCGTCAGGCCCGGGCCCTGGCCGGAGTGGCCGAAGCTGCCGAGTCGTTGCAGGTCCAGGGCGACGCCAGCCTCAAACGCCACAACTGGCCCACCGATCCGTTCTACGGCCCGGGCGACTTGGCCAACAGCACCACGTGGGACAACAACGCCGCCCTGGGTTTCAGCTACGCCCTGGACCTGTGGGGCCGGGAAAGCAACGCCAGCGAGCGTGCCGTGGACCTGGCCCACATGAGCGCCGCCGAGGCCCGCCAGGCCCGCTTGGAGTTGGCCAATAACCTGGTGCGCGCCTATATCCAGTTGTCCCTGCACTTCGCCCAGCGCGATATCGTGCTGGCGACGCTCAAGCAGCAACAGCAGATTCTCGACCTGGCCCAGCGTCGCCTGGACGGCGGCATTGGCACCCACTTCGAGGTCAGCCAGGCCCAGGCGCCGTTGCCGGAAACCCATCGCCAACTGGACGCCCTGGACGAAGAAATCGCCCTGACCCGCAACCAACTGGCGGCCTTGGCCGGCAAGGGCCCGGGGGAGGGCGCGCAGTTGCAACGACCGACCCTGGCCCTGGGCGCCGCCCTGAAACTGCCCTCGGTGTTGCCCGCCGAACTGCTGGGGCAACGCCCGGACGTGGTCGCCAGCCGCTGGCAAGTGGCGGCCCAGGCCCGGGGCATCGATGTGGCCCACGCCGGCTTCTACCCCAATGTCGACCTGGTGGGCAGCCTGGGCTACATGGCCACAGGCGGCGGCGCCCTGGAGTTCCTCACCGGCAAGAAACTCACTTACAACGTCGGCCCGGCCATCAGCCTGCCGATCTTCGACGGCGGGCGTCTGCGGGCGGAACTGGGGGCGGCCGCGGCCGGCTACGACCTCGCCGTGGCCAACTACAACCAGACCCTGGTCAACGCCCTCAAGGGCATTTCCGATCAGTTGATCCGCCGCGAGTCCATGGACAAGCAGCAGGGGTTTGCCGCCGAGTCGGTGGCCTCGGCTCAGAAGACTTACGACATCGCCCTGATCGCGTTCCAGCGCGGCCTCACCGATTACCTGAATGTGCTGAATGCCCAGAGCCTGTTATTTCGCCAGCAACAGGTCCAGCAGCAGGTGCAGGCGGCGCGGCTGACCGCCCAGGCGGACCTGGTGACCGCCCTGGGTGGCGGCCTGCAAGCCGGTCGTGATGTACCCCCTGAGGGCAAGATCCTCCCGAGCAAGACCCCAGCGGCCTTGGCCGTTTTTGATCACTGAAGAAGAGCCCATGACTTCGTTGCCCGCTCCGTTGCGCTGGCTGTACTCCCTTGAATGGCGCCGTGGTTTCTTTGACTGGGCACGCAGCGACGGCGTGACCTGGGTCTATATCTTCAAGGTCCTGATCGCCGCGTTTCTGACCCTGTGGCTGGCCATGCGCCTGGAGCTGCCGCAACCGCGCACAGCGATGATCACTGTATTCATCGTCATGCAGCCGCAGAGCGGCCAGGTGTTTGCCAAGAGCTTCTACCGCTTTCTCGGCACCTTGACCGGCTCGGCAGTGATGGTGGCGCTGATCGCGCTGTTCGCCCAGAACACTGAATTGTTCCTCGGCAGCCTGGCGATCTGGGTCGGCATCTGCTCGGCCGGTGCGGCCCGTTATCGCAACTTCCGCGCCTACGGTTTTGTCCTTGCCGGTTACACCGCCGCGATGGTCGGCCTGCCGGCCCTGGCCCATCCCGACGGCGCCTTCATGGCGGCAGTGTGGCGGGTGCTGGAAATTTCCCTGGGCATCCTGTGCTCGACATTGGTCAGCGCCGCGATTCTGCCGCAGACCACCAGCGCTGCCATGCGCAATGCCTTGTACCAGCGCTTCGGGGTCTTTGCCTTGTTTGTCACCGATGGCCTGCGCGGGCGTAGTCAGCGCGAGGCCTTTGAGAGCACCAATGTGCGCTTTATCGCCGAGGCGGTGGGCTTGGAAGGGTTGCGCAGCGTGACGGTGTTTGAAGACCCGCACATGCGTCGGCGCAACGGTCGCCTGAGTCGGCTGAACAGCGAGTTCATGGGCATCACCACCCGCTTCAATGCCTTGCATCAGTTGCTGGAGCGCCTGCGCAGCAGCGGTGCGGATCACGTGGTGGCGGCCATCAAGCCAGGCTTGCAGGACCTGGCCGAACTGCTCGATGGCTTCTCCGGCCGGGCCTTGACCAGCCCTGATGCGGCGCGTCTGGCTGAGCAATTGGCGAACTACAAAGAGGCCTTGCCGGCGACCGTGCGCCGCCTGCGGGCGAGCTTCCAGGAGCGTCAGCCCAGCGACGCTGAGTTGCTGGACTTTCACACCGCCTACGAGCTGCTGTACCGCTTTGTCGATGAGCTGCACAGTTATGCCCAGACCCACGCGTCCCTGGCCGAGCATCGCCACGAACGGGAACACTGGGACGAGCCCTTTACCCCGCAAACCAACTGGCTGGCCTCGGCGGCCTCGGGGATTCGCGCGGCCTTTGTGCTGCTGGTGCTCGGCAGCTACTGGGTGATCACCGCCTGGCCCAGTGGCGCCACCATGACCCTGATCGCGGCGGCCACCATCGGCTTGTCCGCGGCCACGCCGAACCCGAAACGCATGGCGTTCCAGATGGCGTGCGGCACGTTGATCGGCGCCGTGGTGGGCTTTGTGGAAATGTTCTTCGTGTTCCCCTGGATCGACGGTTTCCCGTTGCTCTGCGTGATGCTGGCGCCGGTCATCGTGCTGGGGTCCTTCCTGACCTCGCGGCCGCAATACGTGGGCGTCGGCCTGGGGCTGCTGATCTTTTTCAGCACCGGCTCGGTGCCGGACAACCTCACGGTCTACAACCCCTACGCCTTTATCAACGACTACATCGCCATGGTCATGGGCATGCTGGTCTGTGCGGCGGCCGGGGCCATCATCCTGCCGCCCAACAGCCGCTGGCTGTGGCGCCGGCTGGAGCAGGACCTGCGCGGCCAGGTGGTGTACGCCATCAGCGGCAAGCTCAAGGGCCTGGCATCGAGCTTCGAAAGCCGGACCCGCGACCTGCTGCACCACGCCTACGGCCTGGCGGTGAGCCAGCCTCAGGTGCAGCGCGAACTGCTGCGCTGGATGTTTATGGTGCTGGAAGTCGGCCACGCCATTATCGAGTTGCGCAAGGAACAGGCGATTCTCCCGGTGCACCCGGCCTATGCCGAATCCCAGCCCTGGCGCCAGGCGATCCGGGTCATGGGCCGCTCCCTGGTGCGGCTGTTCCTGCAGCCCAGCCAGAGCAACCTGGAGCGCAGCCTGATTGCCGTGGACCACGCCATCAGCCGAGTCCAGGCCACCGACGAACCGTTCGCCCCGCATTTCGACACCTCGGCCCTGCGCCGGGTGAAGAGCTATCTGCATTTCATCCGCACCTCGTTGCTCGACCCGCAGTCGCCGCTGGCGGCTTATGCCGTTGCCCCCCAAGGACCTGAACATGCCTCGTGAAATCGCCTTCCATGGCGTTTACATGCCGACCATGACCCTGATGTTTTTTGTCGCCGCGGCCCTGGCCTGGGCCCTGGACCGGTTTATCGCCGGCTATGACCTGTACCGCTTCTTCTGGCACCCGGCGCTGTTGCGCCTGAGCCTGTTCACCTGTCTGTTCGGCGCCATGGCGCTCACTGTCTACCGTTGAGACCCCCGCGATGAAAAAGTTTTTCAGCCTGCTTGCCACCTTGCTCGTGCTGGCCCTGGCCCTGTGGATTGGCCGCTCGTTGTGGGAGCACTACATGAACACCCCCTGGACCCGGGATGGCCGGGTGCGGGCCGACATCATCAACGTGGCGGCCGACGTCACCGGCGAGGTGGTGGACGTGCCGGTGCGCGACAACCAGTTAGTGAAGAAGGGCGACCTGCTGATGCAGATCGACCCGGAGCACTACCGGATCGCGGTGAAACAGGCGCAATCGCTGGTGGCGTCGAAGAAGGCCACCTGGGAAATGCGCAAGGTCAACGCCCACCGCCGCGCCGACCTGGACAACCTGGTGATCTCCAAGGAAAGCCGCGACGACGCGAGCAACATCGCCGACTCGGCCCTGGCCGATTACCAGCACGCCCAGGCCCAACTGGACGCCGCCGAACTCAACCTCAAACGCACCCAGGTGCGCGCGGCGGTGGACGGCTACGTCACCAACCTCAACGTGCACCGTGGCGATTACGCGCGCATCGGCGAACCGAAGATGGCCGTGGTCGATATGAACTCGTTCTGGGTCTACGGCTTCTTCGAAGAAACCAAGCTGCCCCACGTGCGCGTAGGGGATAAGGCCGACATGCAACTGATGAGCGGTGAAGTGCTCAAGGGCCATGTGGAGAGTATTTCCCGCGGTATCTACGACCGCGACAACCCGGAAAGCCGCGAGCTGATCGCCGACGTCAACCCGACCTTCAACTGGGTGCGCTTGGCCCAGCGGGTGCCGGTGCGCATCCACATCGATGAAGTGCCGGAGGGCGTATTGCTGGCCGCCGGTATCACCTGCACCGTGGTGGTCAACCCGCAACCCTTGTAGGCGCTGGCTTGTGTAGGAGCTGGCTTGCCAGCGAAAGCGACCTTCAGCCTTGCACCCGGCTTGCCGGCCTTTTCGCCGGCAAGCCGGCTCCTACCAGCAGCGTGCGGTGCCGGTAGGAATGCCGAATGGGGGGCCGGTTATTTGTAGGTTTTCTGCATGATCGCCAGGGACTTTTTCACCGTGGTGTCGACGCTGACGTCGATGTTATTGATCACCGCCAGCAGCTTCTTGTTGTTCAAAATCTCGGCACGCGGATAACGCTGCTGAGCCAACCGCGACACGATGATGTACTGGGTCACCGCTCCGCGCTTGGTGAATTTGCCGCTCTCCCGGGCTTTGACCAGGGCCTGTTTGACGAAGGCCCGGCGCTCGGCCATGGGCACGCCCTTGAAGGTGTCGGGGGCGTCCAGGAGGATCTCGGCGGAAAACACGCTGACTTCTTCCTCCCGCGCTTCGTCGTACATCACCTGCTTGCTGGTCACGCGCGCGTTGAGTTCGTTGAAACGCTGCTCGCCTTCGGCCAATTGTTCAGCGCTCATCTTCGCCTTCAGGGCATCCAGCTGGCTGGTGTCCTCGGTGTCGTCGATGACCTTCAGCCAGGCATAGGCTTTCACCAGGTCGCCGGCTTCTTCGGCGTCATCCGCCAGGCGCTGCTGCGGCTCCGGGTTGCCGTGCACGGCCGAGCGCTCCAGCCAACGGGTGGCCAGGGCCGGGTCCTTGGTGAAGCCTTTGTCGCCGAACCAATAAGTGGCGTACATGCCGTACTCGGCGCACCAGTCGTTCTGCGACGCCGCGTAGGCGATGTAGTTGAAGGATTCGTGATCCCGCTGGGCCTTGGGTTTGTCTTGTTCCTGGTCGGTGGTGGTCGACAGGTAGCAGAACGCCCGTGTGTAGTGAGGGGCGGCCATCGCGAAGCAGCTCTTGGCGTTCTTGTAGTCCTCGAGCTCGTAGAGATTGAAGCCCGTGCCATACAGCAGATCGCTGTCCATGGCCGGGTTGCAGTGTTCATTGGCTGCGACCTGGGGCAGGACGCTTTGCAGGGTCAGCTTGGGCAGGGTGTCATTCAGTTCGGGAACGGTTGGTTCGGTTTTTTCCGGCGCCGTGGAGGCGCAAGCCGCCAGTAAGGTGGCCAAGGCCAGTGGCAGCACGTTGAACAATTTCAATGGATATTCCCTGATCTGCTATTGAATAAAGGGGCGCATGGAAGAGGGCAGGGTGAGGACTGGAGAGGGCGGAGCTTAAGCCGTTCCATGCTTCAGTGTCGGCGCCAGCGATTCCATGCTGCGTGAGCGCGAACGCCCAAGTGCGCGCATTCTACTGGGATTGAGAGGGGGCACAAGCAAGCGCCTAGAGGGTTGCGTCAGAGCTTTGCGCCCAGGCCGAAACGTTTCATCAATACCTTTTCCAACAGGCCTTTGGGCAGCAACGCTGCCAGCAAGGGCAAGGCCCGGCTGCCATTGCCGATTCGCACCAGGCGCGGTGGTGAGTCTTGTTGCACCGCTTTGAGCAGGTGGGCGGCAAACTCGTTGGCCGGGGTCGGCTTGTCCTGAGAGGCCTTGGCCCGGGCACGGATGCCTTCGCGCAGCGGCCACCAGGGCGACTGGTCATTGAGCAACTGCTCGGCTTGGTGCCCGGCATTCTTGGCGAAGCTGGAGGCAATCGCCCCCGGCTGGACTTCCATCACCCGGATGCCGAACGGCGCCAACTCCATGCGCAGGGCGTCGCTCAAGGCATGCACCGCGGCTTTCGAGGCGCAGTAGGCGCCGGCAAAGGGCGTGACCAGTACCCCGGACACACTGCCGATATTCACCACCAGGCCACGGCTGCGACGCAGCACCGGGAACAGCGCCCGGGTGACCCCAACCACCGAGAACACATTGGTTTCGAACTGGCGTTGCATGGCGTCCACGCCGCCATCCAGCAGCGGGCCCATGGCGCCGTAACCGGCGTTGTTGATCAGCACATCGAGGCCGCCGTGCTGCAGGTTGATCTGCTCGCCCAAGGCACTCAGCGCCGGGCCGTCATTTACATCCAGTTGCACCGCGGTGAAACCAGCGGCTTGCAGGGCCGCCACATCCTCAGCCTTGCGCGCCGTGGCCAGGACCGTGAAACCGGCGCTGTTGAAGGCGTCCGCCAGGGCACGGCCGATGCCGCTGGAACAACCGGTTATCAACGCGATGGGCATGGCGCGGTCCTTGTGCTGGGAGGGAAGAGGGGCCATCAGTCGGAGAAGCTGCCTTGCAAGTGCTCGGCGCGAAACTCCAGGGTTTGCGGGCGGTAGCCGGGGCGCAGTGGCGGCATTGGCAGGCAGTCTGTCCAGGTGGCGCCGGCCTGCAATTCGCCCGGGCCGCGATAGCGCGGGGCGCTGTATTGGTTGTCGGCGAGATTGACCGTATCACCGGTGGCATAGGCGGCGATGCGCCAACGCAGTTCGGTGAGGGGCACGCTGTTGCTGTTGCGCATGTTCAGTTGCAAGGGACGGTCGGCGGGGCAGTGCTCGGGCGCGTAGCGGATGTTCAGGTCCAGACGGGCCAGTTGCCGGGCTTCGCGGTGGTCCTGCCAGACCACCCAGGTGGCGACCAGGCCCAGGCCGATCGCGGCTGCCAGGGACACCGGGAACGCCTTGGCCGGGTAGCGGATAAGCAGGATCAGCCAGGTGATGACCAGCAGAACGCCGATGAACATGACGCGAACCTCGGGAAAAGAGAGAGCCCATCCTACCTAAGCCTGGGTGGGGTTGGCGATGAATGATGCCAGTACTGGAGCGAAGCCAGGGCAAAAAGAAGGCTGGTTTAATTTATGATCCAGGCCCAAGCACAGGAGCAGGGTGATGGATGTGTTCAGGAAGTGTTCTTTTGTCTTGCGGTTCCACAAGCCCTCCATCGTGCAGGTCCCGCACTCGGTGCAGTTGCACAGGGCAGAGTGTTTTTTGGCTGAGCTGGCGGAGGTTCATCCGTTGCTGGGGGACTGGTTTTTTCAGGCGGGCTCCAAGCGGCAGGCACTGGGCAAGCGTTTGCAGGACCATCCTGGCGCCTTGCAGGAGGAGGCGGTCCGGCAGGCGGATGAGGATTTTCCTACCCAGCTTGAGTTTTCGGTGTGGAACGGGGTGGACGATCCGTTACAGGGCGGCTTGGCCTTTCATTACAGCGCGCACGATGGAGCCGCCATGGCCGGCATGCACTTCGAGGACGCCGGGGCGTTGGTGATGGCGGTCAGCGATGTGAAATCGTTGGTGTTGCAGGTCATGCAGTTGGCGTTGGAGAGGTGGCCTGAAATCGACTGGTGTGTGTTTGCGCCCAGCGATCACTATCGGCGCGGCAAAGTGTTCAAGGATCGGCAGACCATCGGCTGGATAGGTTTTTGCCCGCACCTCTTGCAAGCCCAGGACTTTGTCGACGCCGAACAGCTGATTGAAGTTGCCGGACGAGGCACCTTGATTGTGAGTACGCCCCAACTGTTGGACGAGCGCACAGCAGAGCATGTGCAGCGAGTGGCGAACATCGACAGCACACTCATGGAACTGGGCCTGTTGCCGTTGTTTACACACTAAATATTCCAGCGCTCAACTTGCCGCTTGCCGCTTGCCGCTTGCCGCTTGAAACTTGCAGCTTGCAGCTTGCAGCTTGCAGCTTGCAGCTTGCAGCTACGATGGCTTATTTGCGCAGCAGGCGCAGGCCGTTGAACACCACCAGCAGGCTCACGCCCATGTCGGCAAACACCGCCATCCACATGGTGGCGAGACCGGCGAAGGTTACCCCAAGAAAGATCGCCTTGATCACCAGGGCCAAGGCAATATTTTGCTTGAGCACCCTCGACGTCTGGCGTGACAGGCGGATAAACGCCGGGATTTTGCGCAGATCATCGTCCATCAGGGCCACATCGGCGGTTTCGATGGCGGTGTCGGTGCCCGCTGCGGCCATGGCAAAACCGATCTCGGCCCGGGCCAGGGCCGGAGCGTCGTTGATGCCGTCGCCGACCATGCCCACCCGATGGCCCTGGGCGTACAGCGCTTCGATGGCCTGCAGCTTGTCGGTGGGCAACAGGTCGCCCCGGGCCTGGTCGATGCCCACCTGGGCAGCGATGGCCTCGGCGGTGTGCGGGTTGTCGCCGGTGAGCATCAGGGTCTTGATGCCCAGCTCATGCAACTGCTGGATCGCCTCGCGGCTGGACGCCTTGACCGTGTCTGCCACGGCAAACAGCGCCAGCGGTCCGGAGCTGTCGAGCAGCAGGACCACCGTCTTGCCCTGTTTCTCCAGGGCGAAGAGCCGCTCTTCCAGGGCCGGCGAACACAAGCCCAACTCTTCCACCAGGCGATGGTTGCCCAGGTGATAGACCTGGCCGTTGATCTCGCCCCGCACGCCACGACCGGCCAGGGCCGCAAAGTTATCCACAGGGTGCTGGGTCAGTTGCTTATCCACAGCCGCGCGGGCAATGGCCAGTGACACCGGGTGATCGGAACGCCCCGCCAGGCTTGCGGCAATCGCCGGCGCGGTGTTTTCAGTGATCGGATCCAGGGACAGGAAGTCGGTCTGTACCGGCTTGCCGTGGGTCAGGGTGCCGGTCTTGTCGAGGGCCAGGTAGTCGAGCTTGTAGCCGCCCTCCAGGTACACACCGCCCTTGATCAGGATGCCTTTGCGCGCCGCTGCGGCCAGGCCGCTGACGATGGTCACCGGGGTGGAAATCACCAGCGCGCAAGGGCACGCCACCACCAACAGCACCAGGGCACGGTAGATCCAGTCGAACCAGGCGCCGGCCATGAACAGCGGCGGAACCAAGGCCACCGCCAGGGCGAAGATAAACACCGCCGGGGTGTAGATCGTCGAGAAGCGATCGACAAACCTTTGGGTCGGCGCTCGTGCGCCCTGGGCCTGCTCCACAGCGTGGATGATGCGCGCCAGGGTCGAGTTGTTGGCCGCTGCAGTGACCCGGTATTCCAGGGAACCGGCCTGGTTGATGGTGCCGGCGAACACTTTGTCGCCCAGGCCCTTCTCCACCGGCAGGCTCTCGCCAGTAATAGGCGCCTGATCGATGGTGGAACTGCCGGCGACCACTTCGCCGTCCAAGCCGATGCGCTCGCCCGGGCGGGCACGCACCAAGGCCCCGAGTTCGACGCTGTTGGCTTCACGTTCAGCCCAAGTGCCATCCGCCTGCTGCACCGTGACCTGTTCCGGGGTCATCTGCATCAAGCCGCTGATGGCGTTGCGCGCCCGATCCAGGGACTTGGCCTCGATCAACTCGGCCACGGTGAACAGGAACATCACCATGGCCGCTTCCGGCCACTGGCCGATCAGCACGGCGCCGGTCACGGCGATGCTCATCAGGGCATTGATGTTCAGGTTGCGGTTCTTCAGGGCGATCCAGCCCTTTTTATAAGTGCCCAGGCCGCCGCTGAGGATCGACACCAAGGCCACCAGGGCCACCGCCCAATCGGGCGCGGCGCTGGTGAAGTGGATCACTTCGGCCGCCAGGGCCGCGACCCCGGACAACGCCAGGGGCCACCAGGGTTTCTTCACCGGTGCCGGGGTCGCCGGTTCGGCGCTGGCTTCCAACGGCTCGGCGTGCATGCCCAGGGTTTTGATCGCGTCGACGATCGGCGCGCTGGAGGCCAGGTTGTGGGTCACGCCCAGCACCCGGTTGATCAGGTTGAATTCCAGCTGTTGCACCCCGGCCAGCTTGCCCAGTTTGTTCTGGATCAGGGTCTGCTCGGTGGGGCAATCCATGGCCTCGATGCGAAAACGGCTCAGCCGCGCATCGGCGCTCGGTGCTTCGGTCAATTGGACCAAGGCTGGCGCGGCGCTGCCGGAACAACAGGCATCGCCGTGGGCGGAATGATCGTGGGCCTTGACCGGCTGGAGTTTGGCCGGTGCTGGCTGATCGTGATCACAGCAGGATTTGGGGTGACTGTGCAGGGAGTCGCTCATGGGCTTGCGTCCGAAAAGGTGCCTGTGGCTAAGTGAACACCCTGTAGCCACTTTAGGGTCAAGCACCCTTTTTGGAGATTGCCGCAATGAAGATTGGCGAGCTGGCGAAACTCACCGACTGCCCGGTGGAAACCATTCGTTACTACGAACGCGAAGGCTTACTGCCGGAGCCGGCTCGCAGCGAAGGCAACTACCGTCTCTACACCCAGGCCCACACCGAGCGCCTGACCTTTATCCGCAACTGCCGCAGCCTGGACATGACCCTGGAGGAGATCCGCAGCCTGCTGAACCTGCGGGACAGCCCCCAAGGCCAGTGCCAGAGCGTCAACGCACTGATCGACGAGCACATCCACCACGTCAAGGCGCGGATCGACGGCCTGCTGGCCTTGCAGGAACAGCTACTCGACCTGCGCCAACGCTGCGGCGAAGGGCCGGACCTAGATCAGTGCGGGATTTTGCAGCGCCTGGAGGTCAGTGGTTCGGTCGCGCCCAGCGAGGCCGAGCACTCCCATGTCGGCCGCAGCCACGGGCATTGAGCCCGCGACCCGGATCAGGCGTTGCGACGGCCCACGGCGAGCAAGCGCAGGTAAACCCCTTCCAGCAGCGCCAGTAACCGCAGGTCCAATTGCCGCCAGGCCAGCCCCTGGCGCACCAGCCAGGCACTGAGCAGCCCCACCAGGCAGCCGCCGAGGATGTCGAAGGGGAAATGCACCCCCAGGTAGACCCGCGCCCAACTCACCAACAGTGCCAGGCCGAGCATCACCAGCCCGGTCTTGCGCAGGGACGCCAGGATCAAGGCAAAGGCCATGGCGAACAGGCCACTGGCATGGTCACTGGGGAAGGACGCCCCGGGTGCATGGGCAAGGAAATTCTGCCCCAGGCCCAGCATGAAGGGCCGCGGGTGGAACCACAGCTCGCGAATCACCAGGTTGCAGGCCAGGGCCAAGGCAATGCTCAGGCCCGCCAACAGCACGACCCGGCGTTGGCGCTGCTCGCCGAAGATCCAGAGCACCGCCAGCAACAGCGGCACGCAGAACACCATCCATTGGGCGAAGAAGATCGCCAGCTCGCGCATAGGCAGCGACGCCTCGGCGCTGGCATTGATCGCCAGGAACAGGCTGCGGTTGAGTTCTTCCATTCAGGGGCTCGCATTCGGTATCAGAAGGGCAACAGCCCGGGTTTCCAGGGCCACTGCAAGGAGAGTAGCCACCCCCAGGCAGGGCCATGCGCGGAATGCGCCCCGGACAAAGGCAACGGCTTGAATCGACAAGGGGCCGCGCGGTATCAGCCGCGAGGCCCCTGGGTACAGCAGGTCGAACGCTTAAACCGCCATCGGCGCGGTCATTGGCGCGTGGTGTTGGTAGCCCTCGAGGGAAAAATCACTCGGCTCCACCATTTCCAGCCATTCAGGCTGGTACACACCGGTCTTGGCAAACTCCGGCACACGCTCGGAAATCACCAGCTTGGGCATGGGGAACGGCTCACGGGTGAGCTGCTCGTTGAGCATGTCCAGGTGGTTTTCATAGACGTGGGCATCACCGATGAAATAGGTGAACCAGCGCGGCGTGTAGCCGGTCAGACGGCCGATCAGGCTCAGCAGCGCGGCGCCTTCGGTGAGGTTGAACGGCGTGCCCAGGCCCAGGTCGTTGGAGCGGATGTAGAGGGTCAGGGAGATTTCCCGGGTCTCGACATTGGGGTGGAACTGATACAGCAAGTGGCACGGCGGCAAGGCCATTTCATCCAACTGCGCGCAGTTCCAGCCGTGGAACAGAATCCGCCGGCTACCTGGGTCCTTGATGATGGTGTCGATGCACTGGCGCACCTGGTCGATGGCCTTGTACAGCACCACATAGGCCTGGCCGTTCTCTTCACCCTGGGCGATCTGCCGGTAACCCTGGCCCAGGGTCTGCTCGATGGCTGCCGGGTTGCTCAGGGGGATCTGTTTGTACGCCGGCCATTTGCGCCATTGCACACCATAGATTTCGCCCAGGTCGTCGTCGCCCTGGCGGAACGGGTTGGCCAGCCACTGGGCGTTTTCGTTGGCGTTCTGGTCCCAGACCTTGCAGCCCAGCGCCCGGAACTCGGCCGCGTTATTGACGCCACGAAGAAACCCGCACATCTCGCCGATGGCCGATTTGAACGCCATCTTGCGGGTGGTGATGGCCGGGAAGCCTTGCTGGAGGTCGTAGCGCAACATCGCCCCCGGGAAGCTGATGGTGTTGACCCCGGTGCGGTTGGCCTGCTTGGTGCCGTTGTTGATGACGTGGGCGACCAGCTCGAGATATTGCTTCATGAGTTACCTGCATCCTTGAACCCGGGGCTTGCGCCCCGGTATTCGAATTTAAAGCGCGGGGCCTTTGTTGGCCGCCGGAGCACGGTGATACGCCAGCCAGATCAGGGCCAGGCCGCCGATGATCATCGGCAGGCAAAGCACCTGGCCCATGGTCAGCCAGTTCCAGGCCAGGTAGCCCAACTGGGCATCCGGCACACGGACGAATTCGACGATAAACCGGAAGATCCCGTAGAACAGCGCAAACATGCCGGACACCGCCATCAGCGGCCGCGGCTTGCGCGAGAACAGCCAGAGGATCAGGAACAGCGCCACACCTTCGAGGGCGAACTGATACAGCTGGGACGGGTGCCGGGCCAGTTGATCGGGGTCGCTGAACGGCGGGAAGACCATGGCCCACGGCAGGTCGGTGGGTTTGCCCCAAAGCTCGGCATTGATGAAGTTGCCGATGCGCCCGGCACCAAGGCCGATCGGCACCATGGGCGCGACGAAGTCCATCAGTTCAAAGAACGACTTGTTGTTGCGCTTGCCGAACCACCAGGCCGCCAGCATCACCCCGATAAAGCCGCCATGGAACGACATGCCGCCCTTCCACACTTCAAAAATCAGCAACGGGTTGGCCAGGTAGGCGCTCAGGTCGTAGAACAGCACGTAACCCAGGCGTCCGCCGAGAATCACCCCCATGGCCATCCAGAACACCATGTCGGAGAGTTTTTCTTTGCTCCAGGTCGGATCGAAGCGGGCCAGGCGGCGGGAGGCCAGCAGCCAGGCGCCGCCAATGCCGATCAGGTACATCAGACCGTACCAGTGGATTTTCAGCGGACCGATGGCCAGTGCCACCGGATCGATCTGCGGGTAAGGCAGCATTGCGACTCCTCGTTAGAGTGAAACTCGACATTCCGGGCGCGAACGTGACACGCCAGGATTAAGCCAGGATTGCGCGACCTGTCAGAGCAGGAAGCTCAACCCCACACAAAACAGCAGCGCGGCGAACAGGCGTTTGAGCAAGCGCGGCGACAGCTGGTGGGCCAAGCGCGCACCGAAACGGGCGAAGACCATGCTGGTCAGGGCGATCCCCAGCAGCGCCGGCAAATACACAAAGCCCAGACTATGGGCTGGAAGCAGCGGATCATGCCAGCCCAGAATCATGAAACTTACCGCGCTGGCCACGGCGATCGGCAAGCCGCAGGCCGACGAGGTGGCCACCGCTTGCTGCATCGGCAGGCTACGCCAGGTCAGGAACGGCACCGTCAGCGAGCCGCCGCCAATGCCGAAAATCGCCGAAGCCCAACCAATCACACTGCCAGCCAGGGTCAGGCTGGCCTTGCCGGGAATGCCGCGGCTGGCCTTGGGCTTGAGGTCCAGGGTCATCTGCAGGGCCACCAGCAAGGCAAACACGCCGATGATCTTCTGCAAGTGCGGACCGGAAATCGCCTCTGCCGTCAGCGCGCCAAAACCGGCACCGATCAGAATGCCCAGGGTCATCCAGGCGAAGATCGGCCAACGCACCGCCCCTCGCCGATGATGCTCACGCACGGCATTGATCGAGGTGAAGATGATGGTCGCCAGGGAGGTGCCGACCGCCAAGTGCGTCAGTACCGAGGGGTCGAAGCCCTGCAAGGTGAAGCTGAACACCAGCACCGGCACAATGATGATCCCGCCGCCCACGCCGAACAGCCCGGCCAGCACGCCCGCACAAGCGCCCAACAGCAGATAGAGCAGAAATTCCATGGGAGCATCCAGAAATAAGTGCGGCATGGTAACGGAAGGCGCCCCCCGGGCTCCACTGAATGGCGATGGATACCCACTGGATCTGTGGGTAGAGTGGCAAAAAAACCAAGGGACTCGCCTGATGTGCCTGATCGTTTTCGCCTGGCGGCCGGGCCACGCCCAGCCGCTGATCGTCGCGGCCAACCGTGATGAGTTTTACGCCCGCCCCAGCCTGCCCCTGGCCCAATGGCCGGACGCGCCCGACGTCTACGCCGGTCGCGATCAGGAAGCAGGCGGCACCTGGCTAGGGGTCAATGCCGACGGGCGCTTTGCCGCCCTGACCAATATCCGCAACCCGCACCAGCCGCCGGCACGCAAGTCCCGCGGGGAGCTGGTGGCGCGCTTTCTCAACGGTTCGCTGCCGATTGAACAGTATTTAGCCGACGTTAATGGCCGATCGATTGAATACGCCGGGTTTAACCTGCTGGTGGGCACGCGGGATGAGTTGTGGCACTACAACGCCAACCACACCGAGCCGACGCCATTGCAGGCGGGCGTGTATGGGTTGTCCAATGCCGGGCTGGATACACCGTGGCCCAAGTTGCTCAAGGCCAAGGCGGCGTTGAGCGCGGTGCTGGGGGATCCGCAACCTGAGACGCTGCTGGGGATTTTGAGTGACCCGCAGACCGCGCCATTTGCGGAGCTGCCGGACACCGGGGTGGGGCTGGCGACCGAGAGCCTGTTGTCGAGCGTGTTTATTGCCAGCCCAAGTTATGGGACGCGGGCGAGTACGGCGTTGATCGTGAATGCCGACGGTACGCGGCGGATGGTGGAACGCAGTTTTGGGCCCCATGGTGGGCGGTTGGGCGAGGTAGAGCTGAGCATTTGACGGCGCCATCGCCGTGGTGCCACGACTCGACAAGCCGGCTCCTACATTGGAATGCGATCCCCTGTAGGAGCCCGGCTTGCCGGCGACGGTTGTACTTCAGTGTTAGAGGGTTTTCGCCGACGCCGGGTTGATCATCCGCGTCAGCCCGAGTTTCTTCAGGGCCAATTGCAGCGAGCTGTGGATCACTTGCGGGTTGTCGATGGTCATCAGTTCGGCCAGCAAATCCTTGGCCATGCTCAATTCCACCTGGCGCAGCATCCACTTCACCTTGGGCAAGTTGGTGGCGTTCATCGACAAGCTGTCGAAGCCCATCGCCATCAACAGCACTGCTGCCGCCGGATCGCCGGCCATTTCACCGCAAATGCTCACCGGCTTGCCTTCGGCATGGGCGTCGCGCACCACATGTTGCAAGGCTTGCAGCACCGCCGGGTGCAGGTAGTCGTAGAGGTCGGCAACCCGTGGGTTGTTCCGGTCCACCGCCAGCAGGTATTGGGTCAAGTCGTTGGAACCGACCGACAGGAAGTCCACCTGCCGCGCCAGTTCCTTGGCCTGGTACACCGCCGCAGGGATTTCAATCATCACGCCAATCGGCGGCATCGGCACGTCGGAACCTTCGTCGCGCACTTCACCCCAGGCGCGGTGAATCAGGTGCAGTGCTTCTTCCAGTTCATGGGTGCCGGAGATCATCGGCAACAGGATGCGCAGGTTGTTCAAGCCTTCGCTGGCCTTGAGCATGGCGCGGGTCTGCACGAGGAAAATTTCAGGGTGGTCGAGGGTGACACGGATGCCGCGCCAGCCGAGGAAGGGGTTGTCTTCCTTGATGGGGAAATACGACAGTGACTTGTCGCCGCCGATGTCCAGGCTGCGCATGGTCACCGGCAACGGGTGGAAGGCGGACAGTTGCTCGCGATAGATCGCCAGCTGCTCCTTCTCACTCGGGAAACGCTGGTTGATCATGAACGGCACTTCAGTGCGGTACAGCCCCACCCCTTCGGCGCCGCGTTGTTGCGCGCGAGCCACGTCGGCGAGCAGGCCGGTGTTCACCAGCAACGGCACGCGGTGGCCGTCGAGGGTGACGCAGGGCAGCTCGCGCAACGAATCGAGGCCCAGCGCCAATTGTTTCTCTTCTTCCACCACTTCGGCGAACTGCTTGCGCAGCACGTCACTGGGGTTGGTGTAGACCTCGCCGCGATGGCCATCGACGATCATTTCAATGCCGTCGACCTTGGCATACGGCAGATCCACCAGGCCCATCACGGTCGGAATGCCCATGGCCCGGGCCAGGATCGCGACGTGGGAGTTGCCCGAACCCAATACCGACACCAGGCCCACCAGCTTGCCTTCCGGCACTTCGCCGAGCTGCGTGGCGGTCAGCTCTTCACTGACAGGATGGTGTTGTCGGGGAAGACCATGTTGGTGGTGCGATCTTCCTGCAGGTAGGCCAGCAGGCGGCGACCCAGGTCGCGCACATCCGAGGCCCGCTCACGCAGGTAGGCATCGTCCATCATTTCAAAACGGTTGACGTGATCGGTGACCACCTGGCGCAGCGCGCCCTGGGCCCATTGGCCGGTCTTGATCACGGTTTTGACTTCGTTCCCCAGGGACGCGTCGTCGAGCATCATCTGGTACACGTCGAACAGCGCGCGCTCTTCCGGGCGCAACTGGGTGGCCAGCTTGTTCGACAGATTGCGCATGTCGGCGCGCACGCCTTCCAGGGCGGTCTTGAACAGTTTGATTTCAGCGTCGATGTCTTTGACGGCCTTGTCCGGCACCACATCCAGATCCGCCGGCGGCAACATGACCACCGCCGTACCGACCGCGGCACCCGGCGAGCCCGGCACGCCGATGAACTTGGCTTCCTGGATGCCCTTACCCTCGCGACCCAGGCCGCGAATCGAACCGGTGGCTTCAGCGTGAGCAATAACCCCGGCCAACTGCGCGCTCATGGTCACCAGGAAGGCCTCTTCGCCTTCGTCGAACTGGCGACGCTCCTTTTGCTGGATCACCAATACGCCGACAACCCGGCGGTGGTGAATGATCGGCGCACCCAGGAAGGAGGCGTAGCGCTCTTCACCGGTTTCGGCGAAGTAGCGATATCGCGGGTGATCGGCGGCGTTTTCCAGGTTCAGCGGTTCTTCGCGCGTGCCGACCAGGCCGACCAGACCTTCATTGGGGGCCATGCTGACTTTGCCAATGGAGCGCTTGTTCAAGCCCTCGGTGGCCATCAGGACAAAGCGGTTGGTCTCGGGGTCCAGCAGATAGACCGAGCAGACCTGGCTGCCCATGGCCTCTTTGACGCGCAATACAATAATCCCCAACGCCGCCTTGAGATCCTTGGCGGAGTTAACTTCCTGGACGATCTTGCGCAGCGTATTGAGCATGGCTCGGGGTCGAACTCCGTCGTCAGTCGCGCGCTAAAAGGCGCGGGGCAAGCTCTTTGAGGGCGCGTCGATAGACCTCGCGCTTGAATGTCACCACCTGGCCCAACGGATACCAATAACTGACCCAGCGCCAGCCATCGAACTCCGGTTTACCGGTCAAATCCATCCGCACCCGCTGCTCGTTGGAGATCAGGCGCAGGAGAAACCATTTCTGTTTCTGGCCGATGCACAGCGGTTGGCTGTGGGTCCTGACCAGACGTTGCGGCAAACGATAGCGCAACCAGCCCCGGGTGCAGGCGAGAATTTGCACATCTTCGCGCTCCAACCCTACTTCTTCGTTCAGCTCGCGGTACAAGGCGTCTTCCGGGGTTTCGTCGGGGTTGATACCCCCTTGAGGAAACTGCCAGGCATCTTGATTGATACGGCGAGCCCATAGCACCTGGCCGGCATCATTCGTCAGAATAATCCCGACATTAGGGCGGAAACCATCGGGGTCGATCACGGCAACAACCTCGCAAACGCATGTCGCCGCATTGTTCCACAAAGCCTGGGAAAGCAGCAACGAGGCTCTTTACCTTATGTGCACTCTTGTGAAAAGACCGTATTCTGAACGCCTTTTTTATCGACTTTTCAGCGAGTAACCGCAATGCGCCTGGCTTTATTCGACTTGGACAACACGCTGCTGGGGGGTGACAGCGATCACGCCTGGGGCGATTACCTGTGCGAACGAGGCTTCCTCGACGCCGTCACCTACAAGACCCGCAACGACGAGTTCTACCAGGACTACCTGGCCGGCAAGCTGGACAACGCCGCGTACCTGAACTTCTGCCTGGAAATCCTCGGTCGCACCGACATGGCCGTGCTCGACCAATGGCACCGCGACTACATGCGTGACTGCATCGAACCCATCGTGCTGCCCAAGGCCTTGGCACTGCTGGCCAAGCACCGCGAAGCCGGTGACAAGCTGGTGATCATCACCGCCACCAACCGTTTCGTCACCGCGCCGATTGCCGAGCGCCTGGGCGTGGAGCACCTGATCGCCACCGAGTGCGAAATGCTCGACGGCCGCTACACCGGACGCAGCACCGATGTCCCGTGCTTTCGCGAAGGCAAGGTCACGCGCCTGGCGCGCTGGCTGGAAGAAACCGGCCACAACCTGGACGACAGCTACTTCTACAGCGACTCGATGAACGACCTGCCGCTGCTGGAGCAAGTGGCCAACCCGGTGGCCGTGGACCCGGACCCGAACCTGCGGGCCGAAGCCGAGAAACGCGGCTGGCCGGTGATCAGCTTGCGGGATTGAGCATGCTTCGCCGGCAAGCCGGCTCCTACGGGAACGGGTGGGCCGGCGAACAGCTTCAGGCCGGCTTGGCCACCATCAGATAAAAGATCGCCATGAACGCCAGAAACGCCGGCCAGCCCAACGCGAACCACCAGCGCATATAAAGGCTTGCCTTCATCGGTATCGGCGTACCGTCACGCAAGGCCTGCTCGGCCATTTTGTGCACGCGGATCTGCAACCAGACCACTGGCAGCCAGCACACCCCCGCCAGCGCATAAAGCCCCAGGCTCCACATCAGCCAGCCCTGCTGGATCGGCCAGCCCGCCAAGTGCATCAGCCCCAGCCCGCTCAATGGCTGGAACACTGCCGTGGTCGCGGTAAAGGCCCAATCGGCGAACACCAGGTGCTTGAAGGTCACGGCGATCACTTCGACCTTGCCGCTGCGCCAGGCGCGCAGTGCGTAATAAGCCGAACCGGCGCCCAGGCCGAACAGGATGGTCGAGGACAGGATATGCAGGGTTTTCAGCAGCAGATAAAGGCTCATCGACGGGGCTCGGTCCACAGCAGCCAAAGGGTAGCCACCATCAATACCAGGTTCTTGGCCACGGCGGCATAAGGGTCAAACCAGTAATGAGGCAGGATCAGGCTGATGATCAGGGTGTAGACGAACATCAGCAGCCACTGCGCCTGCAAGGCTCGGCGACGCCAACGTCGCAGCAACAGGCCCAGCCCCAGGACACCGTCGCAGAGCGCTCCGGCGAACACCGCCAGGCTTGCGACCCAGCCCTGCACACCGGCCTCGGCAAGAATCCGCAGCCCCCAGTCGTAGCCCGGCCCGACACTGACCACCGCAGTGCCCAGCCAGATCAGCAGCAACACCGCCAGCATCAACGGCCGCAGGCTCAACTGGCTGCTCTGGGCCGCGTTCGGCCACCCTTGCAGACGCGCCGCAATCGGCGCAGCGCGATAACCGCAGGCATTCGCCAGGATCTCGGGGTCAGCCAGGTTATCGCGTCGGGCCATGCGCAGGCTTTGCCCGCTCAAGGCGCGCCAGCCCAGGCGCTCGCCCAGCCAACCGCCCATGGCTGACAGCACGCTGGGCACTTGGACGTAGCGCCCCGGCGCCCAACCCTGGGCAGCGCGCAGCCGGTCGAGCAATTGCGCCAAAGTCAGGCGTTCAGGCCCGACCAGCGGCAAAATCCGCGCACCCTCAGGCCAGTGGCGCAACAAGGCCAGGACCGCCCCGCACAGGTCGTCGATGTGCAGAGGCTGCAATTGCGCCTTGAGGTCCAGCAAGGGGATCAGCGCCCAGGGCGACAAGCGCGCCAGCCACTGGCTGCTGGCACCGCCGGCACCCAGCACCAGCGACGGGCGCAACACCACCGCCGACAGGCCCAGGTCCAGCAGGTGCTGATCGGCCAGTGCCTTGGTGGCCAGAAACGGCACGTCCGCCTGCTCCCCGGCCCCCAATGCCGATATCTGCAATACCCGCACGCCCTGTTGCGCGGCCTGATCGAACAAGGCCCGGGCCCCGGCATCCTGGGTCAAGGCCAGCGCCGAAGGCTGATTGCTCAGCAGGCCGGCGGCGTTGATCAGCACATCGATATCCGCGGGGAAGACAAAGTGCCCGGGGTCGAGCGCCAGCCGATCCAGGTCCAGCGCCAGCCACTGCACGCCGGGCAAACCCTCGGGCTGTGGATAACGACTGGTGGCGACAAGCTGATGACCGGCGGCATGCAGGGCCACCAACAGGTGGCGACCGACGAACCCCGTGGCCCCCACCAACAAAACTTTCATGACAATCCCTATCTTGCGAGGTGGCCTACACCGGCTTGGCGCCCATCAAGCCGGCAATCGCGAAAAAGCAGATGAAGCTGAACACCGCCAAGACCAGGGTGAACCTCAGGCCACTGGCAGCCTTGGCCACCCGCAGCCGGTTGAGCCGCACCAGCAGCCACAACCAGGCCAGCGCACCCAGGGTGTAGAGCACGCTGGAGCCCAGAATCCAGATTTGCCCCAACGGCCAGCCCACCCGATGGGCCAGTTGCCAGCCGGTGAACGGCAAGCTGAACAGGCAGACCGCCATCAAGGCCCAGGCGAACAGCGCAGGACGCTGCAATATCCGGCTGTACAGGGCGCCATCGCCCTGGCGCCGTGCCCGCCAGATCCAGATCACCAGCCCCAGGGCACTGCCCAACAGCAGCACCGTGGCCAGCACATGAAGCGTCTTCAGCGTGGTCAGCATTTCCATCGTGTCTCTTCCTTAGAGGCCCCGCCCCTGAGCGTAGCCGCTCAACCCAGGAACAGTTGGTACGCCGGGTTATCGCTTTCATCCCAGTACGGGTAGCCGATCTCTTCCAGCGCCGCCGGCACCAGATGACGCTCGTCGGCCGGAACCTGCAGGCCCGCCACCACACGGCCATCGGCCGCGCCATGGTTGCGGTAGTGGAACATCGAGATGTTCCAACGCCCGCCCAGCTTGTTGAGGAAGTTGAACAGGGCACCCGGACGTTCCGGGAACTCGAAGCGCAGCACCACTTCGTCGCTGACCTTTTCCGCGTGGCCGCCCACCATGTAGCGGATGTGCAGCTTGGCCAGTTCGTTGTCGGTCAGGTCGATGACCGGGAAACCCTGCTCGCTCAAGCTGGCAATCAATGCGCTGCGCGGATCGTTTTCCGGGTGCGTCTGCACGCCGACAAAGATGTGCGCCTCGCTGCCGGTGTTGTAGCGGTAGTTGAATTCGGTGATCTGGCGCTTGCCAATGGCCTCGCAGAAGGCCTTGAAGCTGCCGGGCTTCTCGGGAATGGTCACGGCGATGATGGCTTCACGGCCCTCGCCCAGCTCGGCGCGCTCGGCCACATGGCGCAGGCGGTCGAAGTTGACGTTGGCGCCGGAGTCGATGGCCACCAGGGTCTGCCCGCTGATGCCACGCTGCTCGACGTACTTCTTGATCCCCGCCACGCCCAACGCGCCGGCAGGCTCGGTGATCGAGCGGGTATCGTCGTAGATATCCTTGATCGCCGCACAGATCTCGTCGGTGCTGACGGTGATCACTTCGTCCACATAGTCCTTGCAGATGTCGAAGGTGTGCTGGCCGATCTGCGCCACCGCCACGCCGTCGGCGAAGATGCCCACGGTGGGCAAGACCACGCGTTCGCCAGCCGCCATGGCCACTTGCAGGCAGTTGGAATCATCGGGCTCGACGCCAATGATCTTGATCTCGGGCCGCAGGTACTTCACATAGGCGGCGATGCCGGCAATCAGGCCGCCGCCGCCCACAGGGACGAAAATCGCATCCAGGCGCCCCGGGTGCTGACGCAGAATCTCCATGGCCACCGTGCCCTGCCCGGCAATGGTGTGGGGATCATCGTACGGGTGGATATAGACGTAGCCTTTTTCATCCACCAGCTTCAGCGAGTAGGCCAGGGCTTCAGGAAAGGAATCACCGTGCAGCACCACTTTGCCGCCACGCGAGCGCACGCCTTCGACCTTGATCTCCGGGGTGGTCTTGGGCATCACGATAGTGGCCTTGACCCCCAGCACCTTGGCCGCCAGGGCCAAGCCCTGGGCATGGTTGCCGGCCGACGCGGTGACCACGCCACGGGCGCGCTCTTCGTCGCTGAGCTGGGTCAGCTTGTTGTAGGCGCCACGAATCTTGAACGAGAACACCGGCTGCAAGTCTTCGCGCTTGAGCCAGACCTGATTGCCCAGCCGCTCGGAAAGCTGGCGGGCACTCTGCAATGGGGTTTCTACGGCAACGTCATAAACGCGCGAGGTGAGGATCTTCTTGACGTACTGTTCGAGCATCGGAAAGCATCACTGGGCGGGTTGGGCAGGGCCAAGGAGTCTAACCCAGCGTTTGCCCGGGCGACCACACGATTACCGAGGTTTTAAGCGTCCGCGCATGCCAAACGGGCAATGACCTGACCCGCCTGCGCGCCTATAATGCCCGCCTTTGCGTTCCCCCCTTGCCCGCCTCCGGAGCCCGCATGACCCAGGATCAACTCAAACAGGCCGTCGCTCAGGCAGCCGTCGACCTCATCCTCCCGAAACTCGATGACAAGAGCATCGTCGGGGTCGGCACCGGCTCTACCGCCAACTGCTTTATCGATGCCCTGGCTCAACACAAGGGCGCCTTCGACGGCGCGGTGGCCAGCTCCGAAGCCACCGCCGCGCGCCTCAAGGGCCACGGGATTCCGGTGTACGAGCTGAACACCGTCAGCGAGCTGGAGTTCTACATCGACGGCGCCGACGAAAGCGACGAGCACCTGAACCTGATCAAGGGCGGCGGCGCAGCCCTGACCCGGGAGAAGATCGTCGCGGCCGTGGCCAAGACCTTTATCTGCATCGCAGACGCCAGCAAGCTGGTGCCCGTGCTGGGCGCTTTCCCGCTGCCGGTGGAAGTGATCCCCATGGCCCGCAGCCACGTGGCCCGCGAGCTGGTGAAACTGGGCGGCGACCCGGTGTACCGCGAAGGCGTGTTGACCGACAACGGCAACATCATCCTCGACGTGCACAACATGAACATCACCAACCCGGTGGAACTGGAAACCCAGATCAACGCCATTGTCGGCGTGGTCACCAATGGCCTGTTCGCCGCCCGCCCGGCCGATGTGCTGCTGCTGGGCACCCCTGAAGGCGTGAAAAGCCTGACAGCCTGACCCTGCCCATGGCTGGCGATGGCGACCTTATGGGTGCCATCGCCGGCACGCAAGACAGCGCCCGACGGCAACCCGTCAGTCGGGCTTCTTGAAGATGTAGAACAGGTTCGGCTCACTCACCAGGTACAGGGCGCCCTCGTCGTCCATGGCGATGCCTTCGGCCTGCGGTACGGTGGCCTTCAAGCCTTGGCGGCCCTTGCTGAGCGACAGGGTGGTCAGCGGCCGACCGTCTACGTCCAACTCCAGCACCAGCCGCGATTCATCCGACAGTGCCAGCAAATGCCCGCTGCGCTCGTCGTATTGCAGGCTGGACAGGTCGCGGACAAACAGCCCGGCATCGCGCTTGGGGTTGTTGACCACGTGCACCGCGTAGGATTTTTCCGGATCGTAATGGGGAAAGCCCTGGACCTCGTAGATCAGCATCGGGTCCCGCTCCTTGGCCACGAACAGGCGCTTGCCCACGGAATCGTAGGCCAGGCCTTCAAAGCCCTTGTTGCTGCTCATGTGCACGCCGAGGGTGATCTGCTCGGCATCCGCCGCATCGACAAACCGCGTGTCCTCATCCAGATGGATTTTGATCAGCCGTTGCTGCCGCTCGTCGCTGACCACGTAGGTGTCGGCACTGATGAACTCCACCGCCTCGGGGTCCCCGAAACCCACCAAGGCAATGCGCCGCAAGATGCGCCCTTCCAGCGACAACTCGATCAGCTCGGCATTGTTGTTGGTGACGGTAAACAGGCTTTTGCGCAACGGGTCGTAGGTCAGGGCCGAGACGTCGTCCAAGCCCTCGATGGGCTGGGCTTCCAGCGCCACGCGATAAGTGTCCAGGCCCATGGAGCGCGCATCCGTGGGCTGCCAAAAGGACTGCCAGTTGAACCAGGCACGCTCGAACAGGCGATGGTGCTGGGCGAACAACGCCAGCGGCACAGCCAGTAGGAAAAGGATCAGGAGAACAGGTTTACGGCGGGCAAGTCGGCGCATTCAGGCAGGCTCAAAGTCATGTCAGGCAGGTGAAATATCACATCTGACTGAATTTAAACTTAAATTGCCATCATTGGCCCCGGTCGCCTCAGTGCTTCTCGAAGCGATAGAACAGATTGGGTTCGCTGACCATGTACAAGGTCCCGGCCTCGTCCATGGCCACGCCTTCCGCACGGGGGATGGTGTCGTCCAGGCCGTTGAAGCCACCGAGCAGGGCCATGAAGCTGACTTGCTGGCCGTTTTCATCCAGCTCCAGCAACAGATGGGAGTCGGCAGACAAGGCCAGGGTATGACCGGTGCGCGGGTCGATACTCAGGGCCGAGAGGTTGCGCAGGTCCAGCTCATCACTGGCCAACGCCTGTTTCTCACCCTTGATGTCTTGACCATCACTGCCCAGGGTAAACAGCGCCGCCGGGCGCTCTTCCCCCAGCAGCAACTGTTGCTTGCGCGGGTTCCAGGCCACGGCTTCAAAGGCCTTGTTCTGGTCCTTGGAGGGGCCCAGGTCGTGCTTCGGGAAGTCGGCGATGTTCAGTTCGGTGGTGGCGCCATCTACTTTGACGATGACCAGCGAGTGATCGCGCTCATCGACAATGGCCATCAAGCCGTTCTCCATCACCGCCACCCCTTCAGGGTTGCTCCAGCCGATCAGCGGAATCTTGCGCAGCACGTCGCCCTGCAGGCTCAGTTCCACCAGGAACGGGCGCTTGCCCATGACGGAGAACAGGGTTTTGGTCTGGGGGTTGTAGGACAGGTCGGACGCTTCGTCCTTTTCCATGCCCGGCAGAACCTTGGCGTCGATCACCGCACGGTAGTCCGGCAGCCAGACACTGGCGGTGCGCTGCGTCGGACTGACGAAACCTTCCAGCATCCAAAGCACGCCCCGGTCGTCCCAATGCATCAGATTGGCGACGCCATAGGACAGGGTGCCCACCAGCAACAACCAGGAATACCAGCGCATGCGAAACCAGGAACGACGAACGTTCTGCAGCTTAGGGAGGGGGTGCACGTCCATCACATAGATCCCAGAGGGTCAGCCATAGGTAATAGCACACAGCATTCGGATGCGTGAACTACAAAACTACGAATTATCCGGAACATATGTGAAAAAAATGGCAAAACCAGGGAGGTAAAGCTGCAGGAGCGAAAGAATTCGCCCCTGCATCAAGCTCCGATCAGCGCACGCTGCTGCTGAAACGGCTGACGCCCGGCAATTCCAGGACCAGCTCATCACCCACGTTGAGCGGGCCTACACCAACCGGCGTGCCCGTGAGGATGACGTCGCCCGCCTGCAGGGAGAAGCAGCCAGCCATGTGCTGGATCATCGGCACGATGGGGTTGAGCATGGCGGCGCTGTTACCGTCCTGACGGACCTCACCGTTGATGGTCAGGCGGATGCCGATGTCGGTCAGGTCGGCAAAGCTGCTGCCTACCACGAAGGGCGCAATCACCGCCGCACCGTCGAAGGACTTGGCGATTTCCCATGGCAGGCCCTTGGCCTTGAGCTCGGCCTGCTTGTCGCGCAGGGTCAAGTCCAGGGCTGGGGCGAAGCCGGAAATGGCATCCAGCACTTCTTCGCGGCTCGGTTTGGTGGACAGCGGCTTGCCGATCAACACGGCGATTTCCGCTTCGTAATGCACCGAACCGCGCTCGGTAGGAATGGCAAAACCGCCTTCCAGAGGCACCACGCAACTGCCCGGCTTGATAAACAGCAGCGGCTCGGTGGGCACCGGGTTATCCAGTTCCTTGGCGTGCTCGGCGTAGTTACGGCCGATGCACACCACCTTGCCCACCGGGAAGTGGATCCGGGTTCCGTCGACATACTGGTGCTGATAGCTCATTACCGACTCCTGCTCGTTTGATTCATCAGGGACCGCTGCTTCGGATCAAACAGCGAAAATCTTGCCCGGGTTCATGATGCCGTTAGGGTCGAACACCGCCTTGACCGCTTTCATGTACTCGATTTCAACCGGCGAACGGCTGTAGGTCAGATAGTCGCGCTTGGTCATGCCCACACCGTGTTCGGCAGAAATCGAACCGTTGTACTTCTCGACGGTTTCAAACACCCACTTGTTGACCGTGGCGCACTTGGCGAAGAACTCGTCCTTGCTCAGGTTGTCCGGCTTGAGGATGTTCAGGTGCAGGTTGCCGTCGCCGATGTGGCCGAACCAGACGATTTCGAAGTCCGGATAGTGTTGACCGACGATCGCGTCGATTTCCTTCAAGAACGCCGGGACTTTCGACACGGTGACCGAAATATCGTTTTTGTACGGGGTCCAGTGGGAGATGGTCTCGGAGATGTACTCGCGCAGCTTCCACAGGTTCTGCAACTGGGTTTCGCTCTGGCTCATCACGCCATCCAGGACCCAGCCCTGCTCGACGCAGTGCTCAAAGGTTTCCAGGGCATGGTTGGCCACTTCTTCGGTGGTGGCTTCGAATTCCAGCAACGCGTAGAACGGGCAGTCGGACTCGAACGGTGCTGGCACGTCACCGCGAGCCAGGACCTTGGCCAGGGCCTTGTCGGAGAAGAATTCGAAGGCGGTCAGGTCGAGCTTGCTCTGGAAAGCGTGCAGCACCGGCATGATCGAGTCGAAATCGGCGGTGCCGAGGACCATTGCGGTGAGGTTCTTCGGCGCCCGGTCCAAGCGCATGGTGGCCTCGACCACAAAGCCCAGGGTGCCTTCAGCGCCGATGAACAGCTGACGCAGGTCGTAGCCGGTGGCGTTCTTGATCAGGTCCTTGTTCAACTCCAGCAGGTCGCCCTTGCCGGTAACCACTTTCATGCCGGCCACCCAGTTGCGGGTCATGCCGTAGCGAATCACCTTGATCCCGCCGGCATTGGTGCCGATATTGCCGCCAATCTGGCTGGAACCGGCGGAAGCGAAGTCCACTGGGTAGTACAGGCCGTTTTCTTCGGCCAGGTTCTGCAACTGCTCGGTGACCACGCCTGGCTGACAGACGGCCGTGCGGTCGGTCATGTTCAGGTCGAGGATCTGGTTCATATAGTCGAACGACACCACCACTTCACCGTTGGCCGCCACTGCTGCCGCCGACAGGCCGGTACGACCGCCGGACGGCACCAGCGCCACCTGATGGGCATTGGCCCAGCGCACAATGGCCTGGACCTGCTCAGTGGTCTTGGGAAATACGATGGCCGTTGGGGCCGGGGCGAAATGCTTGGTCCAATCCTTGCCATAAGCATTCAGGGAGTCAGCGTCGGTCAGCACCTTGCCAGGCTCAACCAGGGTCTTCAGCTCATCAATAAGGGCAGGATTGGTCATCGATAGAACTCTCGAACAATTCATGGTCATCCTGAGGACGCTTCACGTCGCAGGAATGAGTGTTTAGCGGGGCGCGTATGCTAGCATACCGCCCCCGCAGGATAGAGCCCAAAGCCGTTCTGCGGTGTCGGCGTTGTTGCCGTTCAGGTCAGCTCAAGCTGTCCACTCCCCCTGCCATTTTTCTCCGGGACACAGGTTTACGCAGATGAGCAAGACTTCTCTCGATAAGAGCAAGATCAAGTTCCTTCTTCTCGAAGGCGTCCACCAATCCGCAGTCGAGGTCCTCAAGGCCGCGGGCTACACCAGCATCGAGTACCTGACAGGCTCCTTGCCGGAAGCCCAGCTCAAGGAAAAGATTGCTGACGCTCACTTCATCGGCATTCGCTCCCGCACCCAGCTGACCGAAGAGATCTTCGACCACGCGAAGAAACTGGTCGCTGTAGGCTGCTTCTGCATCGGCACCAACCAGGTTGACCTGAACGCCGCTCGCGAACGCGGGATCGCTGTGTTCAACGCACCGTACTCCAACACCCGCTCCGTTGCCGAGCTGGTGCTGGCCGAGGCCATCCTGCTGCTGCGCGGCATCCCGGAGAAAAACGCTTCCTGCCACCGTGGTGGCTGGATCAAGAGCGCCGCCAATTCCTTCGAGATCCGTGGCAAGAAGCTGGGCATCGTCGGTTACGGCTCGATCGGCACCCAGTTGTCGGTCCTGGCTGAAGGCCTGGGCATGCAGGTGTTCTTCTATGACACCGTGACCAAGCTGCCTTTGGGTAACGCCACCCAGGTCGGCAACCTGCACGACCTGTTGGGCATGTCCGACATCGTCACCCTGCACGTACCGGAAACCGCCGCCACCCAGTGGATGATCGGCGAGAAGGAAATCCGCGCCATCAAGAAGGGCGGGATCCTGATCAATGCCGCGCGCGGCACCGTGGTCGAGCTGGACCACCTGGCAGCTGCCATCAAGGACAAGCACCTGATCGGCGCGGCCATCGACGTATTCCCGGTGGAGCCTCGCTCCAACGACGAAGAGTTCGAAAGCCCGCTGCGTGGCCTGGACAACGTGATCCTGACTCCGCACATCGGCGGTTCCACTGCCGAAGCCCAGGCCAACATCGGTCTGGAAGTGGCAGAGAAACTGGTCAAGTACAGCGACAACGGTACTTCGGTATCGTCCGTGAACTTCCCGGAAGTGGCCTTGCCGGCTCACCCTGGCAAACACCGCCTGCTGCACATCCACGAGAACATCCCGGGTGTGATGAGCGAGATCAACAAGGTCTTCGCCGAAAACGGCATCAACATCTCCGGTCAGTTCCTGCAGACCAACGAGAAAGTCGGTTACGTGGTGATCGACGTCGACGCCGAATACTCGGACCTGGCCCAGGAAAAGCTGCAGCACATCAACGGCACCATCCGTTGCCGGGTGTTGTTCTAAGAGCAGCGGCGAGCGGTAAGTTGCGAGCTGCAAGCCCGGCTTGAAGCCAAGCACTTGCGGCTGGTGAGTACAAAAAAGGGAGCCTTCGGGCTCCCTTTTTTCTGGCTGGGTTTACGCTTATTTCACAGTGACTGTGATTTTCTTGGAAACCACGACGGGGTTGAATGGCACGTGGTTCTTGTCACCCAGTTCCAGCTGTAGAGTGTGCTTGCCGGGTGCCAGGGTCACTTCGGTTTCGGTCTGGGCCTTGCCGAAGTGCAGGTGATTGGCGTCCATCGGGATCGGCATGTTCTCGGCCGGCAAGGTGTCGACGTCGATCAGCAGGTGATGGTGGCCGGTGTTGGCGGTCTGGTCGCCCGCCGGTGCCAGGGCGATGCCTTCGACGGCGAATTTGACCTTGAAGGTCTTGTCCACGGTGGCGCCATCGGCGGGGGAAACAATAAACACTTTTGCATCGGCCGGTGCGGGGGTACGAGGAATATCCGCGGCACTGGCCAGCATCGAAGCTCCCAGCAACAGACCGGCCAATGCAGCACGAGACATAAAGGCTTTCATTATCTTCTCCAGTTTTTCCGCAATTTATTTACGGTTATGACAACTTCATGGCGATTCGTTGTCGAAGGCACTCAGAACCATAGCAAAGCGAGCCTGAACGGCGCAGCGCCCATATAAATTCAAGGAGTGACCATGCGTTTCCTGCCTGGCCTGATACTTTTGCTACCCCTTGTGAGCACTTACGCTCAAGCCGAACTGATGGACGACGTCAACGACCGCGGGGAACTGCGCATCGCCCTGGAGGCCGATGCCCCGCCATTCAACTTCAAGGATGACGGCAAACTCACAGGCTTCGAGGTCGAGCTGGGGCAACTGCTGGCCACCGAGCTGGATGTGCGTGCGGACTTTGTGGTCACTGACAACACCGACTTGCTGCCTGGGGTTGAAAGCGGCAAGTACGACGTCGCCATCAACCACATAGCAGTGACCCCGGAACTCCAGGATCGTTTCGACTTCAGCGAGCCTTATAGCTACTCCAACGCACAATTGGTGGTGCGCAAGGAAGAGCAGCGCCCCCTGGGCACCCTGCAAGCCCTGCGCGGCCAGGCCCTGGGCGTGGCCCAAGGCAGCCAGTTCGTCGACCAGGCGCGCAGCGTCGAAGGCATCAACCTGCGCAGCTACGCCGACGCGCAACAACCCCTGAAAGACGTGGCGGACAAACAGATCGACGCGGCCATCAGCGACCGCCTGCTGATCCCCTACGCCATTCGCGACAGCCAGTTGCCAGTGAAAGAAGGGGCCAAAGTCGGGCCGACCTTGAGCCTGGCGATTCCGTTCCAGAAGGGTAATCCGGCCTTCCAGGCCAGCCTGGACAGCGCCTTGCAGCGGATCAAGGCCGACGGCCGATTGATGGCGCTGTCGGAGAAATGGTTTGGCATGGACGCGAGCAAACCGCCCAAAGAGTAAGCCCCGGGCCCGCAGGCCCAGGCATCAGAGGCGAGCCAGGGCGGCGGCCGCCTCAGGCAGTTCCAACTCACTGAAGACCCGCACCCCGGCGCGCCGCAACAGCGCCGCCGTCACGCCCTCACCCGGCACCTTGATGCCACTGAAGGTGCGTCATAGGTCAGCAGGTTGCCGCAGGACGGGCTGTTGGCCTTGAGCACGGCGATGCGAATGCCGTGTTGTTCCACCAGCGCCAGGGCTTGGTGGGCGCCGGAAAGAAATTCGGCGCTGACGTCCTGACAATCGCTAGTCAGCACCGGGGCACGCCCCTCTAGCACCTCGACGCCCTGCCCGCCCGGAATCTCGGCCGCCGCACGGGGCGTCGGCAAGCCACCAGCCACTTCCGGGCACAGCGCAACCACCCGCCCTTCTGCCAGCCAACGAGCCAATTGATCGAAAGGACCGCTGGCACCGCCGTCATAACGCACGCGGTGGCCCAGCAGGCAGCGACTGACCAGGATCTTTTCCATCGTCAAAACAACTCGTTGCCACGCCGCCGAAACCAGCCCGTCAACGATAGGCGTTCGCGGGTCGCAGGCAGGACTTCATGGGGGACTTCACCCGACAGGAACACCACCAAACGGCCGCCTGTCGGAACCACTTCGTACTCGCCCTCGTCCTTGAGGTACATGCGTAACTGCCCGCCGTGCTCGGGCAGCCAGTCCTGATTGAGGTAGATCACCGCCGAGACCATGCGCCGGTCATCATCGCGAAACCGGTCGACATGGCGCAGGTAGAACGCACCCGGGGGATAAAGGGCGAAATGGCTTTCGAAGTCCTCCAGCCCCAGGAACAGACCGCGGTTCAGAGCTTCGCGCAAGCTGTCCATCAAGCCCATGTATACGTCGCAGGCCTCAGCCTGGCCGGGCTCGATCCATTGGATATGGTCGCCGCGGATGCCTTCGCGAATCTCCTGGGACGGCCCTCGCCCCACGGCTGCCGGGGCCAGTTCGCCTTCGGCTGCACGTTTACGGCACTCAGCCGCCAGTTCCAGGGTCAGAGCCTCTGGCAGGAAGATGCTCTGCTGCGACCAGCCGCACGCGGCCAGATCGTCGACAATACGCAGCAGCAGTGGGTGATCGGAGGGTATTTGCATGGCGCGCATAGTATCCAGCCTCAGGTAAATCTGACAGCGCCGCAGAGCGGAGGAACGTGGGTTTTTTTAGCCCTTCACAGCCGGCGGGCACTTTGCGCCTCGAAGCTGATACGAATTCTCGACAACCACCGTCATGCCCCGGAGAATAGTGGCCTGCCGACAGGAGTCCTTATGCGCCGTTTGCTTTTTTCACTGTTGATGTTCTGCGCTTTGCCCGTCTGGGCAGACAGCCACGACCAGTTGTACAAGGTCGCCGGTTGGCCGGAACAACGCGCGCATTTCAACGATGCCTTGAGTGCGGCCCAGCAGCGCTACCAGAACAGCCTGCCGCCGGCGGTCTACCAGACACTGGTGAGCAACAGTAACCAGCGCTTTGCCCCCCAGGCCGTGGACCGCCGCGCCGAAGCGCAACTGCGCAAGAACCTGGCGGACCCGAAACCGGCGCTGGCGTTCTTCCAGTCGGCGCTGGGGCGCAAGATCGTCGCGGCCGAACTGCTGGCCACCCGGCGCGACCAACTGGCCAAGAACGCCCAGGGCCTGCCGAAAATCCAGGCCAGCGACAACCGCCAACTGATCATTGGCCACCTGGCCCAGGCCCTGCCGGCCCGGGAAGCCGGCGCCGAAGTGAGCCTGGCGATTGCCGGCGTCGCGGCGGACAGCCTGAGCCAGATGATTCCCGGGCTGCTCGGCGGCGGCCAGGCCCAAGGCATGCTCAACGGCCAGCGCCAGCGCCTGATGGAGCAGATCGGCAATGACCTGAACAACACCTTGCTGTACGTCTACCGCGACCTGTCCGACACCGAGCTGGAAGAGTTCGCGACCTTTGCCGAGTCCACCGAAGGCAAGGCCTACTACCAGGCCGCCCTGGCAGCGATCCGCGCGGGCCTGGCGGTCGGCCAAAGCACCTCCAGCCTGGCGCCCTGAGCCGGGCCGGCGTCTACGGGCGCCATCCCTCCACCACCAGCCCCTTTCAGGGCGGGCATGACGCCCGCGCTCGGCAAGCGGGCTGCCTCGCTACAAGCGCTGGGTCAGGAAAGCAAAGTACTGCTGGCGGAAGTTCGCCGTCTCGTTGGCCAGGTGATGCCGGGCCTCGGGCAGCATCAACACCTCGGGCTGATCGAACTTGCCGCAGATCACCTGCAGGTTGTGCTGCCAGTCCACCGTCATGTCTTGCTGCCCCTGCACGATCAGTGGGCGGCGCGAACTGGAAGGCGCCGCTTCCAAACGCTTGATCCAGCGCGCCAAGGCACCGACCCACGCCGTAGGCAGACGCAAGGGTTGCAAGGGATCGGCCTGCAGGAAGGAGAGAAACCCCAGGTCATGGGAGTTCTCGCTGAAGCGCCGGGCAATGCCGGTGACGAAGGGCCTGAGCAAGTAGTAACTGAGGATCGACCAGCCCCAGGAGCGCGGCCGCACCAGGGGCGACAGCAGAATCACCTGGCCCTGGGCCGGGCTTTGCGCGCCGTGGTTGAGCAGGTGGTCAATGACAATCGCCCCGCCCGTGCTCTGCCCGAACAGGTGCCAGGGCTGTGGCAATGCCAGGGAGCGAGCCTGCTCGAACAATCCCTCCATCACCGCCTGATAGACCGCGAAGTCGTCGATGCTCGCCCGCTCGCCGCTGGATAAGCCATGGCCCGGCAGGTCGCAGGCAATCACCACGAACTGCCGCGCCAGAGCCCACTCGATCACGTGCCGGTACAGGCCCATGTGGTCGTAGAAACCGTGGAACAGAAACATCGTGGCCACCGGCTGCTCGGGCCACCAGACCTGGCTGACCACCTCGTACGCCCCAACCTGAAAGCGCCCCAGGCGACTGGCCACCGGCAAATCCAGCCCATAGAAGCGCTGATAGGCCTGGGCCTGGGCCGACAGTGGCTGGCAGGCGTCCAGTGACTGCAGGCTGGCGCGCAAGTGATCGGGGTCGAACGTCGCGGACATGACAATTTCCAAAGAGTGGCGGCTGGAGCAGAACGGGCTTTATAGGCCTGCGATATTCATCTGTCGCGGCAAGCATGGCAAGCTACGCGACCTTCGAGGACCGATGCCCATGCTCCAGCGCTACCGCACACCCTTGCTTGCCAGCCTGCTCGCCCTTGTCTGTGCCGCAGTGCTGTGGGCGGCTTATGACTGGTTCCAGGGCCGCTACCTGCGGGTCTTCAACGAGCACACGGCGGTGTTTTCCGGCGATGCCCTGCAACTGCCCGCCGAGCTGGCCGGCCCCGGGCCCATCCGCCTGGTGCACTTCTGGGACCCGGCCTGCCCGTGCAATGTCGGCAACCAGCAACACCTGGCCGAGCTGATCGAACACTACGGCGCCCAGGGCGTGGAATTCTACGGGGTACAGAAACCCGGCAGCCACGGCCAACTGCCCGCCAACCTGGAACGCCTCAAGCACCTGCCCACTCTGCCAGGCGCCGAGCAGATCCCCGCCAGCCCGGCGGTGGCGATCTGGGACCGCAACGGCAAGCTCGCCTACTTCGGCCCCTACAGCGAGGGCCTGACCTGCAACAGCAGCAACAGCTTTATCGAGCCCATCCTCAAGGCCTTGCAGGACGGACGCCCGGTGAACGCCACCCACACCCTGGCCGTGGGCTGTTATTGCCCCTGGCCAACCCCAAAGGCCGGCTAAGGCATTCGCGACTATTCAAGGACGGCGATACGCGGCGCCCAAGACTTGTGCTAAATGTTCGCAGTGATCGCCACGAGGCCACCGCCACCCCAAGGAGCCCGCATGAAACGCAGCCTGACCGTACTCGTCGTGTTGATTCTCGCGCTGTTGCTGGGCGCCGGCGGCTACCTGTACAGCAAGCTGCCGGTGCGCCAGGGCCTGGTGGAACTGAACGGCCTGCAGGGCTCGGTGACGGTGCGCTACGACGAACGCGGGGTGCCCCACCTGCGGGCCGAAAACGAAGCCGACCTGTACCGGGCCCTGGGCTATGTGCATGCCCAGGACCGGCTATTCCAAATGGAAGTCCTGCGGCGCCTGGCCCGGGGCGAACTGGCGCAGATCCTCGGCCCGAAACTCCTGGACACCGACAAGCTGTTCCGCAGTCTGCGTATCCGTGACCGCGCCGCGAGCTACGTCGCCGGCCTGGATCGCCAGTCCCCGGCGTGGAAAGCCCTGGAAGCCTATCTGGACGGAATCAACCAGTACCAGGACAGCCACAGCCGGCCCTTGGAGTTCGAAGCCCTGGGGATCCCCAAGCGCCCCTTCACCGCCGAGGACACCATCAGCGTCGCCGGCTTCATGGCCTACAGCTTTGCCGCAGGCTTGCGCACCGAGCCGGTGCTGACCTATGTGCGCGATCAGCTGGGTGCCGATTACCTGAAAGTGTTCGACCTCGACTGGCAACCCAGGGGCGTGCTCGCTAACAGCAAAAAACCGCTCGCCCCGCCCCTTAGCGCCAGTGACTGGGAAGACCTGGGCGCCCTGGCCCAATTGAGCCAGCAAGCCTTGATCGACGCCGGCCTGCCACAGTACGAGGGCAGCAACGCCTGGGCCCTGTCCGGCGCGCGCACACAAAGCGGCAAGCCGTTGCTGGCGGGGGATCCGCACATTCGCTTCTCGGTGCCTTCGGTGTGGTACGAAGCCCAACTGTCGGCGCCGGGCTTTGAGTTGTACGGCCATCACCAGGCCCTGGTGCCGTTCGCTTTCCTGGGGCACAACCTGGACTTCGGCTGGAGCCTGACCATGTTCCAGAACGACGACCTCGACCTGATCGCCGAGAAGACCAATCCAGAGAACGCCAACCAGGTGTGGTACCGCGACCAATGGGTCGACCTGACCCGCAGCGAGCAGCAGATCGACGTCAAAGGCCAAGAGCCCGTCACCCTGGTGCTGCGCCAGTCGCCCCACGGCCCGATCATCAACGATGTGCTCGGCGCTACGGCCGGCAAGACGCCGATCGCCATGTGGTGGGGCTTCCTGGAGACGCCGAACCCGATCCTCGACGGTTTTTACCAGCTCAACCGTGCCGACACCCTGGCCAAGGCCCGCGCGGCGGCAAGCAAGGTCCACGCGCCGGGGCTGAACATTGTCTGGGCCAGCGCCAAGGGTGACATCGGCTGGTGGGCCGCGGCGCTGATGCCCAAGCGCCCGGCCGGCGCCAATCCGTACTTCATCCTCGACGGCAGCAGCGCCCAGGCAGACAAGAGCGGCTACTACCCCTTCAGCGCCAACCCCCAGGAAGAGAACCCGGCCCGGGGCTACATTGTCTCGGCCAACTTTCAACCGGTGTCGCCCACCGGCCTGGAGATCCCGGGTTACTACAACCTGGCGGATCGTGGCCAGCAGTTGGACCGCCAGCTCAGCGATAAAACAGTAAAGTGGGACATCGAGCGCAGCCAGAAGCTGCAACTGGGCACCACCACCGCCTATGCCCCACGCCTGCTGGCGCCGCTGCTGCCAGTGCTGCGCGAGGTGGTCAGCGCCCCGCAGGAGCTGAAGTTGCTGGAACAGCTGGCCCAGTGGCAAGGCGACTACCCGCTGGACTCCACCAGCGCCACCCTGTTCAACCAGTTCCTCTACGACCTGACCTACGCGGCCTTCCACGATGAACTGGGGGACAGCTACTTCGACACCCTGATCCAGACCCGGGCAATCGACGCCGCCTTGCCGCGCCTGGCGGCCACGGCCGATTCACCCTGGTGGGACAACCGCGACACCCCCAGCCGGGAAACCCGCGCCGACACGGTCAAGGTCGCCTGGCAGGCCAGCCTCGCCCACCTCAGGAAAACCCTGGGCGAGGACCCAGCGCGCTGGCAATGGGGCGGCGCCCACACCCTGACCCACAGCCACCCCCTGGGCACGCAGTCGCCCCTGGACAGGATCTTCAACGTCGGCCCCTTCGCCGCCCCCGGCACCCACGAAGTGCCAAACAATCTTTCGGCGAAGATTGGCCCGGCGCCCTGGCCCGTCACCTATGGCCCTTCGACCCGGCGCCTGATCGACTTCGCCGACCCGGCCCACAGCCTGACCATCAACCCCGTGGGCCAGAGCGGCGTGCTGTTCGACAAGCACTACGACGACCAGGCCGAGGCCTACATCGAAGGGGTTTATCAACAAGCGCACTTCAGCGAAGAGGAAGTGACCGCCAACACCCGCAGCACCCTCAAGCTGCTGCCGGCCCGTGCCGACCAATGACGGGCCTGCCATGCCTGGGCCTAGGCAATAAAAAACCTCGCTCCCGGTAACGGGGCGAGGTTTTTTGTACCAGGCGAAACTCAGGCTGCGTTCGGCGCCGGGGCGCGACGCGCGTCCGGTTGTTTCCAGGAGTCGGCAGCCGCCTCTTCAATGGCTTGCTGGATCGCCCGCTTACGGGCCTCTTCAGCGCGACGACTGAAGAACCAGACCAGGAAAGTCACCAGCGACACCGCCAGCAGAATCAGGCTGGCCACGGCGTTGATTTCCGGTTTGACCCCCAGGCGCACGGCGGAAAAGACTTCCATCGGCAAGGTGGTGGAACCAGGACCAGACACAAAGCTGGCCAGCACCAGGTCGTCCAGGGACAGGGCGAAGGACATCATGCCGCCAGCTGCCAGGGATGGCGCGATCATCGGAATGGTGATCAGGAAGAACACCTTCCACGGGCGCGCCCCCAGGTCCATGGCCGCCTCTT
>NZ_JALQCW010000081.1 GCF_023241715.1 Pseudomonas morbosilactucae
TCGGCGTCACTGTGTTTCTTACCCTGCTGGCGTTGTTCAGCTGGTTCCATAAGGGTCTGAACTACGGCCTGGACTTCACCGGCGGTACGCTCATCTGCATCGTCAACCATGTCAGCCTTGTTCAGGAAGACAACGATGTACGGAACACCTACCTGACGGGACAGCAGGATGTGCTCACGGGTTTGTGGCATCGGACCATCAGCGGCCGAGCAAACCAGGATTGCGCCATCCATCTGAGCAGCACCGGTGATCATGTTTTTTACGTAGTCGGCGTGACCTGGACAGTCAACGTGTGCGTAGTGACGCACGGCCGAATCGTATTCAACGTGAGCGGTGTTGATGGTGATACCGCGAGCTTTTTCTTCTGGGGCGCTGTCGATCTTGTCGAAGTCAACCTTGGCCGAACCGAAAACTTCGGAGCAGACGCGGGTCAGAGCAGCAGTCAGAGTAGTCTTACCATGGTCAACATGACCAATGGTACCGACGTTGACGTGCGGCTTATTACGTTCGAACTTTTCCTTAGCCATCGAAATCACCCCTAGGAGAAGAATTGAGCAGATCACACAAGCCATTAAAACAAAGGCAGATATTTTCATATCTGCCTTGTTATATGGAGCTCTTGAGCGGATTTGAACCGCTGACCTCACCCTTACCAAGGGTGTGCTCTACCAACTGAGCTACAAGAGCGAAACACATTGCACAAACTGTAAACTTGGAGCGGGTAGCGGGAATCGAACCCGCATCATCAGCTTGGAAGGCTGAGGTTCTACCACTAAACTATACCCGCGGAGCGTACAGCTCACGCTAAATCTGGTGGAGGGGGAAGGATTCGAACCTTCGAAGTCGTAGACGTCAGATTTACAGTCTGATCCCTTTGGCCGCTCGGGAACCCCTCCTAAGCGAGGCAGCATTCTATACTATGCCACCCTTCTGTCAAGCGTTTTTCTCATTAAAAACCTGAGCTTAGCTGCGTTGACATCACTTTGCAGCCTCAACCTTGTTTGGTCTTCGCTGCGAAGCGGGCGCCATTCTATGCAAACTATTCGAGAGTTGCAATGCCTTCGCACAACATTATTTTATGTTTTAACTCATTGAATTCTTTAGCAAGATTCTGGAGCTGCAAATCATCGACCAAATGCTTGCTGCCGGGCTCTACACGCACCCAGAAGCCCGCTAAATCAGGGAGTGCCAAAGACTGCAGCTCTCCGCTGGCCCCCATAGCCTGCAAACGCTGCTCAAGCAACTGCGCCGTCTCTCTGCGAGCAAAACCACCTAGATAAAGACACATGTTCTCAGCTTCGGCCACCTTAGCCCTGTCTCGACGCGCAACAACATCAGCGGACTCACTCAACAGGCGAATATCTTGCTGAGTACCGCGATACAAGCTCAGGGGAGTCACCTCTTTGGCCCGAAGAGGCGCCTCCTGCTGGTGCCAGATGTAATAAAAAGCATTCAGAACCAGGAGCAACAGGAAGAGCCAGCGCATATAAAACCTCAAGACAATGGACACGCCACAGCCAAGCCAACAAACACAAGATCCGGGACAACTTTACCGCGAGGCACAGCATCGGAGACCAAGCCGGCATCCCCGCCCGTTAAAAATACGGAGAATTCATCCCCCCAATAACGGCGCGCTTGATCCAATTGGGTCAGCACAAAACCCCGCAACATTAACAAGCAGCCTCGTTCGACCGCCTCAACAGTTGCTCGCCCAGGCAAAAGATTCTCCAGGGCACGCTCAGCTGAAAGATCATCGTAACGAATACGCCGTGTATGGGTACGCAACTGATTACGCATCAATGGCATCCCGGGGCAAATGAACCCCCCTAGGTGCATGCCATCCGCCCCGATGAAGTCCGCCGTGACCGCAGTGCCAAAATCAAGCACCAGGCACGCACCATTTGCCAGACGAAAAGCGCCTAGCATTGCGAGCCAGCGGTCTAAACCAAGGCGCTCATAATCATCGTAACCATTGTGCACACCTGCCATTTCTCGAGCGGGAGAAGCGCAAACCGCACTAATAGCAAACGCCTCGAAGAGCATCGCAGCCAATCGCCCAGTCTCGTCAGAGGTACGCACACTGACAAGCCGACATAGCGTCAAAGACAAACCTGGCAAACCATGCAGGACCGCCAGCAACGCCTGATCAGAATCAACCACACCCTCTGAAAAGACATACAGCGACTCGACATGGAGCACACGCCATTTGATGAAGCTATTACCGCAATCAAGCTCAAGAATCATCTCGCAACCTCAAGCTGAGCTCACCACCGCTATACACCTTCTCTACACCTTCCACTCTTAAGCGCAGCGCGCCTTGCCGATCGATTCCCATGACGATACCGTCCACTTTGTTGACACCTGCCACCAAGGAAACCGATCGCCCCTGCCATAGGTGGTTTTGCTCCCACTCGGCCTGGATCGCCACGAAACCTGACTCTTGATGTCGCTTTAGATACGACCCAAGCACAGCCCCCAAACGAACAACCAACTCGTTCCGATCGATCATGCGCCCAGACTCTAACCTGATAGACGTCCACTCCTGGTCGACCTCTTCAGCGCCCTGCATATTCACATTGATTCCTACACCCAAAACCACGTGACACACGTCAGCAGGATCTCCAACCAACTCCAGCAAGATGCCGGCGATTTTCTTCCGCCCTACCAATACGTCGTTTGGCCACTTCAGGCCGGCCTTAGAGATGCCGAAATCACGCAAAGTCTGCATTACAGCTAAGCCGACAACTAGGCTGAGCCCTTCCAACTGGCGCATACCGCCATCTATGCGCAAGACCAAGCTGTAATACACATTTTCGGCGAAAGGACTCACCCATTTGCGCCCTCTCCGCCCCCGCCCAGCGCTCTGACGCTCGGCCAAGACGAAAAACGGTGCAGATTGTCCGCGCTCAATTGCCCTCAAGGCCTCTGCATTAGTTGAGTCAATGGAATCAAAAACCAGAATCCCCCATGAAGAATCATGGGATTGTCGAGCAATCTCAGCCCCATCCAGGAGAGCAATTGGAGCTGCGAGTTGATAACCACGGCCACGGACTTTATGAATAGAGAGCCCAAGCTCAGCCTCCATTTGCTGCAACTGCTTCCAAACAGCGCTGCGACTGATACCCAGCGCCGCTCCAAGAGCCTGTCCAGAATGAAACCGCCCATCTTTAAGAAGCTCTAGCAACGTCAGCATGCAGGTCTCGCCTCACAATGAGGCCCGCATGATAGCCATGCCTACGGCCGTTGCATAGAAAGCCCCACGAACGCAGCAACACATGCACGCCCTCGAAAGGAATTGCGTATTTTCTTTGCGGACAAACAAA
>NZ_JALQCW010000082.1 GCF_023241715.1 Pseudomonas morbosilactucae
GGCAAGCGGCAAGCGGCAAGCCACAAGCCCATCCGGCTTTTCTCTTGCTGCTGCCGCCCCCTTGGAGCTCCCCACCATGACCGTTAAACAGATCCGTGCCTTTCTGGCTGTTGCCCACAGCTTGAGTTTTGCTGTGGCCTGCGAGCGGCTGCATCTGTCGCAGTCGGCTTTGAGCCTGACCATCAAGGCCCTGGAAGAAGGCTTGGGTGGGCGTTTGTTTACCCGCAATACGCGCAACGTGGCCCTGACTCCGGAGGGCGAGGCCCTGGTGCCGTTGGCCCGGCGCTTGATTGCCGACTGGGACAATGCCGAAGACGAGTTGCGCCAGCGGTTCACCCTGCAGCGGGGGCGGGTGACCCTGGCTGCGATGCCGTCCTTTGCCGGTAACCTGCTGCCGCCGATCCTCAAGGTATTCCGTGCCCGTTACCCCCAGGTGAATGTCACGGTCAACGATGTGATCAACGAGCAGGTGCTGGAGATGGTCCGCGACCGCGAGGTGGAACTGGGGGTGGCCTTCGAGCCGCAGGACAGCGCGTCCCTGGCGTTCACTCCGTTGTACATCGACCGTTTCGTCGCCGTGGTGCCCAGCGATTCGCCCCTGGCCCAGCGCCGTGACATCGATTGGCAGACCCTGTTGCAACAGCCCTTTATTACCCTGCAACGGCCGTCCACGGTGCGGGTCATGCTGGAAGAACACTTGCGCGCCCGGGGCATGCCGCTGCCGGTGGAGTTTGAAAGCCATCAATTGGCGACCGTGGGCCGCATGGTTGCCAGCGGCCTTGGGGTGAGTGCGGTGCCGGCCCTGTGTGCGGGGCAGATGCGCGAGCTGGGCGCCCATTGCCTGACCCTGGGGGAGCCAGTAGTCGAACGGGCGATTGGCGTGCTGACCAAGCCCGGGTACGAGCTGTCGACGGCGGCCCAGGCGCTGTTCGACATCCTCCGCGAGCAGGCCTTGCCGGTCGGCCACTGAGTTCAGGCGCCCAGGCGCTCGGCCAGCAGCGGTAGCAACTGCTCGCAGGAAACGGCGATCTTCAGGTCAAGCAGGTCGTCGGCGCGGGTCTTGCCCATATTGATCGCCAGCAGCGGCTTGCCCTGGTCGACCACTGCCCGGCACAGGCGAAACGCCGAATAGGCCATCAGCGACGACCCCACCACCAGCAAGCCTGCGGCCTGTTGCACCGCTGCCTGAGCCTGGGCGGCCGTGGCGGTGGCCACGTTCTCGCCAAAAAACACCACGTCTGGCTTTAACCGATCGCCGTCGCAGAGGGGGCAGCGGGGCACCTGGAAACGCGCTTCGAAGGCCGGGTCCAGGAGGGTGTCGCCGTCCGGCGCCTGCTGCGCATCGACACCGGCCAGGTAAGGGTTGGCGGCTTCCAGTTGCTGTTGGATGGCCGCCCGCTGGCTGCGTTCGCCGCAGTCCAGGCACAGCACCCGGTGCAGGCTGCCGTGGAGTTCGATGACGCCCTGGCTGCCGGCCTGGTCATGCAGGGTGTCGACGTTCTGGGTGATCAGGGCGCTGATCTGCCGCCGCGCCTGCAACTGCGCCAGGGCCTGGTGCGCGGCGTTGGGCCGGGCCAGGCAGATGCGCGGCCAGCCGAGCATGGCCCGGGCCCAGTAGCGGCGCCGCGCCGTGGCCTGGCCGAGGAACTCCTGATACATCATCGGCTGCTTGCCCCGGCGTACGCCGTCCGGGTCGCGGTAGTCGGATCCCGCAGGCGGTGCTGATGCCGGCGCCGGTCAGGACCACGAACGGCCCCTCGGCCATGCGCGGGATCAAGCGGTCGAGGGCCCTCTGGGCTTGGCTGTCGATCATGATGGCGGCTGATGTCCTGGGTCGCGACGGGCCATCAGGATTAAACCCAAAGGCCCATGGGCGCCAGTGTTTTTGCGCAAGGGCGTGTGTCAGCGGCGTTTGCCGAACACCGATTTGGGCGTCTTGCCGAAGAACCGGGCAAAGGCCGAGGTGAAGTTGTGCGGATGGCGATAACCCACCTGGTACGCCGCCTGGGCCACCTGGCAACCGCCCTCCAGCAGGGCGTGGGCGCGGTGCATGCGCAGTTCCAGGAGCATGCGTTGCGGGGTGCTGTTGAAGCGGTAATGCAAACCCTGCTTGAGCTTGAACTCGTTGAGCCCGACCGCCGCACAGAGGTACGCCACGGTCAGCGGCTGGTCCAGTTGGCGGCCCATGATGTCGCGCACCCGCTCCAGCTTTTCCAGGTCGTCGGCGCTGAAGCGCGGGTGGCTGGGCGGCTCTGGCGGGCTCAGGTGCTTGAGTTGTTCGGCCAGCAGGCTGAGGCCGTGGATGTGCCGTTGCAGCCGGTCGGCCGGGCCGGCGCTCAGGGCCTTGGCCAGGCTGAGGCTGGCGGCTGAGGTGGGTTCGAACGCCAGTTGGCGCAGGTGGCCGTTGCCCAGCAACTGGCGGGCGCGGGCTGCCCCCAGGTAGCTGCCGAGCAGCTCTTCACCCACCAGCAGGCGCAGTTGTGAAACACGGCTGCCGGCCGGGTAACGGCGTTCGCCCTGGCTGACCTGAAAGCTGGTGACCGTGGTGTGCCCGGCGCGAAAGGCCACCGCCGCGCCGTCGGCGCCCAGGTAACCCGAATCGCCCTCCAGGCCAAAGGTCAGCACCAGCATGGGCCGGTTGTGGGGGCTGGCGGTGTCTTCCAGCAGCGTCCGGCTCGGGCGATAGCACGAGCGCAGCAGCATCAGGTCGGGGGCCAGGGCCAGCCCTTCGGAGTAGCACTCACCACATTCGTCGGGTAACTGCTGGCGCTGCCAGCCATCGGCGACGGTGCTGAGGTGGCGCGGTTGATCGGCGGTCACCCGGTAGGACTGAGATGCTTTGTTGGCGAGCGCCACGGTGTTTCCCTCCCTGGCTCCGGTTGGCAGAGGAATGGCTCCGGAATGCAGAGCAACATACATGATAATGGTTCGCATTAGTCAATAGCCTGTTGCCCATTCGCTGCCCACCCTCAAAGGACGTGGCAGCTTGATCAATCAAGGGGGAACAGGATGAACAAACAGGTAGGGAAGGTCGGTAGCTATTCGCTGCTGGTGGGGTGCTGGTTGGGCGCCAGCCCGGCCCTGGCGGCGCCCACCGAGCTGGCGCCGGTCATGGTCACTGCCAACAAGGTCGAACAGGCCCAGGAACAGGTGCCGGCCAGCCTGACGGTGGTCAACGCCGAAGACCTGGCCAAGGGCGCCATCAACGACCTTGAGCAACTGGCCCGCAGCACCCCGGGGTTCACCTTCCAGCCCTTTGGCCAGTCCGGCACCCACTTGCCAGTGGTGCGCGGCCTGAGCGCCGGGGCCACGGCGTTCTCCTCGTCGATGCTGATGCTGGTGGACGGGGTACCGACCTTGATGGGCCAGGGCTTCGACCACAACCTGCTGGGGGTGGAGCGCATTGAAATCCTCCGCGGCCCGCAATCCACCCTCTATGGACGCAATGCCGAAGCCGGGGTGCTGAGCGTCCACACCCGCCAGCCGGGCGCCGAACCTTACGCGCGGCTGGCGGCGGGTAGCGGCAGCCGGGGACGGCGCGACCTCAGTGCCGACACCAGCACCGAGCTGCTGGCCGATAGCCTGTCGCTTGGGGTGGCCGGCCAGTGGCTGCAGCAGGACGGCTTTATCGACAACCGCTACCGTGGCGGCCAGGCCGATGATCGCGAGCGTCACAGCGCACGCACCGTGCTGCGCTGGGCCCCCGGACCCGGCGCTGAGTTCAGCGGCACTGAAGTCAACCTGCGTTACAGCCGCCAGGACTACCGTGACGGCGGCTCGCTCTGGGGGCCGCTGGATGCCCGGCGCCGGGACGTGGCCTCTGGCACCTCCAGTTGGAACCATTCCAGCGGTCGCAGCCTGTCCCTGGACCTGGTCCATGAATTCGACTCCGGCCTCAAGCTGCGTTCGATCACCGCGCGCAATGACTTCTACGATCGGGTACGCCAGGACACCGACTTCCAGCCCGTCGACCGCTTCCATGTGCAGCGCGATTACCACATGAATACCTTGTCCCAGGAGCTGCGCCTGGAAGGGCAGTGGGGCACCAGTCAATGGCTGCTTGGGGCCTATGCCGACCGCGATGATCACGACCTGTCCTTTACCCAGAAACTGCCGCTGCGTCTGAACCGCACCGACGTGCAACTGGGGGGCAACACCACGGCCCTGTTCGGCCAGTGGATCCAGCCCCTGGCCGAGAACTGGTCCCTGACCCTGGGGGCGCGGGTGGAGCGCGACCAGGTGCACATCGAACCCGACAGCGGTAGCCGACAAAGCGCGCAGTGGCAGCGCTTCACCCCCAAGGCCGCCCTGCAATACCAGTGGCAGCCCGACGCCTACCTCTATGCCAGCTACGCCGAAGGCTTCCGCGCCGGCGGCTTCAATGCCTTCTCCAGCGCCGCCCATTACCCCGGCTATGACCCGGAAAAAGTCAACACCTATGAGGTCGGCGCCAAGGGCTGGCTGGTCGACCAGCGTCTGCGCTATTCGGCGGCCCTGTACTGGATGGACATCAGCGACATGCAGGTGCAGCAGATCGTCCAGCCCGGCGTGGTGTACATCACCAACGCCGCCGCAGCCCGCTCCAGCGGCCTGGAGCTGGAGGCTGAATACCTGTTCGCCGAGCACTGGCGCCTGCTGGGCTCCCTGGGTTTGAACCGCACCCGCTTCGACAGTTTTCGCGAAGGCAACAGCGACTACCAGGGCAACCACAACCCCTACGCCCCGGACGTCACCGGTCACCTCGGCCTGCGTTACGACGCCGACGCCGGCTGGTACGCCCAGGGCGCGGTCAGCGCCGTGGGCAAGACCTACCTCGATTCGGCCAACCAGTACCGCCGGGGCGGCTACGGCTTGATTGACCTCAACGCCGGCTACGACTTCGGCCACTACGGCCTCTCGGCCTATGTAAAAAACGCCGCCGACAAGCGCTACGACGCCGTCGGCTACCTCAATGGCACCGCCCGGGTCTACAGCCCGCCGCGGGAAATCGGCCTGCAAGTGAGTTACGAACTATGAACGACCTGAACCTCGACGCGGCCCATCCGCTGCAACCCTATTGGGACCTGGCCCTGGCGGCGGTGCGTGGCGAAGCCCTGCGCATGGCCCTGGAATGGCAGTTGTTCAGCCGTTTGCAGCAACCGGCCAGCGCCGCTGATGTCGCTCGCCAGTTGCAGTTGGATGCGGAACACACCGGTCTCTGGCTGGAGACCCTGTGGAGCATGGAGCTGCTAAAGCGCGACGCGCAAACCCCGGCGCTGTACCGCAACACGCCACTGGCCGAGCGTTACCTGCGGGCCGAGGCGGCGGATTACTGCGGCGATGCTTGGGTTTTTCGCCTCCAGGGCCTGCGCCAGTTCGCCGGGCAATTGGCCGAACGGGTGCGTGAGGGACGGCTGGCCCCGGCACCGGGCAACAGCGCCGCAACCATCGAGCACTGGACCGCCGCTGCTCGGGTGCAGATAGCTCAGGAACAACGGGCGGTCACCGTCGACCTGGCGCGACGGCTGATGAGCCGGATCCCCGAATTCGCCAGTGCCCGGCGCCTGTTGGATGTGGGGGGCGGTCCGGGTCTGGTGGCCATCGCCCTGGCCGGGGACAACCGGTTGTTGCACGGCGAGGTCTTCGATTTTGCCCCGACCGTGGCGGTGGCCGCCGAGAACATCCGCGCCGCCGGCCTGGAGCAGCGCCTGGGCGTGCGTGCGGGCGACCTGGCCACGGACCCCATCGGCGAAGGCTACGACCTGATCTGGTGTTCTTCGGTGTTGCATTTCATGCCGGACCTGGACGCCACCTTGCGCAAGGTCCACGGCGCCCTGCGCCCCGGCGGGGTGCTGGTCAGCGCCCATGCGGAAATCCCGCTCCAGGCCTGCGCAGCCCAGCGGGTGATGCCCTATTACCTGGCGATGCAGATGCAGGGGCGCCGGGTGACCCGAGCGGGCGAACTGCGCGAAGCCTTGGCGCGCAATGGCTTCGGCACCTTCGATGAGTACCCCGACCTAAGCTTTGCCGTGGCCCCGGTGACGGTGCTGGTGGCTCGGCGGGAGGCGCCATGAACCGTCGGCTGGAGCCGGGGGGCTGGGGCCGGCAACTGCTGTTTGGCTGGCTGCATGTTGCCCTGGCCTTGCCCAGCATTTACCTGCTGCTGGGGCTGCCCCTGGTGATGCGGGAACAGGGCTGGAGCGGCACCGAGATTGGCCTGTTCCAACTGGCCGGGTTGCCGGCGCTGGGCAAGGTGCTGCTGGCCTTACCGGTGCAGCGTTATCGCGCTGCCAGTGGCCATTACCGGGCCTGGGCCATGGGCTTGTGCCTGCTGTTGGCGCTGTTGCTGGTGTTGATCAGCCAGCAGGGAATGGCAGCCCCACGCCTGTGGTTGTTCGGCCTGGCCCTGACGGCCAGCTTGCTCGCCACCTGGGCGGACATCCCGGTGAACGCCCTGGCCATCAAGCTGCTGCCGGGTGCGCAGCAGGTGCGGGCCGGCAGCATTCGCTCGGCGGCGCTGTTCCTCGGGGCCATTGTCGGCGGCGGGGTGATGTTGCTGGTCCACAGCCGCTGGGGCTGGGAGGCGCCGTTTGGCTTGATGGCGGCGGTGTTGTTGGGCGCCTTGGTGCTGCTGTGGCGGCTGGATGAAGGCCATGAGGCGGGCGCCGAAGTGCCTCGGGCATTGCCTTTACTGGCGACCTGGAGCGGGTTCTTTCGCCAGCCTGGCGCCCGGCTCTGGAGCGGGGTGCTGCTGGGTGGCTTCCCCTTTGTCGGTGCGGCCTGGCTGTACCTCAAGCCCTTGTTGCTGGACCGTGGCATGGCCATGGAGCAGGTGGCTTGGGTGGCCGGGGTCGGAGGTGGTTTGGTCGGGGCCTTGGCCAGCCTGTGGGCGGCGCGCTTGATACGGCGTTGGGGCCTGGGTTTGGCGCTGCCGGTGTTTCTCGGTGGGGCCTTGCTGGCCCTGGTCGGCCTAGGCATCGCGGTCTACGGGCAGGTGTCACTGCCTTGGCTGGTGCTGGCGGCCTTGTGCCTGGCCACGGCCATGGGCGCGGTGTCGACGCTGGTGTTCGGGGTGATGATGGCGTTGGCCCGGGACCAGCGCCAGGCCGCCGACTACGGCCTGCAAGCCAGCCTGTTTGTCCTTGGCCGGCTGCTGGTGCCGATCGCGGCAGGGTGGTTTCTGGATCGCGGCGGTTACCTGGGCATGCTCGCCGGGTTGTCCCTGGGGATGCTGCTGGTGTGGCTGGCGGTGCTGGCGGCCCGGGGCTCCCTGGCGCCAGCGAGCAGCGCCGAGGGGCGACCCCAGGAGTGAGCCATGGGCCCGGGCCAGGGCGTGGCACCAGGCCCGGGCCGGATGCCGTCAGAGGCGGAACACATTCACCTGTTTCTCCAGGTTCTGCGCCAGCTGTTGCAGGGCGCGGGCGGTCTCAGTGGTTTCCTCCACGGCCTGGCTGTTCTGCTGGGACATCTGGGCGATGCGCTCGACGTTGCGCGCCACGTCCTGGCTGGCGGCGGTCTGTTCGCGCAGGGCCAGGGAAATCTGGTCCACCACCCGCACCACATTGCCCGAGGACTGGCGAATCTGCACGATGGCTTCCCCGGCCTGCTGTGCCAGTTCGACGCCGGTTTTCACCTGCTCCACGCCCACGTCCATGTTGCTGACAGCGTCCCGGGTGCCGACCTGGATCTTCTTGATCATCTCGGTGATTTCCTGGGTCGAGTTGGCGGTGCGTTGCGCCAGCAGTCGCACTTCATCGGCGACCACGGCAAAACCACGGCCTTGTTCCCCGGCGCGGGCGGCTTCGATGGCGGCGTTGAGGGCCAGCAGGTTGGTTTGCTCGGCAATGCCCTTGATCACGCTGACGATGCTGGAGATCTGTTCCGAATGCTGGTCCAGCTCGGCGATCTGGGTGGCCGAGGCCTGCACGGTATCGGCGATCAGGCGCATGCTGGCCAGGGTGTTCTGGATCACGCTGCCGCCTTCCTCGGACTGACGCCCCGAGTCGCTGGACATGCTGTGGGCTTCGCCGGCGTTGTCGGCCACGTGGTTGATGCTGACGGTCAGCTCTTCCACGGTGGCGGCCATGGACGAGGCGGAGTGGGATTGCTCGTGGGCCGACGCCGAGAGTTGGGTCGAGGCGCTGGAGATGCTTTGCGAGGCTCCGACCAACTGATCGGCCCCTTGCTTGATCTCGGTGATCATCGACCGCAGGCGCTCCTGCATGGCGGCAAAGGCGCCGAGCAGGTTGCTCACTTCATCCTGGCCAGTGCTGACGATCTGGCTGTCCAGGCGGCCGCCGGCAATCGCCTTGGCCACGTCCACGGCCTGGCGGATGCGCCCCACCAGGTTGCTCGACAACGACCAGGCCACCAGCATGGCCAGCACCGCTGCGGTCAAGCCGCCGCCCATCAGGATCCACAGCGCCGAACGCTTGGCCTCGTCCATGGCACTGGAGCGGGCTTCGAGCAGGCGTTTTTCGTCGTCCCGCAGCTCGCCGATCAACTGGCGCATGCCGTCCATCTTGGCCTTGTCACGGCCCTCGGCGATCCGCTCGGCCAGGGCACTCAGGGGCTGGCTGCCCGCGTTCACGGCGCGGCGCAGGTCGAGGTTGGTCTTCACGTCTTCCTGCATCCACTGCTCATTCAGGCGCTTGACCTGCTCCAGGCGTGCCTGCTGCGTAGGGTTGTTCTGGGTGCTGGCCTTGATCCGCGTGTAGTAGTCGTTGAAGGCCTTTTCGCCGTCCTGCAGGGGCTGGAGAAAACTCTCGCGACCGGTCAGGGCAAAGCCGCGCATGCCGGTTTCAACGTTGATCAGGCCGCGCAGCATGGCGCCGGATTCGTTCAATACCTCGTAGCTGTGAATGTTGCTTTTAACGCTGCTGCTGACTTGATCGAAGCCGCGCAGGGCGGCCAGTACCAGCAGCAGGATGATCAGCAGGACGACACCGAAACCGGCGTACAGCTTTTGCGAAATGCTCAGATTGGAAAACATAGGCGGGGCAGCTCCTAAACCGTTGACTGAATGCTTCACAGGCGCTTGCCGTTACTGGGGCGAAGTGATGGCTCAATGATGTTCAAATGACATCGACGGTCGGACTAAAGCTGTACAAAAAAAGTTTCATGTACAGGAAATGTTTTTTGTAAGGGGGGCGGGGAAGGGGAGCTATTGCAGGCGGTCTTGCGGGGGTGATCGCTACAGGTGGAGGAGGCGCTGGATGCTGCAACCGGCGTGTAGGAGCTGGCTTGCCGGCGATGGCGGTCTCGAGGACGCTATCGCTGGCGAGCCAGCTCCTACAGGAGGGGTTAGCTGGATTGGGCGGTGTCGGCGTCGGGCAGGTCTTCCAGGGGTTCTTCCTGGCCGGGCACTTCAGTGACCACGCTGAAGTCGCTGACTTCAATGGCGCCGTGGCCGTAGCCCAGCAAGTGGAAGGAGAAGGCCTTGCGCGACTCCGGGTTGTCAAAACGGAAGTCCAGTTCCAGGGGCTGGTCCGGGGTCACCAGCATTTCACCGTCCGGCAGGCCCAGTTGCACGTCCTGCTCCAGTTCCTTGGCCTTGAGCAGGATGTAGGCGTTCTGCTGCGGGTCCAGGGAGCGTACTTTCAGGCGCACGCTGGTCTGCGAGCCCTTGGGCATTTCCAGGTACTGGGCGCCGATCAGGTTGTCGGCCCAGTCATCTTTGATCTGCGCCTGCAGCGGGATCACCGCCGGGCTGCCGAACTGGTAGTGCTGGTTCAGCGGGGTGCGCAGCAGGGTGCGGTCCAGGGCCGTGGCCCGGGCGCTGATCTGCCGTGCCCGCTGGCCGCCGTACTGGCCCTGCAAGGTGGCGCGCTCGGCGATAAAGCCCGGGCTGGCGTAGTAGCGGCAGCGCTGCTGGAAGTCGCACTCGGTGAAGGTGCCCTGGCCATCGTGGTAGCGCAGCTTGCCGTTGGTGTAGGACATGATCTCGCGGCCGCTGCTGTAGTCGCGGAACAGCGAGCGGCCGCTGAGGGCTTCGGGCACCGGCAGGGCGAAATAGTCGAGGATCGACGCGCTGAGGTCGATGTGCCCGTAGGTGCCGGTCTTGATGTGGGGCAGTTGCGCCTGCTCCGGCGCCAGGGTCAGGTTGAAGCCCCAGGACGAGGCCAGGCGCACACCGTCGATGCCATGGGATTCGTCCGAGGTGATGACCACCAGCGTGTCTTTCAGCACACCCTGGCGTTCCAGGCCGCTGAGGAACTGCTCCAGGGCGTCATCCAGGTAGGCCACGGCGGCCTGCTTCGGCGAGTCGTAGCGCTCCAGGTACGCCTCGGGGGCCGAGTAGGGCTGGTGGGTGCCGACGGTGAGCAGGGTCAGCATCCAGGGCTTTTTCTGTTTCTTCAGTTGGCCGACGTAGGTCAGGGCGCCTTCGAAGAAGGCCTTGTCGTCCTTGCCCCAGGGGAATTCCAGGTAGTTGTCGTTCTTGAACCACTCCAGGCCGCGGGTGGTGCCGAACCCGATGTGGGGCATGATTTTGTCTTTGGCCATGAAGCGCAGGCCGGCGCCTTGCAGGTAGTGGGTGGCAAAACCGTTCTTGCGCAACTGGGCCGGCAGGCAGGCCTTGTTGCGTTCATTCTGGGTGAGCATTTCCACACCCTTGGGGGTGCCGTTGTCGAGCTTGTCGTACTCGCCGCAAAGCATGGCGTACAGGCCGCGAATGGTCTGGTGGCTGTGCAGCACGTAGTCCGGGGTGTTCATGCCGCGCTCGGCCCAGCGGCTGAGGTTGGGCATCAGGTCCTCGTGGTAGCTGCTGTTCAGCGCCTGGCGGTTGGCGCCGATGTAGGCCCCGGGAATGCCCTCCAGGGCGATGATCAGCACGTTGCGCGCGCGGCCGGGGCCGGGCAGGACTTTCTCGCCTTGCAGGTCGAGTTGGGTCAACCCGAGCATCGGCGGCGGTACATCCACGGCATCGCCTTCGAGCCAGTCTTCGGCGCGGGTCTGCACTTCACCCACACCGGCCGCCAGCAACTGGTGGGGCAGGTTGAACAGTTGCCATTGGTCGGCGTCGGACGGTTGCAGGTGCTGGCTGCCCCAGTGGGCGACGAGCAACAGCAGCGGGGCGCACCAACTGTAGCGCGGCAAGGCCGGCGCGGTGCGCGAGCGACAGTTCCACAGGGTCAGCAACCACAGCACCAGCCCGCCCAGCAGCGCACCGCCGAGCCAGGGTTGGGCGAAACCGCCCCCGCTGGAGTTCTCCACGAACTGTGGGTCGATCAGGTAGTGCAGGTCGGTGGGCGTGGGCATCCGGCCCACGGCGCTGACCAACTCGGCGTTGGCCAGGGTGAACAGGCTCCACACCAGCAGCACCGGCAGCGCCAGCCACCAGGGCCGGCGATACAGCAACACGATCAGCAGGCTGCCGATGCCCAGGTCGGACACGTAGCCCAGGGGGTCGTCCCAGCCGAGTACGCTGCGCAGCAGTAATGGCACCAACAACACCCAGATGATCAGGGCGATTAGCGAGGCGCGAGGGTGATGTAATCCTTGACGAATGAAGTTCACAAAAAAATCTTCCAACCATTAAACCGTCACAAAAGTGTGCGCGATGGTATCAAGCCAGGGCGGCCAAGGGCGGGATATTCATGGCCAGGCGGTGGCCGTTATGGGCCCTCCCAGGCTGTGCAGCGTTGCGCTGATCACCGCCAGAGGCCCTGGAGGCCTTGGGGAATGGGGGTTGAGGGGGTTTCGACGGGCGTTGGAATAACTGTTTCAGGCTGTTTAACCAGGCGGCAGTCGGGCGCCGCCTGGAGGCTATGCGGGGCTACCTGGCCCACTTGATGATCAACCGGGCAAAGAACGCCCCGCTGACAATCACCGCAAACAGCCGCAGGGTCTGCATGGCCAGCACCAGGCCGACATCGGAGTGGGTATCCACCGCGATGATGGCCATGGCGTCCAGGCCGCCGGGGCTGGTGGCCAGGTACAGGGAGAGAAAGTCCTTGCCCAGCCAGTGCGCCAGCAGCCAGGCGGAGAATGCGCAGAGGGTGATCAGCAGCACCGCGCCGAGGATCATTGCCGGCAGGTGGCCGAACACGTAACGCAGGGTCGGACGGTCGAAGCGCAGGCCGATGTAGCAGCCGATGGCGCCGTAGGCACAGGCCAGCAGCCCGTTGGGCAGGGTGATGTGCAGCAGGCCGCTGACTTGCAGCGCGCCCCCCAGCAGCAGCGGCACCAGCAGGGCCCCGGCCGGCACCCGCGAACCCAGCAGCACGCCGAGGAGGATGGCGCCCAGGGTCAGGCCGAGGTTGAACAGGCTGAAGCCCTGCAGGGCCAAGTCGCGGGTATGCACCTTGCTGCCACCGCCGGTGGCGCCGATCCAGTGGCTGACCAGGGCGCCGATCATCACTACGCAGACCACCCGCACGTATTGCATGGTGGCCACGACCCGGGCATCGGCCCCGAAATCATCGGCCATCGAGACCATGGCCGACGCCGCGCCCGGTGCGGTGCCCCAGGCGGCTGTGCTGGCGGGAATCCCGGCGAAGCGCACCAGGGTCAGGCCCACCAGGGCACTGAGGCAGACCGTGAGCAAGGTGGCAAAGAGCATCACCGGCCAGGACTGGAGCATGGCAGTCAGCACGGCGAGGGTCATGGCATGGGCAGCAAGCATGCCCACTGTGCCCTGGCCCAGGCGAAACACCAGGCGCGGTACACGAATGCTGGCGCCGCATACGCCAAAGACGATGGCCATCAACATGGGCCCGAGAAATTGCCCGGCCGGCACCTCCAGGTGCTTGAGCCACTGGCCGCTGCCACCGGCCAGCAGCACCAGCGCCAGCCATTGCAGGGCGACGGGCCAGGTGTGCAGGGATAAACGTTGTGCCACGGGAGGACTCTCCAAGGCGCCGGCCGCTCCTGTTGCGGGAGCGGTGTTGCCAGCGACAGGGCAAATTATTGATAGCGCAATTGATCACGTCCAGTTTCTAATTGTGATCAACCCATAACTTTGGTTGATCGATCATGGACCTGCGTGACCTGACCTATTTCGACACCATCGCCGAGCTCGGGCACCTGGGGCGGGCGGCGCAGAAGCTCAATCGCAGCCAGCCGGCCCTGAGCAAAAGCATCCAGCGCCTGGAGGAGTCGTTCGGCATCAAGCTGTTCGAGCGCGATGGCCGACGTATCAAGCTGACCCCGGTGGGCGCGTTGCTGCAACAACGGGGGCGACAGCTGCAGCAGAGCATCGCCGAGACCCACCGCGAGGTGCGGGACTTCGCCAGTGGCGTGCTGGGCAATATCCGCCTGGGCTGCGCCGCAACCATGGCCGAGCACTTGTTGCCCCAGCTCACCGCGACCCTGCTGGAGCGGGCGCCGGAGATCACCCTGAACCTGGTGATCGGCCAGGACGACATGCTGCGCGAGTCCTTGCGTTCCGGGCGCCTGGACATGGTGATCTGCCCGATGTTCGACGGTGACCCGCAGTTGCTGCCCCATGGTTTGTTCGACGACGAAGCGGTGGTCGTGGCCAGCCCGGATCACCCGGTGTTCGATGGGCCGATTCGCATGGCCGAGCTGTGCGCCTATCGTTGGGTGCTGCCGGCCACCAGTGTTTCGGCGCGGCGCTGGATCGACAATGCATTCCAGGCCCACGAGTTGCCGTTGCCCTCGGTGCAGATCGAGACCAACTCGATTTCCCTGCTGCCGCGGCTGATTGCCAAGACCCGCCTGTTGAGCTTCCTGGCCCGGGAAACCCTCGAAGACGTCAAAGGCAGCACCCTCTTGCGGGAAGTGCCGCTGGCGGCCACCACCATGAAGCGCACCATCGTCGTGGCGGTTCGGGCGGGGGCGTACCTGTCACCGGCGGCGCAGACCATGCTCGACATTCTCAAGCGAGACGGTCGCAGCTTTTTTACGGCGCGGGCTTAGACGGGATAAGAGCGGGGGGCCAGGGAGCAGCAGGGCGAGCGTCGGGGGGGGACCGGCACGCCGTGCGGGCGTGCCGGCAAGGCGCGGTCATTCTCCGCGGATGTACTGCTCCAACTGGCGAATCAGGTCCGCCTGCTCGGCAATGGCTTCCTTGACCAGGTCGCCAATGGACAGCAACCCCAGCAGCTGGCCGTCTTCCACCACCGGCAAGTGCCGCAGGTGGCTGTCAGTCATGATGCCCATGCAGGTGTCGACGCTTTGATGGGAGTCCACGGTGATCACCGGCGAACTCATGATGGCGCTGACCGGCGTGCCCACCGAAGAGCGACCATGCAGCACCAGCTTGCGCGCATAGTCGCGTTCACTGATGACACCCACCACCACGCCATTCTCCAGCACCGGCAGCGCACCGACGTTTTTCTCGGCCATCAGCATCAGCGCTTCCAGGACCATCTGGTGTGGGGCGATGGTGTGGACTTTCTGGTGCTGTGTGGCCTTGAGCTTGAGTAGTTCAGCGACGCTCTTCATGGGGCGCTCCTGTTGTTATCGCCCGGGCAGCACGGCACCGCCCAGGGGGTTGCTAAAGAATCGTAGAGACTGGGCAAACCGGCAAGGTGGAAAACGCCACTTGAGCGATGAAAAAACGTCACGTGAAGGTTTTTTTTCTCCGCTGGGGCGTTGCAGACCGTTTTTTGACACTCAGGCCCTCGGTGCCGCGGCAAACCGCGCCAGGGAAAAGGCCCCCAGGTCCAGCGTGCTGTGCCCGTCCACCAGCTGTTGCGCCAGGGCTTCGCCGATTGCCGCCGAGTGCTTGAAGCCATGGCCGGAGCAGGCGCTGACCACCGTCACGTTGGCCAGGCGCGGGTGCTGGTCGATGATGAAACCCGAGTCCGGGGTCACGGTGTAGGCGCAGACGCTGGACTTCACCAACTCCGGCAGCAGCCCGGCGAGGTTCGGCCGGACCAGGTGCTGGAACATGGCCTGGGCATCGGCCTCGCTGACCTGGCGGTCGAGGTGGTCCGGCGAGCTGTCGGTGCTGTATTGCTCGGTGGCGATTTTCACACTGCCTTCCCCGGGGATCGGCGGGAAGCCGTAGCAGGCATCGATATCGCCCGCGCCATGGATGATGAAACTGGGCGAATGACTCGGGTACAGCGCCGGTTGATCCAGCCGGTACCAATTGAGCTGTTGCCGACAGACCCGCAGCAGCCCGTCGAAGGGCGCCCCGAGCAACGGCGCCGACCACATGCCAGCGCAGACGATGGCGCGCTTGGCGTGGTAGTTGGCGCCCTGGCCGATGACCTGGACCTGACCGCTCTCGGTGTGCAATTCCAGCACCGTCTCGCCGGTGACCAGGGTCGCGCCCAGTTGCCGGGCCCGGGTCAGTTGGGCCTCGATGCAGCGCTCAGGCCGCACATAACCGCCGCCGGGCTCGAAGTAGCCCAGGGCGCTGTCGTCGATGGGCGCGAACTGCGGGAAGCGCTGGCGGATCTGCCGGGCGTCCAGCACGTCATGCTCGATGCCGTACTGCCGTGCCAGGTCGATGGTGCTGCGGGTAAAGTCCGGCGCGTCGTCGGCGGCGTCCGGGGTGGTGCTGGAGGTCATGATCAAGACCCCGCATTGCTCGAACAGGGGCAGGTTGGTTTCGGCTTCCAGCTCGCGCCAGATCTGCTGGGCGCGGATCGCCAAGGGCACATAGGCCGCGCCTTCGCCCACCGCCTGGCGGGTGATGCGGGTGTCGCCGTGGCTGGAACCCTGGTCGTGGGGCGGGGCGAAACGGTCGATGCCCAGCACCTTCACGCCGCGCTTGGCCAGTTGATACAGGGTCGCGGCGCCCATGGCGCCAAGGCCGATCACCACGACATCGAAAGGTTGTTCTTGCACGGGCGGGTCCTTGTAGAGAAAAAGCTTCAGTGAGGGTTGATGCGCGCCAGCATTCGCGGCGCGATCAAACGATGAAAGGGCGCCACCGGCAGCATGTACAGGCGGCCCAGGCGATTGTGCGGATGCACCACGCACGACAGCACCAGCGGGCGGCGGCCTTCGGCGGTCAGGGGCAGGCGGTTGAGGGCCAGGTACACATCCAGATGCCGATCGCGGTCCACCAGCAGCACTTCGTCGGGGGCCTGGCTCACCAGGGTGAAGATGCCCACCCGGTCATCGGGGTGATAGTCCGCGTCGGGCCGTTGCAGGTCGATGCGGGTCAGCCGTCCCAGGTCTTTCAGGCCCCAGTATTGGACCAGGCGATTGCGCAGGCCCATCAAACGGTCGATCCACGCCGGGGTGGCGGCCATCAAGTGCAAGGCGTGGCGCAGGGCTGTGGGTTCGCTGGCGCTGGCCAGTACGCGCTGGCAATCGATAAAGGACGCGCCGGTCGCCAGGCCGGCGATGGTCGAACCCGCAGGCAAGGGGCAGGCAGTGACGGTGTTGGGCATGGGCGGTTCCTTTCGACGCGATGCGGTGCCGCACTTTACTGCGCCGGTTGCGTTGGCAGGAAGTGTTATTGCACGTTCGTGGACAGCGATAAAAAAGGCGCCCGAAGGCGCCCATTTAGCCGCTCAGCAATGCCTGCTCAGGGCTTGGGCACAGCCAGCCATTGGCCCACGGTGTCCTGGTAGACCCCGGTGGCCTTGGTCAGGTGCAGCCATTGATCCACGTACTGTTTCCAGGCCATGTCGCCCCGGGGCAGCAGGTAGGCTTTCTCGCCGTATTGCAGGAAATGCGTAGGGTTGATGGCGCACAACCCGGGCTTGAGTTTCTGCTGGTAGAGGGCCTCCGAGGCTTCGGTGATCATCACGTCGGCCTGCTTGTTCAGCAGGGCGTCGAACAGGGTCACGTTGTCGTGCAGGATCAACTGCGCCTTGGGCAGGAAGGCGTGGGCAAAGGCTTCGTTGGTGCCGCCCGCCGGCTCGATCAGGCGCACCGAAGGCTGGTTGATCTGTTCCACGGTCTGGTAGCGCGCCTGGTCTTCGCAGCGGGCCAGGGGGATCTTGCCGTCCACGTCCAGGGTGCTACTGAAGAAGGCTTTTTTCTGCCGTTCCAGGGTCACGGAAATCCCACCCACGGCGATGTCGCATTTGCCGGCCTGCATGTCCGGCATCAGGCTTTTCCAGGTGCTGTCGACCCACTGCACCTTGGCCCCGAGGCTGTCCGCCAGGCGTTGCACCAGGCTGATGTCGATGCCGGAGTAGGCGCCGCTGGGGTCTTTGTAGGAGTAGGGCTTGTAGTCGCCGGTGGTGCACACCCGCAACTGGCCTTGCTCCAGCACTCGGTCCAGGTGTGAAGGCGCGGCATCGGCCTGGGCCAGGCCGGGCAGGGCCAGCAGGGCGGTCAGCGGGGCAGTGAACAGGGCAAGGCGGATTGTTTTTTTCATGATGTCCAGGGCTCGGTTCAGGGATTACAAGGCTTGTTCAGGCAGCGACGGCGCCGTGGCCGTCTCGGTGTGGCGTTGGCGCAGACGGTAACAGCCTGCCAGCAACAGCAGCCACACGGGAATCAGCAACACGGAAATCCGTGTGCCGGGGGTCAGGTACATCACCAGCAGAATCCCCGCGATAAAGGCCAGGCACAGGTAGTTGGTCAGGGGCTGGCCCCAGCTTGGGTAGCGGCTGGGCGTGCCGCTCAGGCGCTTGGCCTGGCGGAACTTTAAGTGGGTGATGCTGATGATCGCCCAGTTGATCACCAGGGCCGAGACCACCAGCGACATCAGCAGCTCGAAGGCCCGACCCGGCATAAAGTAGTTGATCAGCACGCACAGGCCGGTGGCCAGGGCCGAGACGCCAAGGGCGGTCAGGGGCACGCCACGGCGGTTGACCTTGAGCAGGGCCTTGGGCGCATTGCCCTGCAAGGCCAGGCCGAACAGCATGCGGCTGTTGCAGTACACGCAGCTGTTGTAGACCGACAGCGCGGCGGTCAGCACCACGATGTTCAGCACCGTGGCCACGAGGTTGCTGTCCAGGGCGTGGAAGATCATCACGAACGGGCTGCCGCCTTCCACGACCTTGGTCCAGGGGTACAGCGACAACAGGATGGCCAGGGCGCCGACGTAGAACAGCAGGATGCGCCAGATCACCTGGTTGGTGGCCTTGGGGATGCTGCGTTGCGGGTCGTCGGCCTCGGCGGCGGTGATGCCGACCAGCTCCAGGCCGCCGAAGGAAAACATGATCACCGCCATGGCCATGACCAGCCCGCCGACGCCGTGGGGGAAGAACCCGCCCAATTGCCAGAGGTTGCTGACGCTGGCCTCGGGGCCGGCATTGCCGCTGAGCAGCAGGTAGCTGCCGAAGCCGATCATGCTGACGATGGCCCCGACCTTGATGATGGAAAACCAGAACTCCATTTCGCCGAAGAGTTTGACGTGCAGCAGGTTGATGGCATTGATCAGCACAAAGAACACTGCGGCGCTGGCCCAGGTCGGAATGCCCGGCCACCAGTACTGCACGTAGATGCCCACTGCCGTCAGCTCGGCCATGCTCACCAGCACGTACAGCACCCAGTAGTTCCAGCCCGACATGAACCCTGCCAGGCGGCCCCAGTAGCGGTTGGCAAAATGACTGAAGGAGCCGCTGACCGGCTCCTCGACCACCATTTCACCGAGCTGGCGCATGATGAAAAATGCGATCAGGCCAGCAATCGAATACCCTAGCAACACGGCCGGCCGGCCATCTGGATGGTTTGCGCGATGCCCAGGAACAGCCCGGTGCCCACCGCGCCGCCCAGGGCGATCAGTTGGATATGACGATTCTTCAGGCCACGTTGCAGTGGTTTTTCCAAGGGTTGTTCAGCCATGGGGCTTCCTCAAAACGCGTGTGGTAGGAGGCGCTGTGGGGCCGGCGATGGCCGGTTGCCGCTGAGCGCTCGTGGCGAGGCTGAGAGCAAAAACAAGGCCAGGTTTTTTGGCCGGATGGATTCGTGGTGCGGCAGAGGCCGTCGGAAGGGGCGCTTTCAGGCCCACTCAAGGCCACGTTCAACGACCGAATAAAACGAGGAAACAATGAGCAAAGTTGACGATTTCGACCTGAAGATTCTGAGCTTGCTCCAGGCCAACGGACGGCTGACCAACCAGGAGCTCAGCGAGCTGGTCGGCTTGTCGGCGTCCCAGTGCTCACGGCGGCGAATCCAGCTGGAACAGGAGCAGTTGATTCTCGGCTATCACGCCCGCCTGGCGGCGCAAGCCGCCAACCTGGACCTGACCTGCATGGTGGAAATTCGCCTGGTCAGCCACGTGCCGGCGCTGGTGGATCAGTTCCATGCCCTGGTGGTGGACACCCCAGCCATTGTCGATGCCTTCAAGACCACGGGGGATGCCGACTACATGCTCAAAGTGGCAGTGGGCGACCTAGCCGGCCTTAACCATTTGATCAGCCAATTGTCAGCCCACGGCAGCGTCGGCCACGTGAAAACCTCGGTGGTGCTGGAGCGACTCAAGGAAAACACCCTGTCCATCGCCTTGTGAGGCGTAGGGCGCACCATTGCGGTGCTTTTTGTGCGTGATGTGTGCGTGAATTGTGCAATTTTGCGTGATTATGTCTTTTTATCTGAATTTGATGCGTGATTTGATCGTTATGTGTAAGAATTTCGCATGAGTTGTGAGTCGGCGGCTTCCGCTGCTGCGCTTCGGCCTCCCCTGGAGGCGCGGTGCAGGGCGGGGAAGCGGGCTCGGATATTGTCTGCGATCGAGTACTGCGTATGGATCAAACCACTGCAACCCCGGCGGCGCGGCACACGCTGCTGGAAGACGGCCTGGCGCTGTTGATTGGCACCTTGATGGTGTCCTTCGGCGTGCTCCTGCTGCGCCAGGTCGGCGCCCTGACCGGTGGCACCGCCGGCCTGGCCTTCCTGGCCCACTACGGCTTCCAGGTGTCGTTCGGCACGGCGTTTTTCCTGATCAACCTGCCGTTCTACTACCTGGCGATCCGTCGCATGGGCTGGGCCTTCACCCTCAAGACTTTTTGCGCCGTGGCCCTGGTCTCGGTCTTCAGTGACCTGCATGCGCGCTTTATCCATATCGATCAGTTGCAGCCGCTGTACGCGGTGTTGCTGGGCAACCTGATCATGGGGCTGGGTTTTATTGTGCTGTTCAGGCACAAGGCCAGCCTTGGTGGGGTTAATATCCTTGCCCTGTACCTGCAGGACCGCTTCGGCATCCGTGCCGGCAAATTGCAGATGGCGGTGGACGTCATGGTGGTACTGGCGTCGCTGTATGTGGTGAGCCTGCCACTGTTGCTGGTGTCCATCGCCGGTGCCGTGGTGTTGAACCTGATCATCGCCATGAACCACCGTCCCCATCGTTATTCGGCCTGATCCCGGGCCTTACCAATCCAGGAGTATTGTTCAGTGTTCCAGCATGTCGATGCCTACGCGGGTGACCCGATTCTCTCGTTGATGGAGACCTTCAAGCAGGACCCCCGCGCCGATAAGGTCAACCTGGGTATCGGCTTGTATTACAACGAAGACGGCATCATTCCCCAGTTGCACGCGGTGCGTGTGGCCCAGGCGCAGATCGCCGCCCAGGACCACGACGCGTCCCTGTACCTGCCCATGGAAGGCCTGGCGCCGTATCGCCAAGTGGTGCAGGCGCTGTTGTTCGGCGAGCAGCACCCGCTGCTGCAGGCTGGGCGCGTGGCCACGGTGCAGACCGTGGGCGGCTCGGGGGCGTTGAAGGTCGGGGCGGATTTCCTCAAGCGCTACTTCCCCGAGGCCGAGGTCTGGGTCAGCGATCCGACCTGGGACAACCACCGGGTGCTGTTCGCCGGGGCCGGTTTCAAGGTCCACAGCTATCCCTACTTCGACCCGCAAACCCGGGGCGTGGATTTCGCAGCCATGCTCGCCACCCTGGAACAGGTGCCGGCCGGCAGCATCATCCTGCTGCACCCGTGCTGCCATAACCCCACCGGTGCCGACCTGACGCCCGCGCAGTGGGATCAGTTGATTGCCCTGGTGGTACGCCGTGACCTGCTGCCGTTCCTCGACATTGCCTATCAGGGCTTTGGCGGCACCCTCGACGAAGATGCCTATGCCATTCGCGCCATGGCCGACGCCGGTATTCCCTTCTTGGTGAGCAACTCGTTCTCCAAGATTTTCTCCCTGTACGGCGAGCGCGTTGGCGGCCTGTCGGTGGTCTGCGAAGACACCCAGGCGGCCGACCGAGTGCTGGGGCAACTCAAGTCCACGATACGCCGCAACTACTCCAGCCCGCCGGCCTTCGGGGCCCAGGTGGTGGCGCGGATCCTGCGGGACCCGCTGCTCAAGGCCGACTGGATCGCCGAGGTCAAGGCCATGCGTGAACGTATCCTGGAAATGCGCAGCCTGCTGGTCGGTGCGATGAAACAGGTGCTGCCGGCACAGGACTTCGACTACCTGCTGCGCCAGCGTGGCATGTTCAGCTACACCGGTTTCAGCGTGGCGCAGATCAGCCGCCTGCGCGATGAATTCGGCGTGTACCTGATCGACAGCGGCCGGGTGTGCATGGCCGGCTTGAACCACGGCAATGTACAGCGCGTGGCGGCGGCGTTCGCGGCGGTCAATCGCTGACCCCAAGGAGGTGCCGAGACGCGGCTAGGGCGCCTTGCGCCGCCGTTGCGTGCAGCTCGGTGCCTCTGCCATGGCCAGCAGCAGTTGGCCCAGTTCTTGTGCGGCGGGGCTTTGTTCGCCAGCGCCCCAGGCCAGTAGGAAATGCGCCGTGGGCAGCGGCGGCAAGCCGTACTCGCCGTCGATGATGCGCAGGCCCGGCTTGAGGTCACTGGCCATTTGTACCGTGACACCGAGCCCGGCCAGCACCGCTGTGCGAATCCCTTCCTGGCTCGGTGAGCTGAACGCCAGGTGCCATGGCGTCGCGCTGTGCTGCAAGGCATCCACCCCCACTTGGCGATTGACGCAGGGCATCGGGGCCAGGGCCAATGGCAGCGAGGTCTCGGCGTTCCAGTCGAAATGTTGTGCGGCCACCCAGACAAACTGTGCGCTGCGCAGCACGGGGTCGCTGCTGGCAAGCCCCGGTTCCGAGAGCACCACCGCCAGGTCCAGTTCGCCGGCCTTGAGCATCTTGCGCAAGTCCAGGTAGGTGCCGACATTCACGTCCAGGCGCACCTTGGGAAAGGCCCTGGAAAACTGCCCCAGCAGCGGCGGCAGGCGCTCACCCATAAAGGTTTCCGGCACCCCGAAACGCACCACGCCACACAGCTTCGTCGGTTGGAACCGCTGGGCCAGGGCGTCCATGGCGCCGAGAATGGTGTGGGCGTGGTGCAACACCTCCTGGCCCTCTTCAGTCAGGGTCAGGCGCCGGGTGGTTCGGTACAGCAGGGGGCGGCCCAGTTGTTCTTCGAGGCGACGAATCTGATGGCTGACCGCTGACTGGGTGAGGTTCAGGCGCTCGGCGGCGCGGGTAAAGCCGCCGCTTTCCTGGACGGCGACCAGGGCGCGCAGCAGGGAGGGATCGATGTCCATGGGCGGTGCTCTATCTATGATGGAAATTACTGAATGCTAATAAATTAAATCATTTCCGTCATCAAGGCCGTATGCCCAGACTTCAGCCTCCAGCCGGCTGGGGCGTTGCCCCGGACGTGGGCTGGACTCGCCTACGGACTTTGGAAAACCCTCGATGCCCCCTTCAGATTCGCGTAACCACCAGGCCTTGGCCGCCATCTGCCTGGCTGCCTTGATGTTCGGCCTGGAAATCTCCAGCGTACCGGTGATATTGCCGGCCCTTGAACAGCACTTGCGGGCTCGTTTCACGGACCTGCAATGGGTCATGAATGCCTACACCCTGGCCTGCACCGTGGTGTTGATGGCCACCGGCGCATTGGCCGACCGCTTTGGCCGCAAGCGCTTGTTTGTGCTGAGTATCCTGGCCTTTGGTGGCGCCTCGCTGCTCTGCGGGCTGGCCCATGACACAGCTCTGTTGATCGCCGCCCGTGGCGTTCAGGGCATCGCCGGTGGCGCGATGCTGATTACCCAGGTGGCGATCCTCTCCCAGCAATTTCGCGAGGGGCGCGAGCGTGGCCGGGCCTTTGCTGCCTGGGGGATGGTGTTTGGCATTGGCCTGGGGTTCGGGCCGATCATCGGCGGCGCCATCGTCGCCGTCAGCAGTTGGCCGTGGATCTTCCTTGTGCACCTGCCCCTGGCGTTGGTGACCTGTGCCTTGGCCATCGGCGGGGTGCGCGAATCGCGCCATGAGCAAACGGGCCGGTTGGATGTCGGCGGCATCCTGCTGTTGTCCCTGGCGGTGCTGGGTTTGACCCTGTTGTTGACCCAAGGCTCGCAGTGGGCCAGCCGGCCGGTCATCGGGTTGGGCATTCTGCTGGCCAGCCTGCTGTGTATCGGCGCATTTGTACGGGTCGAGCGTCGCCACCCGCAGCCGATGTTCGAGCTGGGGGTGTTCAAGAACCGGCCGTTCAGCGGCGCCCTCATGGGCTCCATCGGAATGAACTTCAGTTTCTGGCCATTGATGATTTACCTGCCGCTGTATTTCCAGGGCGCCCTGGGCTACGACAGCGTGGCCTGCGGCCTGGCGCTGCTGGCCTATACCTTGCCGACCTTGGTTTTTCCAGCGGTGGGCGAGCGCCTGGCCCTGCGTTATCAGGCGGCGCGGGTGATTCCTGGCGGCCTATGGTGCATCGGCCTGGGCTTTATGCTGATGTACCTCGGCAGCCGCCAGGTCGATGCCAGCGGGCTGAGCTTGTTACCGGGCTGCTTGCTGGCGGGTATCGGCCTGGGCATCACCAACACCCCGGTCACCAATACCACCACGCGGTCCTTGCCCAGCGCCCGGGCGGGCATGGCGTCGGGAATCGACATGAGTGCGCGGATGATTTCCCTGGCACTGAACATCGCGCTGATGGGCCTGGTTCTGGTGGCGGGAATTGTCGCGTACCTGCAGCCAGGCCTTATCTTTGCGGTGGATGGGCAAACCCTCTATGGCTGGGCGCAAAGCATTGCCGCGGGGCAGCTCTCGGTTGTCGCCGAAGGTGGGCTGCAACCCTTCTCCGAAGCCTCTGCGCGAATGGCCTTGGCTCATGGTTTTGGCTGGGTCCTGCTGTATGGCTGCGTGAGCGTCTGGGGGTTGGCCCTGGGCAGTTGGCTGATCTTCAATCGTCGTCAATGCCCGGCGCTTGGTACCTCGGTGTGAGTCGTTGATGCGCCTGGGCCCGGCATAAAAAAGGCGCCGCCGCGAGCGGCGGGGGCGCCAAGGGTTCACCCGAGCCGAGGGAGCCAGGTGAGGCCGTTCACAGCAGGGTCGCGGTGGTAAGGCGCGACCGGAACGGAATCGGTGAGTGCCCGGGCTGGGCTACTGGCCCAGTTTGACCTTGGTCCAGCCGCGGGTCATGACCCGTTGCACGGCAATTGGTTGGTCCGGCACGGCGTACAGGGTCGCGAGCACGTTTTGTGGCGGGTAGGACGCCGGGTCATTACGGATCGCTTCATCCACCAAGGGCGTGGCCGCTGCGTTGGCGTTGCTGTAGCCGACGCTGTTGGTGACCTCGGCGATGATGTCCGGGCGCATCAGGAAATTCATGAACACGTAGGCGTTATCGACGTTGGCCGCATCCTTGGGGATAGCCACCATGTCGTAGAAGCTGCCTGCGCCTTCCTTGGGAATGCTGTAGTCGATCTGCACCTGGTTGCCGGCTTCCTCGGCCCGGGAGCGGGCTTGCAGCACGTCGCCGGAATAACCCACGGCCACGCAGATATTGCCGTTGGCCAGGTCCGAGATGTACTTGGAGGAGTGGAAGTAGGCCACGCTCGGGCGGATCTTCATAAACAGTGCCTGGGCCTCGGCGATCTGCTGTTTATCCTGGCTGTTCACTGGGTAACCCAGGTAGTGCAGGGCGGCCGGGAGCATTTCCGTGGGCGAGTCGAGGAAGCTGATGCCGCAGGCCTTGAGCTTCTCGGCGTTCTCGGGCTTGAACAGCAGGTCCCAGGAGTTCACCGGGGCGTTGCTGCCCAGGGCCTGCTGGACCTTCTGCGGGTTGTAGCCGATGCCGATCGAACCCCACATATAGGGGAAGGCATAGGCGTTGCCCGGGTCGCTGGCGGCGGCGTTGTTCAGCAGCACCGGGTTGAGGTTCTGCCAGTTCGGCAGCTTGGACTTGTCCAGGGGCTGATAGACCCCGGCCTTGATCTGCTTGGCCAGGAAGCTGTTGGACGGGACCACGATGTCGTAGCCCGACTTGCCGGCCAGCAGCCGCGCCTCCAGGGTTTCGTTGCTGTCGAAGACGTCGTAGGTGACATGGATGCCGGTCTCGGCCTCGAACTTTTTCAGGGTGTCCGGGGCGATGTAGTCCGACCAGTTGTAGACGCGCAGGACCTTGTCGTTGGCCTGGGCGCCGGTGGCCAGCGCGCTCATCAAGGACAGTGCCAGTAGAGTCCTGCCAGGGGTTTTCATGGGTACAACTCCATTTCTTATTGTGCAGAGGGTTGCAGGGGCGGTGCGGGGTTATCGCCGGCAAGCCGGCTACAGGGAAGGTGTGATTGTTGTAGGCGCTGGCTTGCCAGCGATGACGTCCGTGCATACGACCGAAAATCCGGCAGTGGTGCGGATGACGCCATCGCCGGCAAGCCGGCGCCTACGCCGTTGTGGCAGTGCGCGCTTCAGGGGCTTGCCAGCTTTCGTTGGCGGTTTGCTCCATGGCGTCCTGGATCGCCCGTTTACGGTTGGCTTCGGCCTTGCGGCTGAAGTACCAGACCAGGAAGGTGGCGAGCGACACCGCCAACAGAATCAGGCTGGCCACGGCGTTGATTTCCGGTTTGACCCCTAGGCGCACGGCGGAAAAGACTTCCATCGGCAGGGTGGTGGAGCCGGGGCCCGACACGAAGCTGGCCAGCACCAGGTCATCCAGCGACAGGGCGAAGGACATCATGCCGCCGGCCGCCAGGGACGGCGCGATCATCGGGATGGTGATCAGGAAGAACACCTTGAACGGCCGGGCGCCCAGGTCCATGGCCGCCTCTT
>NZ_JALQCW010000083.1 GCF_023241715.1 Pseudomonas morbosilactucae
CAAAGCTGGCGACACCAGGCGTCCAGGGACAGGGCGAAGGACATCATGCCGCCAGCTGCCAGGGATGGCGCGATCATCGGAATGGTGATCAGGAAGAACACCTTCCACCGGGCGCGCCCCAGGTCCATGGCCGCCTCTTCGATGGACAGGTCCAATTCACGCAGGCGGGCCGACACCACCACCGCCACATAGGCAGCGCAGAACGTGGTGTGGGCGATCCAGATGGTGACGATGCCGCGCTCCTGGGGCCAGCCGATCATCTGCGCCATGGCCACGAACAGCAGCAACAGCGACAAGCCGGTGATCACTTCCGGCATCACCAGCGGCGCAGTGACCAGGCCACCGAACAGGGTGCGGCCCTTGAAGTGGGTGATCCGGGTCAGCACAAAGGCTGCCAGGGTCCCCAGGGCCACCGCCGCCACTGCGGTGTAGCAGGCGATTTCCAGGGAGCGCAGCACCGAGCCCATGAGCTGGGAGTTATCCAGCAGGCCCACGTACCACTTGAACGACCAGCCGCCCCACACCGTCACCAGCTTGGAGGCGTTGAACGAGTAGATCACCAGGATCAGCATCGGCAGGTAGATAAACAACAGGCCGAGCACCAGCATCAGGCTGGAAAAACTGAAGCGCTTCATTACTTGCCCTCCATTTCTTTAGCCTGACTGCGGTTGAACAGGATGATCGGCACGATCAGGATCGCCAGCATCACCACCGCCAGGGCGGACGCCACCGGCCAGTCACGGTTGTTGAAGAACTCTTGCCACAGCACCTTGCCGATCATCAGGGTCTCCGGGCCACCCAGCAGTTCCGGAATCACGAACTCGCCGACCACCGGAATGAACACCAGCATGCAGCCAGCGATGATGCCGTTCTTGGACAAGGGCACGGTGATTTTCCAGAAGCTGTTGAAGGTGCTCGAACCCAGGTCCGAAGCGGCTTCCAGCAAGCTGGTGTCGTGTTTCACCAGGTTGGCGTAAAGCGGCAGGATCATGAACGGCAGGTAGGAATAGACCACGCCGATGTACACCGCCAGGTTGGTGTTGAGGATCTGCAGCGGCTCGTCGATCAGGCCCATGGACATCAGGAACCCGTTGAGCAGGCCGTTGTTGCTGAGGATGCCCATCCACGCATAGACGCGGATCAGGATCGCGGTCCAGGTCGGCATCATGATCAGCAGCACCAGCACGGTCTGCAGCTCTTTGCGGGCGCTGGCGATGGCATAGGCCATCGGATAGCCGATCAGCAGGCAGAGGATGGTGCTGAAAAACGCCATCTTCAACGAGCCGAGGTAAGCAGAGATGTACAGATCATCGCCGGCCAGCATCGAGTAGTTGCCGAGGTTGAGCAGCAACTGGACCTTCTGGTCGATGTAGCTGTAGATCTCGGTGTACGGCGGGATGGCCACGTCTGCTTCGGCGAAGCTGATCTTCAAGACGATGAAGAACGGCAGCATGAAGAACAGGAACAGCCAGATGAACGGAACCCCGATGACCAATTGGCGGCCACCGGGAATTATTCGATTGAGGCGGCGCTTGAGCTTTCGCATGTTCATGAGCGTAGTACCACGCCGCTGTCGTCTTCCCACCACACGTAGACCTGGTCACCCCAGGTCGGCCGCGCGCCACGGCGTTCGGCGTTGGCCACAAAGGACTGCACCAGCTTGCCGCTCGGCAGCTCGACGTAGAACACCGAGTGGCCGCCCAGGTAGGCGATGTCATGCACCTTGCCGCTGGACCAGTTGTGCTCGCAGGTGGGCATTTCGGCGGTGACCAGCAGCTTCTCCGGGCGAATCGCGTAAGTCACCGACTTGTCCTGGACCGAGGTGCTGATGCCGTGGCCCACGTAGATATTGCGGTCCAGGTCCTTGCAGGTAATCAGCGCGTGGCCCTCGGCGTCGTCCACCACTTCGCCTTCGAAGATGTTGACGTTGCCGATGAACTCGCACACCAGGCGGCTGGTGGGGGTTTCATAGATGTCGATCGGGCTGCCGATCTGGGCGATCCAGCCCAGGTGCATGATGGCGATGCGTTCGGCCATGGTCATGGCCTCTTCCTGGTCGTGGGTCACCATCACGCAGGTCACGCCTACGCGCTCAATGATCTCCACCAACTCCAGCTGCATCTGCGAGCGCAGTTTCTTGTCCAGGGCGCCCATGGGTTCATCGAGCAACAGCAGTTTCGGGCGCTTGGCCAGGGAGCGGGCCAGGGCCACGCGCTGACGCTGGCCACCGGACAGTTGGTGCGGCTTGCGCTTGGCATACTGGCTCATCTGCACCAGCTTGAGCATCTCCGCGACACGGGCGTCGACTTCCGCCGCCGGGATCTTGTCCTGCTTGAGGCCGAAGGCAATGTTCTGCGCCACGGTCATGTGCGGGAACAGGGCGTAGGACTGGAACATCATGTTGATCGGCCGCTCGTAGGGCGGCATGTCAGTGATGTCTACGCCATCGAGGAAAATCCGCCCCTCCGTGGGCCGTTCGAAACCGGCCAGCATCCGCAGCAAGGTGGACTTGCCCGAACCCGAACCGCCGAGCAAGGCGAAGATTTCGCCTTTCTTGATTTCCAGGGACACATCGTCCACGGCCACCGTCTCGTCGAACTTCTTCGTGACCCGGTCGATTTTGACCAGCACCTGCTTGGGTGTCTGGTCGCCCTCGAGGCTTTCTTATAGGCGCCGGAGGCAACTGCCATTTGCGAAACTCCCAACAGAATTTGCAGCCCGCCCGAAACGGGCGAGCCTTGGATAGTTTGAGCCGTTAAAGCTATTTGCCCGTCTTGACCTTGGTCCAGCTACGGGTCATGAGTCGCTGAATCTTGGGCGGCAACTCGGAGTTGACGTACAGCTTGTCGACAATCTCTTGCGGTGGATAAACCGCTGGGTCGGTGCGCACGCCTGATCCATCAGCTCACCCGCCTTTGGATTGGGGTTGGCATAACCGACCGCGTCACTGACCTGGGCAATCACGTCAGGCTTGAGCAGGTAGTTGATAAAGGCATGGGCTTCCTTGACGTTGCCGGCATCCCGGGGAATGGCCAGCATGTCGAACCAGAGGTTGCCGCCTTCCTTGGGAATCACGTAGGCGATGTCGATACCCTTGCCCGCCTCGGCGGCACGCGCCTTGGCCTGGAACACGTCACCGGAGAAACCGGCGGCCACACAGATCTCGCCATTGGCCAGATCGGAGATGTACTTGGAGGAGTTGAAGTAGGTGACATACGGCCGGATCGCCAGCAACTTGGCTTCGGCTTTCTTGTAGTCCTCGGGGTTCTGGCTATTGGGCGACAGGCCCATGTAGTTCAGCATCGCCGGGAGCATCTCGTCCGCCGAGTCGAGGAACGCGACGCCACAGCTGGAGAGCTTCTTGATGTTCTCCGGCTCGAACAGCACTGCCCAGGAATCGATTTTGTCGACGCCCAATGCGGCTTTGACTTTCTCGACGTTGTAACCGATGCCGTTGGTGCCCCACAGATAAGGGACCGCGTACTGGTTACCCGGGTCGTTCTTTTCCAGGCGCTTGAGCAACACCGGGTCCAGGTTCGACAAGTTGCTCAACTGCGACTTGTCGAGCTTCTGGAAAGCCCCGGCCTTGATCTGCTTGCCCAGGAAGTGGTTGGACGGCACGACCACGTCGTAGCCGGTATGCCCGGCCAGCAACTTGCCTTCCAGGGTTTCGTTGGAGTCGAACACGTCATAGACGGGTTTGATGCCAGAGGCTTTTTCAAAGTCCGCCAGGGTGTTCTGACCGATGTAATCGGACCAGTTATAAATATGCACGGTGGGCGCTGCCTGTGCACTGACGGCCAACGTCAGGCCAGCACCAACCAGCATGGCTTTGCGAAACAAAGAAATAGGCAAGTGAAGGTCCTCTTAAATAGTTGGGCCCAAGTTGCCCCGCGTTACATGACAGCCCGTAGCTGCCCAGCAACAAAACCGGCGCGCAACTTACCCTCGATAAACCATTCCAGCAAAACTTTCTGTCATTTAATTGTTTCCTGTTGCCATCCTCCGACAAAGGATGACAACAGGCAGTGCAACAAATCGGCTTATTTACCGGATTTGATCTTGGTCCAGCTGCGGGTCAGGATCCGCTGAGTGGCTGCCGGCAAATCGGCAATCGCGTACAGCTTGGCCTGCACGTCGGCAGGTGGGTAGATGCCTGGGTCGGCGGTGATGTCTTTATCAACCAGGGCAGTGGCCGCGGCGTTGCCGTTCGGGAAGCGCACGGCGTTGGTGATTTCAGCCATGATTTCCGGCTTCTGCAGGAAGGTCATGAACTTGTAGGCACCCTCGACGTTTTCCGCATCCTTAGGGATGGCGACCATGTCGTAGAAGCTGCCCGCCCCTTCTTTAGGAATGTTGTAGCTGACTTTCACCTTGTCACCGGCTTCAGCGGCGCGCGCCTTGGCTTGGTAGATGTCACCCGAGTAACCGACAGCGACGCAGATGTTGCCGTTGGCCAGGTCAGAGATGTACTTGGAAGAGTGGAAGTAACCGATCGAAGGACGAATCTTCAGGAACAGGGCTTCTGCTTCAGCCAGTTGTTTCTTGTCCTGGCTGTCGGTTGGGTAACCCAGGTAGTGCAGTGCCACCGGAATCATCTCGGTTGGCGAGTCGAGGAAGCTGACCCCGCAAGACTTCAGCTTGGCGGCGTTCTCAGGCTTGAACAGCAAGTCCCAGGAGTTGGTCGGCGCATCGGCACCCAGGGCGGCCTTGACCTTCTCGGCGTTGAAACCGATGCCGATCGAACCCCACATGTACGGGAAGGCGTGCTTGTTGCCCGGGTCGCTCACCGATACCGCCTTGAGCAGCGATTCGTTGAGGTTCTTCCAGTTCGGCAACTTGGACTTGTCCAGTTCCTGGTACACGCCGGCCTTGATCTGCTTGGCCAGGAAGTTGTTGGACGGTACCACCACGTCATAACCGGACTTGCCGGCCAGCAACTTGGCTTCCAGGGTTTCGTTGCTGTCGAAGACGTCGTACACGACTTTGATACCCGACTCGGCCTCAAACTTCTTGATGGTGTCCGGGGCGATGTAATCGGACCAGTTGTAAACATGCAGCACTTTGTCGTCCGCCTGGGCGGCCGCCGCCATCACGCCCATCAGGGACATGGCGAGGAGGGTCTTGCCAGCTATCTTCATACCTAATGCCTTCATGGGTAATGCTCCAATTATTCTTCTCAACCACTCGTTCAACAGCCCATGTCCGGGCCACTGAAACGGCGGGTAGTCTGGCAAGATCCAAGGTCGGCTTTCAAGGAAAGCACCACCCTTTATATCCACTCAGCGCGAAGTACCGGGAGGCACTTCGCACTGAGCCTAGCACTTAGCCCTGCAAGGCACTCAAGGTCAGGTCCAGGCACTTGCGCGCCTTGCTCACCAACTCGTCGATCTCGGCCGGACTGATCACCAGTGGCGGGGCAATGATCATGGTGTCGCCCACAGCGCGCATGATCAGGCCGTTGTCGAAGCAGAATTGCCGGCAGATCATGCCAACGCCTTTGCCGACATACCGCGCACGGGTAGCTTTGTCCTGGACCAGTTCGATGGCCCCCAACAGCCCTACGCCGCGAACTTCACCCACCAGCGGGTGATCGTTCAGTTCCCGTAGACGCTTTTGCAAATAGGGTGCCGTTTCAGCATGGACGCGCTCGATAATTTTTTCTTCGCGCATGATGCGGATGTTTTCCAGGGCCACGGCTGCCGCCACCGGGTGCCCGGAATAGGTGAAGCCGTGGTTGAAATCGCCGCCTTCATTGAGCACCGCCACCACTTCATCGCGCACGATCAGGCCGCCCATGGGGATGTAGCCCGAGGTCAGGCCCTTGGCGATGGTCATCATGTCCGGCTTGAGGTCGTAGAAGTCGCTGCCAAACCACTGGCCGGTGCGACCGAAGCCGCAGATCACCTCGTCAGCGACAAACAGGATGTCGTACTTGGCGAGAATCTCCTTGATGCGCGGCCAGTAGCTGTCCGGCGGCACGATCACACCGCCCGCGCCCTGGATCGGCTCGGCAATAAAGGCACCGACGCTGTCCACGCCGACCTCGAGAATCTTCTCTTCCAGCTGGTTGGCCGCCCAGATCCCGAACTCTTCAGGGCTCATGTCGCCGCCTTCAGCGAACCAGTAAGGCTGGGGAATGTGCACGATGCCGGGAATCGGCAAATCGCCCTGCTCGTGCATGTAGGTCATGCCGCCCAGGCTGGCACCGGCCACGGTGGAACCGTGGTAGCCGTTGACCCGGCTGATGATGGTCTTCTTGTTCGGCTGGCCCTTGATCGCCCAGTAGTGGCGGACCATACGCAGCATGGTGTCGTTGCCTTCAGAGCCGGAACCGGTGAAGAACACATGGTTCATACCGGCCGGAGCGATATCGGCAATGGCCTTGGCCAACTCCAGGACCGGCGGGTGCGCGGTCTGGAAGAACAGGTTGTAGTAAGGCAACTCGCGCATCTGCTTGCTGGCGGCATCGGCCAGCTCGTCGCGGCCATAACCGATGGCCACGCACCACAGACCGGCCATGCCATCGAGAATCTTGTTGCCTTCGCTGTCCCAAAGGTACACGCCCTGGGCATTGGTGATGATCCGTGGGCCTTTCTCTTTGAGCTGCTTGAAGTCGCTGAAAGGCGCCAGGTGGTGATCGTTGCTCAGGGCTTGCCATTCGCGGGTTTGCGGGTTGTTGCTGGTCATGCCAATTCTCCTAACTATCGGTGAAGGGCGCCGCCTGTGGCCGCGGCGCCCGGCGCATCAGACGGCGAAGAGCAGGAATTCCCGCTCCCACGAGCTGATCACGCGCTTGAAGTTTTCATGCTCGGCCCGCTTGACCGCGACGTAGCCGGTGATGAACTTCTGGCCCAGGTACTTCTCAATGGTCTTGCTGTTTTCCATGCGTTCCAGGGCATCTTCAATGGTCAACGGCAGGCGCAGGTTGCGACGCTCGTAACCACGGCCGACCACGGGGGCACTGGGGTTATGGCCTTCGACCATGCCGATGTAGCCACACAGCAGGCTGGCGGCAATGGCCAGGTACGGGTTGGCGTCGGCGCCCGGCAGGCGGTTTTCCACCCGACGGTTCTGTGGCCCGGCGTCCGGCACCCGCAGGCCCACGGTACGGTTCTCTTCGCCCCACTCCACGTTCACCGGCGCCGAGGTATCGGGCAGGAAGCGGCGGAACGAGTTGACGTTGGGCGCGAACAGCGGCAACAGCTCGGGGATGAACTTCTGCAGGCCGCCGATGTGGTTGAGGAACAGCTGGCTCATGGAACCGTCTTCATTGGAGAAGACGTTCTTGCCGGTCTGGATATCGATGATGCTCTGGTGCAGGTGCATGGCGCTGCCGGGCTCGCCGGTCATCGGCTTGGCCATGAAGGTCGCTGCCACGTCGTGCTTGAGCGCCGCCTCGCGCATGGTGCGCTTGAACACCAGGATCTGGTCGGCCAGGGACAGGGCGTCGCCGTGACGGAAGTTGATCTCCATCTGCGCCGTACCGTCTTCGTGGATCAGGGTATCGAGGTCCAGCTCCTGCAGCTCGCACCAGTCGTAGACGTCTTCGAACAAGGGGTCGAATTCGTTGGCGGCTTCAATGGAGAAGGATTGGCGACCGGTTTCCGGGCGGCCGGAGCGGCCCACCGGCGGTTGCAGCGGGTAGTCCGGGTCGTCGCTGCGCTTGGTCAGGTAGAACTCCATCTCCGGCGCCACGATGGGCTGCCAGCCGTGGTCGGCATAGAGTTTGAGGACCTTCTTCAGCACGTTGCGCGGCGACAGCTCGATAGGGTTGCCTTGCTTGTCGTAGGTGTCGTGGATCACCTGGGCGGTGGGTTCGATGGCCCAAGGCACGAGGAACACGGCGTTCTGGTCCGGGCGACAGATCATGTCGATGTCGGCCGGGTCCAGCAGTTCGTAATAGATGTCGTCTTCGACATAGTCGCCGGTCACGGTCTGCAGCAGCACGCTCTCGGGCAGGCGCATGCCTTTTTCGGCGATGAACTTGTTGGTCGGCGAAATCTTGCCCCGGGTGATCCCGGTGAGGTCGCCGATCATGCATTCGACTTCTGTGATCTTGTGGTCTTTCAACCAATCGGTGAGCTGGTCGAGGTTGTTACTCATAAATGCCTCTAGGCTGAGTTGCCTGACTCTTTATAAGTCAGGCGTTGTTTGACGCATTGGCGCCGCGCTGTTGTGCCTGCTTGCGGCAGGCCTCACCACAGGCCTGGAAGACAGCCCGCAGGTGAGGGTTGGAGCTTACCTGCCATTCAGGGCGCCGTTGCACCTCTAAAAGCAAAAGCCTTGCCTCCCTCGGCGCAACGGCCGCTGCCCGGCAGCGTCATGGTGGCCACTACGACGCTGCCAATCGACGGCGCTGGGCGAATATCTCGTGCAGAATCATGGGCAGAATTCGACGCAGCGACGGGCACTGGGCAGGGTTGGGGTTCTATATTGGAGAGGTCACGGGTAAAGAGGGTGCTGCCCAAACCGTCCAGAATATCGGACGGTTCCAGATCATCTGCAGGAGAAGGCAGAATGACTGGCATGCCCTTGGCAGGGACTGCCACGGCATGGACGTACGGGTCGCCACTGATGTGATAAGCATGCAGACCGATCTGCCTGGAGCAGGCGGTGACGCCGATTAACGGCAGGCGATACATGAAACACCCCGGTATTATTGGTGTTATGGGTTTGAATCGAGCTTAGCCTTGTTCATTTTTTTACACAACACCCCCGTAAAAAATACAACACGCCCCGCTCAAGCCTGCGGTGCCCGAGGAGTTCGAAGACAAAAATATGCCCTGTTTTGCCCCAAAAGAGCCCCCTAAGCGCTTTATTAGGGCAAAAAAGGCCTTGCTTGACTTCGGCATGCCGTTCGGGTTGACTGAAACCAGAAAAGATCAATGATTGATATTTTTAACAACAAAGGTGTTGCATCATGTCGGTACCCCCGCGTGCCGTTCAGCTTAACGAAGCGAACGCGTTCCTTAAGGAACATCCTGAGGTTCTCTACGTTGACCTTCTGATTGCGGATATGAATGGTGTGGTGCGCGGCAAGCGCATTGAACGCACCAGTCTCCACAAGGTTTACGAGAAAGGCATCAACCTGCCGGCCTCTCTATTTGCTCTGGATATCAACGGCTCTACGGTGGAAAGCACCGGCCTGGGCCTGGACATCGGTGATGCTGACCGAATCTGTTATCCCATTCCCGACACCCTGTGCAATGAACCCTGGCAGAAGCGCCCGACCGCGCAACTGTTAATGACCATGCACGAACTCGAAGGCGACCCCTTCTTCGCCGACCCGCGTGAAGTCCTGCGCCAGGTGGTGACCAAGTTCGACGAGATGGGCCTGACCATCTGCGCTGCGTTCGAACTGGAGTTCTACCTGATCGACCAGGAGAACGTGAACGGCCGTCCACAGCCGCCCCGCTCGCCCATTTCCGGCAAGCGTCCGCACTCGACACAGGTCTACCTGATCGACGACCTCGACGAATACGTCGACTGCCTCCAGGACATTCTGGAAGGTGCCAAAGAACAAGGCATCCCTGCCGACGCCATCGTCAAGGAAAGTGCCCCGGCGCAGTTCGAAGTCAACCTGCACCACGTCGCCGACCCGATCAAGGCCTGCGATTACGCGGTACTGCTCAAGCGCCTGATCAAGAACATCGCCTACGACCATGAAATGGACACCACCTTCATGGCCAAGCCTTACCCGGGCCAGGCGGGCAACGGTCTGCACGTACACATTTCGATCCTGGATAAAGACGGCAAGAACATCTTTGCCAGCGAGGATCCCGAGCAGAACGCCGCACTGCGTCACGCGATCGGCGGTGTGCTCGAGACCCTACCGGCGCAGATGGCTTTCCTCTGCCCGAACGTCAACTCCTACCGCCGTTTCGGCGCACAGTTCTACGTGCCGAACTCGCCGTGCTGGGGCCTGGACAACCGCACTGTGGCGATCCGTGTGCCGACCGGCACGGCCGACTCCGTGCGTATCGAACACCGCGTGGCGGGTGCCGACGCCAACCCTTACCTGCTGATGGCTTCGGTCCTGGCAGGCGTGCACCACGGCCTGACCAACAAGATCGAGCCTGGCGCACCGGTGGAAGGCAACTCCTACGAGCAGAACGAGCAAAGCCTGCCGAACAACTTGCGCGATGCCTTGCGCGAGCTCGACGACAGTGAAGTCATGGCCAAGTACATCGATCCGAAATACATCGATATCTTCGTGGCCTGTAAAGAGAGCGAGCTGGAGGAGTTCGAACACTCCATCTCCGACCTCGAATACAACTGGTACCTGCACACCGTGTAAGCGGCCAGTGCAAAAAAAAACGCCGCAGGCTCCCCAGCCTGCGGCGTTTTTTTTATGGCCGCCTGCGGCGGATCGCTGGCAAGCCAGCTCCTACAGGTTGACGCGTGTTCAATGCAGGAGCCGGCCTGGGCGATAGCGGTTTGGCAGACAACACACCTTCCTGCTCATACAATGCCCGCTGCCTTGTAGGAGACTTCCATGACAACCCGCCCCGCCGCCCCTCGCAAACCCCGCGCCCGCAGCCAGGCCCGGATCGACGCGATCCTCGACGCCGCCCGCACCTTGCTGGCTGCCGAAGGCGTGGCCAGTTTGTCGATCTACAGCGTGGCCGAACGGGCGCAGATTCCGCCGTCGTCGGTGTATCACTTCTTCGCCAGCGTACCGGCACTGCTGGAAGCCTTGACCGCTGATGTCCACGCGGCCTTCCGGGCCGCCATCCAGGCACCCATCGACCACGATTCACTCAAGCACTGGCGCGACCTGTCCTACGTGGTCGAACAACGCATGCTCACCATCTACAGCAACGATGCCGCCGCGCGCCAGTTGATCCTCGCCCAGCACGGACTGACCGAAGTCACCCAGGCGGACCGCCAGCATGATCTGGAATTGGGGGATTTGATGCTGGAGGTGTTCAACCGTCACTTCGAGGTGCCGACCTTACCCAGCGACGTGGACGTGTTCGCCCTGGCCCTGGAGCTGAGCGACCGCGTGTATGCACGCTCGGTGCATCAGCATGGGCAGATCACCCCGCGCATGGCCGAGGAAGGGATGCGGGTATTCGATGCGTATGTGGGGCTCTACTTGCCCACGTACCTGCCCAAACGCTAACCCGCCCCTTGCAGAGCAGGCTTGTCGGCGATGTGATCGCTCCCACGCAACGCGCGTGAGCGATCAACCAACGCCCAAGGGACTGGCGATCACAGTTTGGCGATCGACACCTCGGTGGATTTCACGAAGGCAATCACTTCGCTGCCGATCACCAGTTCCAGCTCTTTGACCGAACGGGTGGTGATCACGGAAGTGACGATGCCGGACGCGGTCTGCACGTCGATTTCCGACAGTACGTCGCCTTCGACGATTTCCTTGATGGTGCCTTTGAACTGGTTGCGAACGTTGATGGCTTTAATGGTCATACGATTTCTCCTGGGGTCGAAATAGCTGCAAGTTGTTAGCGACTGGCTGCAAGTCAAAGCGCTCTGCTTTCCCTTACCGCTTGAAGCTAAAAGCTTGCCGCTGCTTTTATTGCGCCCATCGCAATTGCGTAGGCAGCGGTGAAACAGGTTCGGGTTCCGGCGGTGTGCCGGGCAACGACAACACACGGTTGAGGACTTCGGCTTCCAGCGCCGCCAGGCGATGGGAACCACGGGCTCGTGGACGCGGCAGGTCGACATGCAGGTCGAGGCCGATTTCGCCGTCTTCAATCAGGATCACCCGGTCGGCAATGGCCACGGCCTCGCTGACGTCGTGGGTCACCAGCAACACGGTGAAGCCGTGCTTCTGCCAAAGGTTCTCGATCAGTTGCTGCATCTCGATACGCGTCAGGGCATCCAGCGCGCCCAAAGGCTCATCGAGCAGCAACAGGCGCGGCTGGTGGATCAAGGCGCGGGCCAGGGCCACACGCTGCTTCTGCCCACCGGACAAGGCCGCCGGCCACTCATTGGCGCGCTCGGCCAGGCCCACCGCCTCCAGAGCCTCCAGCGCCTTGGGACGCCAGTCGCCCTTAAGACCCAGGCCGACGTTATCGATGATCTTTTTCCACGGCAGCAGACGCGCTTCCTGAAACATCAACCGCGTGTCTTCAATGGCTTCGGCGAGCGGCGCGGAACCCGCCAACAGCTCACCGCCGCTGGCTTTGTCGAGGCCGGCCAGCAGGCGCAGCAAGGTACTTTTACCGCAACCGCTGCGGCCCACGACGGCCACGAACTGGCCCGCCGGAATGTGCAGGTCGATCTCCTTGAGCACCTCCCGGGCACCAAAGGCCTTGCGCAACTTGCGCACCGCCAGGGGAATGCCCCGCAGCAGGCGTGGAGGTTGTTGAGCCGTCATGCCACACCTCCTTTATTCACTTGATAGGCCGGATGCCAGCGCAACCACACACGCTCCAGGCCGCGAGCAGCCAGGTCGGCCAGCTTGCCGAGGATGGCGTACATCACAATGGCCAGCACCACCACGTCGGTCTGCAGGAATTCCCGGGCGTTCATCGCCAGGTAGCCGATGCCGGAGCTGGCCGAGATGGTTTCCGCCACGATCAAGGTCAGCCACATAAAGCCCAGGGCAAAACGCACGCCCACCAGGATCGAGGGCAGCGCCCCCGGCAAAATCACTTGGCGGAACAGGCCGAACCCGGACAGGCCGTAGCTGCGCGCCATCTCCACCAGCGCCGGGTCGACATTGCGAATGCCGTGATAGGTGTTGAGGTAGATCGGGAACAGGGTGCCGAGGGCCACCAGGAAAATCTTCGCCGACTCATCGATGCCGAACCACAGGATCACCAGGGGAATCAGCGCCAGGTGCGGCACGTTACGGATCATCTGCACCGAGCTGTCCAGCAGGCGTTCGCCCCACTTCGACAGGCCGGTGATAAAGCCCAGGGCCAGGCCGATGCCGCCGCCGATGACGAAGCCGACAGCTGCACGCCAGCCGCTGATGGCCAGGTGAGTCCAGATTTCGCCACTGCGCACCAGACTCACGCCGGCTTCGATCACCGCACTGGGGGCCGGCAGGATACGTGTCGACAACCAGCCGGCCGAGACCGACAGTTGCCAGACCGCCAGCAACAGCACGGGCAGGGCCCAGGGTGCCAGGCGATGGAGAATGTTTTGTCTGTTCATGGCCACGCCTCAGCTCTGGGACGCAGCTTTGGGGATGATGTCGTTGGCGACCATTTCACCGAACGGGCTGACATAACCGGCGCCTTTAGGCAGCTCGGGACGTTCGATATCCAGGTGCGGGAACAACAGCTCGGCCACGCGATAGGATTCTTCCAAGTGGGGATAACCGGAAAAGATAAAGGTGTCGATGCCCAGGTCCGCGTACTCCTGCATGCGCGCGGCCACGGTCGGCCCATCGCCCACCAGCGCCGTACCGGCACCGCCCCGCACCAGGCCGACGCCGGCCCACAGGTTGGGGCTGACTTCCAGCTTGTCGCGGTTACCACCGTGCAACGCGGCCATGCGTTGCTGGCCCACGGAGTCGAAACGCGCCAGGGACGCCTGGGCCCGGGCAATGGTCTCGTCGTCCACATGGGAGATCAGGCGCTCTGCGGCCTGCCAGGCTTCGGCGTTGGTTTCCCGCACGATCACGTGCAGGCGAATGCCGAAGCGCACGGTGCGCCCGAGCTTGGCGGCTTTTTCCCGAACCTGCTGGATCTTCTCCGCCACGGCAGCCGGTGGCTCGCCCCAAGTCAACACCATCTCCACCTGCTCGGCGGCCAGGTCCTGGGCAGCTTCCGAGGAGCCGCCGAAGTACAGCGGCGGACGCGGTTGCTGGATCGGCGGATAGAGCAGCTTGGCGCCCTTCACGCTGATGTGCTGGCCGTCGTAATCGACGGTTTCGCCTTCCAGCACCCGACGCCAGATGCGGGTGAATTCCACCGAGGCCTGATAGCGCTCTTCGTGGCTGAGAAACAACCCATCGCCGGCCAATTCATCCGGATCGCCACCGGTCACCAGGTTGAACAGCGCACGACCGCCGGACAGACGATCCAAGGTCGCCGCCTGGCGCGCAGCCACCGTCGGGGAAATGATCCCGGGGCGCAAGGCAACCAGAAACTTCAAACGCTGGGTCACCGGAATCAGCGACGCGGCCACCAGCCAGGAGTCCTCGCAGGAGCGCCCGGTGGGGATCAGCACGCCGCCAAAACCCAGGCGATCGGCCGCTTGGGCGATCTGCTGCAAGTACGCATGATCGACGGCGCGAGCGCCTTCGGCGGTGCCAAGGTAATGGCCGTCGCCGTGGGTAGGCAGGAACCAGAAAATGTTAAGGCTCATGGAGTTGTCTCCTAAGGGGTTCGAATTACGGCGCTTTGGCTACGGCGGCTGGCGGTGTCCAGATCACGTCCTTGATGCTCAAGGGTTTGGGAATCAGCTTGAGTTGATAGAAGCTGTCGGCGATTTTCTGCTGGGCCGCGACCACTTCCGGGGTCAGGAACAGTGCGCCGTAACCCTGGCGTTTCACCGAGGTCAGGGTGATGTCGGCGGGCAAGCCGAGCAGCGGCGCCACTTGGTTGGTCACCTCTTGCGGGTTGGCCTTGGACCACTCGCCCACGGCACGCACCTCTTCCACCAGCGCCTTGATCACCTCGGGGTGTTGTTCGGCGTACGGCTTGGTCGCCAGGTAGAACTGATGGTTGTCGACGATGCCGCTGCCATCACGCAAGGTGCGGGCTTGCAGCTGTTGCTCGGCAGCAGCCTGGTACGGGTCCCAGATCACCCAGGCATCGACGCTGCCACGCTCGAACGCGGCGCGGGCATCGGCCGGCGGCAGGAACACGGTCTGGATATCGCTGTACTTGAGGCCAGCGTCTTCCAGAGCGCGCACCAGCAGGTAGTGAACGTTGGAGCCTTTATTGAGAACGACTTTCTTGCCCTTCAAATCCTGCACCGACTTGATCGGTGAATCCTTGGGCACCAGGATCGCTTCGCTGGTAGGGGCTGGCGGCTCATAGGCCACGTACAGCAGGTCCGCGCCAGCGGCCTGGGCAAAGACCGGCGGGGTTTCGCCAGTGACGCCGAAGTCGATGGAGCCCACGTTAAGGCCTTCGAGCAACTGTGGGCCACCCGGGAACTCTGTCCATTGCACCTTCACGTCCTGCGCGGCCAGGCGCTTCTCCAAGGAGCCCTTGGCCTTGAGCAGCACCAGGGTGCCGTACTTCTGATAACCGATCCGCAAGGTCTCGGCGGCTTGAGCTTGAACAATGGCGCCGAAGGACACAGCCGCAGCAAACAGAGCGACCAGACCGCGACGCAAAATCACAGGGCGCATGGCGCTCTCCTTATTTGCTGTTGGGTTTAGGCTGCACCTGCTTGGCCGTTGGCGGCTGAGTAAGGTGAGTACTACTGATTCATCATGGGTTCAGCGGTGAGGCTTAAATGCTCCAGCGAGCACTCAACAAACGTTCATTCAATGCATTGGGATCCAGCGGCTTTGGCCGGCGGGCCAAGGCGCTGTGGAACTGTTCCAGGGCCTCTTTCAGACGCTGTTCCAAAGCCGGCGCCAACTGCGCCTGGACACTGCCCTCGCCGTACGCGATCTGGCTGTCCTCGGCAAAGATACCGTGCAGCATCTCCTGGGCCTTGAGCGCCGAGAGCACCGGCTTCAAGGCGTAATCCACGGCCAGCATGTGGGCAATGCTGCCGCCTGTAGCCATGGGCAGTACCACCTTGTGGCTCAGGGCGCGCTCGGGCAGCAGGTCCAGCAGGGTCTTCAGCGCGCCGGAAAACGAAGCCTTGTACACCGGCGTGGCAATCAGCAGGCCGTCGGCCTGGTCAATCTGCTGCAACAGGTCAAGCACCTTGGGGCTGTCGAAGCGAGCGTGCAGCAAATCTTCGGCCGGGAAGTCCCGTACCTGATAGCTGACCACTTCCACACCCTGTTCCTGCAACAAGCGCTTGGCGTGATCCAGTAGCACCCCGGAGCGGGAACGCTGGCTTGGACTGCCACCGAGTGAGACGACCAACATGCAGGTTTCCTTGAGCGATCAATGGCGATTCGCGGTTTGCGATCTCGCTGGGTTGAGCAGACATTAACAGCCTATTTATATATCCATAAATCTTATTTATTCATTTGTTTATTCCATAAGTGAATATGTAAGGGCTTTTTCTCCAGACAAAAAAATAGGCCGTCAAAACGGCCTGAAACCCCTGCTTTGTGGATCTGAAAAACCTGGCACGCGGCGTCGGGTAGCCGCGGCCTGATCGCCGGCAAGCCGGCGCCCGGATAAAGGTGGATTAGCGGTTGGGCTGCGGGGTCAATCGCAGGTAGGGCTTCACTGCGCGATAACCTTTGGGGAAGCGTTTCTTGATTTCCTCTTCGTCCTTGAGGGACGGCACGATCACCACTTCATCACCGTCCTGCCAGTTGGCCGGGGTGGCCACCTTGTAGTTGTCGGTGAGTTGCAGGGAGTCGATCACCCGCAGGATTTCGTGGAAATTGCGCCCGGTGCTGGCCGGGTAGGTGATGGTCAGGCGCACCGTCTTGTTCGGGTCGATGACGAACAACGAACGTACGGTCAGGGTGTCATTGGCGTTGGGGTGGATCAGGTCGTAGAGGTCCGAAACCTTGCGGTCGGCATCGGCCAGGATCGGGAAATTGACCAGGGTGTTCTGGGTCTCGTTGATGTCTTCGATCCACTTGTGGTGCGAGTCCACTGGGTCCACCGACAGGGCGATGGCCTTGACCCCGCGCTGGGCGAATTCATCCTTGAGCTTGGCGGTGAAGCCCAGCTCCGTGGTGCACACCGGGGTGAAGTCCGCCGGATGAGAGAACAGCACGCCCCAGCTATCGCCCAGCCACTCGTGGAAACGAATCTTGCCGGCACTGGAATCCTGTTCGAAGTCGGGGGCGATGTCGCCCAGTCTGAGGCTCATGGTGCTGCTCCTGTGAGTGCGTGATAGAGCTACTCTGCCTGCACTGGAGCTTATTTAAAAAGAATAAATATCGATTTATTCAGATCAAAAAGGAATATTAAAAATCTCTTCATTGGACTCACGCGCACGCGAAGACCACCATTCTCAACAAGGTTCGAGAAGGCCTTGAGTCGCTGTAAAAGAGGGGATTCAGGAGGGCTCACGGGGGTGGGCCTGACTGGAAGCAACACTGGCCCGGCATTGCGCCGGGCCAGTTTTTTGCGGTATTACAACAACGGGATCGAGTAGCTGACGATCAGACGGTTTTCGTCCTGATCACGTGCACTCGGAACATCGTTGCGCCACATGGCGTTTTTCCAGGTCAGGCCCAGGTTCTTCAGCGGGCCTTCAGGGATCACGTAAGCAACGGTCAGGTCGCGTTCCCATTCGGAGCGGCCGGAACCAGCAACACCACCAGTGCCGTTAACAGTATCGATATTGTCTCCACGCAGATAGATCACACCAGCGGTCAGGCCAGGTGCTCCAAGCTTGGCGAAGTCGTACGCATAACGCGCTTGCCAGGTGCGCTCGCCAGCGCGGTTGAACTTGGCAATCTGCATATCCGTGGTCAGGTAAGCCGAAGCACCGTCACCTTGGTTGAGGAACGGGAAATCGCTACTGCCGTTGCTGACTTGGTAACCGCCACCGAAGGTATGACCAGCCACCGAGTACAGGAATAGGCCGCTGTACAGGTTGTTATCGACTTTGCCGCGACCGGAACGCACACCGTCGTAGTTGCCCGAGCTGAAGTAAGTCGAATCATGACCGTTAGCACCGTCGTCGGAGCTGTTGAAGTAGCGCAGGTCGGACTTCAATACACCCGGGCCGATCGACCAGTTATGGGTCAGGCCGAGGAAGTGCTGCTTATAAAAGTCTTCCAGGTTGCCGTAGTAGTACTGGGCAGTCAGATCTTTAGTGAGTTTGTAGTCACCACCAGCATAGTAGAACTTGTTGCTGTCGCGGAAAGTGGTGCCACGAGTATTCGCACCCGCAATCGACAACTCTTCGTTGTTGCTGGAGTTACGACCTTTGGCGTGCTCGATCTGACCACCAACCAGAGTCAGGTCTTTGATGTCGTTGGAGGTGATCTGGCCACCCTGGAAGGTCTGCGGCAACAGACGACCATCGTTGGTCACGATAACCGGCAGTTTTGGCTGCAAGGTGCCCAATTTCAGTTCGGTCTGGGAAACCTTGGCTTTGGCAGTCAGGCCCAGGCTGGAGAAGTTATCAACTGCTTCGCCGTTGGACTTGCTTGGGAAAACAGTACCGCCGTAAGAGGCTGCTGTTGCACCGTTGGTGCCGCCGCCAGAGTCGAGTTTGATGCCCAACAAACCAATAGCATCAACACCAAAGCCTACGGTGCCTTGGGTGTAACCGGAGGTGAAGTTAAGCTGGAAGCCTTGGCCCCACTCTTCGTTTTTGCTCTGAACATTCGCGGCAGTAGAAGCTGCGTGGTCACGGTTATCCGTATTGATGTAGAAGTTACGCAGACCCAAGGTAGCCTTGCTGTCTTCGATAAAACCGGCGGCGCCTGCTTGTTGCGCCAAAACCCCTACGGCCACAGCCAGGGCCAAGGTGGACTTATTCATGTTTCGCTCCTCGTTTCTAATTCTTGTGGTTCTTTGGTCCTGGGTCGAATGCCCGGATCCACAGATGCGCGATTAGCGCCAGACAGTGACTGACAAGTCAATCGTAACTACCTGTGTCTAAGACCAAGGTCTAATCGCTGTGCTTTGGTCCCTGCAGGGTAATGAACTTTCCATAAACCCAAAAAGAATTATTTCATTCTTTTTCATACCATTCAGGAATATGGCTTCTCAACGTAACGCCTCGCCGGCAGGTGCACTCACCGACGCTCAAGCCCATTCCTGAAGGATATTCCCTGGTACAGCTAAGATTTTTCCGGCGATGACACAGCCAAATGAACCGGTATCACCGGCAAAATCGGCGCAATCATGGCGAAACGCCTATGGTCGCGTCAATTTGTTACAGTTTTTGTATCGATCAGACTTATTTCTGACATCTGCAACAACCACCGCCTAGCCGCCATCAAGGCCTCGAACGCCGCGGCTCGAGGCCGACAGGGGGCTACCTTCAGAGGGTCTTTTCGAAGATCTTCGAGTTGCGCTGGTAGTTGTACAGCGACGCTCGCGCCGAGGGCAGGCGCTCGACGCTACTCGGTACAAACCCACGTTCGCGGAACCAGTGGGCAGTCCGCGTGGTGAGTACGAACAGGGTTTTCAGGCCCTGGGCACGAGCCCGGGTTTCGATCCTTTCCAACAGTTCGTCACCCCGACCGCCATGACGATACTCCGGGTTCACCGCCAGGCACGCCAGTTCCCCGGCGTCGGACTCGGCAATTTGATAGAGCGCCGCGCAGGCGATGATCATGCCTTCACGCTCAACCACGCTGAACTGCTCGATCTCCCGCTCCAGCACCTCTCGGGAGCGCCGCACCAGAATCCCCTGCTCTTCCAGCGGGCTGATCAAATCCAACAAACCGCCCACGTCTTCAATGGCTGCCTCGCGGACCAGTTCGAACTGTTCCTGGGCCACCAGCGTGCCGCCACCGTCACGGGTGAACAGTTCGGTGAGCAAGGCACCGTCTTCGGCGTAACTGACAATGTGGCTGCGCCCCACACCGCCCCGGCAAGCCTCGGCGGCGGCGTCCAGCAACTCGGCCTGATAGTTGGCGCCCAGGCGCTGCAAATGCGCAGGCACCTGTTGCGGGCGCAACTCACGCACCAGCTTGCCGTTTTCATCGATCAGGCCCATGTCGGCGCCGAACAGCAGCAGCTTGTCAGCCCCAAGGTCGATGGCGGCGCGGGTGGCCACATCTTCACAGGCCAGGTTGAAAATTTCCCCGGTGGGGGAATAGCCCAGGGGCGAAAGCAGGACGATGGAACGCTCATCCAGCAGGCGATTGATGCCTTTGCGGTCGACGCGCCGTACTTCGCCGGTGTGGTGATAGTCGACGCCTTCCAGTACACCGATCGGACGAGCGGTCACCAGGTTGCCGCCGGCCACCCGCAGGCGCGAGCCCTGCATCGGAGAAGACGCCATGTCCATGGACAATCGCGCCTCGATGGCGATGCGCAACTGGCCCACGGCGTCGATGACGCATTCCAGGGTCGCCGCATCGGTGATGCGCATCCCGTGGTGGTAATGGGGGGTCAGGCCGCGGGCCGCCAAGCGGGTTTCGATCTGTGGCCGTGAACCGTGCACCAGCACCAGGCGCACGCCCAGGCTGTGCAACAGCACCAAGTCGTGAACGATATTGCCGAAATTCGGGTGCTCGACACCGTCGCCGGGCAGCATCACGACGAAGGTGCAATCACGGTGGGCATTGATGTACGGGGAAGCGTGGCGAAGCCAATTAACGTAGTCGGGCATGAACCTGAGCCTGTAAATAAAAAGCAGCCTATAGAAAGGACGAAACGGAAAACGCACATCGGGCTGATGGTTATCGTCGGAACAGGCTTGGCGACACGCTCGCTCTCCTCATAGATACGGACCTGGGCAACCGGGATTTACCGAGGCTGGGCCGGGGTCAGGCAATAATGTTCGATCAGTTCACGTAGTAGATGCACGGTAGGCTGCAAGCGTGACATTTCGAGGTATTCCCCGGGTTGGTGGGCACAAGCGATATCGCCAGGGCCGAGCACCAGGGTCTCGCAACCAAGGCGCTGAAGATAAGGCGCTTCGGTGCCGAACGCCACTGCTTCGGCACGATGGCCGGTGAGTCTTTCGGCCACCCGGACCAATTCCGCATCCTCTGCCTGCTCAAAGGGCGGCACCTCCGGGAACAACGGCGCGTAGTCGATTTTCACCTGATGGCGCTCGGCGATCGGATTCAGCTTCTGCCGAATGGCCTCGCGCAGGGCCTGTGGGTCCATGCCTGGCAGGGGACGCAGGTCGAACTCCAGGGAGCACTGGCCGCAGATGCGGTTGGGGTTGTCGCCACCATGGATGCAGCCAAAGTTCAGGGTCGGCTGGGGCACACTGAATTGCGGGTTACGAAACTCGCGTTGCCAGGCCAGGCGCAGGCCACGCAGCTCGCCCATGGCGTCGTGCATGGCCTCCAGGGCGCTGTGGCCGAGGCTCGGGTCCGAGGAATGGCCGCTGCGCCCGAGGATGTCGATGCGCTCCATCATCACCCCCTTGTGCAAGCGGATCGGCTTGAGGCCCGTGGGCTCGCCAATCACCGCCGCACGCCCCAGGGGTCGCCCCGCCTCGGCCAGGGCGCGGGCGCCAGCCATGGAGCTTTCTTCATCGCACGTGGCGAGGATCAGCAGCGGCTGCTTGAAGGGTTGATCCAACAATGGCTGCACGGCTTCGATGACCAGGGCGAAAAACCCCTTCATGTCGCAACTGCCGAGCCCGACCCAGCGGCCATCGACTTCGGTGAGCTTCAGCGGGTCGGTCTGCCACAGGGCGCCATCGAAGGGCACCGTGTCACTGTGGCCAGCCAATACCAGGCCACCAGGGCCGCTGCCAAAACTGGCCAACAGGTTGAACTTGCCGGGGCTGACCTGCTGGATATCGCAGGCAAAACCCAGGTCGCCCAGCCAACTGGCCAACAGATCGATAACCGCCCGGTTGGATTGATCCAGTGCAGGTTGGGTACAGCTGACCGACGGCGCGGCGATCAGCGCGGCGAACTGATCTTTCATGGACGGCAATGGCATGTGCGCTGTCTCCCGAGAGCCAAGATGAGGCCCATCATAGAGCCATCTTGTCAGCGGAATAAACCGTCGCGGCACCTCCAGGCAGCGAGTCCTGTACACTGCACGGCCTTGGCAGCCACACCTTCCCCCGGCTGCGCTCCCGATCCTGGATTTTCCGGCCATGCAGAAAGAAACCGAAATCAAACTCCGCGTCAGCCGCGAAACCCTCGCCGCCCTGCGCGAGCACCCGCTGCTGAAAAAACGCAACAAAAGTGGCTGGGAACGCCGTGAATTGATGAACCAATACTTCGACACCCCCGAGCGCGACCTGGCCCGGGCCAAGGTTGCCCTGCGCCTGCGCCGCGACGGTGAAGAAGTGATCCAGACCCTCAAGACCCGCGGCCAAAGCGTCGCCGGCCTGTCGGAACGCAACGAGTACGACTGGCACCTGGCCAAAGCCAAGCTCGACGTAAAAAAACTCGACGGCGAATGCTGGCCAGACGAACTGGCCGAGCTGGACAAAAAGACCCTGAAGCCGATCTTCACCACCGATTTCGTCCGCGAGCGTGCGGAAATTGCCTGGGGTCGCGGCAAGGCCAAGGTGGTGATCGAAGCGGCCCTGGACTTGGGCCATGTGGTCGCCGGCAAGCAGAAGGAAGAAATCTGCGAGCTGGAACTGGAACTGCGGGAAGGCGAACCCGCTGCCCTGCTGGAACTGGCCGCCGAACTGGCCGCGACCCTGGCGCTGATGCCTTGCGACATCAGCAAGGCCGAGCGCGGCTATCGCCTGTTCGACGCCAACAGCTACTCCCTGAGCCTGCCGGCGCCGGAGTTGACCGCAGAAATGCCCCTGGACGACGCCTTCGCGGCCCTGACCTGGCACTTGCTGGGCAGCAGCCAACGACTGGCCGAGCAGTATCGCTTCAACGGCCACTGGCGCCTGCTGCAGGACTGGGTCGACAACCTCGCCGAACTGCGCGCCCTGGTCAGCAGCCTCGGTCAGGCCGCACCGCGCCAGGCCACGGCCGAACTGCGCGCCTCCCTGGATGGGCTGCTGGAAGACTGGCGTCCACTGGTCCAGGCTGGCCTGGAAGACGAAGACGTCCGTAAAGCCGCACCGGAGCAGTTCATCGAAGAACTGGAAGACGTGCGCTGGGGCCTGTTCTCCCTGAACACCTCGCGCTGGTTGCTGGCCCGCACCTGGGCAGCCGACCGTAACACCCGGGGCAATCGCCAGGGCGCCGCGCAACTGGGCAACTGGCTACCGCGCCTGCTGGCCGAAGAAGCCGTGGCCCTGCAATTGCCGCGTTACCAGCAGCAACCGGAAGACCTGGCCGAGCAGTTGCCGCGCATCGAACGCATCCAGGCCTGGATGCACCATGCGCGCAACGTGCTGGAAATCCCGGAGCTGGACCGTCTCTACGGCGAGTTGAACAAGTTGGCGCAATTGGCCAACGAGCCCATCAGCGACGAAGCCCTGGACGCCCGCAAGCAACAGGCAATCACCGTGTTCCAGAACCGCGCCTGGAAAACCCTCCTGCGCTTCTGACCCCTCAGGTAAATCGCCGGCTCCTCCAGGAGCCGGTGCGTCGCCGAAAGTCCCACCAGCCGTTTCAGCGCAATACTGGCAAGCTGGTGGTCGACTTGATCTCCGACAAAGCGACGATCGAGTTCACCTCCTGAATCCCCGGCACCATCGATAACTTCTCGAAGAAGAAGCGTTCATACGCCTCGATATCCGCCGTGACGATGCGCAACAGAAAATCCACCGCTCCCATCAGCACATAACACTCCAGCACCTCGGGAAAACCGCGAATCGCCTCGGTGAACTCTGTGAAGTTGGAGCGCCCATGGGCGTTGAGTTTGACCTCGGCAAAAATCTGCGTGTTGAGGCCGATCTTCTTGCGGTCGAGCAAGGTCACCTGGCCGCGAATCACCCCCTCCTCCTTCATGCGCTGGATCCGGCGCCAGCACGGGGATTGGGACAAGCCGACCTGTTCGGCAATCTGCGCACTGGACAGCGAGGCGTCCTCTTGCAGCAAGGCCAGAATGCGCCGGTCATAAGCGTCCAACTCGCTTTGCATAAATAAACCCCTATAAATCCAGATTACGAATCAATCCATTCATTGATTCGCCAATAACGACCATATTAGATAAGAAATACCCACCACCCCATGTAAAGATTTCTCCACTGATTTGGAGAACACCATGCCCCCTCTCGAAGCCGTTCCCACCGAACCGAGCCGCGCCGACGTCTGGAACGCCGGCAATACCCATTGCGCCGTGCATTACCAGGTGATCGCCGAAGCCGACGCCGACGTCCTATGCCGGGTGCTCAACCCGTTCGCCTTGCAGGGCCTGGTGCCACAGCAGCTTCAGGTGCAACAACGGGACGGGCTGCTGTGCATGGACCTGGCACTGGATGGGCTGAGCTGGCACCGAGCCCAAGTGATCGGCGAAAAACTTCGTAACCTGATCAGCGTGTGCTCGGTAGAACTGCAGCCAGCCGAGACTTCCCGCTTGCAAGCCGCCGGCTGAGGGGCCCCGGGGCAACGTCTTGCAACCCTTGATGGGCCGCTCTCGGGGCGCCGCGCACTACCCTTGGTCACAACCATTGCCCAAGGTCCAAGGAAGGCCCCATGTCCGTCACCCGTGTCGCTCAAGACCGCTGGCTGGATCTCGACGATCTGCTGCGGGAACTGGTCGCCCAAGAACGCATCAGCCCGGATTGTGCCGAACGCACCCTCGCAGCCCGGCCCGGCGCCAACCCGGGTACACAGCACCCCCTGGAATTTCTCGCCGGCCAGCAACTGGATGATCTCGGCCGGCCGGGCCAACGCCTGGACCTGGAAAGCCTGACCCTGTGGCTGGCCGGCCAGGCCGGGCAGCCCTATCTGCGCATCGATCCATTGCAGATCAACGTTGCCCGCATCACCCCGCTGATGTCCTGCGCCTTCGCCCAGCGCCACGCCATCCTGGCGGTCGCCGTCGACAGCCAGGCGGTGACTGTGGCCAGTGCCCAACCCTATATCCACCGCTGGGAAGCCGACCTGGCCCATGTACTCAAGCGACCGATCCGGCGGGTGGTGGCCAACCCGGCCGACATCCGTCGCTTCACTCTGGAGTTCTATCGCCTGGCCAAATCGGTCAGCAGCGCCAACAGCGAACAGCACGGCCCTTCTCCGGGCAACGTCGAACAGTTGCTCAACCTCGGCCACCGGGACCAGGCGGCCGACGCCGATGACGCGCACATCGTCAATATCGTGGACTGGCTGTTCCAGTACGCCTTTCAACAGCGGGCCAGCGATATCCACCTTGAGCCTCGACGGGAACACGGCACCCTGCGTTTTCGCATCGACGGCGTGCTGCACAACGTCTATCAATTCCCGCCCCAGGTGACCATCGCCATGGTCAGCCGCCTGAAAAGCCTGGGCCGAATGAACGTCGCAGAAAAACGCAAACCCCAGGACGGCCGGATCAAGACCCAGACAGCCCAGGGCAGCGCTGTGGAACTGCGGCTGTCGACCCTGCCCACGGCCTTCGGCGAAAAACTGGTGATGCGCATCTTCGATCCACAGGTGCTGCTCAAGGACTTCGAGCAACTGGGTTTCTCGGCCGAAGACCGGCAGCGCTGGCTGCACATGACTCGTCAGGCCAATGGCATTGTCTTAGTCACCGGGCCCACCGGCTCGGGCAAGACCAGCACCCTTTACACCACCCTGAAGACGCTGGCGACGCCCCAAGTCAACCTGTGCACCATCGAAGACCCGATCGAGATGGTCGAGCCGGCGTTCAACCAGATGCAGGTCCAGCACAACATCGACCTGAGCTTCGCCAGCGGCGTGCGCGCCTTGATGCGCCAGGACCCGGACATCTTGATGATCGGCGAGATCCGCGACCTGGAAACCGCCGAGATGGCCATCCAGGCTGCCCTCACCGGGCACCTAGTGCTCTCGACCCTGCACACCAACGACGCCCCAGGCGCCATCAGCCGCCTGCTGGAACTGGGCATCGCGCCGTACCTGATCAAGGCCACCCTGCTGGGCGTCATGGCCCAGCGCCTGCTGCGCACCCTGTGCCCGCACTGCAAGGCGCCCCTGGACCTCGATGCCACTGACTGGCAGGCCCTGATCCATCCTTGGCAGTTGCCCCTGCCCGAGCATGCCTGCCGCGCCGTCGGCTGCGCAGAGTGCCGAGAGACCGGTTACCACGGGCGGGCCGGGGTCTACGAGATCATGCCGATCAGCGACCGCCTCAAGGCCCTGGTCAGCCGCGACACGGACCTGTCGGCCTTGCGCCGCCAGGCGTCCAGGGACGGCATGCGCAGCTTGCGTCTATCCGGTGCGCAGAAGATCGCTGCCGGCCTGACCACCCTGGAGGAGGTGTTGCGAGTCACGCCACAGAGCGAGCAGTCCCAGGGTTTGTACGAAAGCTCGCCGAGCTAAGATCAGGCAAGGCAAGGCAAGGCAA
>NZ_JALQCW010000084.1 GCF_023241715.1 Pseudomonas morbosilactucae
GCGCCCACAAAGTCCGCATCACCTTCACCGAGCAAATTGCCCAAGACCATGGCGTGTGCGTTTGAAAAGTCCTTGGGCGTCAAAACATCGGGGTGGGCGTCCACCCAAAGCACCGCAAGGTCTCCGTCATATCGCTCATTCAAGTAAGCGAACGGCGCCAAATCTACGAGGCAGTCACCGCCCAAAACAACAATCCTGTCCGGTGCATATTGATCAATCAATGTTCGGGCGTTGTGCATTTGTTTGAGCAATGCGCTACGCCCCAAGATGCCATCTTCCAGCGGCAGTGGATCATTAGTGGGCACTTCGACTTTAACTTCGGCGACCGGGCCGGATGGGTTGGGTGCAAGCCAGGAGAGGAGTTGAGCGCCAAAGTAGTAGGGGGGATTGTTGCCGCCCTGCCATTGCGGGAACAGCAACCTTAGTGTGAGGTCCTTTGTTGCGTTCATGGGGTTCCGTTCTCTGTTCTCTAGTGAAATTTGGCGTTGATGGATGACGTGCAGGCACAGGGTCGTCGCTAAAAAACAAACACCCCTTCACCAACGTCCTCCCATTCGGGAAACGCTTGAAAGACCGAGGCGGTCGACGATGAGGCTGCTGGAGCCGGCAGCGACGACCACTTGGGTGAGGGGCATCAACAAGGCGCAAGACGCTTGCCCATTAGTGTTGGCGCTGATCACCCGACAGTCAGAGCACGCGTTTAAATCTTAATTGCACAAGAATGGGAGATAAACATAGGATTGTGAGCATCATTCGCTCAACCAGGTTGTTAATGTGGATAGGTTAAAAGCGATGGAGGCGTTCGTGGCGGCGGCGGATGCGGGGTCCTACGCAGCGGCAGGAGAGAAACTTGCGATATCGCCGCAAATGGTCGCGAAGCATGTGCAAGCGTTGGAAAGTCGCCTGGGGGTTCGTCTTTTAAATCGAACTACGCGGCGCCAAAGTGTCACGGAATTTGGTACGCGCTATCTGGAAAGATGCAGGCTCATCCTCGCTGAGACGGAAGCGGCTGAGTCGATGGCGAACGAGGCTCTACATGAGCCGAGCGGTCGATTACGCATAAGTGCCCCGATCAATTTCGGGGCGGGTAGTTTTATGACGTTCATCCAGCTGTTTCTTGAGCGCTACCCCAAAATAGAAATCTCATTGACACTGACAGAACGTTTCGTTGATCTGACCAACGAGGGTTATGAAGCCGCTATACGCGTAGGCGGTATTGGACTTGAATCTGATTCATTGGTCAGGCGAAAACTAAAGAAATATCAGTTGTTGGCTTGTGCATCACCAACCTACATTGAGAAATTTGGCGTACCTGAAATCCCTGAGGATTTAGCCCATCACAACTGTGTTTCCTACATGTTTTCAGATCGAACTTCTGAAGAGTGTTGGCGCTTCTCGAAAGATGGCGAACCCCATGAGGCACGTTTCAAGAGTCGCTTATCGGTTAACGATATGCGGGCGTTGATCACGGCTGGAGTGAACAGTTTCGGGATCGTTCTTGGTGATGAAGATACCCTGGCAGATGCTATTGCAAGCGGCTTGCTAGTGCCGGTGCTACGCGACTACGAGGGCCCCTCGCTGCCGTTGAGCCTGGTCTATAGAGCGGATCGGCAGAGGACCGCTAATCTTCGGGCATTCGTTGAAGAAGCCATCGGTTTTTTTGAAAAACTCAGCTATCCAAAATGACTTTTCCCGGCACGCGGACGGCCTTCGTGGAATGCGTCAGGTCTGTAAGGAACGTTTCCATCAAGGACAGGGTATAAAAGAGGACCTCATGAAAAAAGCAATCAGGCTTGCTAACCAAGGCGATATCAATGCCATTTTTTATATTCGAACCAGCGTTCAGGAAAACCATTTATCCCATGATCAGTTAACGGAAATGGGCATCACTCCCGAGGCTATCGGGCAGGCAATTCTAGAAGCACCCTGCGCCTGGGTCGCGGAGGTCGATGGCGTCCCCGTAGGTTTTTCCATGGCGGATGTCGAGGAGGGTTGTGTGTTTGCGGCCTTCGTTCTGCCCGAATTCGAAGGGCTCGGGTTCGGGCGTAGGCTGATGGAGAGAGCGGAAGCCTTTCTGTTTCAACACCACCAGACCATCTGGCTAGAAACCGCCGAGGCAAGCCGCGCGAATGGCTTTTACCGGAACCTCGGCTGGCGGCCTGTGGAGCACTTGCCAGAGGGTGATGTTCGTTTTGAAAAGTGCCTGAAATAATTTAGGCATCCGGCGGGCAATCCTGACAGCCCTATGGACTCAACCGATCAATCACTTCGTGGGCACGGAGTCTTTCTCCAGTAAGACGGCTCCTTCCCCTAGCTGGCTCAAACGATCACCGGGATTGCGAAGAGGGCAGTCGTCCATAGAGAGACAGCCGCAGCCGATACAACCGTCGAGTTGATCGCGAAGCTGGGTGAGGCTGTGGATCCGTTCAGTCAGCATGTCTCTCCAGAGTGTGGAGAGGTGCGTCCAATCTCTGGTTGTCAGAGGGCGTCCCGAGGGAAGCCCATCCAGGGCGTCCTTGATCGTGGCCAAGGGAATGCCCGCGCGTTTCGCGATCTTGATAATGGCAATTCGGCGAAGAGTATCCCGGGCATAACGACGCTGGTTACCTGCGCTTCGTTGTCCGTGAATGAGGCCCTTGGCTTCGTAGAAGTGCACGGTCGCGATGGTGACGCCGCATCGGCGGGCGAGCTCTCCTACCGACAGTGGCACGCGAACATCGATCATAAATGCCTACTCCATGTTGACCTCATCTATACATGAGGTTTTATAAGGAGTGTCGGTTTGCCTTTGCAAGCCTTCATTCGCCGCTGCGAGTGAAATCTCGACGTGGGGTCCATATGGAAAAGCCTGATGTGCCAGCTGATCACTATTCACAATCGACTGTAGAGGCCAGTGCCTTCAGGGAGGTCTGTCCTCCAAAAAACGCTTGGGCCGCCTTGCTGTCTGGCAGGAATGGCGTGCGCTCGCTTGCGCTGGCGGGAGGCGTCGTCCTCCATGCGATCAATGTGTATATCGCCACCACCATTCTGCCTTCTGTTGTCAGGGACCTTGGCGGCATCGACTATTACGCGTGGAACACCACGCTGTTCGTCGCGGCCTCGATCCTCGGTTCAGCGCTGTCGGCGCGGTTGCTGGTCAGCGCGGGGCCGCGCGGCGCGTACATCATTGCCACCTTGGTGTTTGCCCTCGGCACGTTCGTCTGTGCGTTTGCCCCATCAATGCCCGTTATGCTCGCTGGGCGTTTTGTTCAGGGGCTGGGCGGCGGTTTTCTGTTTGCACTGTCTTACGCGATGATCCGGCTGGTTTTCGAGGAGGCCTTATGGCCGCGCGCAATGGCATTGGTCTCCGGCATGTGGGGGGTGGCAACGCTGGTTGGTCCGGCTGTAGGCGGGGTTTTTGCTGAGCTCGGCGTATGGCGAATGGCGTTCTGGTTGCTCATTCCGGTTGCCGCACTGTTCGCCTTGCTGGCTGTTGCCGCGCTGCCTAAACGCAGTGCCAATAACGCTCAACGCCCGCCGCTCCCACTGGCCCAACTGGTTCTCTTGACGTCGGCAGTCCTCGTGGTTTCGGCGGCCAGCGTCTCTTCAATCCTTTCCTGGAACATCGGGGGCATTGCAGTCGCCGCCATTCTGACGGCCCTACTGATAGGCACAGAGAGCCGTGCCCGCCATAGGCTGCTGCCAACGGGTGCATTTCGCATCACCACAACACTGGGGGCGCTGTATGCAACGATGTCACTGCTGGCGGTGGCCATTACCAGTGGTGAAATATTCGTACCGCTGTTCCTCCAAGTCCTACACCACCAATCCCCACTAGTCGCTGGCTATCTCGCAGCGCTCATGGCGGCCGGATGGACCCTGGGGTCCATCGCAAGCGCCGGGGCGAGCGGCAAAAATATCGGGCGTGCGATCCTTGCAGGCCCGGTTATTGGACTGGCCGGCATGGTGGCGCTTGCCGTTCTGATGCGAGTCGAAAGCGAGGGGGGCTGGTGGGCGCTCTCGCCGATCTGCCTGGCGCTCGTTGCCATTGGCTTGGGTGTGGGGCTGGCCTGGCCGCACCTGTTGACTCGGGTGTTTCAGGTCGCCTCGGCGGGCGAGCAGGACCTGGCAGCAGCGTCGATTACCACCGTGCAGTTGTTCGCCACCGCCCTTGGCGCGGCCCTGGCCGGCATGGTGGCCAACGTTGCCGGCCTCTCTGACCCTGGAGGCGTTGTCGGCACGGCCAGCGCTGCGGGCTGGCTATTTGGCGTGTTCGCGATCGCGCCGATCCTTGGCGTTTTTACAGGTTTACGCGTGGTCCGTTTTTATTCGAAAGCCAGGTAGGAGGGACCTGTAGAAGCAGGGGAGTAGGGTCTCTGCCTTGGGTCGATTGCTGATGGTCATCAACCGCAGCAGCCGGCCCGGGCATCTTCTGGTGGGGGGATCCCGCTATCAGAAGCGCTCATCGAATATTGCTGGCAAGGTGATTTCCTTGACGAAGCTTGCTGAAGACAGGCTCAAGGCCATGCGTACCACCTGGACGACGTCGTGCACGGGAATTGAATGACCTTCACCGCGCTGCTCGGCGAGCGCTCTTGGCGTGTTCAGCGGGTCTTCGGTATTCAGGTAGCCGAGGTTCAAGCAGGTCACCCCCAGGCGTTGCTGCCGGTACCCTTCACGCAGCGCATCGGCGATACCTCGCAACGCGAACTTGGAGGCGCCAAAGGTGACTTCGGGTCGTCCACTTTGCGGCAAACCGGAAGTCGACCCGGTCAATATGATCTTGGGGTTCGCGCTTTTGAGCAGCACCGGAAGCAGGCGCTTGATCAGAATAATGGTCGACGTGATGTTGCAGTTGACGATGTTTTCCACCTGGTCGTCGTGGTCCTCCAGGAAGTCGTACGCCGGGTCAAAGGCGAACGCTTCCCAGATGCCCAGGTTGTAGATCAGCGTATCCAGCCCGCCGTCCACCACCGCCTGTTCGATGATCTGCGCAGCCTTTGCCGGTTCGCCAAGGTTGGCTTCCAGCCACTGCACCTCGACACCCGCTTGAGCTATCAGGTTTTCGGGGCGGGTCCGAGACACACCTATCAAGGTGTCCCCTGGTTCACCCAATCCGTCGATCAAGGCTCTGCCTAACCCTTTGCTTGCGCCGATCACCATCGTTTTCATTAATCGTCTCCTTGACCTGTTTGCTGAACGTTGGGGCTGGCATGCAAACAGACGCCTCATGGCTTGGCAATCAAGAGGTTGTTTCCAGGTGTTCGGCGAAGGGTGCGGATGATGGTCTGGGTAGGGCGGATGGAGAGGTGGAGCGACCCTGTGCTTGCAAAGGTTATGCGAATGACGGTTAGATCGTCGTCAACCGTCAATTCACGGCCTGTCCCGCCGCTTAAGGTCTGTCTATCTATGCCGCTGAGGTTTCTTAAAATGCACGCCAATGGCGATGACTTCGTCATTGTCGATTCGAGAGATTCAGCCAACCCCATGACCAGCGCCCTGGCTCGGCGGTTTGGGGATCGAAACCGAGGTATTGGCTTCAACCAGATCGCAGTGGTGCTCGATTGTGAAGATGCCGCAGCGCGGGTGATGTTCTGGAATGCCGATGGCTCGACGCTGGATGTGTGTGGCAGTGCGACGCGCGGTGTTGCCGATTTATTGATGCGTGAATCAACCCAGGCGTCGGTCATCCTGCGCACCCAGCGTGGGCTGCTGACCTGTGAGCGAACGTCAACCGGTGCCATTTCGGTCAACATGGGGGAGCCGTTTTTTGCCTGGTCGGAGATTCCCCTGGCGCAAGAGCTGAACACGGCATTGTTGCCTCTGGCGGGCGACCCGGCGGCCTGCAGCATGGGCAATCCTCACTGCACTTATTTTGTCGATGACCTGAGCGACGTTGATATCGCGACAATCGGGCCGACCATCGAAAACCACCCTCTGTTCCCGCTCCGGACCAACGTGCATTTTGTCCAGGTCATTGACCGCCAGCACATTCGGCTGCGTATTTGGGAACGGGGTGGCGCTATTCCTCTGGGTTCTGGTTCCTGCTCCTGCGGTGCGGTGGTCAATGGCATTCGTCGTGGCCTGCTGGACCACCGCGTCGACGTTGAATGTGATGGCGGCACGGTGACGGTGCAATGGGACGGCGTGGGGGCGGTGTTTCTGAGCGGCCCGGTGCAGAAAACCTTCTCGGGTGTTATCTCGGACCGCATGCTGCATGACGCTTAGTTGAGGTTGCGTCATCGGCAGCCCGCTTAATCATGACCACCCTCAGCATTTGGACCGTGCGCGCCCGCGCTTCAACGCTGACCGGTTCGATAGGTTGTCGCGCTCCAGTACCGGCTACCGCTGCTGTGATGGCGCGTCCATCCGGCAGCTTCCAATTGTTTGGCAATCATTCGATTCATGAACCCATGACCGAGCAAAAGAACCGGGCCTTCGCCGCTCACGGATGCCAGGTGTTCGGCAGCCTCTTTGGCTCGCAACTTTGCCTTTTGGGCGGACTCGACGTTCCCTGAGAAACCGCACAGCCATAAAATTCGAAGAATAAAGGCCCAGGTAAACGGCGAAAGTCGCGGTCGGGTCCAGCGTCCATAGGGCAATTTCGCCTCGCAGAAAACTTCATCCACGATGCTTGGTTGAAGGCCCAGTGCCCGAACGGATGTCAGTGCCCGCGGCGCGGTGCTGGATACGATGACGCTGGCATTAACGGCCAGTTCCACACTGGTTTGCGGTGCGGGTTGGGCAGTGATTTCCGAGAGGTCGTAATGCTCAATCCAGTGCTTCATATCCCGCGCTGAAATCGGCTTGACCTCAGCCAGGTTCGGTTGGCCATGACGCATTAAAATAATTTCCCTGTCCACTGTAACGATCTCCCTGGCACTAACATCGGCTTCTGTATTGAACGTTTCGCCACGTCTTATACAGCGAAGCTTAAGCATGGAGTTAAAAACTGTTCGTCCATTTTTGAGCAGCAAGCGTTGATCGTTGACGGCACCCAAGTGGCGAGGGAAATAGCAGAGCGGTTCTGCGCGTCGTCCGAGCGCGTAATTGTCTGTTCGTAGTGCCTGTAGCAAGGATGCCCATGGACTGCTCAATCCTTAGTACAGTTTTCTAATCACTGAACTCTCTTTAGTCCTGTTTTTGGTTTTCTGATTGGAAAACTCAATAAGGAGCTGCAACTATTGCCCTGTATGTTTATTGATAATAAAAACAGGGAATAGAGCATGTTGGGTTTTTTTTCGATATACAGTAAAGAGTACCTCGCCACATTAATGATCGTGACAACCTTGTTTTTTGCTTTGCCTATCTTTTTGGCGCCCTTGCAATGGGCCAGGTTAATGGGCTGGGCGATTCCCCAAGAGCGTCACTTGGCTGTTTATTTCGGTCGATGTTTGGGCGCTTTTATTCTGGTGGTGGAAATCATCATGTTGCACTCCGTTATGAACGGTATTCATGATAGTTACGCCTTTGATGTGTTGTATCTGGTGTTCTTATTGATGGCCGTCGTGCATATCTATGGCGCGATCAGGAAAGTCCAGCCCCTTTCCGAGACCCTGGAAATCGGTCTCTGGCTGGCCCTGATCGTGTTGAACACGCTGTTTTATCCAGGCACTGCCATCACCTTCTGATGAGCATCAGGCCCAGGCAGCAGGTGCGTGCCGCTTGCTGCCGTTTTACCGCTGGAGGCACGGGCTGTAGTTTGCGCGACAGAACGCAAGAATGAACGTGGAAACCCTTTAAATGGTGCGGGAATATTTTATCGTTGCCGCGAAAAAAGTGTGGTTATTGAATGACTTAGATGATTTTTTCTGCGTTTTTTTTACGAAAACATATTGTTACAGGTGTTGGGCTGAGATAAGATTGCGTCGCGTTCACCTACCACGGTTTATGCATTTTTAAGCCCCAAGTTTCCATCAGCTACTTGGGCTTTTTTTTGCCTGAAATTTGCCTTTTTGGCCCCTCAGCTTTGCTGATGAGGCCCAGGCCTGCTAATAACGAACCTCATGCAATTGCTCATCGGCGTGGGGCTCGACGAAGTAACTGGAAATCAGTCGAAATGCCGCCTCATCGGTGGCGAAAGGATGATCGCCACGCTGGTTTCTTTCCCGCAGCCGCGCCAGGCAGACCTCGTCGTCGATGGCCAGCACATGCAACGCATGCTCGGCCTGGGCGTTGTCCGCCAATCCCCTGAGCCAGGCACGTTGCGCCACGGTGTTGGCTGGAAAATCCATGACCACGCTGGTTCCCGCTCTCAGCAATGCAATGACCAGTGGTTCCATGGCGGCGCACAGGCGCTGCGCATGGAGCTGGTAGTCGGCGAGGGTGGCGATGGCGCCAGGGTATAACTGCGCCAGCCATTGATCCTCACAGACCAAGACTGTGCTTGGTGCCTGGGCGAGTTGGTGTGCCAGGGTGGATTTGCCCGAGGCAATCTTGCCGCAGAGCAAGTGCAGGACGGCGGGGGAAGGGTGGTGCATGGTCGGTCTCCTGGGGGCGAAACCTCAGAGGGCCGGGAATAAAAACCCGCCTCTGAGGCGGGTTGGGTGTTCGTTGAACAGCGCTAGCCCACCACGGCGTCGATGGGGCTAATCATTGCGGTGCGAGTTGCTGGGCAGTGAGCGTTCATGGCGTTCAACCTAGCAAAGGTCGGGTGCGGATTCATAGGGATGATGCTGAAAAAATCCTACGATCACGCCATGCCAAGGCGACCAAGGGGCGATGGAGTGGCTTGGGCCCTCTTTAACTGCGTGAACTGCGAGCCAGTTGGCATATTTCCCGGGGGTGGCCAATGCGCGCGGGCCCAGGCTGACCTACGCTGAATCGGTTGAATCCCAAACGCCGGTGCAGCCGGAGGACGCCATGCTTGCCATTGTTGAGCTTTGCCACATTGTGGAATCCGGCTTTCTTCCCCTGTCTTGCCATTGCACGGTCAACGGCAATGGCTCCCTGACGATCAAGATCTTCGACTCCGAGTCGGGGCGCGTCGAGCTGTTGCTCCCTGGCGTATCTACCAGCGACCTCACCAGCGTCAGGTCAATCTCCAATCTGATCGGCGAATTACGCACCGAAATCAAGGCAGGGCGTAGAGCTTTCGCCGGTGGTTTCAGCAGCTATGCCGGTTGACAGGGCGTTAGCCCAGGGCTGACGTTTCCGGATCGCTTGCTCGGGTGAGGAAGGCACCCAAGACGTTTGACTCGTTCATCAAGGGCGAGGCCAGATGTGTTTCATCTGCACTGGCCTCGCCGATCTTCCTACCGATCTTCAGCCTTTGTTTTTGTTCTTGGCGCCCCCTTGCCTGGCCTTGAAGCGCGGGTTGGATTTGCAAATCACATAAATCCGCCCCCGACGCTTGACGATCTGGCAGTCCCGATGGCGGTTTTTGGCTTCCTTGAGCGATGACAGCACTTTCATGGTGAGGCTCCTGCTTGGCTTGAGATGTAATAACGTATCTTAATCGCCAATAAGAATTATTATCAGCACTCAATTGTCCGCCGGTGGATTTTTACGGCGTTGCTGGTAGGACGGTGTTTGGGGGATCTGTTCCTGTGCGGTCATTTCTGGGGCAGGGCTGCGCAGCGCGTAGGACTCAAAAGGAATTATGTCTAATTGCCATCATTCCTATAGACTCGCGCCGACCCCATCGCGGCCAGGCCATTGACGGCCAAACAACATGGAAGCACGTGATGGAGAAACGGATGGTGGTAGGCGGTTTTACGGTCGCGGTGACGTTGGGCCTGCAGGGTTGCGCAAGTATTCCCGGCAAGTCTGGCCGTGCGTTCTTTCTGTTCGGTAGCCATGGCCTACCTTTTCTAGTCCACTGTGTGCGTCTATTTGTCATCACCCTTATTGGCTCGCGTTGGCAGGTGGGCACCGAGGCGGCGTGAAAAAGCCTGATGCCCTTGGGCCAGACTGTCTGGCAGTAGTGGTACTGTCTAAGCAGCACCCCTGGAGCCTGCTAGATGAATCGTCAAAGTCCACCTCACCGCGTCGCAACGCCTCAAGTCGCGTCAAGCACTGAAAGCCCAGCCGCCCACCCCCCTATTTGGCATCGCGGCCCGGACTTACTGACCGTTGGCAGCACGGGGGCGGCCATTTTTGGTTTCAGTTTTGTGGTGCTTTGGTTGTTGCCCGGCTTAGTGCTGACGATACTGCTCCTTCTCGGGTTCGAAGCGATACCAGGTGAACCGAGCAGCGATGGGTCTAGCCTCACAACGTCGTCGCTCATCCAGTTCCTGTGTGGTTCTGTTGTGCTCATGGGGCTGGTCTTCGCGTGGATGTCCTCTGCTGCTAGAGTGCTGGCCTTCACGTTCGACGAAAACCAGCAACTGCTGACCCTCACGGTCACCCGTCGCGGTCGTAAGCCCACCGAGGTGCAGGTGCCATTTAGCGACATTATTTGTATCAGCCCTTACGTGTTAGCCAGTTATGACCGTCATGGCTATTTTAGCGTCGTGTGTCAGGGGCCGAGGGACAAAGAGCTTGAATATCGATTGGCTGAGGGTACTTCTCTGGAGGAAATGGAGTTTCACACTGCTTGGTTGCGGGAAATAATTGGCTTACGGATGCACCATGTACTGAATCTGGACAAATGAACTGCTACATCGCTTTGATACGGGCTATGCGGCGCATGAAGTGCCTTGGCGAGCTTTGGGGTAGTCGATGCCGTGGGCGCCGATGATCCGTTCAAAGGCCTTGTTGCTGATCGCCAGCCTTCCGCAACACTGACGCCGGGTAATGCCCAGTTCCAGGAAGGCTCGAATCCTCTCGGCATACTTCGCTTCTCGGGCTTCCAGCTGTTCCGACCGCTCAGCACCGTTGGCCCCACCACGCGCTGGCTTCTTGAACTTGATCCCATGTTCTTGAGCCATGCTGCATAGGGTTCGCCTGCTGATGCCCAGGATGGCTAAAGCCTCGGATTGGGTGTGAGTTGAGGCCAGAGCGATTGCTCGCTCGACATTCCTCATTCGCTTTTCCGTGCGCGGATTAAGTGGAGGCGGCGGCAGAGGAGCAGCTTCAACCCGACGGCGAACAAGCGGCTTGGGTGCCGGAGGCATCTGGTTGCTGTAGGTGATTTCCTTTGGCTTGTAGCCGCTCGGTGGCCCGACTTCGATCTGGCCACCGCGCGCCATGAGCTCGGCCATCTGTTCGGTCAACTCATCATGGAGCGGGCGCCGCCGTTCGACTTCGTTCTGTAGGATGCTGATCATGGTTACCTCACTTGAGGCGAATCGAGCTTTCGCCGCGCTCCAGGTGAGCCCAGCTTGGTTCTTCCAGAAGTTCGGCTTCCGCGTCCTCGCCGGCGGCCATTCGCTTGCGCACGGCTTCGTTGTGATCGCGGATTTCCTTGAGGCGGGTGGCGATTGTTTTCTTGTCCGGAGTGATCACGCTTTTCAACGAAACAAACTCATCAGGTATTGCCTGTTCGTTGTCGACGATCACACGCTCGGGCGACAGGACTAAGGTGATGGTGAACAGAGGCCGCTTGATCGACTTGATATCTGCAAGCGATACGTCGAGCGAACTCTTGATCAGATCGGATTTACCGAGACCTTGGAGCTGCCAGTGGCTATCCGGCCGGAGGCGCGGATGCGGCGAATCGGCAAAAAATCGACTTCAACAAGGGCGGCAGATGCGGTACGAGGCCCGCGGTGTTGCCTTCGATCACATCTACAACCCTCAGATTATGAAGGAGTCGCTTTCCCGGGAATTCAATTCGAGCACGATCGATGACTACGACGGTGTTGATGTTGAGTACACCGACTCAAAGACCTGGCAGAAGGAAACCGTGGAGTGCCGCCTGCCAGGGGATGTCGGGCTGCGCGTTGACAAGATCAAGCTGGAAGGCGTGACCAACCGAGACAGGGCCTGGCGCATTGGTATGCGGCAGAGAAGGGCGCACATCTATCGTCGCAAGACCTACGGTTTCTCCACTGAGCTGGACGCACTCAACAGCGAGTATCTGGCCTATGCGGCGCTCGGCGACAACGTTCCAGGATACTGTCAGAGCGGGATGATGGAGGAGTTCGCGCCAATGTCCGGTTCGTTCCTGATCAAGTCGTCGCAGCCGTTCGACTGGAGTGCTGGCGGCGTCCACCTGGTGGCGGTTCGTCGCAAGAATGGCACGGCCTTAGGGCCTTACGTGGCCACGCGAATTGATGACTACCGCTTCACGATTCCCACCCTGGACTTTGTGCCGGACCTTGAAGGCCGGAGTGAGCCACCGGTTTTGCAGTTCGGGCCGGAGGGGCGCTGGTGCTACCCCGCGCTGATCACCGACGTTACACCCAGCGGCACCGCGAGTTTCAAGGTCTCGGTTGTGAACTACGACGTTCGCGTCTATGCGGACGACGACAACTTCGCACCGGCATAGCCGAAATCGTTCTGCCAGCGTCATCGAAGGTGAGGGGGCTGATTAGGTGCAAGCCCGTGGAGCACTGGAACATCCTAGCGCTGCTCCGGTACAGTGGTTCGCCGTTAAAAGGAGAAGCGCTGATGTACAACGCAGATGATGTATACAGGCTGGTAGACGGGTTAAGTCTGGATTGGAAAATCAGAGAAATAAAGTCAGCTCTGGGGTCAATTGAATCTCAGCTTCGAATCGTTGGCTCCGAATCTCTGGAGGGGTTAGACGACATTCAACGCTCCCTTTCGGATGTGGTACAGGCTGAGGATTCGGGTGAGGATCGTCTGCTGCCCGTTAATGCTTCACTAAACTCCATATCTGAAACATTGAGTGAAATACTGGAGATTGTGAATCGCCCTGACGATGAAGTTATGACTTGGCCGCCTGTAATTGGCCAGGTTGTGACGCTGCAGGGCTGGGACTATCCCCATGTCGTTAAGGCCGTCGAGATTGAAGACGGGGTAGTTAAGTATCTTGTTGGCGCCAGTACGAACCGTAGTGATCCACGGGATGTTCTCGTGAGGCTCGCCGAAGTTCTTCCGTATAAATGGTAGCCACGTCTGATTGATACAAGGTCACTTATTGCCTTATCAATAAATGAATTGAGGAACATCAGATTGCCCGCGATAAGCGGGCTTTTTTTCGCCTGGAGAAAGCGAATGCCAATCAATGAGCAGCAGTTGCTGCAGAACCTCCCGAACGCCGGCCCAGTTGCCGGCGTATTTGTGCCCGTCTTGAATACCGCTATGGGCAAGTACGGAGTTGTCACTCGCCTACGCATGGCGGCCTTCATTGCCCAGGTAGGTCACGAGTCCGGCCACCTGCGCCGGGTTCGTGAAGGCCTCGATTACAAAGTCGAAGCCTTTATCACGGGGTTCTCCCGTGAGCGCATCAGCGAGTCGGATGCGCGGGCCTTTGGGCGCACGCCGATCCGCGCTGTCAATCAGCAGGCTATTGCGAACTGCCTCTACGGTGGCCCTGGGGGGCGAAGAGCCTAGGTAACACTGCATCAGGTGATGGCTGGACTTACCGCGGACGCGGGTTGAGCCAAGTAACCGGTCGGGCGAATTACAAGCGCTGCGGTGATGGCCTGGGCGTTGATCTCATCAGCCAACCAGAGCTGCTTGAGCAGCCTCGGTACGCCGTGCTGTCTGCCGCATGTTTCTTCTACGTGAACGGGCTCAACAGCCTGGCGGATGCCGGAGCCATCCAAGACATCGGCAGCATCATCAATACCGGCAAGCCTGGAAGGAGGCCTAAGGGTGCCGAGGATCGCAGGGCGCTGTATGAGTCGGCCCTGAAGGTGCTGGCGTGATCAGTCTTCGCACCGCAGGTGCGGCGATCTGCCTTGCGCTGGCGGCCATGGCCTTTTGGGGCCTCTACCAGCACGGCCGCTCGACGATGGACGATGAGTGGAAAGCGCGCTGATGAAAGAGCGGGAGACCTGGCAGCAGATGCTGATCAAAGTCGGGGCAGGGGAGTGATCTGCGAGCAGGCTTATGGCGGTCTTGGGAAATAGGGGGTTGTGTTCCGTCGGCGGAACAGCGGAGGAGAGTTTTAAGCAGTGCCTTCAGCCAGCCTGTTAATCAGGCTGGCCGAGCAAAACTTCAATCAAGTGCAGTTGCGCAGAGCCTGGTGGTCGAAGTCTTTTATCTTCGCCCAGCCAAAGACTTTGCCTGCGTCACGCTCTGGATCTGCGGCGTCGTAATCAGGGACAGTCAGTAGCTGCACGAAGCCATTAGCTTCTGCCCCAATAGTGAAGGCGCTAAAGGTCTTCAGTACAGAATTGCCTGCCTGAGTATTCGGTTCGCTGAAAATTACGATTGGCTGCTTGAAATTGAGGCTTCCATCTTTTGCGATAGTCGTTTTAGGGTAAACGCACTGGCCAACATTGCTGGACGCAAAGGCCGCGGTGGGTCCAAGCGCGGCCAGTGTCGCAACCAGAATTAGCTTTTTCATTTTCGATCCTTGAAGCTTGGGAGTAGCCGCCAAGACTACCATGATGATGTCTATTTGCTATCTATGGGGGATAGATGTTCGATCGGCAGGACGCCGTGGAGTGGGGATTGCGGTGTAGCCTAAAAATTGCGGAGCATAAACAACAAGGGCCTGCATGAGGTTAATCACGCAAGCCCTTGATATAGATGGTGCCCGAAGCCGGAATCGAACCGGCACGCCCTTACGAGCGGGGGATTTTAAGTCCCATGCGTCTACCAGTTTCGCCATTCGGGCGGTAGCGCGATAAAGCGGCCTGGGATGTCTTGATCAGCGTCAAGCGATGCCAGTGCCTTGCAGCAGGGTGAGGAATATATACACCCCGCACCCATGAAGCAAGGTCAGTGAGTGTAATTGAAGGCCGTGTGGTGATTTTTTTGGAAGCTGAAAAAGCTCTATAAATCATTGGGCTACGGCACTCGCTCGAGTGGAAAGCCGGTATTTCGCTACTGATCAACGCCAGCCTTCAGCTCCTTTTGTGGTGACCTCGGCTCACTTTTTTCAAGGCAAAAAAAAGCCCGCGGGAGAGTGCGGGCGAACGTAGTTGCTTGAATGAGCAGGGCGACTATACACAGCGCCTTTTTAACGGTGGGTGAAAGAAATTTCATCTTGGCCGGCACGTCGGGTGCATCGTTAAGCGGGCACAGTGCTCGCTTAGACAAAAGGCTGGTCGGTAAAGCCGCGTGGCAGGCGCTGCCTGCCGGACATCGCGCTCAAGCGCTGGATCCAGGCGCTGCGCCAGTCATTGGCGGTGGTGGTTGCCTTGTTTTTACGTGCGGCTCTGCGGGCGGCGTTGCGTTGAGTGCGGCGGGCTTCCTTGAAGGCTTCGGTGCCTCGGCAGGTGCGGCATTTGACCCGTGTCAGTTCAGTGGTGGAACTGAGGTGGGAACCGTGATGGCCGCAGGCAAGATGCCCGGCAACCTTGAAGTGAATGACCATAGTGCGTCTCCTTCCTGATAAGTGCGGGGCATGGGAAACAGCCTGCCATGCCCACCTGGACTGCGGGACGGCGGCGCCTGTTTAGGCGTTTGCTGTCCATGGAGCCGCACTGGCCGATTGGCCGAAGACTATCCCTGTCTATCCTGAGTGACGCAGGTCCTGGGCCTGTTGGTCGTTGGCGATCCCATAGTTTTAGGACCTCCAGGGTGGTTCAACGTTCGGTGTTTTTGGGGCCAGGTGAATTGCCCACAATGTTGTTGTGCCTGGATGAGGCAAACGAAAAAACGCCGTTGTGAACAACGATCTTCGCCAGGCTTCACGCTAAGATGGCGGCTTTTTGCAAGCCCTCCAAGGGCAAGGGAGTTGCCGATGATTGTCACCACCACACAGCACATCGAGGGTCGGGAAATTGCCGCGTACCTGGACATCGTCAGCGCAGAGTCGGTGCAGGGGGTCAACCTGGTGCGTGATTTGTTCAGCGCGGTGCGGGACGTCTTCGGCGGTCGCTCACAGACCCTGGAGCGTGCATTGAAGGAGGCTCGGATTCAGGCCACCGACGAGATCAAGGCGCGGGCTCGCCAGTTACAGGCGGACGCTGTGCTGGGGCTGGATTTTGAGATCAGCATGGGCGGCGGTGGCAAAGGCATGGTGACGGTGTTTGTCACGGGCACCGCGGTCAAGCTCAAGTGAGTTGAACCTGCGATGCCCTGCGGCGGTTACCCCGCGATGGGTGTACAGAGCTCCACCAGGGTGCCGTCCGGGCAGCGCAGGTAGGACACGGTCTGGCCCCAAGGCTTGAGGCTTGGGGGCGAGAGTTCGCTGGCGCCCTGGGCCAGGGCCTTGGCATGGGCGGCTTGAACCTCGTCGGTCACCAGGCCCAGTTCCATGCCCAGCGGTTGTGGCGATGAATGAGCCGCCACATGGCCGCTGCGGAAATTCATCTCGGCCAGTTGGTGGTCGGCGAAGGCGAGGGTGGTTTCGCCGCTCTCCAATTCGCCATAGGTGCCGGACTCATGCAGGAAGCGCCGGCTGAAGCCAAAGGCCTGTTCGAAAAACTGCAGCGACGCCTCGACGTCAGGCACATAAACGATGGTGTATCCGAACTTCATGGGGTAACGATCCGTGTCGATTATCGGGGCGCGAAGATTATCACGCCCAATACCGCTGAGTCGGTGCGGTGGCGGAGAGTTCATGGCGCGGCCTCGTGCAAGTACCACCCTTCAGGCGTCCACAACAGGTGATGGGTGGGTTCGAGCGCATCGATAAACGCCTGATCGTGGGAGGCCACCAGCAGCGCTCCGGGAAAGTCCCGCAAGGCCGTTTCGAAGGCCTGTACCGATGCCAGGTCCAGATGGTTGGTAGGCTCATCCAACAACAGCAGCTTGGCTGGAAGAGGGCGCCACACGGCGCTGGTCAGTGCGGCTTTCAGGCGCTCGCCGCCACTCAATAAACCACTGGGTCGTGTCACCTGCCGGGGTGAGAGTTGCAGGTGGGCCAGGTGATTGCGCAAGGCGCTTTCATCCCCGGGGCCGTTGGCGGTCAGTAGTTGTTCGAGCACTGAGCGTTGGGGGGCTAGTTGCGCCAGCGACTGATCGAGGTAGGCGCAACTGACAGACACCGTGCACCGCCCGCTCAGCGGCACGCATTCGCCGGCGAGCATCTTCAACAAGGTGGATTTGCCACAGCCATTGGGCCCGCTGAGGATGACCCGGGCCGGGCCTTTGATGTGGCAGGTCAGGTAGCTTGAGGGCGCTGTCGGCGGCAACCAGGGCAGTTGCGCGCGCTCCAGGGAGAGCACCTGCTGCCCGCTGGGCACGGCGCTGGCCGGAAGGTTGAGCAGCACCGGGGCATCGGCCAAGACCCGTTCATAGGCCGTACGCACCTGGGCGTCGAGGTTCGATTTGTGGTCCTGATGGGCGTGGCGCACCTTGCCCATGATGTCCCGCGCCGCGCCTTTGAGCTGGGCCCGTTCAAAACCTGCGACATTGGCCGTCATCGCCTGCTTGCGGGACAGGGCGGCATGTCGCTGGATGCTGTCGTGCTCCTGTTGCAGGCGTTTGCGCTCGCGGCTACGTTGGCTGCGCGCCTGTTCCAGCGCGGCCTGGCTGGCGCTGTCTTGTGCTTGGCGCCTGGCCAGGAATTCAGCATGGCTGCCGCTGTGGCGTTGCACGCCCTGGGCGCTGATTTCGACGATGCACTGCACGGTGTCGAGCAGTGGGCGATCATGGCTGATCACAATCAGCCCGCCGCGCCAGGCTTGCAATTGCTGGGTCAACCAGTGCCGCCCGGCACGGTCCAGGTGATTGCTGGGTTCGTCCAGCAGCAAAAGGTCGGCATCGCTGAGCAGGGCGCCGATCATCGCTACCCGAGCCCGCTGCCCACCGCTGAGGCTGGCGGCCGAGTCCTCGGCGCGCAGGTGGCCGAGGCCGGCGCCATCGAGCATCTGCGCCATGCGCTCGGCGAGGTCCCAGCGCTCGTCCACCTGCTGCAAATCCATCAACGATGCCTCGCCTGCTGCCAAGCGCTTTAGCGCTTGCAAGGTCGGCGCAACTCCGGCGAGTTCGGCCACGCTGTGGGCCGCGGTGATGGCGAGATCCTGGGCGACATAGGCCAGGCTGCCGTGGCGGCTGATGCTGCCCGACGACGGCTGCAGTTCCCCGGCGAGCAGGCGGGCGAGCAGCGACTTACCGCTGCCGTTGCGTCCGATGATGGCCGTGGGGCGACGGTCGAAGCTGAGGTTCAGTGAGTCGAACAGAGTTTCGCCATGGGCGAAGCGATAAGTCAGCTGATTCAGGGAAATCAGCGCAGGTTGCCGTGTGACCTGAGTCATCAGCACCTCCAAAAAATGCAGGGGAAACCAACAAGCGCAGGGACTGGCTTGTCGCGAGGGCATTCTGGAAGGCTTAGTGATTCACGTCGGCAATCGTCCTGGGACGGTGGGGAGGGGCGTAGCCTAGCGCGCAGTAAGCAGGCGTGACAACCCCGTCTGCCCGGTCAGGTTTTAAGCAAGCGTTCGAGAAACATCGCCAGGCCGACTTCCTCGGCTTTCAAGCCCTTGCGCACCCGAGGCTTGGGCAGCGTCGCCAGTTCGCCGAGCAGAAAGCTGTCCAGTAGCGCCGGGTGGATATAGCAACGCCGGCACACTGCGGGTGTGTTGCCCAGCTGTTTGGCCACATTTTTCACGGCTTCGACGATGTGCTTCCTCGCTTGCGTTTCCGGCTCCCAATGCAGTTCCCGTAGCTGGGCCAGGGCCTGGCTGCTGCCGGCCCAGGTGCGGTAATCCTTGGCGGTGAAGTCGGCGCCGGTGAGTTCATGCAGGTACGCATTGACGTCCGAGGAGCTGATGCTGCGCCGCTGGCCGTCCTCGTCCAGGTACTGGAACAGGTCTTGCCCCGGCAGCTCCATGCAGCGCTTGACGATGCGCGCCAGGCGGCGGTCCTTGACGGTGATCTGATGCTCGATGCCGCTCTTGCCACGAAACTGGAAGAGGATGTCCGGGCCTTTGATCGCCACATGCTTGCTGCGCAAGGTGGTCAAGCCATAGGAGCGGTTGTCCCGCGCGTACTCGCGGTTACCGACCCGGATCAGGGTGGCATCCAGCAGGCTGATGACCGTGGCCAGGACCTTGGTGCGGCTGAACCCGGGTTCGCTCAGTAGGTCGTCCAGGTGCTGCCGCAACTTGGGCAGGGCTCTGCCGAACTGCAGCAGACGCGAGTATTTGTCGGCATCGCGCACTTCGCGCCAGCGCGGGTGATAGCGGTATTGCTTGCGTCCCCGGGCATCGCGCCCAGTGGCTTGCAGATGGCCTCGCGGGTCGGCGCAGATCCACACGTCGCTGTACGCCGGAGGGACAGCCAGGGCGTTGATCCGTTGCAGCTCGTCCGGGTCCTTGATGACGCCGCCCTGGGCATCGACGTAGCTGAAACCGCCCCGACGCTTTTTGCGCCGGATGCCCGGCTGACGGTCATCGACGTAATGCAGGCCGGCGGGAACCGGCGGTTCGGACGGGGCGCGGTCGGGCATGGCGGGGTTCCTTGGCAAAGGGTGGGGCCTCTTTGCAGATTGACCGCAAGCCCTGCCCGTTGGTGCCCCAGCGTTGGCGGTGATTCAGGCCAGCACTGCCACGGCCTTGATCTGTGCCCAGAGCGCCTGGCCCGGGTGCACCGCCAACTGGTCCCGGGAGAAACGGGTGATCCGCGCCAGCAGCGGGGTGCCCGCTGCGTCCAGGCGCACCAGCACGTGGGCGCTGTTGTCGGCAGCGATTTCACTGCTGACGCTGACCGGCAAGCGATTGAGGATGCTGCTGTGCTCCCCGGCCTGCAGGCTCAGGCTGACGTCTCGAGCCTGGACCTTGAACCTCAAGTGCTTGCCCACGGCGAGGGGCGCGTGAGCCACCCGCACATTGAGCTGGCTGCCCGGTAACTGCAGGGTCAACAGTTGGTAGTGGGAGTCGTAGCGGATGACTTGGCCCTCGATCACCACGCCAGCCTCGTCTCCCAAGGCCAGGGGCAGGTCGAGACGTGCCAGGGTTTCGCCGATCGGTCCGCTGGCCAGGGCTTTGCCCTCGTTGAGCAGGACGATGTGGTCGGCCAGGCGCGCCACTTCATCCTGGGCGTGGCTGACATACAGCAGTGGAATATCCAGCTCGTCGTGCAGGCGTTCGAGGTACGGCAGGATCTCGCTTTTACGCTTGGCATCGAGGGCCGCCAGGGGTTCGTCCATCAGCAGTAACCGGGGGCTGGTGAGCAGGGCGCGGGCAATGCCGACGCGCTGGCGCTCGCCGCCGGACAGATGTTGCGGATGGCGTTCCAGCAGATGGCCGATGCCGAGCAGTTCGGTGGCGTGGGCCATGTCCACTCGGCGCTGATGGCGGGCAATGCGTCGCAGGCCGAACTCCAGGTTGCCGCGCACCGACAGGTGGGGGAACAGGCTGGCTTCCTGGAATACATAACCCAGGGCGCGTTTGTGCGGCGGCAAAAACAGGCCTTTGTGGCTGTCCTGCCAGACCTCGTCATTGATCCGCACCAAGCCCTCGGGCGCGCGTTCAAGACCGGCGATGCAGCGCAGGCAACTGGTCTTGCCGGAGCCGGAATGGCCGTACAGCGCGGTGACGCCACGCCCGGGCAGGTGCAGGTCCAGGTCTAGGCTGAACGCCGGATAGTCGAGCTTGAGGCGCACATCAATGGTCGAGGTCATGGGTCAGCTCCAGCCGGCCTTGGTCTGGCGGCTGGAGTACAGGGCCAGCAGCACCAGGAATGAGAACACCAGCATGGCGCCCGCCAGCCAATGGGCTTGCAAGTATTCCATGGCTTCGACGTGGTCGTAGATCTGCACCGAGACCACTCGGGTCTTGTCGGGAATGTTGCCGCCAATCATCAGCACCACACCGAACTCACCGACGGTGTGGGCAAAGCCGAGAATCGACGCGGTGATAAACCCCGGCCGGGCCAAGGGCAGAATCACGCTGAAAAAGGTGTCCCAGGGATTGGCACGCAAGGTCGCGGCCACCTCCAGGGGACGGCTGCCGATCGCCGAGAAAGCGTTCTGCAGGGGTTGCACCACAAAGGGCATGGAATAGATCACCGAACCGATCACCAGCCCGCTGAAACTGAACGTCAGGGTGCCCAGCCCCAGGGACTGGGTGAACTGGCCAATCACCCCGTTGGGCCCCAGCGCCAACAGCAGGTAGAAGCCGATCACCGTCGGCGGCAGCACCAGGGGCAGGGCCACAATCGCGCCGATGGGGCCGCGCAGCCGGGAGCGGGTGCGCGACAGCCACAGGGCGATGGGAGTGCCGATAATCAGCAGAATCAGGGTCGTCAGGGACGCCAGTTTCAGGGTCAGCCAGATGGCGGCGAAGTCGGCACTCGATAGCGGCATTTAGAGTTGGTAACCGTAGGACTTGATGACGGCCGCGGCTTTTGGCCCCTTGAGGTAGTCAACCAGCGCCTTGGCGGCTGGGTTGTCTTTACCTTTGTTGAGGATCACCGCGTCCTGCTTGATTGCATCGTGCATCTGCTCGGGCACGATCCAGGCCGAGCCGCTGCTGACTTTGCCGTCTTTGTAGATCTGCGACAAGGCAACAAAGCCCAACTCGGCGTTGCCGGTGGAGACGAACTGATAGGCCTGGGTGATGTTCTGGCCTTCGACGAGCTTGTCCTTGACCTTGTCGGTCAGGTCCAGCTTGGCCAGGACTTGAGTGGCGGCCAGGCCATACGGCGCGGTTTTCGGGTTGGCGATGGACAGGTGCTTGTACTGGTTGTCCTTGAGGACTTGGCCCTTGGCGTCGACATAACCTTCCTTGGCCGACCACAGCGCCAGGGTGCCGATGGCGTAGGTAAAGCGCGAGCCCTTGACCGTGTCGCCTTCGCTTTCAAGTTTTTGCGGCGTGGTGTCGTCGGCGGAGAGGAACACTTCGAACGGCGCGCCATTCTTGATCTGGGTATAGAACTGCCCTGTGGCGCCATAGGCGGCTACCAGTTTGTGGCCGGTGTCTTTTTCAAAGTCGGCGGCGATGGCCTGGATCGGCGCGGTGAAGTTGGCAGCGACCGCCACCTGGACTTCATCGGCCTGGACCGAGCCCATGGCGAATGCGGCGAGCAGGGTGGCGAGGCACGTCGGGGCAAAACTTGAGGCGCGAAGGGTCATGAAGCAGCTCCGTTGAGGGCAAGGGCGTGGCGCAGAGGGTGAGAGGGGGACTGCACCGACGGTCGGTTAAAGCGCTGTATAGCGGAATATATAGCGAATGACCGACGAACGGAACTGCGGGTGTCTGGGGGGGAAGCGTCAGGCCGGCCGCGACCGATGTCGCGGCCGCGACGCGGCGTCAGCGTCGCTGGAGTTGCGCCAGAGCTTTCTCGGCCAGGTGGCGGGTCAGTTCACCGGTTGGCAGTTCGATGCCCAGGCGCAGGGCCTGCCCGGACCAGAGGTTGGCGAAATCCGCGTCATCCTTGGCTCGCAGTGGCATCAAGGCTCCGCCAGCCAGGGGGAACGCCGGTGCCAATGGGTTGATGGGGCCGATTTCACGCATCACTCGGTTGACGATGCCCCGGGCCGGTCGCCCGGTGAATAGGTTGGTCAGGGCGGTCTGGCTTTCCTTGGCACTGCGCAGGGCCTTGTGGTGGGCCGCACTGATCTTGGCTTCCGGTGTGAACAGGTAGGCGGTACCCAGTTGCACCGCCGAGGCGCCCAGGGCCAGGGCTGCAACGATGCCCCGGGCGTCACCAATACCGCCGGCGGCAATCACTGGTAGATTCACGGCATCGACGATTTGCGGCACCAGGGCCAGGGTGCCGACCTGGGTATTGAGGTCGTCGGTGAGGAATAGGGCGCGGTGGCCGCCGGCTTCGTAGCCCATGGCGATGATCGCGTCGCAGCCGTGTTGCTCTAGCCACAGGGCTTCATCCACGGTGCTGGCCGAAGAGAGGATCTTGGCCCCGGTGGCCTTGACCCGTTGCAGCAGGCCGGCCTCGGGCAGGCCAAAGTGGAAGCTGACGATTTCCGGGCGCAGCTCTTCCACCAGCTCACAACTGACCCGATCAAACGGCGCACGGCTGCTGACCGGCGTGGGGGCCTCGAAGTCCGCACCCAGCTCGCGATAATAGGGTTCCAGGGCGCTTTTCCAGCGGGCATCGCGCTGGGCGTCGGGGGCGGGCGTCTGGTGGCAGAAAAAGTTCAGGTTCAGCGGGGCCTGGGTCGCCAGGCGAATGGCTTGGACTTCCTGGCGAATCTGCTCCGGGGTGAGCATGGCGCAGGGCAGGGAGCCCAATGCGCCGGCCTGGGCGGCGGCGATGACCATGGCCGAGCCGGTGGCACCGGCCATGGGGGCTTGAATGATCGGCAGTTCGATGCCTAACAGATCGAGAATGCGGGTATCGGGCCACTGGCTCATGAGGCATATTCTCCGGCAGAAAAATTAACGACGGCAGCGCGGGGTTTGTATCAGGAGTTGCTGGTACAAGGCCAGGCGATGTTGACTCGATCACTGCTCCACACAGGAAGATTGACCATGGATGTAAAACAGCGCGAAGTCCTGCCTTTTCGCGTGGCGGGCTTGCAGGTCCGCACCCGTAACGCCGACGAGCAACAGGCGCAGACTGCGCAGATCGGCCCGATGTGGCAGCGTTTTTACCTTGAGGACCTGTTCGATAAGGTCAGCCACAAACAGCCGGACTCCTTTGTCTACGGTGTGTACTCCAACTATGAATCCGACGCTTCCGGGCTGTTCGATGTAACGGCTGGCGTAGCGCTGGCGGCACCCGGCAGTGATTACCCGGAGGTGGAGATCGAGGGCGGCGAATACCTGGTGTTCAGTGCCCGGGGCGCGATGCCCGATGTGGTGATTCAGACCTGGGGCCTGATCTGGGCCTACTTTCAGGACAATCCCCAGGTCCGCCGCCGGTTTGTCAGCGATTTCGAGGTGTACACCGGCCCCGACTCGGTGGCGATCTACATCGGCATTCAGTCCCCGGATGCGCCTTCGCGTTCCAGCAACTGACGCTTGCGCTCCACGCCCCAGCGATAGCCCGATAGCTGGCCGTCGCTGCGCACCACGCGGTGGCAGGGAATCGCCACCGCCAGGCAGTTGGCCCCACAAGCTTGGGCCACGGCGCGTGTCGCCTTGGGCGCGCCGATGCGCTGGGCAATTTCGGCGTAGCTGGCGGTGGTGCCTACCGGAATGCTTTGCAGGGCCTGCCACACGCGCTCTTGAAAGGCCGTGCCGCGCAGGTCCAGTGGCAGGTTCAGGCCGATCCCCGGCGCTTCGATAAACCCCACCACATGGGCGATCAGTTGCTCGAACTCAGGCACGGCGCCTTGCAGATTGGCCCGGGGGAATTTGTCCTGCAGGTCGTGCACCAGGACGTTGGGGTCGTCGCCGAGCAAAATGGCGCACACCCCCCGGCTGCTTTGCGCCACCAGAATCGCGCCCAGGGAGCATTGGCCGACGGCAAAGCGGATGTCACTGTTGGCCCCGCCGGCGCGGTAGTCGCTGGGTTTCATGCCCAGTACCTGGTCGGCGGTTTCGTAGAAGCGGCTATTGGAGTTGAAACCCGCGTCGTACAGTGCGTCGGTCACCGACTGGCCGCTGTGCAAGTGCTGGCGGACCTTGAGCGCGCGATGGGCGTTGGCGTAGCCCTTGGGGGTCAAACCAGTGGCCGCCTTGAACACCCGATGAAAATGAAACGCACTGATGCCGGCACCCTGGGCCAGTTGATTGAGTGTGGGCGCGGTTTCGGCGTCCTCGATCTGTCGGCATGCGGCGGCTACCAGGGCTGCATGCTGGGCCGCCAGTTGAGTCTGATCCCCCGCGGCGCGTTTGCTCGGGCGGTAGCCTGCTGCTTCAGCTGCGGCGGCGCTGTCGAAGAACTCGACGTTCTGCGGCCGTGGCAGGCGCGACAGGCTGCTGGGGCGGCAATAGACCCCGGTGGTTTTCACGGCGTAGACAAATTGCCCGTCGGCGCTGGCATCGCGGGCCAGCACCGACTGCCAGCGGGGATCGTGTTCGATGGGATGCTTCATGGGCTCTACTCGATGACGGGGCCGGGCCAGATTAGCCAGGGTTGCAGGCTGCCGCACTCCGGGTCTTGCGCTGGAACTCGGACCGCCGACGCCGTTTAGCCAGCGCGGCGAAAGGTCAGGTTGAAACGCTGGCTGCCCAGGCGCGGGTGGGTGCCTTCCTTGAGCGGCAGTATGCCGTGATAACGCAGCCGGTCGACGCCGCCCCAGACCGCGACATCGCCGTGCAGCAGTGGCACTCGCAGCGGTCGATCGCTGCGTTGGTCGCCGCCAAACAGGAAGATCGCCGGCAGCCCCAGGGACAGGGACACGATCGGCGCACTGAAGTCCTGCTCGTTTTTGTCCTGATGCAGGGACATTTTGGCGCCGGGGCGGTAGCAGTTGATGAGGCAGGCGTCGGGATTGAAGTCGGCGAACCCGGCCTCTAAGGCTGCGGCCTGGGCCAGTTGCCGGAAGATATCGGGCATCGGTGGCCAGGGTTGGCCGGTCTTGGGGTCGAGGTCGCTGTAACGGTAAGCCCGGGTGTCGGTGGTCCAGCCCAGCTCCCCGCAGCTGCTCAGACCCACTGACATGGTGAAACCGCCCGGCGTGACCATGCGCCGTAATGGCGCGCCCTGCAGCACCGTTCGCAACGCCGGCAGCAACGGCTCGATCCAAGGCAGGGCGAAACCACGCAGTACCCGGGATTGCGGGCCGATGACGTCGACCCGGGGGGCTTGTTGCAGGTCCGCCTCGGCGAACAGATCGGCGGTGCCGGGCGGTGGCGGATGGAGCATCGTCGAACCTCCCTCCAGGGCGGCGCCGGCCGGGTTACAAGGCCTTGCTTACGCTGACGTCGCTGATGACATCATCGGATTGGCCGTGCAAGGCTTGCAGGGCTGCTTGGGCTTCTTCCTGGGTGCCTGTTTCCAGTTGCGCGAACTCGAAACGGCGCTCGCCATTGAGCTTGTATTTGATGACGTACTTGGTTGTTTGGGCCACGGTGGTACCTGTGTATTGCGATGTGGGAGGCTGGCTCAGCGCAGTTTGGAGCTGGAGCGGCGGACAATGCGGATCGAGTGGGTCAGGGTCGGCTTGCGCGTCACACTGATGGCGCGGTTGGTGACGGTATCGATGGTGATGTTCCAGAAACCGGTGCTGGGCGCGGTGATCTTGGCCGGGAACTTGTCGAAGGCGCCGCCGTGGTAAGTGTGGCGACCGCCGTTCTTGAAGCTGCGGAAGTTGGCGTCGTTCATCAGGCGGATATTGCAGACCTGGGAGCATTCGATGATGACGATGTCATCTTCATTCAGGTGCTCGCGCTGGTGGATAAATTTCATGGCGCCTCCAGAAGGGCTTTTCTCTACAAAAATCAAAACGATTGCATCAAAGATGGCGCAGTTTATCAGGCCCGACCGGGGATGAGCGGGCCGCCGTCAGGCGCTATGGCAAATTAAAACGCTTATTTGGAATTTTATGCGCGATAAAGCGCCATGCCCCGGAGAAAAACAGCGGTTGTGCTGTCGGAGGGGCTTTAGTGGAGGTTTTGTATGAAGTGGTGTGTGTTGGGCCTGGCGTTGGCGATTGGCGGATGTGCGACGGTTGCGGATATCAATCAGACGCCGCCGACGCTCAGTGTGATCTCTGGCAAGAAGCCCCAGGATTACGCCGCCTGCTTGAGCGAGAAGCTGGCCGACAGTCGTGAGGCATTGCAGATCGAACCGCACAAGGAGGGGCTGCGGGTGGTGGTTCCGCAGAAACTCGCAGAAGGGCCGGCCGCGGTGTTTGATATCGAAGAGCGCTCCGGTGGCAGCAGCATCAAGCTGCATGAACAAATGTCGAACAACCCATTGCGCCCCCAAGATGTACGCAAGGCTGGAGAAGCCTGCATTTCCGGATGACGGCCTGGTATTGATGAGGCGCATGGGGGAGGGGCTATTTCGCTGTACAAGGGCTGGGCGGCGAAAAATCCTGGAAAAACCCTCTTGTCGGCGTGCGGTTCGGTTAGGTCATCCGATAAACTGCGCTCACATTTCGACCATGCCGCCGAAGCCTGACTTGGGCGGCAGGGTCTTTTCGGGAGACGGCATGAAGCGCGAACAAATCAGGGAAAGGCATGCGGAAGGGTGTATTTCGGCGACCCACGTGATCCAGAATCCGGCCAATTCCGGGGAGTGGATCGTGTTTTTCAAGAAAAGCGCAGGGCGCAGCTACTTCTTGGTGGATGACAATGATGAAGTCGAATCATTCGGCCGGCTCGATGACCTGATCGAAACCATCCGCGGCCTGGGCATCAAGTTCGCCGAGATTCATATGTAGCCGCAACGGCTGGCATCCCGGTTTATTTGAACACCCCGTTATTTGCCCGCTACTTGAGTTGCGCCCCGCTATTTATTTACACACGACGACGACACTGCGGCTCTTGTAGTTGCCCACATCCGCGCCCAGGGTCTTTTCGCTTTCCTTCAGGGACGGGGTGCCTTCGGTGCCGACGATGCGGTAGCCGGTCCCGGCGCAGGATGCATCGGCTTTTTCATAGCAACTCGCCCAAGAGCTGGCTTCGCCGGAGCAATCGATGCTCAGGCCTTGTTCGCCGTTTGCCAGGTAGGTGTTGGATGCGGTGGCGCAGCCGCTCAGGGCCAGTACCGCGCTCAAAGCCAGTAATTTGTTCATGGTGGCAAAGGTCGTCGAAAGAGTGGTGGGGCAAGGGCCGGGCAGCACTGCCGAGCATTTGAAGCGAGATGCTATAGCGAACGGTCATTGCGGTACAGACAATCACAAAAAAGCCCTGCATTGCAGGGCTTGTCCTATGCTCGCTGCACCGTTCAGGGCTTGCTGGTGCGCCGGCGCGAAGGGGGCGGCGGCTGGTCTTGCAGGACTGCGGCGACTTCGATGGCCATGGCTTCCGAAGGGAATGGGCCGGCGATGTTTTCACCGCCGGTCGTGGCGACCCACCATTGTCCGTCTTTGGCTGGGGTGATCAGGTAACCGTTTACGCTTTTTGCTGCCGACATCAAGAGCTCTCGTTGGCTGGATCAAGGGCGCAATCATAGCCTTATATAGGCCTGCTGGCTCGACTCGGCAGGTTAGAAAGCAGGCTTGGCGGCACATTGCAGGTTTACGCCGGGGGTTATCTCGGGGATGCTGCGGAACTATCAGACAGAATATTTCTCTATGATGGCAGCGGTTAGCCAGCGCGGGGCATTGTAAGGTGCACGCCGCCTGATTAGACTGCGCCGAACTCGTAAGCACAGCCTTTTTAAGGACTCATATGATCAAGAAATGCTTGTTCCCAGCAGCCGGTTACGGTACTCGCTTCCTGCCAGCGACTAAAGCCATGCCTAAAGAAATGCTGCCGGTGGTGAACAAGCCACTGATCCAGTACGGCGTTGAAGAAGCGCTGGACGCCGGTTTGACCGAAATCTCCATTGTGACTGGCCGCGGCAAGCGCGCCCTCGAAGACCATTTCGACATCAGCTACGAGTTGGAAAACCAGATCAAGGGCACCGACAAAGAGAAGTACCTGGTCGGTATCCGCAAGCTGTTGGACGAGTGCTCTTTCTCCTACACCCGCCAGACCGAAATGAAAGGCCTGGGCCACGCGATCCTCACCGGTCGCCCGCTGATCGGTGACGAACCGTTCGCTGTGGTGCTGGCGGACGACCTGTGTGTCAACCTCGATGGCGACGGCGTGCTGACCCAGATGGTCAAGCTGTACAAGCAGTTCCGCTGCTCGATCGTGGCGATCCAGGAAGTCGACCCACAGGAAACCAACAAATACGGCGTGATCGCCGGTGAGATGATCCGTGACGACATCTACCGTGTGCACAGCATGGTTGAGAAGCCAAAGCCGGAAGATGCGCCGTCCAACCTGGCCATCATCGGTCGTTACATCCTGACTCCGGACATCTTCGACCTGATCGAACAGACCGAGCCGGGCAAAGGCGGTGAAATCCAGATCACCGACGCCCTGATGAAGCAAGCGCAAAACGGCTGCGTCATGGCCTACAAGTTCAAAGGCAAGCGTTTCGACTGCGGTGGCGCCGAAGGCTACATCGACGCGACCAACTTCTGCTTCGAGAACTTCTACAAGACCGGCAAGGCTTACTGATAGCTGCGCAGGTTTCTGTACGAAAAAGCCACCTTCGGGTGGCTTTTTCATTTTCTGCCCTTATGTCCATCCTCTGCGCTGACCCTTCCGCCATCTGCGGTTATGCTGTCGGCCTGCCTGGGAGAGTGAAATGGCCTACGATTTTGATCTTTATGTAATTGGCGCCGGTTCCGGCGGCGTGCGTTGTGCGCGGTTTGCCGCGGGGTTTGGGGCGAAAGTCGCCGTGGCCGAGAGCCGCTATCTGGGCGGTACCTGCGTCAACGTCGGTTGCGTGCCGAAAAAGCTGCTGGTGTACGGCGCGCACTTTGCCGAGGACTTCGAGCAGTCCGCAGGTTTTGGCTGGACGTTGGGTGAGGCGAACTTCGATTGGTCGACCCTGATCGCCAACAAGGATCGCGAGATCAATCGTCTCAATGGCATCTACCGCAATCTACTGGTCAACAGTGGCGTGACCCTGCACGAAGGCCACGCCAAGCTGATCGACCCGCATCAGGTGGAGGTCAATGGCCAGCGCTACAGCGCCAAGCACATCCTGATTGCCACGGGTGGCTGGCCGCAGATCCCGGACATTCCCGGGCGTGAGCACGCCATCAGTTCCAACGAAGCCTTCTTCCTCAAGCAACTGCCCAAGCGTGTGCTGGTGGTGGGCGGTGGTTACATCGCGGTGGAGTTCGCCGGGATTTTCCACGGGCTGGGTGCTGAAACCCAGTTGCTGTATCGCGGCGACCTATTCCTGCGTGGCTTCGATGGCGCGGTGCGCAAGCACCTGCAAGAAGAGTTGACCAAGCGCGGCCTGGACCTGCAATTCAATGCCGACATTGAGCGGATCGACAAGCAGGGCGATGGCAGTCTCAAAGTGCGCTTGAAGGATGGGCGTGAACTGGAGACGGATTGCGTGTTTTATGCCACGGGTCGGCGGCCGATGCTCGACAACCTGGGCCTGGAAAATACCGGGGTCAAGCTCGACAAGCGTGGCTTTGTCGAGGTGGATGAGCAGTACCAGAGCGCCGAGCCGTCGATTCTTGCGATTGGCGATGTGATCGGTCGGGTGCAACTGACTCCAGTGGCCCTGGCCGAGGGCATGGCCGTGGCGCGACGCCTGTTCAAGCCTGAGCAATATCGCCCGGTGGATTACCGGATGATCCCTACGGCGGTGTTCAGCCTGCCGAACATTGGCACGGTTGGCTTGACCGAGGAGCAGGCGCGTGAAGACGGGCACAAGGTGCAGATTTTCGAAAGCCGTTTCCGGCCGATGAAGTTGACCCTGACCGACTGCCAGGAGCGCACCCTGATGAAGCTAGTAGTGGATGCCGACACCGACAAGGTGCTGGGTTGCCACATGGTCGGGCCGGACGCTGGGGAGATTGTCCAGGGTCTGGCGATCGCCTTGAAAGCAGGCGCCACCAAGCGCGACTTCGACGAAACCATCGGCGTGCACCCAACGGCCGCCGAAGAGTTCGTCACCATGCGCACCCCGGTCGCGGATTAAGTCTTCTTCGGCCGTGGTGGCCGTTCCTTGGTTGCTGGCGCCGCCTTCACGGCGGTGGCCAGTTGCAATGCCTCAAGGCCGGCCTCGGCCTTGGCGGCTCTCAACTCCAATTCTTTGCCGATCCGGCCTTGCTCTTCCAGGCTGTGCTTGAGCGTCTGGCTTTCCAGCAGCGCGACGCGCAGGCGTTCCAGGAGGAGGGTGGCTTCGCCTTGGGCGCGATTTGACTGTTCCTGCAATTGCTCGCGCAGCGCCTCGCTTTTTTGCGCCAGGTCTTGGGCCTGTCTCAACTCTTTCACCGTGGCGCGGTTTTCACTGAGCAGGCGCTCATTGTCGCGGTGCAGTTGGGTGATTTCGTCTTGGCGGACCAGAGCGTTTTGCTGTGCCTGGCGCAATTCCATCTGCACCTGTTGCAACTGCCCTTCGTGGCGCCGCTGTTCTTGTTCGTGCTGCTCTTTGACGGCGTTGCGGTAGTGCTCAAGGGCGTCGCGGGCGTGGAGGTGCTTTTCTTCCAGTGAGCGAATCTGCTCATCTTTGTCTTGCAGGCGTAGCTCGAAATCCCCCACCGCCTGATTAAGCCCGGCGTTGCGGGTCTGCTCGCTTTGCAGGGTGGAGCGGGTGCTCTGCAGGGCGGCGCTTTCCTCGGCCAGGGCGGCCGCCTGGATTTCCAGTTGCTGCTCCAGGCGGGCCTGGTTCTGCTGGGCTGCCAGCAACGCTGTTTCCAGCGCCTGCACGCGCTCATCGAACGCGGCCTGAGCCTGCTCCAGGGGTTCCTGGGCTTGCTCTTCCAGGCGCCGGGCAATGCGTGCCACTAAATCGGCCAATTCACCTTCCAGGGGCTCTTCCGGCGCTTCGGCACGGCTGCGGCCGTTATCCAGCTCCTTCAGATAGCGGTGGATGGTGGTTTTTGAGCCGGTATTGCCCATTTCAACGCGCACTGCGTCGATGCTGGGGTGTTCGCCGCGGGCGAGGATCGCCAAGCGCGCCTTTTGCACCACTGCCTTATTTATGCCGCCGCGAGCCATGATTCCTCCTACGATTTTGTACTGTGTTACGTAGTATGTAATTACGCATAATTGTACGCGATGAAATTAGATTAAGCATAGAAATAATGACATGGGATATAGTGGTATTACCCCTTGTGAGGCGCATTCGGCCCCCATAAACAGCGGTTTTCGCTACACCCGACAGAGTTGAACCCATGAGTGAACTGGATCGTTACCTGCTCGCCGCCACCCGCGATAACACGCGGCGTAGCTATCGCGCGGCCATTGAGCATTTCGAAGTGGCGTGGGGCGGCTTCCTGCCAGCCACCAGCGAGGCCGTGGCCCGCTACCTGGTGGCCTATGCCGGGGAGTTGTCGATCAACACCTTGAAGTTGCGCTTGTCGGCGCTGGCGCAATGGCACAACAGCCAGGGCTTTCCCGACCCGACCAAGGCTCCGGTGGTGCGCCAGGTGTTCAAGGGCATTCGCGCCTTGCACCCGGCCCAGGAGAAGCAAGCCGAACCGCTGCAGTTGCAAGACCTGGAACAGGTCATTGCCTGGCTGGAGCAAGAAGCCCTGACGGCGATTGCTGAAGGCAACCAGGCTGATCTGCTGCGGGCTCGGCGCGACAGCGCCTTAATCCTCTTGGGCTTCTGGCGCGGTTTTCGCAGTGATGAGCTGTGTCGTCTGCAGGTCGAGCATGTGCAGGCGGTGGCCGGTTCCGGTATCAGCCTGTACCTGCCGCGCAGCAAGGGCGACAGGGACAACCTCGGCAAAACTTACCAAACGCCGGCCTTGCAGCGCCTATGCCCGGTTCAGGCCTACAGCGATTGGCTCGGCGTTGCGGCGTTGGTCCGTGGGCCGGTGTTTCGCGGCATTGATCGCTGGGGGCATTTGAGCGAGGAGGGCTTGCACGCCAACAGCGTGATCCCGTTGTTGCGCCAGGCGTTGGAGCGGGCCGGCATTCCCGCCGAGCGTTACACCAGCCACTCATTGCGTCGCGGCTTTGCCACCTGGGCTCACCGCAGCGGCTGGGACTTGAAATCGCTGATGAGCTACGTCGGCTGGAAGGACATGAAGTCGGCCATGCGCTACATCGAGGCCAGCCCCTTTATGGGCATGGCGCGGATCAGCGAAAAGCCCGTCGAGCAGGCGCTAAAGGTTTCTTCTATTAATAAGCTCGGCTGATAGCCAAAACCAATCGGCAGCATCAGGTTTGCCAATGAGCCATCAGCCGGATCATTGGTTAGGATTCTCCCCATCAAGTTTTCACACAACGTTTTCAACCAATGACGGAGAGTCAACGATGCCTATCATCAACAGCCAAGTTAAACCCTTCAAAGCAACCGCATTCAAAAACGGCGCATTCGTCGATGTGTCGGACGCCGATCTGAAAGGTAAATGGTCTGTCGTTTTCTTCTACCCGGCTGACTTCACCTTCGTCTGCCCAACCGAGCTGGAAGACCTGGCTGACAACTACGCCGAATTCCAAAAACTGGGCGTCGAAATCTACAGCGTGTCGACCGACACCCACTTTGCCCACGCTGCCTGGCACAACACTTCGCCAGCCATCGGCAAGATCCAGTACACCATGATCGGCGACCCGACCCTGACCATTTCCCGCAACTTCGACGTGCTGATCGAAGAAGCTGGTCTGGCTGACCGTGGCACCTTCGTGATCAACCCAGAAGGCCAGATCAAAATCGTTGAAATCAACGACGGCGGCGTAGGTCGCGATGCTTCCGAGCTGCTGCGCAAAATCAAGGCCGCTCAGTACGTTGCTGCTCACCCAGGCGAAGTCTGCCCAGCCAAATGGAAAGAAGGCGAGGCCACCCTGGCTCCGTCCCTGGACCTGGTCGGCAAGATCTAAGTCCATGTTTGACTCCAGGGCGGTGATCCGCACCTAAGTAAGCTGCACCGCCCCCAAAACGCCCGGGCGAGATTCGCTCGGGCGTTTTTTTTTTACCGAATCATCTCTTTATTCAGAACATGGAAATCGCCCGTATGTTGGACGCCAATCTTAAAGCTCAGTTGAAGTCATACCTGGAACGGGTCACCCAGCCGATCGAGATCGTCGCCTCCCTCGACGACGGTGCGAAATCCCAGGAAATGCTCGAATTGCTCAAGGAAATCAGCAGCCTTTCCAGCCTGATTACCCTGCATGACCAAGGGACCGATGCGCGTAAGCCGTCGTTCTCGCTGAACCGCCCGGGAAGTGATATCAGCCTGCGTTTCGCCGGCATTCCCATGGGCCACGAATTCACCTCGCTGGTGTTGGCCCTGTTGCAAGTCGGCGGCCACCCATCGAAAGCCAGCGCTGAAGTCATCGAACAAATCCGCTCCCTTAAAGGCGAGTTCAACTTCGAGACGTACTTCTCGCTGTCCTGTCAGAACTGCCCGGACGTGGTCCAGGCCCTGAACCTGATGGCGGTGCTCAACCCGAACATTCGTCACGTGGCCATCGACGGCGCGCTGTTCCAGGCTGAAGTCGACGAGCGCAAGGTCATGGCCGTGCCCAGCGTCTACCTGAATGGGGTCAACTTTGGCCAGGGCCGTATGGGCCTGGAAGAAATCCTCGCCAAGCTCGACACCAGCGCCGTGGAGCGCCAGGCCGAGAAGCTCAACGCCAAGGACGCCTTTGACGTGCTGGTCGTGGGCGGTGGCCCAGCCGGTGCATCGGCGGCTATCTACGCGGCCCGTAAAGGCATTCGGACCGGCGTGGCGGCAGAGCGTTTTGGCGGCCAGGTGCTGGATACCATGGCCATCGAGAACTTCATCTCGGTGCAAGAGACCGAGGGGCCGAAACTGGCCGGTGCCCTGGAAGCGCACGTTCGCCAATACGATGTCGACATCATGAATCTGCAGCGCGCCAGCGCCCTGATTCCGGCCAAAGAAGTGGGCGGCTTGCATGAGGTGCGTTTTGAAAGCGGTGCGAGCCTCAAGGCCAAGTCGCTGATCCTGGCCACCGGTGCCCGCTGGCGTGAAATGGGCGTGCCGGGCGAGCAGGAATACAAGGCCAAAGGCGTGTGCTTCTGCCCCCACTGCGATGGCCCGCTGTTCAAGGGCAAGCGCGTGGCGGTGATCGGCGGTGGCAACTCCGGCGTTGAAGCGGCCATTGACCTGGCGGGTATCGTCAGCCACGTAACCCTGCTGGAGTTTGACGGCAAGCTGCGCGCCGACGCTGTATTGCAACGCAAGCTGCACAGCCTGCCGAACGTCAAGGTCATCACCAGTGCACTGACCAGCGAAGTGAAAGGCGATGGGCAGAAAGTCACCGGGCTGGTCTACAAGGACCGGGATTCGGGTGAGTTCCACACCGTCGACCTGGAAGGCATCTTCGTGCAGATCGGCCTGTTGCCTAACACCGATTGGCTCAAGGGCACCGTCGAATTGTCGCCTCGGGGCGAGATCATTGTCGATGCACGTGGCGAGACATCCCTGCCAGGTGTGTTCGCCGCCGGTGACGTGACCACTGTGCCGTACAAGCAGATCGTGATTGCGGTGGGCGAGGGCGCCAAGGCATCCCTCAGCGCCTTCGACCACTTGATCCGTACCTCAGCACCGGCTTGATCGCCGACTGAAAAAACAAAACCCCATGAGCCTGGCTCATGGGGTTTTTTATTGCCGCTTTGCAACCATCTGTGTGGGAGCCGGCTTGTCGCTGATAGGGCTTCGCGTCAGGTACAGGATAGGAGGGCGCTATCGCTGGCAAGCCAAGCCCTACAGCGCCCGCTCCTGCAACGTCGGTTACAGCGGGGCGGGCTGGATGATTTCGACCCAGTAGCCGTCCGGGTCCTTGATAAACGCCAGGCTCTTCATGCGGCCATCGTTCAGGCGTTTCTGGAAGTCGCAACCCAGGGCTTCGAAGCGTTCGCAGGCGGCAACGATGTCCGGTACTGAAATGCAGATGTGGCCAAAACCGCGAGGGTCGGTGTTGCCGTTGTGGTAGGCGAAGTCCGGGTCGTTCTCGGTGCCGTGGTTGTGGGTCAGTTCGAGAATGCCGGGGATGGACTTCATCCACTGGGTGCGTGCCGCGGCGTCGGCCGGGATCTGCGCCTTGTCCACCAGGGCCAGGAAGTACAGGCTGAATTCGGCTTCAGGGAAGTCGCGTTTTTCCACCAAGGAGAAGCCCATGATCCGGGTGTAAAAGTCCAGGGACTGGGTAATGTCCTTGACCCGCAACATGGTGTGGTTGAACACGAATTGTGCGGTGGCGCTATCAGGTTGGGCGGTGACGCCGGGGAAAGTGTCGAGTTCGTGCAGGCTCATGGGCCCTCCGGAATAAAAGTGGGGCAAACGGCGCTCGCGCTCACGAGCAATCCCTTGGCTTGCGATAATCAGGCGTCCTTGCGATCGCGCAATGATACGCAAGAGGGCAGAGCGACGCCAAACCCAATGCGCCTGATCTATTGCCCAATCCTCGCGTCGGGCTCAGACTTTGCGGCTGGCCCCCGATGTGTGCATGAGCATGATCAAGTTCCCCAAAACCCTGGCATTGAGCCTGTGCGGCCTGTTGCTGAGCGATATCGTGCAGGCACAGGAGCCGCAGTTGACCTGGCCCAATGGCTGGGAAGTCGAAGCCGTTCCTGAAGCATCCGCCGAACAAGCGGGCAAGGTTTCCCGCCAGCGTGCGGTGAAAAATGATGCGGCAGGCACGCCGCAATTGGTTATGGAATTGACCATGACCCAGGTTGAAAGTGGCCACGTGGTGAACCTTCAAGGGGTTTTGCTGGAGATGCGCAAGTCGATCCAGAAGGACTTCGCCCAAGGCGGTTACCAAAGTGTGTGTAACAAAATTCATGAAGCGCGGCTGAGTCGCCTGTCGGCCCTGGAAACGACCTGCACCATTACCCAGAACGGGCGTCATGTGTTGTCACAAACATTGGTGGCGGCCGTGGATGTTGATAAGGCCTATGTACTTTCATACGCCGGGCAAGCAGCGGCCTATGCCGATAGCCAAGAAGAAATACTCGCCGCCAGAAACAGCTTGAAACTCTAAATGAATATCTTCGTTTCTGTTCGATTGGTGCGCTGAGGGTTATGGAAAAGGCATTAACCCTAAAGTTGCAGGGGTCGCTGTTGTACGTTTGCTATTGGCGCGCAAAAAGGTGCACTAGTTAGTGCCTTTGTGTGAAGGATGAGTCTGAACGCGAGGGGTAATCAACTCGAATTGCGATAAGAATATTCTTACTGATCTAAAGGCCCCGCCTACGCGGGGCCCTTGAAATATGCCGTCTGCCTTAACCGCGCAGCCAAGCATCTACAGTGGCGGCGCCGTACTGTTCTTTCCAGGCTTTCAGGCCGCGGTGGTTGCCGCCTTTGGTTTCAATCAGCTCGCCGGTGTGCGGGTTCTGATAGACCTTGACCACGCGTGCGCGGCGCTGTTTAGGGGCGTTGGCCGATGGCAGCACGGTTTTGCCCAGGGCTGGATCGAGGATGGCGATGATGTCGCGCAGGCTCTTGCCGTAGGTCTTCATCAGGCCCTGGAGTTTTTCTTCGAACTCGATTTCCTTCTTGAGTCCGGCATCGTTCTTCAGGGATTCCAGTTGCGCGAGCTGTTCTTGAAGCGCCTTTTCTGCTGCGCGGAATTCAGCGAGTCTGGACAATATCTTTACTCCAATAATGTATTTTTGCTGATACCTGGCACAAACAAAGCTATTAGCCAGGCGCCTGGGAAGGGTTCGATTAAACGGCCTTCCTGTGATGCTTGAACAGGCCAGAAAAATTGTAGTAGTTAATGCCGTTGGAGTAAATCAGGTTGTTCTTGTTACTAGGAGTTACTGTCAAATGATTCATCTTGGTGCACGTTGGCAATGCGCCCGAATATGCCACTTTTACTGAAGTGGCAATTTAGTGGCCTTGCAGTGCTTCCAGCAGTTTCTCCTGGGGCATGGGGCGGGCAAATAAATAACCCTGGAGGAAGTCCACACCGCGTTGCGCCAGGTAATCCCGTTGTTCAGCTGTTTCGATGCCTTCGGCGACAATACCCAAATCCAGCTTGCCCGAGAGTTCGATGATGCTGTCCAGGATATGGCCGGAGAGTGCATCAGCCCCGATCATTGCCACGAAGCTCTGATCGATCTTCAAATAATCGACGTTGAACTGGCGCAGGTAAGCCAGGCTGGAATGCCCGGTGCCGAAGTCATCGATGGCGATCAACACCCCCAATTGGCGCAGGGCTTCAAACAGTTGCTGGGTGGTCGCGCTGGGTTCTATCAATTCGCGCTCCGTCAGTTCCAGCACCAGGATCACCTTGCCCGGTGGGAATGCCGCGAGGAAGGTGCGGCAGTCTTCAAGCAGCGCCATGTCCTGGCAATGGCTGGCGGTGATGTTGATGCCGATATGGAAACCCTCGGTGAAGTCTGCGGCATGGGGCGCCAGTGCCTGTGCGGTCTGTTCCATCAGGGAGCGGGTCATGGGCACGATCAGGCCCGAGTGTTCGGCGAAGGGAATAAACAGGTCGGGACGCACCAGGCCCTCCTGGGGGTGCTGCCAGCGCATCAGCACTTCCACACCGGCCCATTGCAGCGTGTCGCCGCGCACCACCGGCTGGAAATAGGGGATGAATTCTCCCGCCTTCAGGGCCCGTTGCAGTTCCCGGCTGGGGGAGGACGAGCGCTTTTGCAGGCGGTGGCCAGCGATGCCCGCCAGCGCTCCGAGGAAGACCAGAAGGCTGAACAGCGCCGGATACTGGGCCTTCATGTAGCGCCAGGCTGCCCCGGCAGGGAACCCCACGCTGACGTGATAGGGATAACGGGACGAGGCCAGTTCTTCGGCGGCTACGGCGGCGCGTGGCGGGGGCGTGTCATGCACCTGGCCTTTGGCCGATATCCAATGGGGCCCACTTGCAATTGCAGTTCAGCAAAGCGACTGATCAGGCGCAGCACGTTGGCCAGGTGGTAACCGTCAATCGTGGCCAACGCTGCTCGCTCGCCTTCGCTGAGCCGGTAGACCAGCAGTGAGCTGTTCGGGGTCACCGGGTTGCCGTTCATGAGCCAAAGCTTGCCCTCGATGTAGTCCTCGGGATCAAGCGGCACCGTGACATTGCCCAGCAGCGAGCTGCAGTAATTGCTCTTGCGCCACACTAGGTTGGTTGAGCGTACAAAAGGTCGGCGCACCACTTGATCGCGCAGGGCCAATTGCTGCTGCTCGTCACAGGCTTGGCCCGCCAGCGGCAGCAAGGCCTGAGCGGCGATATGGCTGTTGTCCAGCATCAGGTCGAATTGGCGCACGGCTTCCTGGGCGGTTTCCAGGCTGCTCTGTTGCAGCGCTCGTTCGGCTTGCAGATGGAGGATGAACAGCCCAAGCCCAATGGGCAGCAACGCCATCAGCAGCGGGCGCAAGGATCGGGTCGAGCGCTGCAACGGGCTGCTAGCAGTCAATGGCATTGAGCGAACCTTTGGCAGGAGAGGGCAGCGCCCTAGAGTCTGGCGCCGGCGTGGTAAGCAGCAGGATAGATGGCTTTCAGCGGCGATAAAGGATTTGCGCGTGCTGGATAAAGGCCAGGGTTGCGGGCGACGCCTGGCGTTGATCGAGCACGGCAATCCCGACGTTGCGGCGGGCGGCTGGCAACAGCTCTCGGGTCACGTAGCGCGGGTCCGGGGAGGGCGGTAGGGACAGTTGGGCGACAATGCTCAGGGCATCGCCCCGGCTGACGGTTTCCAGGGTGCTGAGCAATTGCGAGCAGCGATAACGCACCTTTGGCGTGAGCCCGGCGTTGGCGAACAGGCGTGATACCAACTCTGCCGAACCGGCTTCGGAGAGTACGAACGGATCATCGCAAAGCGCTTTCAGGGGCAGCGTGCTTTTGGCCGCCAGCGGGTGTTGGCTTGGCAGCAGGGCCACCAGTTGATCTTCCGCCAGGGCAAAGGTGTCGAAACGCTCCTGGGGCAGCACCACGAAACCCAGATCGATGCGGCGTTGTTCCAGCCATTGCAGCACTTGGCGATCCGGTCCTTCATCGATGTGCACCTCGATCCCGGGATGCTGCAGGCGATAACCCTGGAGAATCTCCGGCAGCAGGCGCATCGACGCCGTGGGCCCGAAGGAGCCGATCCGCAGGGTGCCGCGTTTCATGCCGCGGGCATCGGCGGCTTCCTGCTCCAGGGTCGCGGCCAGGCCCAACATGGCTCGGGCCCGCAGCAGCAGTTGCTGGCCGATGTCGCTGAGTTCCACCTGGGCCTGATGACGGCGGAACAGGTCCACCCCCAGTTCCTGTTCCAGGGACTTGATGGCGTGGGACACCGCCGATTGCGAGATGCCCAGGCGATGGGCCGCGAGGGTGAACCCGCGCAGTTCGGCCACCAGGGAAAAGATCTCGAGTTGGGTCAAGGTCATGAATAAAAGCTCATTTTACGATGATCGGCTATTAGAAAAAGAATACCCCAACGCCCTCAAACCTCGACGTTGGAGTCTTATGTCATTTTCTGATCGAACCGGCCGTTACGCCGGATTTATGCCGGTGTACGCCAAGTTGGCAGCGGTGAGCATGATCTGGGGCGGCACCTTTGTCGCCGGGCGTCTGCTAGCCGGGACGCTGGCGCCGCTGTTGGCCGCCAGCGTGCGTTTTTTCCTGGCCAGCCTGGCATTGATGCTGTTCATGGCCCTGGCACGGATCCCGCTGGCGCGCCCCACCCGGGGTCAGTTTGCGCAACTGACCGTGCTGGGCTTTTTCGGCATCTTTTTTTACAACCTGTGCTTCTTCAACGGCCTGCAACTGATCGGCGCCTCCCGCGCCTCATTGATCGTGGCGCTGAACCCGGCGGTGATTGCCTTGGCGTCGTGGTGGCTGTTCAAGGAGCGCTTGGGCCGGACCAAGGTCATGGGCATCGCCCTGTGCCTGGTCGGCGCCGGCACGGTAATCCTCAGTCGCGACCCTTCGGTTTTGCAGGCTGGGGCGGCCAGTTGGCGTGGGGATCTGCTGATTTTTGGCTGCGTACTGGGGTGGGGCCTCTATTCCTTGGGCGCCAGGAACCTCAACAGCAGCCTCGGCCCGTTGCAAACCGTGACCTACTCCATTGGGCTGGGCACGCTGATGCTGTGGGCGGTGACCCTGGCCATGGGCGACGTGGACCTGGCGGCGATCGCCCAGCTCAACCTCGGACAAGGCCTAGGGCTGCTGTACCTCGGCGTGCTCGGTTCGGCTCTGGCCTACATCCTCTATTACGATGGCGTGCAGCGCATCGGTGCGACCCGCGCCGGAGCCTTCATCGCACTCAACCCGCTGACCGCGGTGCTGCTCGGTGCCCTGTTACTGGCGGAGCCGCTGACCCTGAGCATGGGCCTGGGCGGGGCGCTGATTCTCGTCGCCTTTATTTATGCAACAAAGGCCTTGCGACGCCGGCAAAAAAGCGGATTTTATAGAGATTACGGACAAACATATTTACGCTGTGTAGAATCCGGTTACGCATACAATAATAAAATCTTCTGGCAGCAGAAGCCTCGCCAGCCTGCAAGCAAGACAGGGTCGACATGAAGATATTCGGTTTCCAACTGATCTACGGTGATTTCCTCGCCCGCAGCGTGCGCGGTATCTCCTGCGCGCCACCCTCGCTCCTCAGCATTCATAAGCACTGACCCTCCGCGTATCGCGGCGGTTAATTCTAAAAATGATGAGGCGCCAACCATGGCAGATATCTTCGAAAACCCAATGGGCCTGATGGGCTTTGAATTCATCGAATTCGCATCGCCTACCCCCAATACCCTTGAGCCGATCTTCCAGATCATGGGCTTTACCAAGGTCGCGACCCACCGTTCCAAAGACGTGCACCTGTACCGTCAGGGCGCGATCAACCTGATCCTCAACAACGAACCTCACAGCGTGGCCTCGTACTTTGCCGCCGAGCACGGCCCGTCGGTGTGCGGCATGGCGTTCCGCGTGCAGAACGCCCAGCAGGCCTATTCCCGTGCCCTGGAGCTGGGTGCCCAGCCGATCCACATCGCCACCGGCCCCATGGAGCTGAACCTGCCGGCGATCAAAGGCATCGGCGGCGCGCCGCTGTACCTGATCGACCGTTATGGTGAAGGCAGCTCGATCTATGACATCGACTTCGTATTCCTCGACGGCGTGGACCGCCATCCCGAGGGCGCGGGCCTGAAGATCATCGACCACCTGACCCACAACGTGTACCGCGGACGCATGGCTTACTGGGCCGGCTTCTACGAGAAACTGTTCAACTTCCGCGAGATTCGCTACTTCGACATCAAGGGCGAATACACCGGCCTGACCTCCAAGGCCATGACCGCTCCGGACGGCATGATCCGCATCCCGCTGAACGAGGAATCGTCCAAGGGCGCCGGGCAGATCGAAGAGTTTCTGATGCAGTTCAACGGCGAGGGCATCCAGCACGTGGCGTTCCTCACCGATGACCTGGTGAAGACTTGGGACGCGTTGAAAAAGATCGGCATGCGCTTTATGACCGCGCCGCCGGAAACCTATTACGAGATGCTTGAAGGTCGCCTGCCGAACCACGGTGAGCCGGTCAACGAGCTGCAATCACGGGGCATCTTGCTGGACGGCTCGTCGGAAGCCGGCGACAAGCGCCTGTTGTTGCAGATTTTCTCGGAGACCCTGATGGGCCCGGTGTTCTTCGAATTCATCCAGCGCAAGGGCGACGATGGTTTCGGTGAAGGCAACTTCAAGGCACTGTTCGAATCGATCGAGCGTGACCAGGTGCGTCGTGGTGTGCTCGCCACCGATTAAGGCCAGGCCGCATTGATTACAGAGCCCGATCCGGCGCTTGCCGGGTCGGGCTTTATTTTGCCTGTCGGTTGCCGATAGTGAATGTGTTAATGTTTCTCGCCTGCCTACCCGCCCCCCTGACCGACGGCCCTCGATGAAGACACCCAGACCCTCGCTGACCCTGACCTTGCTCCAGGCCCGTGAAGCCGCCATGGCTTTTTTTCGCCCCTCTTTGAACCAGCACGACCTCACCGAACAGCAGTGGCGGGTGATTCGTATCCTGCGCCAGAACGGCGAGCTGGAAAGCCATCAACTGGCGAAGATGGCCTGCATCCTGCCGCCCAGCATGACCGGTGTGCTGACCCGGCTGGAGCGTGATGAATACGTCAGCCGGCGCAAATCCCCGGAAGACCAGCGCCGTCTGTTTATCACCCTGACCGAGCGTGGCGAAGCCTGTTTCGAGTCCATGAGCGGCGACATGGAAATCAACTACCAGAAGATCCAGCAGCAGTTCGGGGAAGAAAAGCTCCAGGCCTTGCTGGGCCTGCTCAACGAGCTGAAACAGATCAAGCCCTGAGGTGGCTCATGAGTGCCGACGGCGACGCTGGCGCAGCAGGTGCCTGAATCCTTCCAGCATCAACACCAGCACCGCCAGCCAGATCGGCCCGTAGGTCAACCATTCCCCCGGCCCGATGCTTTCTCCCAGCAGCAGGGCCACGGCCAGCAACAGCACGGGTTCAACGTAACTTAGCAGGCCGAACAGGCTAAAGGCCAGCAGCCGGCTGGCGATGATGTAGCAAAGCAAGGCCGAGGCGCTGATCACCCCGAGCAATGGAATCAGCAGGTACAGGCCCGGGTTGCGCTCCAGTACGTTGAAGTCCTGGGCGAACCACAGGGCCACGGGGATCAGCAGCGCCATGTCGAACCACAGGCCGCCCAGGTGATCGGTGCCCAGGCGTTTGCGCAGCACGAAGTACAGCGGGTAACCCAGCACCACCAGCAAGGTCGGCCACGACACCCCACCCATTTGATACAGCTCATTGAACACCCCGACGCCGGCGAACAGGGTGGCGATTTTCTGCAGCCGTGACAGGCGTTCGCCATAGGCAATGCGCCCGGTCAGCACCATGGTCAGCGGCAGGAGGAAATACCCCAGGGACACGTCCAGGCTATGGCCGTTGAGTGGCGCCCACATAAACAGCCAGAGTTGCGCGCCCACCAGGGCCGAGGACAGCATCAGCGCCAGAAGCAGGGCCGGCGTGGCCAGCACCCGTCGGCCCAGGCCGACCACTCGCGGCCATTCGCCGGCCAGGATCATGAACAGGGTCATGCAGGGCAGGGTCAGCAGCATCCGCCAGCCAAAGATCTCCAGCCCGGAAAGCGGCGCCAGCAGCGAGGTGTAGTAGTACATGACGGCAAACAGCACCGACGCCAGAACCGATAAAACAATACCTTTAGACACGCTGTCCTCGTGTGACCTGCACCGCAGGCTTGATGAAATAGGGGGGATGTACGTCGAGGGGAATATAGAGGGTTTACAGCGAGAAATTTGCGCTGAATCCGGGTGTTTTGTGGAGGAATTTCTCGTTTTGGCCAAAACCGCCGATTAATCCCGCCGATTGAGCAGTGGCCGCCCGCGCTGGGCGGCCAGGTGCGGACCTCAGGCCGAGAATGGCGTGCGCCCGGAAACGAAATGACTGACGTCATTGAAGCCGGGGGTCGAGGCATGCCCGGGGGTGACCAGAGCGTCGATAAAGGCTTCGTCTTCGGCGCTGATGCGCACGCTCAACGCCTCGGTGTAGGCATCCCACTGCTGCTCGGTACGCGGGCCGACGATGGCCGAGCTGACCGCCTGATTGTTCAGCACCCAGGCGATGGCGAAGGGCACGATCCCCACACCTCGGCCCTGGCAGTACTCCTGGATCTGCTGGGCGATGCGCAGGGACTCGACCCGCCATTCGGTTTCCAGGATGCGCTTGTCCTGGCGCCCGGCGCGGCTGCTGCTGTCCGGCGCCACATCGGGGGCGTACTTGCCACTGAGCACGCCCCGGGCCAACGGGCTGTAAGGCACCACGCCAAGGCCGTAGGCGCGGGCGGCGGTGATCTGCTCGGCTTCGGCCTGGCGGTTGACGATGTTGTACAGCGGTTGGCTGATCACCGGGCGCTCGATCCCCAGTTGGTCAGCGATGCGCACCGCTTCGGCGATCCGCCAGCCGCGGTAGTTGGACAGCCCCCAGTAACGGATCTTGCCCTGGCGCAGCAGGTCGCCGATGGCGCGGATGCTCACCTCCAGTGGCGTGTTGTGGTCTTCGCGGTGCAGGTAATAGATGTCCAGGTAGTCGCTGCCCAGGCGGGTCAGGCTGGCGTCGATGGCGTTGAAAATATGCTTGCGGCTCAGTCCGGCGCGGTTGGGCACGCCGTCGGCCGGCCCGAAGCCGACCTTGGACGCCACCACCCAGTCATGGCGACGGCGGGCAATGGCTTCACCGACGATCTCCTCGGAGCGCCCGCCTGTGTAGACGTCGGCGGTGTCGATAAAGTTGATGCCCTGGTCCCAGGCCTTGTCGATGATGCGCAGGGCGTCGTCGGTTTGGGTCTGCTCGCCGAACATCATGGTGCCCAGGGTCAGGGCGGAGACCTTGAGGCCGGAATGGCCGAGGAGGCGATGGCTCATGAACGAAATCCTTGTACGTTGAGGAAGCGACCGCAGCGTCGCAGACGAGGCGTCGGGCACACATCAAATACCAGAACCCCGGCCAGGAGCAATCTCAATCAAGGGAAAATACGACGTTCGAGGGCGCTGGCCGTGCTGTCTGGATGCACAAGCGAGGGGCGGTATCAGGAGCGAGGCGCCGCGTCGGCGGCGGGGCAGTCCGACGCGGGCTTGGGGAGGGCTTACTGGTTACGCAGGCTGCGGGTCATGCGCAGGGCCAGCAGGCTGCCGGCGACGATCACCCCGGCCAACAGGTACAGGGCGGCATCGGTGGAGCCGGTGGTGTCCTTGACCCAGCCGACGATGTACGGGCTGAGAAAACCGGCCATCTGGCCCATGGAGTTGATCAACGCCAGGCCACCGGCAGCGGCACCGGCACTGAGCAGCGCTGTGGGCACCGGCCAGAACATTGGCAGACCGGTGAGGGCGCCCATGGTGGCGATGGTCAGGCCGAGGATGGCGATGGCCGGCTGGGTGGCGAAGTTGACCGCGATCAGCAAGCCCACGGCGCCCATCAGCATCGGCACCACCAAGTGCCAGCGGCGCTCCTTGCGCAGGTCGGCGGAACGGCCCACCAGCAGCATGAACACCGCCGCCAGCAAGTAGGGAATGGCGCTCAGCCAACCGATCACCAGGTTGTCGCTGAAGCCCAGGTTCTTGATGATCGACGGCAACCAGAAGTTGATGGCGTAGACGCCGCTCTGGATGCAGAAGTAGATCAGGCCAAAGGCCCAGATCGCCGGGTTCTTGAACACCGCGGCCAGGGAGTCGCCGGTGGTCTTGGGCTTGTTGGCGGCGTCTTCGGCCTGGTCGGCTTCGAGCACCGCACGCTCCTTGGGCGTCAGCCACGTGGCGTTGGCGAAGCTGTCGCTAAGCAGGAAAAACGCCAGGCCACCCAGCACGACTGTCGGAATGCCCTGCAGCAGGAACATCCACTGCCAGCCCGCAAGGCCACCCTGGCCGGCGGCGAAGTGGTTGAGGATCCAGCCGGAGAAGGGGCTGCCGAGCAGGCCGGACACCGGGATAGCCGACATGAACAGGGCCATGATGCGGCCGCGACGGAAGCTCGGGAACCACTGCGAGAGGTACAGCACCACGCCGGGGAAGAAGCCGGCTTCGGCGGCCCCGGTGAACAGGCGCAGGGTGTAGAACTGGGTCGGTGTGGTGACGAACAGCAGGCAGGTGGACAGGGTGCCCCAGGTGATCATCATCAGCGCAATCCAGCGCCGAGGGCCGAACTTGTTCAGTGCCAGGTTGCTCGGCACGCCGCACAGCACGTAACCGATAAAGAAGATGCCGGCCCCGAGGCCGTACACGGTTTCACTGAATTTCAGCGCATCGAGCATTTGCAACTTGGCGAAGCCAACGTTGACCCGGTCCAGGTAGTTGAACAGGTAGCAAATGAAGATGAAGGGGATCAAGCGCAGGGTGATGCGCTTGTAGACGGTGTTCTTTTCGTCAGCTGTGGCCAGGACGGCAGCGGCGCTCTGTGACATGGCGGGTCTCTCTTTATTATGATTTTTTGCGGTGCAAGGGTAACGTTGACCGCCCTGAGAGTCTCGGTCAGGTCAAGGCGGCTGTCTTTGTGCTTGCGCACAGCGATTGCACGCTTCGTCCGTGCTGGCGACCAAGTTTCCGGCTTTTCACAAGAATCCGCCTTCAAGGATCACGCTGCTATGTTCGAACTGGATCATGACCTGGCCCAGGATATCGTCGACCGGACGATGGCCATCTTGCCCTACAACGTCAACGTCATGGACAGCCAGGGCCTGATCCTCGGCAGCGGCGAACCGGAGCGCGTCAACACTCGCCACGAGGGCGCGCAACTGGTACTAGCCAACGGTCGTGTGGTGGAGATCGACGTGCAGACCGCCAAGCACCTCAAGGGCGTGCAGCCAGGCATCAACCTACCGTTGCTGCATGACCAGCGGCTGATCGGCGTGCTGGGCATCACCGGCGACCCGGAGCAGTTGCGCACCTACGCCGAACTGGTGCGCATGACCGCCGAGATGCTGGTGGGCCAGCGCCATCAGCAGGCCGAACAACAATGGCGCCGCCAGCGTGGCGACGACTTGCTGGCCTTGCTGCTCAGCGATGACGGTGACTCGCCGCGGCTGGTGGACGAGGCGCAGCAGATGGGCCTCAAGCCGCAGTTGCCGCGCACCCCGTACCTGTTCGAGCTGGGCCTGGAACACAGCGCCGGGCAGACCGCCGAAGCCCTGAGCGGCTGGTTGATGTCGCGCTACCCGGACAGCTGGTGCGTCAGCGCCTCCAAGACCTCGTTGCTGTGGTGCCGACCGGCAGCGACCACCGTCGACAACCCACGGTTGCTGGAGAAGCTCGACGGCCTGGGCTGGAACATCCTGCGCATCGCCATTGGCGGGCAGGCTGACGGCCTGGCCGGGTTGCGCCGCTGCTATCGCCGGGTTGGCGACTTGCTGGCCTACGGTCGTGACGTATTGGGCCATTCACGCTTGCTGACCCTGAACCGTTATCGCCTGCCAGTGATGCTCTGGCGCCATCGCAATGATGACGCCTTGGACGAGTTGCTCAGCCCGTTGCGCAAGGTGATCGCCAAGGACAGCAACGGCCAGTTGCTCGCGACCCTGCGCAGTTGGTGCGAGCACGATGGGCAAAGCCAGGCCTGTGCCGATGCCCTGGGCATTCACCGCAACAGCCTGCGTTACCGCATGGAGCGCATTGCCGAGCTGAGCGGCGTCGACCCGTTGCGGCTCGATGGCATGCTGGCGCTGTATCTGGGCGTGCAATTGCTGCCCCAAGGCAGCGATGCCCACTGAGGTTTGTGAATGGCCGGGCCACGCCAAGGCGAGGTTTGGCCGCGGTTCTTGTAGCAATGAACAATAAAGCCGTCGCGCACTTGTGCAGTCGACAGGCGTCAGCCTCGATGGCAACTGGCAGCATGCATGGCATAAGAACCGGAGATAGCCCATGAAAATCATCATCGCCCCCGACTCCTTCAAGGACAGCCTGAGTGCCGAAGGCGTCGCCCAAGCCATTGCCCTCGGCCTGGCGGACATCTGGCCGGATGCGCAGTTGCTCCAGTGCCCGATGGCCGACGGCGGTGAAGGTACGGTGGAGTCGGTGCTGGCCGCCTGCGCCGGCGAGCCGCGCAGCACGGTGGTCCAGGGCCCCTTGGGCAGCCCGGTCGAGGCCCGTTGGGGCTGGCTGCCGAACAGCCGTACGGCAATCATTGAAATGGCCGAGGCCAGTGGCTTGCAGTTGGTGCCCCTGGGGCAGCGCGACGCCTGTGTCAGCAGCACCTTTGGCACCGGGGAGGTGATTCTGGCGGCGCTGGAGGCCGGGGCCGAGCGCATCATCCTGGCCATTGGCGGCAGCGCCACCAACGACGGCGGCGCGGGAGCCTTGCAGGCTTTGGGCTTGAAGCTTCTGGACTCGCAGGGCCGGACCCTGCCCCAGGGCGGCCTGGCCCTGGCGGACTTGGCCCGTATCGAACTCGACGGCCTGGACCCGCGCCTGGACCGGGTGCGCTTCGAGATCGCCGCCGACGTCAACAACCCGTTGTGCGGCGACCACGGTGCATCGGCGATTTTCGGTCCGCAGAAGGGCGCGTCACCACAGCAAGTGCGGGCGCTGGACCAGGCCCTGGGGCATTTTGCCGACCTGTGTGCCCAGGTCCTGCCCAAGGATGTGCGCGACGAACCCGGCAGCGGCGCGGCCGGCGGCCTGGGGTTTGCCGCCAAGGCGTTCCTCGGGGCGCAGTTCCGCCCAGGCGTGGAAGTGGTGGCCGAGTTGGTGGGGTTGGAGCAGGCCGTGATGGGCGCTGATTTGGTGATCACCGGGGAAGGGCGCTTCGACGCCCAGACCTTGCGCGGCAAGACCCCCTTTGGCGTCGCCCGCATCGCCCGCCAGCACGGCGTACCGGTGATTGTGCTGGCCGGCACCCTGGGCGACGGCTACGAGCAGATGTACCAACATGGAGTGGACGCAGCGTTCGCCCTGGCATCCGGACCTATGAGCCTGGAACAGGCCTGCAGCGAAGCACCGCGCCTGCTGCGGGCCCGCGCCGCCGACATCGCCCGAGTCTGGCGCCTGGCCAGCCGCACCCGATAAACCCCGCCATCGCCGGCCAGCCGGGCTCCTGCAGGGGCGGGGTGAACATCAACCCTGTGTGGGCGCTGGCTTGCCAGCGATAGCGCCCTCAAGCACTGCGCCTGTCTTGACACTGCGATCGTCGGCAAGCCGGCTCCTGCAAGGTACGGGGGGCGTCAATAAACCCCGCCGCCGCTGGTGCTAGGGGTCTCCAGGGTCTTGTACTGGCCGGCGAGGGTTTGCAGACCTTTCATCAGCACCGTGGTATCCACACCCACCGCAACGAAATTCGCCCCCAACTCAATCGCCCGCCGTGCCAGGGTCTGGTCGGCGCTGAGGATCCCGGCGGCCTTGCCGGCGCGGCGAATCCGCAGGATGGCGTCCTCGATCGCTGCCGCCACTTCGGGGTGCCCGGGGTTGCCGCGATGGCCCATGGACGCCGACAAGTCCGCCGGCCCGATAAACACCCCATCCACCCCATCCACAGCAGCAATCTGGTCGAGGTTGGCCAGGCCGGCAAGGTTTTCGATCTGCACCAGCAGGCACATTTGTGCGTCGGCCTGGTCCAGGTAACCCGGCACGCTGTTCCAGCGCGACGCCCGGGCCAGGGCGCTGCCCACCCCGCGAATGCCTTCGGGTGGATAACGCATGGCGCGCACCAGTTGCCGGGCCTGCTCGGCGCTTTCGACCATGGGCACCAGCAAGGTCTGGGCACCGATGTCCAGCAATTGCTTGATCAGCGCGGTGTCGCCAATGGGCGGGCGGATGATGCCGTGCACCGGGTAGGGGGCAATCGCCTGCAACTGGCCGAGCAAGCCGCGCAGGTCATTGGGGGCGTGTTCGCCGTCCAGCAACAGCCAGTCAAAACCGGCATTGGCCGCGAGTTCGGCGCAATAGGCATTGGCCAGGCCGACCCACAGGCCGATCTGTGGCTCGGCGTCTTGCAGGCGTTGTTTGAAGCGGTTGATCGGCAGCTGCATGGCAGTTTCCTCAGACAAAACGGCAGGCGATGGAGCCCAGTTGGTCGTAGTCGACGTGGAACACGTCCCCCGGATTGGCCGCCACCGGGCGGGTAAAGGAACCGCCGAGAATGATCTGCCCGGCCTCCAGGCCGACGTCATAGGCCGCCAGTTTGTTGGCCAGCCAGGCCACGCCCTTGGCCGGGTGGTTGAGCACCGCTGCCGAGACCCCGGACTCCTCGATCACACCGTTGCGGTACAGCACCGCCGGCACCTTGCGCAGGTCAATGTCCCCCGGGCGCACGGCTCGACCGCCCATCACCACCCCGGCGTTGGCGGCGTTGTCGGAAATGGTGTCGAACACCTTGCGGGTGACCTGGGTCTGCGGGTCCAGTTGCTGGATGCGCGCGTCGATGATTTCCAAGGCCGGGATCACCCATTCAGTGGCTTCCAGCACGTCGAACAGGGTGCAGTTGGGGCCCTTGAGCGGCTTGCCGAGGATAAACGCCAGCTCCACCTCGACCCGCGGCACGATAAAACGCTGGAATGGGATGTCGCTGCCTTCGTCGAAGAACATGTCGTCGAGCAGGGCACCGAAATCCGGTTCGCTGATGTTCGACGACACCTGCATGGCCCGGGAGGTCAGGCCGATCTTGTGCCCCACCAGCTTGCGGCCATCGCGGATCTTCTGTTCCACCCAGCAGCGCTGGATGGCGTAGGCGTCTTCAACGCTGATGTCGGGGTAGGCCAGGGACAGTTGGCCGATCTGTTCCCGGGAGCGTTCGGCGCCATCGAGGCGGGCCGCGGCCTGTTGGATCTGTGCGGTAGTCAGCATGGTTATTTCTCTCGTGGATTGACGATATGGGCCGGTACCCGCAGCACCAGCCAGGCGCCGACGGCGATCAGCAGGGCCAGGGCGTACAGCGCCAGGCTGGCGCTCTGGGTGGCGTCACGCACCACGCCGATCAGGTAAGGGGCGAGGAACGAGGCGATGCTGCCCAGGGAACTGATCAGGCCGATGCCCGCCGCCTGGGTATTGCTGGCCAGGAACGCCGGTGGCAGTTGCCAGAACATCGGCAATGCGGCACTGGCGCCCATGCCCGCCATCAGCAAGCCGAACATCACCTGCCAAGGGTTTTCCGGGGCCAGCCCGGTGATGATCAGCCCGGCGCTGGCCATCAACAGCGGTACGCCCAGGTGCCAGCGGCGTTCGCGCTGGCGGTCGGAAGAGCGGCCGATGCCGATCATGAACAGGCAGCCGGCCAGGTAAGGCAGGGCGCTGAGCATGCCCACGCTGCTGTCGCGGCCGATGCCGGCGTGGTGGATCAGGGTCGGCATCCAGAAGGCAATGGTGTTCACCGCCAGCATCACCGCGCAGTAGATGCTCACCAGCAGCCAGATGTGCCGGTTGCCCAGCAGGTCGCTGAAGCGGCTGATGGATTTGTGTTGTTCCTCGCGGGCCAGCGCTGCCTGCACCTGGGCTTTTTGCGCGTCGCTCAGCCAGTCCACTTGCTCGAGGCTTTCCGGCAGGACCTTGAGCACCACCAGCCCGAGCAGTACCACGGGCAGGCCTTCGATCAGGAACATCCACTGCCAGCCGCGCAGGCCGCCGAGGTCGTGAAAACCTTCAAGGATCCAGCCTGACAACGGCCCGCCCACCACCCCGGCCATGGGCACGGCAATGGCGAACAGCGCCGTGACCTGGCCCCGCCGAGCTGCCGGGAACCAGCGGTTGAGCAGCACCAGGATGCCGGGGAAGAAACCGGCTTCGGCCACCCCCAGGAGAAAGCGCAGGGCATAGAAACCCGCCGCGCTGTCCACCAGCAGCAGGGCGCTGGACAACAGGCCCCAGGTGACCATCAGGGTGGCGATCCAGCGGCGCGGGCCGACCCTGTCCAGGGCCAGGTTGCTGGGCACGCCGAACAGCGCATAGGCAATGAAAAACAGCCCAGCGCCCAGGCCGTAGACGCTGTCACTGAAGCCCAGGTCCTGGGTCATCTGCAGCTTGGCGAAGCCGATATTGATCCGGTCCAGGTGGGCAAAGATGTAGCAGGTGAACAGCAGCGGCATCAGACGCCAAGTGATGGTGCGATAGGTGTCGTTGACCTCGGCGACTGGCGCTTCGGCGATGGCTGGATGGGACATGTCAATGACCTCGTTATTGTTGTTGTGGGTACCAGCGGAACACCGCCTTGTAGATGCCGGCTTGCCGGCGATCAGGCCTGTCCGCTTAAAAACGCATGCACGTTGTTATGTTTGAAGTTGAGCTCGGCATCCAGCTCGGTCATCTCGAATGACAAGGCCAGCAGGCGTCGGGCCTGCAGCTCGGCAAAGTGCGCCTTGATCACCTCGAACAGCGCCTCGGCGACCTGGCGCGCGTGGCCAGGTCCCGTCCGGCGCCCACTTGCAGGCGCATGTGGACAAAGGCGTAGTCGTGCTTGCCATCGGCCATGCGCCAGGTGTCCAGGCGCTGGCCCCGGCTGCGAATACCGCCCAGGGGGAACACGCCACTGGCGCCCAGGCAGTCATGGACCTTGACGAAGAGCCCGGGCAGATCGGCTTCGGCCTCGATGTTGTCGGTGTATTCAGCGATGAAATGGGGCATGGGGAGCTCCTTTGGCGCAGGGGGGCGCGGCAAGCTACAAGCGGCAAGAGCAGTGCTCTTACGCTGGTAGCCCGCGCCTCGCAGGTTCAATTGACGTTGTTAAGCGCTTTCAGCTTGCGGCTCACAGCTCACAGCTTGCCGTTCACCACTGCCTTCAAAGCTCAAAGACCGCATTAATCTGGCCGGTGCCCGAGCTGCCGAACGGCGGGGTGATGATCTCGGCCGGTCGGTTGTAGTCCGGCCCGCCCAGCAGTCCCAGGAGCATGGCTGTGTCATGCATCTTGCCTTCGCCGTAACAGTGCTCGGCGTAGTCCGGCAGCATGGCGCAGAACTCGCGGAAGCGGCCTTGCTGCCACAGCTCCACCACCCGCAGGTCCATCTGCTTGTCGAATTCCCGGGTCCAGTTATGGATGTTGGCTTCGGCCAGGCGGTCATCGGAGAAGCGGTGGGACAGGGAGCCGGACGCCAGCACCAGGACCTTGCGATCGCTCTTTTCGATGGCCCGGCGGACAGCGGCACCAAAGGTGAAGCTGTCTTCCAGGCGATGCCAGGCGCACCAGGCGGCGATCGAAATCACCTTGAAGTGCTCCTCCGGCGGCACGTCCATGTGCATGTAGCGCATGGGCACCAGGGTTCCGTACTCCAGCTCCAGGCTGGGGATGTTGTGGGCCAGGGTGCGCACATCGGCGGCATTGGCCTCGGCGGCAATCAATTCGCCCAGCTCCGGGCAGCCTTGATAGTCGTAGGTCATGTTCTTGATGAAGTGCGGCAGCTCGTTGCTGGTGTAGGTGCCATTGAAGGCTTCACCGCAGTTGATGTGGTAACCGCTGTTGACCAGCCAGTGCACATCGAACACCACCGCGGTGTCGGCCCCCAGCGCCCGGGCGCGGCGGGCAATCTCCTTGTGTCCGGCAATGGCAGCAGCGCGGCAGCCGTGGTGTTTGCCCGGCAGTTCGGACAGGTACATCGATGGAACGTGGCAGACCTTGGCGGCCATGACGACTTCGCCCATGGTGCTTCTCCTGAAACATCTTATTGTTGGCGTGATCCGGGACGGTTACAGACCTTACACGCCCCAGCGCGGGATGTGGTGACTGCCCATGGATAGGCAGACGTTCTTGATCTCGGCAAACACCTCGAAGCTGTACTCACCGCCTTCACGGCCGGTGCCCGAGCCCTTGACCCCGCCGAAGGGCTGGCGCAGGTCGCGCACGTTCTGGCTGTTGATAAACACCATGCCGGCCTCGATGCCACGGGCCAGGCGATGGGCCTTGCCGATGTCCTGGGTCCAGATATAGGACGCCAGGCCGTACTCGGTGTCGTTGGCCAATTGCAGGGCCTCGGCTTCGTCCTTGAACGGAATCAGGCAGACCACCGGGCCGAAGATTTCCTCCTGGGCGATGCGCATTTTGTTGTTCACATCGGCGAACACCGTGGGTTGGATGAACTGACCCTTGCTCAGGTGCGCCGGCAAGTTGGCCGGGCGTTCCAGGCCACCAGCGAGCAGGGTGGCGCCTTCTTCGATACCGATCTTGATATAGCCGGTGACCTTGTCGTAGTGGGCCTGGGTAATCATCGAGCCGACTTGGGTTTTCAAGTCCGTGGGGTCACCGACAATCAGCCGCTTGGCGCGGGCGGCGAATTCCTTGACGAACTGCGGGTAGACGCTTTCCTGGATGAAAATCCGGCTGCCGGCGGTGCAGCGTTCGCCGTTCAGGGAAAAGATGGTGAACAGCGCGGCGTCCAGGGCCCGTTCCAGGTCGGCGTCCTCGAAGACCAGCACCGGCGACTTGCCGCCCAGTTCCATGGAGTACTTCTTCAGGCCCGCGGTCTGCATGATTTTCTTGCCGGTGGCGGTGCCGCCGGTGAAGGAAATTGCCCGCACATCCGGGTGGCGCACCAGGGCGTCGCCAGCGGTGGCGCCGTAGCCCTGGACGATGTTCAGCACCCCGGCCGGAATGCCCGCTTCCACGGCCAGGCGCCCCAGTTCGTTGGCGGTCAGTGGCGACAGTTCGCTCATCTTCAACACGGCGGTGTTGCCCAGGGCCAGGCACGGCGCGGTCTTCCAGGTGGCGGTCATGAACGGCACGTTCCACGGCGACACCAGGGCACAGACGCCCACCGGCTGGTACAGGGTGTAGTTGAGCATCTGGTCGTCCACCGGGTAGCTGTGGCCGTCCATGCGGGTGCAGACCTCGGCGAAGAAGTCGAAGTTATGCGAGGCCCGGGGGATCAGCACGTTCTTGGTCTGGTGGATCGGCAAACCGGTGTCCAGGGTTTCCAGTTCGGCCAGGTTCGGTACGTTCTGCTCGATCAGTTCGCCGAGCTTGCGCATCAGCCGCGCACGCTCCTTGGCCGGGGTGTTGGCCCATTTCGGAAAGGCTTCCTTGGCGGCTGCCACGGCCAGGGCGATTTCTTCGGCGCCGCCGCTGGCCACTTCACCGATGGCCTCGCCAGTGGCGGGGTTGTAGTTGGTGAAGACGTCTTTGCTTTCGACCTCACGGCCGTTGATCCAATGTTTGATCATGCTGCTCAAGCCTCTTTCCGGGCGGAGAAGAATTCCGCTTCGCTGACAATTCGGTTAACCAGGCGACCCACGCCTTCCACTTCCACCACCACTTCATCCCCCGGAACCACATCGGCCAAGCCTTCCGGCGTGCCGGTGGCGATCATGTCGCCGGGTTGCAGGGTCATGAAACTGGACAGGTATTCGATCAGGTAAGGGATGTCGAAAATCATGTCCCGGGTGCTGCCTTCCTGGCGCAGCTCACCGTTGACCCAGGTGCGCAGCGTCAGGTTGCCGGGGTCCGGCACATCGGCGACGTCGACGATCCACGGCCCGACCGGGGTCGTGGCATCGCGGTTCTTCACCCGCAGGTTGGGCCGGTAGTAGTTTTCCAGGTAGTCGCGGATTGCGTAGTCGTTGCACAGCGTGTAGCCGGCCAGGTACTCCAGGGCATCCTCGCGTTTGACGTTGCGCGCGGTCTTGCCGATCACCGCCACCAGTTCGCACTCGTAGTGCATGTAGGCGACGTTGTCCGGGCGCCAGGTCACTTGGTGATGGCCGGTGTAAGTGCCGGGGGACTTGATAAAGGCCAAGGGCTCGGTCGGCGGCGTGAAGGCCAGCTCGGCGGCGTGGTCGGCGTAGTTCAGGCCCAGGGCGAACATGCTGCCGGTGGCCGGCGGCAGCCATTGCACCTGGTCTTCGGCGAGGGTGCGGCCATCGGCCAGGGTCACGGCGTTGTGCTCGTTGACCGACACCTCGTGGACCTGACCTTGAAAACGGATACGGGCGTGTTTCATGTCGATTCCTTATTCAGCAACGATGGAGTTGGCGAGGCGACCCAGGCCGCTGATCTGCACTTCGACGCGGTCGCCGGGGCGCACATCGACACGGCCTTCCGGGGTTCCGGTGATCAGCACGTCGCCGGCATGCAGGGTCATGAACTCGCTGAGCTCGACAATCAATTGCGGGATGCTGCGCACCAGGTTCGCGGTGCTGTTGTGTTGCACCCGTTCGCCGTTGACGAACAACTCAAGGTCCAGGGCGTGTGGGTCGGCCACCTCGTTGGCAGGCACCAGGGTCGGGCCCAGGGCGCAGAAACCGTCCCGGCACTTGGCCTTCACGGCGGGGCGGTAGTAGCTGTCTTCAGGCAGGCTGAATTCGTTGACGATGGTGTAGCCGGCCACGTACTGCATGGCGTTTTCCAGGCTCACGCGGCTGGCGTCCTTGCCGATCACCACCCCCAGCGCCGGGCCCGGCTGCAGGCGTTCGACGCCGTTCGGGTAGACCACGGGCGCATCGTGCCGGTTGCGGGTGTTGGGGGTCTTGATGAACAGCACCGGTTTCACCGGGGGCTTCTGGTACGGCGGCTGGGTGAAGCTTTGCAGGTGCTGCTGCAACAGCCCCTGGTAGTTCAGGGCCACGCCGAACAGGGTGCCGGTGGCGACGTCATGCAGTGCACGGCTCATTGTTGTTGTCTCCTCTGCATCGCGGAACAGGGGGTTGGCCGCGAGGTGAATTCGTTAATGTGTTAACGTTATATTTAATATGTTAACGATCGTCAAGGGCTGAAGCCCTGTGTTCATTTGCGGGCTGGTTTACACGCGGCGGATCACGCAGGATGGGACGGCCCCAAGGGCTTGAAAATAAAAAGAGAACGTTGCCATGAGTGATCGCCAGCCGATCCCCAATATCAATATCGGTCAGGTCTACGACCAGCGTTACGCCGACTCCCAGGTGCATTACGACAAGCTCAGCAATCTGGCCGGGTTCTTCGGGCGCAACATGCCGGTGCATCGCCATGACCGGTTTTTCCAGGTGCACTACGTGCAGAGCGGGGCGGTGCGGGTGTACCTCGACGACCAGCAATATCTGGAGTCGGGACCGATGTTTTTCCTCACGCCGCCAACCATTCCCCATTCCTTTGTCACCGAAGCCGACAGCGAAGGCCACGTGCTCACCGTGCGTCAGCAACTGGTCTGGGAACTGATCGAAGCTGACCCCAGGTTGGCTCCGGGGCCTGTGGTGCCGCCGGCCTGTGTCGCCTTAGCGCGCCTGGGCACGGAATTCGAAGCCGAGGTGCAACGCCTGGAGCGGCTGTTCAGTGAATTGCAGCGCGAGTTTTCCGGCCAAGAGCCTGGGCGAGAGCCGGCCCTGGAAGCCTTGACGCGCTTGATCGTCATCAGCCTGCTCAGGCTGTCGGCCAATTCCCTGGAGGCCCGCCCGGCGCGGCACGAAGACCTGCAGATTTTCCACCGTTTCAATGAACTGATCGAAGCCCAGTACCTGGAGCACTGGCCGCTGACCCGCTATGCGGCGCAGATCGGCGTCACCGAGGCGCGGCTCAACGACGTCTGCCGGCGCATCGCTGACCTGCCGTCCAAGCGCCTGGTGTACGAACGGTTGATGCAAGAGGCCAAGCGTCTGCTGCTGTTCACCGGCAGTTCGGTAAACGAAATCTGCTACCGCCTGGGCTTCAAGGACCCGGCGTATTTCAGCCGCTTCTTCCTGCGTTACGCGAGGATCACCCCCGGCGAGTACCGGGCGCGTCAGGGGCAGGTCGAGGTGATGCACCCCCAACCGTGAAAACCCTGTCGGGATGATGGCCATATGCCGCACTAAAACCTGGGCAAAGGGCGTTTGCCTGCCGTCAATGCAGAACGCCCGTTCCAGCTTTAACGATTCAGCCGGAGGCCGCGTGTTTCAAGGCTGAGACAGGTGTCATAGGTAAAAATATATTTCATAAACAGCCACATAAAAGCTCAACTTCGGCCGATACCTCGGATAGGCCCACAGATCAATAACAACGGTGGTGCCCAGCTGTCGGACCCTGTGCTGTTGGGCGACAGAGCCTACTGCATGGATGCTCGCAGTCCCTCCATTGTCGAGAGTCATCCTATGTCCCTACGTCACATGAATATCGCACCTCGCGCTTTCCTGGGTTTTGCCTTCATCGCCCTGTTGGTGATCATCCTTGGCATGTTCGCGGTCAATCGCATGGGCCTGATTCGTGAGGCTTCCCTGGATATGGAGAGCAACCAACTGCCCAGTGTGGGCTTTCTGGGCAATGTGACGGAGAACGTCCTGCGCATGCGCATTCTTTCGTTCCGGGTCCTGGTCAACCGTGATCCCGCCGCCCTGCAAGAGGCCGAGGCGCGCATCGGCGCCCTGGTGGACAAGCTGAAAATCGCCCAGGCGAGCTACGCTGCGTTGCCAGCCGGTGCCGATGAGGCGGCGCTGTACAGCGTGTTTGCCCAGACCTTGAGCGACTACCTGCAGGCGCAGAACCAGATGCTGGAGCTGTCGCGGCAGAACAAGCTGGATGAGATGCGCAACTTGATCAACACCCGGATCAAGGACGGCACCGACAAAATGGGCGAACAGTTGAACAAACTGGTGGCGTTCAATACCGCCGGGGCCAAGCAGGCGTCCGATGCTGCCGGCCAGCACTACGACAGCGCCATTACCGGGATCATCGTGGTGGTGGTGATCGCCGCGCTGCTCACGGTGTTGCTGGCCCTGATGCTGACCCGCAGCATCGTCACGCCGCTGAACAAGGCATTGGTGGCGGCCCAGGCGATTGCCAGTGGCAACCTGACGCAAGCCATTGAAGTCGACGGCAATGATGAAGCGACCCGCTTGCTCAAGGCCCTGGCCGAGATGCAGGCCAGCTTGCGCAGCACCATCGAGCAGATTGCCGGCTCGGCCACCCAGTTGGCTTCGGCTTCTGAAGAACTCAGCGCCGTGACCGAAGAGGCCTCTCGCGGTCTGCAACAACAGAACAACGAAATCGAGCAGGCGGCCACCGCCGTCAACGAGATGACCGCGGCCGTGGAAGAGGTGGCGCGCAACGCGGTGTCCACCTCAGAGGCGTCCCAACAGTCCACCCAGGCGGCCCGTGAAGGCCGCGACCGGGTGGTCGACACCGTCGACGCGATCCAGACCATGACCCACGACGTGCAAAACACCTCGTTGATGATCGAAGGCCTGGCCACTCAGGGGCGGGACATCGGCAAGGTGCTGGACGTGATCCGCGCCATCGCCGAGCAGACCAACCTGCTGGCCCTCAACGCAGCGATCGAGGCGGCGCGGGCTGGCGAGGCCGGGCGCGGTTTTGCCGTGGTGGCGGACGAGGTTCGGGCCCTGGCCCATCGCACTGCCCAGTCGACCCAGGAAATCGAAAAAATGGTCGCTGGCATCCAGAACGGCACCGGCGAAGCGGTGCAATCCATGCAGCAAAGCAATCAGCGCACCCAGAGCACCCTGGAAATGGCCCGTGCCGCCGGGGTGGCCCTGGAACAGATCAGCGAGTCCATCCATCGCATCAACGAGCGCAACCTGGTGATCGCCAGCGCCTCGGAAGAGCAGGCCCAGGTGTCCCGCGAGGTGGATCGCAACCTGGTGAACATCCGCGACCTGGCCACCCAGTCGGCTGCCGGTGCCAACCAGACCAGCGCCGCCAGCCATGAGCTGTCGCGCCTGGCGGTGAACCTGAATGCCATGGTCGCGCGGTTCGTGGTCTGACCGCAGGCCCGCGCTGACAGGCTGTTCAGGCCCACAGGCTCAACCAGGCCGAGGCCAGCAGCAACAGGGCCATGCCCCGGTTGAAACGCTGCATGGCCTGGCTTGAGCGCAGCAAACGGCTGGAGCCGGCGCCAAGCACGGCCCAGGCGCCCAGGCACGGCAAGGACACCAAGAGAAACGCCAGGGACAGGCTCAGCACCTGCCCCTGGCGCTCGCTGCCTTCGCCGGCAAACACACTGGCCACGGCCAGGGCCATCATCCAGGTCTTAGGGTTGATCCATTGCAGCGCAGCAGCGCCCAACAGGCCCAGGCGTCGTTGGCCGGTCTCGGCCGCACGCGGGTCGAGGGGGCCTGTCGGGGCGCGGAAGATCTGCCACGCCAGGTGGCTGAGCCAAAGGATCCCGACCCATTGCATGACGCTGTGCAGGGCCGGGTGACGGGTCAGGGCCTGGCCGAAGCCGCTGCCCACCAGCCAGACAATGCCGGTCGCGGCGACCCCGGCACCGAGGATGATCGGCAGTGCGGCCCTGAAGCCGTAGCGGGCGCTGTTGCTGAGAATCAGGATATTGGTCGGCCCCGGGGTGATGGAGGCGACAAAGGCGAACAGCACAAAGGGCAGCAGGCTGGGGACGCTGGACAACATGGCAGGCAGGCTCCGTTGAAGATCAAGGAGGGTGATCTTCAGCTCTGGCCGCTCAGGCGTCTGGAAGCTTTGTGCAGCGCTTGCGATAAGCCGCGGGCGTCAGGCCGTAGGCGCGCACGAACCAGCGCCCCATGTGGCTCTGGTCGGCAAAACCCAGGGCCATGGCCACCTCGGCTGGAGGTTCGCCCCGGGCCAGCAGGCGTCGTGCCTTGGCCAGGCGCAACTGCACCAGGTACGCGTGGGGCGGCAAACCGAAGGCGGCCTTGAAGGCCCGGGTCAGGCGGAAACGGTCGATGTCGCAGGCGGCGCTCAGGTCTTGCAGGTTGAGGTCGTGTTGCACGTGGGCATGCAGGTAGTCCCGGGCGCGTTGGGCGACCAGGGGCAGGCGCGGGTCTTCGCGATAACGCTGGCGCCAGTGCAAATGGCCGGTGAGTTGGTCCAGCAATTGGTCCAGGGCGCTTTGCCGGACGATGCGCAATTCGCCCTGATGCAGGCTGTGGAACGCGGCGCTGGTGGCCCGGGCCAAGCGGGGATCGCTGGCCAAGGTGCTGGCAAAACTCAGTTGACTGTCGATCGGCGCCTCGGCGAACACCGCGCTCAGTTCCCGCTCCAGCCACTGCGGGTCGAGGTACAGCATGCGGTAGGTGAAGCCACCGGCCGTGGGGGCGTCGCCGTCGTGGATTTCCCCGGGCTCGAGGAGGAACACCTGGCCCGGAGTGCTCCGGTGCCGTGCCCGGCGGCAGTTGAACTGCTGCACCCCTTGTTCGGTCACGCCCACCAGGTAGCTGTCGTGCCAGTGGGGGTCGTAGGCGTGGCCGGTGAAATGGGCACGCAGGGTCTCGATGCCGGTGTCGGCATCCTGGGCCAGATCGATCCAGTTGTGCGCGGTGGTCATGGGGTATCCGTGGGCATGAGGTACAACCCAGGCAGTTAGCGCCCGGGGCAGGGCGCAGGTCTAGAAGATTTGTGCGCCATCAACTGAACAGCCCGGCGGCGATATTGATCGAGAAACCGAGAATCGCCGTGTTGAATAAAAAGCCGATCAGCGATTGGGCCAGGACAATCTTGCGCAGGCTGCGGGTGGCGACGCCCACGTCGGAGGTCTGCACTGCGACGCCAATGGTGAAAGAGAAGTACAGGAAGTCCCAGTAGTTGGGGGTGGTCAGGCCTTCGGCGAAGCGCAGGGCCGGTTCCTTGCCGTTCCAGGTGTAGTAGAGGCGCGCGTAATGCACGCTGAAAATCACCCCGATCAGCAGCCATGAACCGATCACGGTCAGCCCGGTAAAGGCGTAGTGCAGCAGGCGCTGGTGGCTGTCCAGGTCTTTGCTGCCGCTGAGTTCGAAGGTGATGGTGGCCAGGCTGGCGATGGCGGCGATGCACACCGTGAGCAACACCAGGCCGGCATTTTCGTCCTCGACTTCGGCAATGCGCTTCACGTCCTCGGCCTTGGCCCGGGCGGTGAGCCAGATCATCAGCGCCAGGTAGGTCCAGACCCCGGCGTTCCAGCCGATGAGGATCTTGCTGACCAGGGAGTCGGCCGGGACCAGGCTGCCCACGGCGATGCCGATCAGGGCGGCGCTGCTGAGGCGGGGATGGGTGCGCAAGGGATGGGGCATGAAGAAGGGCCGGCGATGGGTTCTGGCGAACCTTAGCACGCGGCAAGCTGACTGCACTTGCCGCGTTGCGCTTGGCCCTTGTGGCCTGAACGACTAGCCCTTGGAACGGCGGGTGAGCTTCATCACCAGGACAAAAAACACCGGCACAAAGATCACCGCCAGAGTGGCGGTGATCATGCCGCCGATCACCCCGGTGCCGATCGCTTGCTGGCTCGCCGAGCTGGCGCCGGTGGCAATGGCCAGGGGCACCACGCCAAGGATAAACGCCAGCGAGGTCATGACGATCGGCCGCAGGCGCAAACGCGCCGCCTGCACGGTGGCATCGATCAGGTCGTGACCCTGGTCGTACAGGCTCTTGGCAAACTCGATGATCAGGATCGCGTTCTTCGCCGACAAACCGATGATGGTGATCAGCCCGACCTTGAAGAACACATCGTTGGGCAGGCCGCGCAGGGACACCGCAAGCACCGCGCCGAGCACCCCGAGGGGCACCACCAGCAGCACCGAGGTGGGGATCGACCAGCTTTCATACAGCGCCGCCAGGCACAGGAACACGATCAACAGGGACAGGCCCAAAAGGATCGGCGCCTGGCTGCCGGACAGGCGCTCCTGCAACGACAAGCCGGTCCATTCCTGGCCCAGGCCGGTGGGCAGGCCGGCCACCAGGCGCTCGACTTCCTGCATGGCTTCGCCGGTGCTGTGGCCCGGGGCCGGCTCGCCGGAAATGGCGATGGCCGGGTAGCCGTTGTAGCGGGTCAACTGGGCCGGGCCCTGGGTCCAGGTGGCGCTGACGAACGCCGACAGCGGCACCATCTTGCCGAGGTTGTTGCGCACCTGGAGCTGCAACAGGTCGGCCACCTGGTTGCGCTGGTCGCCTTCGGCCTGGACCACCACCCGCTGCATCCGCCCCTGGTTGGGGAAGTCATTGATGTAGGCCGAACCCAGCGCCGTGGACAGCAGGCTGCCGATGTCGGCGAACGACACGCCGAGGGCATTGGCCTGTTGCCGGTCCACCTGCAGTTGCACTTGCGGTGCCTCGGCCAGGGCGCTTTCCCGGACGTTGGCGAGGATCGGGCTGCGCTCCGCTGCCAGCAGCAGCTCGCTGCGGGCCTGCATCAGCGCGGCATGGCCGAGGCCGCCGCGGTCCTGCAGGCGAAACTCGAAACCGCTGGACGTGCCCAGGCCGTCCACTGGCGGTGGCAACACCGTATAGGCCACGGCGTCCTTGATCTGGCTCAGGGCGCCGTTGGCACGATCGGCCATGGCCGCCGCCGAGTCCTCACTGCCACGCTCGGACCAATCCTTGAGGGTGGTAAAGGCCAGCGCGGCGTTCTGCCCGCTGCCAGAGAAACTGAAGCCGAGGATCACCGTGCTGTCGCCAACCCCAGGCTCGCCGGCGTTATGGGCCTCCAACTGCTCCACCACGCGCACCGTGCGGTTCTGGCTGGCGCCGGGCGGCAACTGGATATCGGTGATGGTGTAGCCCTGGTCTTCCACCGGCAGGAACGACGACGGCAGGCGGCTGAACAGCAGGGCCATGACCGCCAGCAGCAGGCCGTAGACCAGCAGGTAGCGGCCGCTGCGCTTGAGCCCGTGGACCACGCTGCGCTCATAACCGGCGCCAAGCTGTTCGAAGCGCCGGTTGAAGGCGCCGAAGAAACCGCCCTGGGCATGCACTTCACCCGCCGCCACGGGCTTGAGCAGGGTGGCGCACAAGGCTGGGGTCAAGGTCAGGGCGAGGAAGGCCGAGAACAGAATCGAGGTGGCCATGGACAGGGAGAACTGTTGGTAAATCACCCCCACCGAGCCGGGCATAAAGGCCATGGGGATAAACACCGCTACCAGCACCAGGGTGATGCCGACAATGGCCCCGCTGATCTGCGCCATGGCCTTGCGCGTCGCCTCCTTGGGCGACAGGCCTTCGCTGGCCATGATGCGTTCAACGTTCTCCACCACCACGATGGCGTCATCCACCAGGATGCCGATGGCCAGCACCATGCCGAACATGGTCAGCACGTTGATCGAAAAACCCAGGGCCAGCATGGTGGCGAAGGTGCCCATCAGGGCCACCGGCACCACCAGGGTCGGGATCAGCGTGTAGCGGATGTTCTGCAGGAACAGGAACATCACCGCAAACACCAGCAGCATTGCCTCGCCCAGGGTGTAGACCACCTTGGTGATCGAGACTTTGACGAAGGGCGAGGTGTCGTAGGGGATCTTGTATTCCACGCCTTCCGGGAAGTAACGCGCCAGTTCATCCATCTTGGCCCGCAACAGGGTGGCGGTATTCAGGGCATTGGCCCCCGGCGCCAGTTGCACGCCGACCGCGGTGGACGGCTTGCCGTTGAGGCGGGTGAAGAACTGGTATTCCTGGCTGCCGACTTCGACCCGAGCCACGTCGGCCAGGCGCACGGTGGAGCCGTCGGGGTTGGCCCGCAGGACGATCTCGGCGAACTCTTCCGGGGTCGACAACTGGCCTTTGACCAATACCGTGGCGGTGATTTGCTGGGTGCTGCGGGTCGGCAGGTCACCGATGCTGCCAGCAGCGACCTGGGCGTTCTGCGCCACGATGGCGGCATTCACGTCGGCCGGGGTGAGGTTGAAGGCCAGCAGCTTCTGCGGATCCAGCCAGACCCGCATGGCACGTTCGGCGCCATACAGCTGGGCCTTGCCCACGCCGTCGATACGCCGTACTTCGTTCATGACGTTGCGCGCCATGTAGTCGCTGAGGGCCACAGTGTCCAGGCGTCCGTCGCTGGAGGTCAGGGTGATCAGCAGCAGGAAGCCCGAGGACACTTTCTCCACCTGCAGGCCCTGTTGGGTCACGGCCTGGGGCAAGCGCGGCTCCACCGCCTTGAGGCGGTTCTGCACATCGACCTGGGCCAGTTCCGGCACGGTGCCGGGGGCGAAGGTGGCGGTGATGGTGGCGCTGCCCAGGCTGCTCTTGGACTCGAAATACAGCAGGTGGTCGGCACCATTGAGCTCTTGCTCGATCAGGCTGACCACGCTTTCGTCCAGGGTCTGGGCCGAGGCGCCGGGGTAGGTGGCGTAGATTTCGATCGACGGCGGCGCGACGTCCGGGTACTGGGCCACCGGCAACTGGGGGATGGCCAGGGCGCCGGCCAGCAGGATGAACAGCGCCACTACCCAGGCAAACACCGGGCGGTCGATAAAGAAGTGCGGCATGGCTGGGCTACCTACTGGCCGGGGTTCTGGGCAAGGGGAAGAGGGCGCGAGTCGATCTCGACCTGCTCACCCGGGCGAGCGTGTTGCAGGCCTTCGACGACGATGCGGTCACCGGGCTTGAGGCCGGCGCTGACGATCCAGCGATCGCCCTGCACGGCGCCCAGCTGCACGCTTTGCAGGCTCACCCGTTGTTCGGCGTCGAGCAGCAGCACCTGGGCCACACCGGCGCTGTCACGCAGGATTGCTTGCTGCGGCACGCTCAAACCGTTCTGGTTGACCGCCTGCTCCAGGCGCACCCGGACAAAGCTGCCGGGCAGCAGGTCCAGGTCCGGGTTGGGGAACTCACTGCGCAGGTGGATCTGCCCGGTACTGGGGTCGACGCTGATGTCGGCGAACAGCAACTTGCCGGGCAGCGGGTACAGGCTGCCGTCGTCCTGGATCAGGGTGGCCTTGGCCTGGTCCGGGCCGACCTGCTGCAGGTGCCCGGCGCGGAGGGCGCGGCGCAGTTCGTTGAGTTCTCGGGTGGATTGGGTCAGGTCGGCGTGCACCGGGTCCAGTTGCTGGATCAGCGCCAGGGGTGTGCTTTCGTTCTGGCCCACCAGGGCGCCCTCGGTGACCAGGGCGCGGCCGATGCGCCCGGCAATCGGTGCGGTGACCGTGGCGTACCCCAGGTTGAGCCGGGCCCGTTGCACGGCGGCCTGGGCGGCGGCGACTTCAGCGGCGGTCTGTCGTGCATTGGCCCGGGCGTTGTCGTACTCCTGGCCGCTGATGGCCTGGTCGTCGATCAACTGGGCGTAGCGCTGCTCTTGCAGGCGCGCCTGGAACGCAGTGGCCTCGGCCTTGCGCAGGCTGGCCACGGCGCTGTCCAGGTCGGCCTGGAACGGCGCCGGGTCGATGCGAAACAACACCTGGCCCTGCTTGACGTCCGAGCCTTCGCGGAAGGCCTGTTGCAGCACCACCCCGGCGACCCGGGCGCGCACTTCGGCACTGCGCGGCGCGGCGATGCGCCCGCTCAGTTCGCTGCTGATGGACAGTGGCCGGCTCTCCAGGGTTTCGATGCGGACCTGGGCCAACGGCTGCTCCGGGGGCGCCGCTGGCTTGTCGCAGGCCGCCAGCGCCAGGGCGAGCAGACAGAGTGGCGCAAACAGTTTCTTCGACATGCGGATCCCCCAATAATGACCCCGGCATGCTAAGGGGCGAGGACGCCGGCCGTTGTGAAGCTGTGTAGGTGCTGTGTGAAAAAGTGTGAAGCGAATACGCCGTGGGAGCTTCGGTTGTATATCCTTTGCGGCTTGATTGGCGCAGGTTGCAGCGCGCCGCCTTAAGCGCCGGCTTGCTGGCGATCACGATCCATCGTTCACCCACGTATTGCCCGGACTTGCCCCCATGCCCAACATCCTCCTGGTCGAAGACGACAGCGCGCTCTCCGAACTGATTGCCAGTTACCTGGAGCGCAACGGCTATCAGGTCAGTGTGATCAGCCGGGGCGACCAGGTGCGCGATCGCGCGCGGGCGACCCCGCCGGACCTGGTGATTCTCGACCTGATGCTGCCAGGCCTGGACGGGTTGCAAGTCTGCCGCCTGTTACGTGCCGATTCGGCGACCTTGCCGATCCTCATGCTCACTGCCCGGGACGATAGCCACGACCAGGTGCTGGGCCTGGAGATGGGCGCCGACGACTACGTGACCAAACCCTGCGAGCCGCGGGTGCTCCTGGCCCGGGTGCGCACCCTGTTGCGCCGCAGCAGCCTCAGCGACCCGCAGACGGCCAGTGACCGCATCCTGATGGGCAACCTGTGCATCGACCTCTCCGAACGCACGGTGCACTGGCGCGGGCAATTGGTGGAACTGTCCAGCGGTGAGTACAACCTGTTGGTGGTCATGGCCCGGCATGCCGGCGAAGTGCTGAGCCGTGACCAGATCCTCCAGCGCCTGCGGGGCATTGAATTCAACGGCACCGACCGGTCCGTGGACGTGGCGATCTCCAAGTTGCGGCGCAAGTTCGACGACCATGCTGGCGAGGCGCGCAAGATCAAGACCGTGTGGGGCAAGGGCTACCTGTTCAGCCGCTCCGAATGGGAGTGCTGAGATGCTGCGGGTCCTGGTCCGGCTGTACCTGATTACCATCGTCACCTTCAGCGCGGCGATCTACCTGATCCCGGACCTGGTGATCAAGGTCTTCCACGAGCGGTTTCTCAACTACAACCTGGACCACTCCCGGGGCTTGCAGACCCTGATGGTCAAGCAATTTCACGGCGTGCCGGTGGAGCAGTGGCCGACCCTGGCGAAGCAACTGGACGAGGATTTCCAACCGCTGCACGTCAGCCTGGTGGCCCTCGACGACGAGGGTTTCAGCCTCGACGAACGTGCGCGACTGGCTCGTGGCGAGCAGGTGGTGCGCCTTGGGGACTGGGGTTGGCGGACGTTGGCCGCTTCGCCCCTGGATCAGCGCCGGGCGGTGAAAATCACCGTGCCGCCGGACCCGCTGGACATGAACCTGCTGTATTGGGGCATCAACGTATTGATCGTCGCCGCCTTGCTCGGCTGCCTGCTGCTCTGGCTGCGCCCGCACTGGCGCGACCTGGAACGCTTGAAGGCCACCGCCCAGCGCTTCGGCAAGGGGCATTTGAGCGAACGCACCCAGCTTCCCGCCCGTTCCAACATCGGCAGCCTGGCCCACGTGTTCGACACCATGGCCGGGGACATCGAAAAACTCCTCAACCAGCAGCGGGACCTGCTCAACGCGGTGTCCCATGAACTGCGCACGCCCCTGACCCGACTCGATTTCGGCCTGGCCCTGGCCTTGTCCGAAGAGCTGCCCGAAGCCAGTCGTGAACGCCTGCAGGGGCTGGTGGCGCATATTCGCGAACTCGACGAACTGGTACTGGAGTTGCTGTCCTACAGCCGTCTGCAGAACCCGGTGTGCCTGCCGGAGCAGGTGCCGGTGGCCCTGGACGAGTTTATCGACAGCATCCTGGGCAGCGTCGACGATGAACTGGCGTCGCCGGACATCGTCATCGACGTGCTGCTGCACGGCGCCCTGGAACGCTTCACCCTGGACCCTCGGCTAACCGCCCGGGCCTTGCAGAACCTGCTGCGCAATGCCACCCGCTATTGCGACAAGCGCATCCAGGTGGGGGTGCAGGTGGGGGATGACGGCTGTGAAATCTGGGTCGATGACGATGGCATCGGCATTCCTGATGACCAGCGTGAGCGGGTGTTCGAGCCGTTCTACCGCCTGGACCGCAGCCGTGACCGCTCCACCGGCGGTTTCGGCCTGGGCCTGGCCATCAGCCGTCGCGCCCTGGAAGCCCAGGGCGGCAGCCTCACCGTGTTGACCTCGCCACTGGGCGGCGCGCGTTTCCGCCTGTGGCTGCCAGTCTTATAGGGCGCTTCTGATCAGGCGCTTGCCTGTGGCTTTCAGGTCTTGCCGGCGCTGGCGATGGCCTGGGCCAGGTCCTGATACTCCTCGCAGGTGGTGCTGCAAATTCCTTTGATGTGCTGCAACTGCTCCTGGGCCAGGTCCAGCCGGCCTTGGGTCACATAGGCTTCGCCCAGGTACTCGCGGACCAGCGCATAGTGCGGGTCAAGCTTGACCGCTTGCAGGTAATAGCCGATGCCCTCATCGGTGCGCCCCAGCTTGCGGGTGGCGTAACCCCGGTAGTTCAGGGCCTTGGGCGTATGGGGTTGGCTGAGGGTGTCGAGCAGCGCCAGGGCTTCCTCGTAGCGTCCGTCCTTGGCCAGCCGATAGGCGTAGTCGGCGCGATCGTTGTCCGGCAGCAGCCGGCTTTGCTGGCTGACGCAGCGCTGGTTCTTGCTGTCCCAGACTTGGCCCTTGGGGCAGTTGGGGGGTGGCGGCGGGCTTTCTTCGCCATCGGCCAGGGCCGTGGAGCTGCCGAAGACTGCCGTCAGGTAAGCGGCGAGCAGCAGTAGGGCGAGGTGAAACGAGGGGCGAATGAGCATGGTCCGAACTCCGTTGAGTGGCGGTCAATCCATTAAAGGCCGGTCCATCCCGCACCGTGGGAAAACCGGGATTAATTCAGTGCCGTCGGTCGTCCCGGTCGGTCTGGGCCCGTCGCCCTCGATGGGCGTGTGGCCGACACTGGGGCGCCGCCAGTCCCGCATTTGGCGGATGCGCTGCCTTACTGCCTCGGGCTGCTGCTTGCTATAGTTCGGGCCTTCTTTTTACCCCATCAAGGATCGCTGCCATGTCCGAATATCAAGCTTTTCGCGTCGAACTCGCCGATAAAATCGCCCATGTGCAGATCAATCGTCCGGACAAAATCAACGCCATGAATGCGGCGTTCTGGAGCGAGATCGTCGATATTTTCCGCTGGATCGATGACACCGACGAAGTGCGGGTGGTGGTGCTCAGTGGTGCGGGCAAACATTTTTCTTCCGGCATCGACCTGATGCTGCTGGCCGGCGTGGCCAATGAACTGGGCAAGGACGTGGGCCGCAACGCTCGCCTGCTGCGCCGCAAGATACTGCAACTGCAGGCCTCGTTCAACGCCGTGGACAACTGCCGCAAGCCAGTCTTGGCGGCCATCCAGGGCTATTGCCTGGGCGGTGCCATCGACTTGATCAGTGCCTGCGACATGCGTTATGCCGCTGCCGACGCGCAGTTCTCGATCAAGGAAATCGATATCGGCATGGCCGCCGACGTCGGCACACTGCAACGTTTGCCGCGTATCATCGGCGACGGCATGCTGCGTGAACTGGCTTACACTGGCCGCACCTTCGACGCCGCTGAAGCGCAGCGGATCGGCTTGGTCAATGCCACCTACGACGACGCCGCCCAGTTGCTGGAAGGGGTCATGGGCATTGCCCTAGAGATCGCCGCCAAGTCGCCGATCGCCATCACCGGTACCAAGGAAATGCTCAGCTACATGCGCGACCACCGGATCGACGACGGTCTGGAATACGTCGCCACCTGGAACGCCGCCATGCTGCAATCCAACGATTTGCGCGTGGCCATGACCGCCCATATGAGCAAACAGAAACCCGAATTTCTGGATTGATTGACTATGACTTCACGCTGGACCACCGCAGTACTGGACACCGCAACACCGGGCGGCTGGGCTGTAGCCCGCAGCCGCGAAGGTTTTCTGTTCGACGATAACGGCGCGCTGTTTCCCCGCGAGTGGCTCAAGCGCCAGGACCTGTCGGTCCTGGCCGAGCATGGCATCGGCCATCTGGACGGTGAGCCGGTGTATTTGCTGGAACTCAAGAGCCCCGGGGACGTGCCCGGTTGCGGCTGGAAGGGCCTGCGGGCCTTTATGCTCGAAGGCGACCACACCCTGTACAAAGTCCTGGGCTACGCCGCGCAGATCGGCACCTGGGCCCTGGAGCATCGGTTCTGTGGCAGTTGCGGCCAGGCCATGGTCCAGGTGCCGCGGGAGCGCGCCATGTACTGCGAACCCTGCGACCTGCGCAGCTACCCACGGATTTCGCCGAGCATGATCGTGTTGGTGACCCGGGGCGACGAGATCCTCCTGGCCCGTTCGCCACGCTTTGTCAGCGGGGTCTACAGCACCCTGGCCGGTTTTGCCGAGCCGGGGGAGTCTGCCGAGGACTGCCTGGTCCGCGAAGTGCGTGAGGAAGTCAGTGTCGAGGTGCGCAACATCCAGTACGTGGGCAGCCAGTGCTGGCCGTTCCCGCACTCGATGATGCTGGGGTTTCACGCCGAGTACGCCGGCGGCGAGATCGTGCCCCAGGAGGACGAGATCGAGGACGCCCAGTGGTTCAACATCCACCAGTTGCCGCCGTTGCCGGCGTCACGCTCGATTGCCCGCTACCTGATCGACCTCTACGTAGCCCGTCGCTTAGGCCACGCTGAACCAGTGCTGCCAGGCTAAGCGCACCGTCAGGCCCAGGACCACGGTGATAAACACCGGTCGGATGAACTTCGCACCGCCGCTGATGGCGGTGCGAGCACCGAAGAACGCGCCGACCATCACCGACAGGCCCATGCTCAGGCCGATGATCCAGTCCACTTGCCCGGAAAACACAAACACCGACAGCGCCGCGATGTTGCTGACGAAGTTCATGCTGCGCGCCACACCGCTGGCCTTGACCAGGTCGATGGGGTAGAGCAGCAGGCTGCTGACGGTCCAGAACGCACCGGTGCCGGGGCCGGCCACACCGTCATAGAAGCCCAGGCTGAAGCCCTGGGTGGATTGCCACTTCTTCTTGATCGGGGCGTCGCTGTCCAGGGGCGCCTTGGGCGTGCCGCCGAACAACAGGTACAGGCCGCAGGCGAAAACGATCACCGGGAGCATCTTGTTCAGCCACTCGGCAGGCAGGTAATGGGCAACCACGGCGCCGGTCAGCGCGCCCACCAGGGTGCCGACAATCGCGTGCATCCACTGTCGGGGATGGAACAGCTTGCGTCGGTAGAAGGTGAAGCTGGCTGTGGCCGAGCCGAAGGTCGAACTGAGTTTGTTGGTGCCCAGCACCAAGTGCGGTGGCAGCCCGGCAGTGAGCAGGGCTGGGGTGGTGAGCAAGCCACCGCCGCCGGCAATGGCGTCGATGAAACCGGCAACAAAAGCCACAAGGGCGAGGATGGCGAGGGTGGTCAGGTCTACGCTGAGTTCAAAAGGCATGGGGTCGGCTTATATCGGCGAGGGCGCAGGACGGGCTGCGCGAAAGGCCGACATATTACCCGCAACCCCGCCCCCTGTGCGACCGTCGCAACCCCATCAAAAAACAGACCCCGCGCTTTTTCCTGCACCCTTGATACGTGCCCCGGCCCGCCCCTATGTAGGAGCCGGCTTGCCGGCGATAAGGCCCTCAAGGCGTGCGCCAGGCTTGAGATCGC
>NZ_JALQCW010000085.1 GCF_023241715.1 Pseudomonas morbosilactucae
CCCGATGAGGTTCCAGGCACTGGTGTGGCTGAGCACGGCAGCGCGCACATCAATGTCTCCTCACCGACCCTGACCTCACGCGCATCCACCGCTGTACGCAGTGATCGGCACACTGGGCAGAACCAGGACGTCATAAGCGGCTACGAACACCTGCGCCATCACGCGGCCTTGAGCCGTGCCTGGCTGGACTGTGCGCGGATGTATTGCCAACCCCTGACTTCACGCGACAACTCGAGGCGCTCGCGCACCTCGTCCTCGAACTTATGCGGTGCATGCTGCATGCGCTCGGCGTGTACGTCGTAGGCCTCGGCGCGCTGCAGCATCAGCAGGGTCTCTTTCATGTCGGCCGACAGGTGTTGCAGCTCGTCGACCTGTTGCAGGCCTTCGCCAAACAGCTGTTGCGCCGCCTGGTACACCTGGCGATCCACTTCCACGTCTACCGGGCCGAAGCTACCGGAAGTGATCCAGCCCACCCGCAACGGTCGGGGGTTGGCCAACGGCGCACACGTCCGCCCGGCGATGACCTCAAACAACAGGCGCGCATCCTCGACGTGGTTGGCGATAGGGCCCACGTGGTCGAGGCTCGACGCCAGCGGGAATACACCCTCGATCGGCACGCAAGCAAACGACGGCTTGAAACCGACCGCGCCACACAGGGCCGAAGGAATACGGATCGACCCGCCGGTATCGGTGCCCAGCGCCAAGGGGACCATGCCGCTGGCGACCGCCGCGGCACTGCCGGCGCTGGAGCCGCCGGTGATGCAACGGGCGTCCCAAGGGTTGCGCGCAGCGCCCTGCAGTGAGCGATCGCCCGTCGGCCCGTAGGCGAATTCATGGGTCAGGGTCTTGCCGATTATCACCGCGCCCGCCTCACGCAAACGCTTCACACACAAGGCATCGTGTTCGGGTTGGAAGCCTGCGAAGTGCGCCGAACCGTACGTGGTGACGTAATCGAACGTATCGATGTTGTCTTTGACCGCCACGGGAATACCGTGCAACGGCCCCAGGTCCAGGCCCTGATCGAACAACTCATCGGCCTTGCGCGCCTGGGCCAGCGCCACAGGCGCATCGACGCAAACGAAGGCATTCAGGATCGGATTCAGGCGCTCGATGCTATCCAGGGCGGCCTGCGTCAGCTCGACACTGGTCAGGCTGCCCGCGCGAAGGCGCTGGGCCAATTCAATGACCGATTGACCGAAAAAATAACCCGCGTGGGTAGGCTTCGCCAGGCTCATACAAACAACTCCATCAAACCACTGCGGGTGTAGGGGAAAGGGCAACGTTGCGACTGCCGGGACGCACCATCAGCATCGCGCTCATACCCAGCGCAGTGGCCACCGCCGCCGCCACGAACATCGACGAGTAGCCGTAGCGCACGGTCAGGTAGCCGGTCAGCATCGGCGCGATAAACGAAGCGGTGTTGGCGATGAAGTGCGTCATGCCGCTGTAGGCGCCGACTCGGTTGGACGGCGCAGTATCGATCACCACAGCCCAGTAAACAGAGTTCGGCAGTGCATTGAGGGCGTTGGCCACGGTCATCAGGGCAATCACGCCCCAGACGGTCTGGGCCTGCGAAACCAGGATGAAACACAGCGTGGTCAACAGCAGGCAGGTCGCGGCCAGCCAGCTACGCGCCACTTTCAGGTTGCCGGTGCGGCGTAGCAGCAGGTCGGATATCTTGCCGCCCAGCAACACGGTGAAACAGGCGCCGGTCCACGGGATCATGCCCATGTACCACAGCGACGACAGGTTGTAGTGAAACTCGTCCTGCAGGTATTTGGGCGTCCAGGTGAGCAACAGGAACGTCACGTACACGAACGAGAAGTAACCGACCGCGTTGAGCAACAGGTCCTTGTTCTTGAAGAAATGCCACACCGGCGTAACGCTGCTGCCAGGAGGCGAAGCGTAGGTTGCCGCGGCACGCTCCTGCCGCAGGAACTCACGTTCGGCCTTGGACATCCGCGGGTTCTCATCAGGGGTGTTGGTGAAGCGCGTCATAAAGAAAATCAGCAGTGCCAGGCTGACCACGCCCAGTACCACGAACATGCTGCGCCAGTCGCCGGTCAGGGTTTGCAGGCCCACCGCCACCGGTGCCGTCAGCAGTGCCCCGAGCGGTGTGCTCAGCAAGCCGACGGAAACCACGAAGCCGCGCTCCTTGGGCGTGGCCCAGTTGGCGACGCTCTTGTTGATCACCGAATAGGCCGGGCCTTCGGCAAAACCAAACAAAACGCGAATGGTGGCGAAACCGGCCATGGCCGAGCCCCCCATGAACGCGAGCCCCAGGTCGCCTGCAAAGGCGGTGGCGATCTCGAAGATCGACCAGGTGCCACCGGCAATCAGCCAGATGCGCTTGGCGCCAAAACGATCGGCCAGGATGCCGCCGATCAGCGCCCCGAGGATGTAGCCGTAACCGAAGAAGCCCAAGACATTGCCCCAGTCAGCCTTGTCGAAGCCGTACTCCGGAAGAATGCTCGCCGAGGCATAGGAAATCGCGCCGCGGTCAATGTAGTTGAGCAACGCCATGAGCATGATCAGGAAGAAAATCTGGTAGCGGAAACGCGGGATAGCGGGACTGTTCATAGGATCTGACTCTTCAAATGATGGCAGAAGTCAAAAAATCGGCCGCGTCCGGCGTATTTTTATTGTTTTACCCAAACGTTTGGGTTGTCGAAATGTAGAGACTGAAAAAGTGTTAGTCAATCGTTTGGGTAAAGTTTTATTTCGAGGGCTGGCGCATCGATTGGGATAGAATCGCGCGCAAGAAAACAGACGGTTGGAAGCCTCTCAGACATGCCGAATCAATCTCGTCCCGCCACACTGAAGTCCATGGCGACCGCGCTCGGGGTACACGTCTCGACGGTGTCTCGGGTGCTCAACGGCGACCCGGCGGGGGTCGAAAGAGCGGCGTCGACCGAAGTGGTGGCACGTATTCGTGCGCTGGCCAAAGAGCTGGATTACCGGCCAAACACGCAGGCATCCAACCTGAAACTGCGTAAAAGCCAGGAAATCTGCGTACTTATGCCGCGCCTCACCGACCTGGTGATGGCGACCATTTACGACAGCATCGACAGCGCGGCCGAGCAAGCGGGCTATCTCACGTTTGTCTCCAACACCGACGACCAACAGGTGCGCCAAATGGCCCGTGCCGAGCACGCCTTGCGCCGCTCGGTGGCCGGCCTGATCGTGGGTGACTCCCACGTGGGTGAGACCCAGCCACTGCTTGACCTGCTTAAACGCAAACACATTCCCTACGTCCTCGTCAGCCGCCAGATTGCCGGGCACTTGACGGCGGGCAGCGACGACGAAACGGGTGGCTGGCTGGCGGCCGAACACCTGTACCAACAGGGCTGCCGCGAGGTGGCGATATTGGCAGGCGAACGGCACGCCTCCACCGGGGCAGACCGTACCCGTGGGTTCATCCGTTATTACCGTGAGCAAGGCATCACCCTGCGCCCGGAGTGGATCCTCAATGGCCCTTTTGACAGCCTCACCGGGCACAAGCAAGGCGAGTACCTGCTGGGGCTCACCCCGGCCCCACAGGCGTTTTTCGCGGTCAACGACTTCCTGGCCATCGGCCTGATGGGCGCGGCGCGTGACAAGGGACTGGAACCAGGCAAGGACATTGCCGTGGTGGGCTTCAACGACATCCCGCTGGCCAAAGAACTGTTCGTGCCACTGACCAGCGTGCGCCTCCCACTGGCGCAGATGGGCCTGCATGCGGTGGAGTTGCTGCACAAGCGCATCAAGGGCGAGCCCGCCGAGTCGATCATCCTCGCCCCGCAATTGCAGGTGCGAGCGAGCTCCTCGCTGTTGCATCGCACGGCCTGAAGGGCGACTTCGCCCGAGCGCACAACGCGATGCAGTTTGTTGCAGACAGGGATATGCTAAGGCCCCATCCGCCCGGCGGGCCTGGCTTGCAAGGAATGCGTCATGGAACTCGTGGTTCATAGCTACTGCCTGAAAGGCGCGCGCCAAGAGCCTTTGCTGCCCCCTGTCACCCTCACACCCACCTCATTGACCTTGACGGTCGCCGAGCTCATTCGCCTGACCGTTGCCGAACAGATCGCCGCGCTGTCGGTCCAGCATTGGCTGGAACACCTGTCGGTGCGTGAAGTGCTCGACCGCCAATACCTGAGCGAGCGGGACGTTCTTCAGCAAGCCCGTCAAGGCGCGGTGGTCATGCCGCAGGCCATCACGCCTCCAGACCTCGATGTCGGCGTTGAGGTCGAGCGGGCCTTGAAGGGTTTTGAAACCCGGGCGTTCCGCGTTCTGCACAACGGCGTCATGCTGCAACGGCTCGATGAGTCAATCGAGTTAAGCCCCCCCTCCACGCTCGCGTTTGTCCGCCTGGTGCCGCTGATTGGCGGTTGACCCTCGTCGTTCACTTCCTCGGATACCCTCATGCAATCACGCCGTCCTGTGCCCGAACAAGCCACACGCCTCGCTGCGCTGCGCGCATTTTGTGATAGCGCGCTGGATGCCTATCGCGAGCCCGACCGAGATGAAGAGTCCGAGCTCGATGTCTGGGACGACTCCAAGCTCCTGCGCATCGCCGATGACTGGGTCAGGCAGCATCCCGAGGATGGAGCCAAGGCACTGGCTGATGGTTTTGTGTTCCCGACCGTTTGGGACGACCTGGAAGATCACCGCGATCAACGGCGCTATGGCCTGCAATATCAACTCTGCGACGCGTGGATCACTGCTCACCCGGACGCCTATGCACTGGAGCAGATCTGCGCGCGGCTGCAGCACATGCTGCAATTTGCCTTCGAGGACAGTGACTATCCATTGCCCACTGACGACGACGGCCCGGCCTACTACCGCAGAAGCCCAGACCAGGCCTGGGCCTTCCCTGACGTTCAGGACTGCATTAATCGCCTGAGCCATTACCCGCCCACCCCGGCCTGGCAGACCTTTGCCGAATGGCTGCTGGACGGCAGCTGGAACCGCGAGCAGCCCTCTTCGCTGCATGACGGAGAACGACGGAAAGTCGCCGATGCCTACATTTACGCGCACAAGGAAATCGAGCGCATCGCGCTGGGCCTGCTGGAAGCGGGCCGCCTCGATTACCCTCGCTTCGTCCGGGCGGCCAATACCTGGGGCCGCGCCATGATGTTCCATTCAGACGACACCGGGTTGGACAGCAATGACGTGGACCTGAATCGGTACGCCGAGGACGCCTTCGACGAGGACGATGCAAACGACGAGGCACCGGAAGACCAAGGCGTCGATGATGAATCGTCCCAGAGTGATGACGCCCTCACTGAAGAAGACGCTGCAGTGCCCCCTGAACTGGCGAACTTCACCGCACGTTATGTCGAGGACGCCCTGGCTGGGTTGCCCGATAACGCCGAGAAGCTGGCCGACACCTTCCGTTCGGTCGAGGTCTATCAGACCCGCTGGTTGTTGCAGGCCCTGGCAGTCATCGAACGACTGGGCATGACGCCAGACAACTTCTTCGACCGCTTCGGGGATACGGCAGCGGTGCTCGAACGCTTCCTGTTGCTTCAGGAATTGCCCAAAGACCAATCGGCAGAGCTACTGGCGGCACTGAGCGGTTTTTCAAGAAATACCCTTCTGACCGCCCTGCCCTACGCCGGACAAGCCAGCCGAGTGGTGCTCGACGCGCTCGGCTGGAGTGATCTGCAAGCCTTCCAGCGCGAGTACCTGAACATTGCCTTGGCACCTCAGTCCGGCTGGGGCACCGACCTACCCAATACACAGGATGAAAGCGTGGGCGTGGTGGACCGCTACCTGCTGGACAAGGCGCTGACCGAGGCCGACCCCGACCACCTGTGCGAGTACCTCGCGGCACTCGAACACTCGCACTGGGCGTTTCCCGAGACACGTGTGCTGCTCGACGCCTACCAGGGCATCGGTCGACCGGCGCTGGAAAAGAAATTGACCCGCCACGCACAGGCGGCAATGCGCATCTATGGCGTACTGCCCGTCACGGATTCGGACGACGTACGCCAGCGCTATCTGACGCTGAAGAAACTGCACAAAGAGGTGCGCAAATACGGCGCTGAACGACAGGCCAACTCCCACGCAGCGGTGCAGGCAGGGCTGGCAAACCTGGCGCGTGTCGCCGGTTACCCCTCGGCGATGCGCCTGGAATGGGCCATGGAATCGGAGATCGCCGAATCCGCCCTGACGACCGCCACCATCGATGGCTATGACGTCACGCTGGTCATCGACGGCTTGTCGCCCACGTTGCACATCAGCAAAGCCGGAAAGCCCCTCAAAAACCGCGCCGCCTGCAATTCGCAAAAGCCCAGATTTTGTCGCCCTCAAAACCCAGCAGACCCAGCTCAAGGAACAGATCGCACGCTTCTGCCGCACCCTGGAAGCGATGATGAGCAGCGGCGAAACCCTGACGCTGGACGAGCTGAAGCCGCTGTTGAAAATGCCCGCGGTGCGCCTGCTGCTGGAACAACTGATCGTGCAGGCCGACGACGCGACGCTGGGCTGGCTCGATGCCGCAACGCTGACAGTGACAGACCTTGAAGGCCGCCAACACGTGGCGAAAAAGAACCTGCGTATTGCTCACCCATTTCATCTGTTCACGGCAGGACAACTGTCAGCCTGGCAGAAAGAAGTGGTGAGCCATCGCCGCGTGCAGCCGTTCAAACAAGCCTTTCGCGAGCTGTACCTGCTGACACCTGCCGAGCGAGACACCGGCCTGTGGTCCAACCGATTTGCCGGCCACCGCCTGAAAAGCAAAGTAGCCGCCCGCTTGCTGCAGGTCCGCAACTGGTCGACCTCAAGCGTCGAGGACATCTATTACGAAAGCAAAGAACACGGCATTTACGCCCTGTTCAACTTTCTGGATACCGGCCATTACCTCTCGGAAACAGAACACTTTACCTTCGACAGCATTGCCTTCTACCGCGACCAGAAAGCCATACCCCTTGAGCAAGTGCCGCCGCTGCTGTTCTCGGAAGTCATGCGTGACGCCGACCTGCTGGTCTCCGTGGCCCACGCCGCAGACGGCTACAGCACCAGCAACGAAACCCTGCAACGACGCGCCGAACTGGTCGACGAATTGATTCAGGGCCTAGGGCTGCGAAACGTACGATGTGAAGGGCATTTTCTGCACATTACCGGCCAGCGTGCCAACTACCGCATTCACCTGGGCAGTGCAGCCATCCATATCGAACCCGGCAACTACCTGTGCACCGTGCCCGCAAGCAGGCGCTTCACGGAGCTCTACCTGCCGTTCGCCGACACCGACCAGAAGATGGCCGAGGTGCTGAGCAAGATGTTCCTGCTGCTGGACGACCTGAACATCACCGACAGCCTGATACTGGAGCAGATACAGCGCGGTGGCTGATGCTGGCGTTCGAGGCGCTGAATGCGTGCTGGATTAACGTGTTTCCCGCCGCAACGAATAAAGGTGGCCGCGAACGTGGGTTTCCAGCGAGGCAAGGACCACAACACAGCAATCTACCCAGTGCAAAATCCATGCACTAAAAATCGTGGCTGGCCGTCGTTTCGAGAGAATCTTGCAGAAACGAAAAAAGGACCCGAAGGTCCTTTTTGCGATCGCTACACACTTCAGTTGAAATATGCAGCGCTATGTTTGGAGCGGGAAACGAGACTCGCATCTAGCGTCCGACCCATTGAAATTTAAGGGTTTTCTTTTTTTCCGAAGCAGGAAAAGACTCAATTCTGGACTTGTTTTTGGGGCGTTTCAAGAGCAAAAAATGGAGCAGTTCTAAGCAAGGCTATTGGATTCTACCCATAGCCAATGGACGAACGATCATCAAGGTGGCGGTGGCAATTGTGCAGGATCAACAGTAGATGAGTCACCGCCAAAAAGACGCCTCAACCTCCCCCACTCACCGGTCAACTCACAACCAACGGCTATCGGCAGACATTCGACAGCAAAAGTATCCGGTCTACTGTCGCGGCGTGGGTGGAGCCTAAGCCCAGCATGACCGATTGCGGCAGATCCAAGATGAGACTCGCGTTGAGATCAATAAGCAGATCATCAGCGAGGTAATTTTTCCGTCGAGAGTAAAGCGGCCCACTTGAACGTCGACCGCGTGCGTTTGACGCATGCGCTGAGCCCACTTTCCCGCGTAGGAACTATCGACGAAGAGTGTGTTCAATGAAGGGTATTTGTCCTTTGTGTAAGCCACTGCGTCATCCGCTGCGTCGCGATCCTGCACACTGGCTGCGCTGATACTCAACGCCAGAAGCAAGCCCAGCGTATCGACTATCAGACTTCGCTTGCGCCCCTTCACCTTCTTCCCGGCGTCGAAACCACTGTCCCCGCCTTGGGGGGGGGAGCTACGGGTCGATTGGGAATCCAAGATAGCCGCTGATGGAGCGCTATCACGATCTTCCCTGTCCCGCCATTGCGCACGCAAACGATCATGCATCTGCTCAAATTTGCCTTGTGTACTCCACCGGCGGAAGGTCTTGTAAACATTGTCCCAGTGAGGAAACTCGCGTGGCAGCGTAGCCTTAGGACTTGCGAGGTTCGGGTGACACGAAGCTGCCCTTAGCGCGCTGTTTTATGCGTGTAATTCCCGCCAACTTCAAGGCTTTTGCAAACGTGTAGGGATGAGTGGTGATACCCGTTTGAGCATGGAATGTGTCCGCTAATTCAGCTTGGCTGGAGAAGGGATGGGCTTGTGCGAGCTTGACTAGCACTGGGTACTGCTCTGCGGCAATCGCGGGTGGGCGTCCGGCTCTAGGCATGACTTCGAGTCAGTCCAGGCAGAAGAAATGATAACTTTAGTTTATTTTATCTACACCCTCTCAGTGCTCGATACCCGCCATTTCGCCTTCAGGGCTCAAACAACGGCCATTTACTGCCCACGACGTTTCAAGGTATCGGAAGGCAACTCGGTAAACTGGTGACGATATTGTTCGGCAAACCTGCCCAAATGGACGAAGCCGTAATCCAGAGCCATTTCGGTGACACTGCGTACATTGCAGTTGGGGTCGACAAGGCACGCATGAATGCGTGACAACTTCTGCTCACGAATGAAACGTTGCGGCGTGGTATGCATGTGTTTTTCAAACAATGCGTATAACGAACGCACGCTCAGTTGCGCCTGGTCGGCCAGGCTCTGAACGCTGATGTCCTGCTGGAGGTTACGGTTGATGTAGTCCACCAGACGATCGAACGTACTGTTGGAACAACCCAGGTGTTCGCGCAGTACGTTGTTGCGCATCAGGGTCAACATCTTGCTGGCGACGATATGCGCATAGTGTTCCTGAACCCGGGCCAAAGCAGCGCCGTCCTCGGCCTCAGTGCAGATGGTAGCCAGTAAAGGTACAAGCGCCTGCAGTTGGTCCAGAGCGTAGCGTTGTTGCAGGAAGCGGATCCCTTCGCGCGGGTACAACCAGCGCTGCTCCTGGCAGATCGACTCAAGCAATCTGGAGGGCACTTTCAGAATGAATTTTTCACAATCGTGAGAATACGTAAGGTCAACCGGATCATCGGGATTGATCAGCAGCAATTCTCCCGGGACCAAATGATGTACTCCAGCCGGGCTTCGCCACAGGCAGTCGCCGCGCAACAGGACCTGCAAATGAAAAATGTCCTCCAGTGCATCGGACACAACACGTACGCTGGAGCCATAGCTGATACGGCATAGGTCTAGACTGGCGAATTTTCGATGGCTCAACTGCGCGTGGGCTGTAGTCTTGCGCGGCAGTTGAATGCAGTGGCTCCCGACATGCTGATTCACATAGCCGGAGACGGCATGGGGGTCAGCGTTCTTGAACACCTCGCTCCGCGAGCTTAGCAGGGGCATATTCATGGCGGTCACTCTTATATTTTTCAATCAGGCTTAAAGCATTGCAGCAAGGATGAACTCAGACAGTGTCTCTTGATTCTCGACCACGATCGGATCTAATACCAATACAAATAGGGATCAAATTCATTTCAGACCTTAAACTGTGCCATAAGGCCTTGCTGATGGTTGGCCAACTGATTCAATGATTGGCTGATCTGCGCGGTTTTCTTCGATTGATCAGACAGCGACTCGGTGACATCACGAATAGACGCCACATTGCGATTCACCTCCTCAGCCACTGCGCTCTGCTCCTCTGCTGCGCTGGCAATTTGCAGGTTCATATCGTTGATGATCGAAACCGCTCCGCTTATGCGCTGCAATGCGGTCACCGCTTGCAAGACCTGTTCTGCACTGCCTTGGACCTGGTGGTGACTGGTGTTCATCGCGTTGACCACTTCACGCGTACCGCGCTGCAACGTCTCGATCACCACTCGGACTTCCTCGACAGAGTCCTGGGTTCGCTTTGCCAGCCCGCGCACTTCATCGGCAACGACCGCGAAGCCGCGACCGGCATCCCCAGCCCGTGCGGCTTCAATGGCCGCATTCAGCGCCAACAGGTTGGTTTGCTCGGCGATCGCCCGGATGACTTCCAGCACAGAACCTATTTGCCCACTACTGGTAGCCAGGCCTTCGACCTCTCGCACCGCAAGATTCATGTCTTTCGCCAGCCCATCGATCATCTGCGTGGTTCGCTCGATCACCGCAAGACCCTCAGAGGTCGCTTGTTCCGCGCCCCGCGCCGCTTGCGCTGCCTGCGCGGCGTTACTAGCCACATCATGGGCTGTTGCGCTCATTTCCTGAGAGGCTGTCGCCACCTGCTCGATTTCTCTGAACTGATGTTGCATTCCGGTACTGGTTTGCTCGGACAGTGTCGCAGACTGGTCTGCGGTGGTACGTGCATCTTGCACCGACGCCTTCACGTCACGAATAATCGGGTGCAACTTGTCGAGGAAGCGGTTGAACCAGCCGGCTAATTGCCCCAGCTCATCACTGCCTTGATAGTTCAAACGCCGGGTCAGGTCACCTTCACCGCTCGCGATATCTCGAAGCATATTAGCCACCCCTAAAATCGGCCGGCTGACACCTCGAGCAGTTAGCCACAGCACAATCAGGCCTAACAGAGCCGCGCCGCCGGCAAGGCCAGCCTCCCAAAGGGCACTGTCCAGGCTGCGCTCATCGAGCTGTTGATGCAGCGCAAGCGCAGGTTCCAGCAACGCTGCCCGGGGCACTTCCATCACCAGCCCCCACGGTTTGGCTTCCGGAATCACGCTGAGTAGCTCGAGTATGCGCAGACTCGCGGCCGTATCCACGGTCTGCGATGTACCGGAGCCAAGCAGCGTCAAGAGGCTGGCGCCGTCGCCCTGGACGCTTCCAAGTGGGCGTCCAAGCGCACCGGGATTGTGGCTATCACCCGCGAGCAGTCCTGCTGGGCTCACTATTTGCAGCGTACCCCTGCCCTCATAGAGTTGCCGGCTTCCATTCAGACTGAGTTGCTGCAAACGGCTCAGGCTGATGTCCGCACCAATGATTGCAACAACTTTGCCCTTTTCAATCAATGGAAACGCCAAGGTCGTCATCAATAGCGGCTGGCCGGAGGTGTCGTCGAAGTAAGGATTCAAAACGCATGGCCTGAGAGTTTGCTCCGGGCAGCTATACCACGTATTAAATGGCGTTCCGTCCAACATGGGAGTGATATCTGCAATGATTTTCTCGGGCACCGCCATGTAACTGTCTGCCGAATCTTTTTGGCTCCAGTAAGAAGCAAACCGTCCTTTTTCATTACTGCCGGCCGCTGACGCTCCTACAAAACGCGCGTCCTGGCCATCCAGCGCATCCGGGGTAAATACTACGTACAAACTCAATATAGAGGGGTTGGCTTTGAGGCCATCATGCACTAACTGATTCAGGTCCTCGCGCAGTTCCTGGGGGTCGGCACCATGCTTGGCTGCCTGCTGGCGCAACTGTTGGACTTGCCGACTAAACTGGTTGCCGTAATTATAAATATCCGAGAAGAAACGCTGGATGGTCTCGGCCTGCTGCTCTCCACGCGCCTGCATACGTGCACGGGCAGCCGTCTCAAGCATTTGCGAGTTCGCTGACTTGACCAGCTTAAGACTACTATCCATACGATGCAGCGAAGTCCCTACCAACAGTCCGACTGTGCACAACAAACATAATCCCGCTAATAACGTAATTTTCCATTTAATGGAGACACGCGCAAAACGCATAGATACTCCCTACACCCTGATTGATAGTTACGCTTGAACAACACGTTGTTTAACTGATGTATTTTTCACGTCCAACGTAATGGCAACGCCGGCCCAGCAGGGAAAGTGCAACATTGAATTCCAGGCCGCGCCCCTCTTCCAGGATGACCTTGGCTAAATGCCCGGCTACCCGGGCGGCGCCCAGGCTGGCACCGGCCATACCCTCCCCCCCTTGCTCAGGGGAATTGCTCCAAGCGCCGAACAATCGCGGGCCCAGGCGCGAGAGCTCCTCCCACTTGCATCGTGAATCTCCAGTACCGCCAATTACGCCATCGTAGCCAGCCGGATAGCAGGCGACACCTCGGGCCGGGCTAGCTGCAACAATCAGTATCTTCTGTGCATTGGCGCGGTAGATAGCCTCGCGTAAAAGCGCACGGTCCGCCGCCAACCCCAAACTCATACAGACAATGTCCACTCGCTGAACAGGAGGCTGCGAAGTAAACCAATCGAGGGCCAAGGCAACCTGCAACGCGGTCGTGACAGGTCGCTCATCGAACACTTGGGCATGGGTAATGACGACATGGGGGCAGCTGTCGCGAATCACCGAGGCGATTACCGTTCCGTGACCGAGACGGTCTGGGACGCATGTCCCGACCGTCCCATCGGCTCGAAATGCCAGAGCTCCTTCGATTTCCGCCAAAGGCCCTCCGCTGTCAATCACACCCATGCGAACGACCATCACTGAACCGTGAACAGTCGCAGGGCTGAGTTGTTAGACATGTTGGCATTACCTGGCAGTTTTAACTCACCGACTTTGTCCAACGTCGCGGCGTCATAAATAAGCAGGTCGCCGCCCGCGCCGCCGATCCAGACGTATTTATTATCGGAACTGACCACCACAGAGTAAAATGTATGCGGAAGATTCAGTTGTTTCAGAGGCTTCCCGCCATTTTCCAGGTCAAACGATTGGAGGACGTTATACACGGCATACGCACGTTTATGATCCGGGCTGGCCGCCATCGAAAAATAGATGGTTTGGGTCGGCTCTATGTCTTTCATCTGCAACTCGCCTTTTCTCAAATCCAGGGTCATCAACCCCGTTTGATAGGTCTCTGGAGAGGCCGGGGCCTTATTCCGCAACTTCACGTAATACGGCGCTACCATCAGTTGAGAATTGTCATACTGGTACCAGACATTTAGTGCATCCGGAGGAAAATGCTCTTTTTGTGACCATTTCTGAATGGGTAATTCATCCAGCTGTTTTCCCGACGCTGCATCAAAGACGTACATATTCCTGCCTAGCGCAAAAATCTTTTTTCCATCTGTCGAGTACATCACCATGCTAACTTGACGCGGAGCCGGCGCTGTAAATTTTAACTTTAAAGTTTCCGCATCGTAAAACGCAATCCGCGTTGGCTGGACTTTGAATTCATTACGTAAATGTTTAACCGGGTTCTGATACACCGCGATGGTTTTACCGTCGGGAGAAAGATTCATCCCCCAGGTCGCCCACACGCGCTCATCGGCCTGGCTCATGTCCAGCCGAAGCACATTTTTCCCCGTAGACATATCAATCTTTATGACACTTTGACTGCCATTAGCTAGGACATATACATATTTGGCATCCGGACTGACCGCCGACACGATTGGCGTTGCGCCACTGTTTTCGACTACGAAATCTTTTATTATTTTCCGTTTATCCATATCGACAATAAAAACCTTGTCAGGATGAGCCACCACCGACAAGAAATCATTGGCCAATACAGAGGTAGCAGCGCTCATTGCACCCACGACGGATAGCAGCGCGAAGCAAATAGACTTTGTCATTATTATTAGCCCTTGGATTCGGGGAAAACGGAGTTCAAGTTACGCCAATCTTGAGTGGGGTCCGCAGTGTCCTTACCCCAGTTAGGATAAGTTGACATCGTGTCCGGGACTTGTGCTGGCCACCAGCAAGGATCAGAGCACGCATACAAATCCGCTTCCATCGGTTGGCACAGGTTGGAAACACCACCAAAACCATCGATTTCCCATCCGGGGTCAAACGAGGTCGAGCAACCCACCAGGGCGTTCATTGCCACCACTTCTTCTTCGCGGCCTTCGGCATGGGCTTCGACAAACGCTTTGGCCTTAGCGTTGGCGGGGGTCAAATGTTTCATGATTTGGCGCTCCTGGGTTCAATATGATTACGGAAAAAGCTGGGATTGGTTTTCATGATTCGCACATAAGATTCGATTCCAAAATCAACCCAGTCACGCAACAGATCGCAGTAGTGGTAAACCGGGGCAAACGGATCACCTTGTTTCGCATACGACTCGTGATAACACCCGCCCGCACAAATCGAGCGAATCCGGCAGGTTTTACAGCCGAAACTACTTCGGTCTTGCGCCCCCTCGATAAAGGCCGCCAACTTGGGTACATCAATGCCACGATCCACATTGCCATACGTCGGTTGGTCAGACCCGACGAAGCGATGGCACAAATGCAGATCGCCATCCTTATCGACAGCCAGCAACCCTAAACCAGCGCCACAAGGCACGACTTTTTTTGTGCCCTGAGCAATATCCGTCAATAACTGATGCATATTCGAGAAGCCGATATTTTCGCCACGACACGCAGCCTCAACATAGCGCCGACCCAGTGTCTTCATATCGTTGAACACCTGTTTCAAAGCATCGTTATCCAAATTGAACGATGCGATGGGACCTGAAGTAGCGGGCCCAAATCCCACTTCGGCAAACCCTAACTCGTTTTTCAGGTGATTATGGATACCGAGCACGTCGGTTACGCCGCGGGTCAGCGTCACACGGACACCGACCGCGCGCGCGGTATAACGTGAGAGCAACATCTTGACCTTGCGCGCCACGACATCGTAAGTGCCATTACCGCCCACCGTAATACGATTCGCATCGTGCATCGCCTTCGGGCCATCCATGGAGACCGTTAGGCCAAAGCGGTGTTCGTTGAGCCAATCAACCATGGGCTCGGTTAACAGCGTACCGTTGGTGGTCAACGAAAAATCGATTTTTTTACCCTCCTCAGCCGCTCGGGCTTCGGCATAGGGCACCATTTCGCGTATGAGCGGATAGTTCGAAAGTGGCTCACCTCCGAAAAAAACCAGGTTAACTTGATCCCGATTCTTGGCTTGTTTGAGCAACATCTCAAACGAAGCCTTGGCGACATCGAAACTCATCTTGACGCCCTTTGAAGGGGTCGTGAGGTCTTCCTTGTAGCAGTAGGTACAGGAAAGATTGCAGCCAGTGTTTACGTTGAGAACAATGGTCGAAAGCGGAATCTCTTCAACTTTAGCGATAGCGCGAGGCACCTCGACGGTGCCGAACTCACGCAGAATATCCAGGTCGATAAAACTGCTGACGCACTCTGCAAGGCTGTCTGAAGAATATCGCGCGCCGAGTTCGTCGCGCATGGTCTGGCTGTCGACGCTATCAAAGCGACTGAACAGGTCATATACATCGCGGCCAACCCCATCAAGTTCGAACAGGCTGCTGCTGGGAACATGCATCATCATGGCATGGCCGTCGACATCGATCTGATGTGCGTTATGCCGAATAAGAGTAAGCGCTGTCATAGGAGCCTCAACGAATAGGAGTGTCGACGAAGCGCTGAACGGTGACATACAAGTGCGCCTCGCCCTGGAGAGGTTTGCCGTCATCGTCAACGGTAGCGATTACCTTGAGATTGCCCAGGTTGTTGGTAGACATCGGCCGCTCTGGATTAAGACCGGCGTTCGCTGGGGTAAAACGACCACTCTGCTCGATCGAACCGGCGTACTTGGCGTCCTGCATCTTTGCGGCGCCTTCGTCCCAGTTATCCACGGCCCAAGAAGCGGTAAATGCCCCGACACGGATATCGTCATCGGTGCCGGCCTTGCCGTCCGGCCCATTCAGAAAACCTATCGCTTCAAACTGCGCAGGAACCTTCGCGATAGGCCCGCCATTGCCGCCAACCCGTGCGACCGTGATTTCAGGCTCAACGCCCACACGGTCAAGCGTGGAGAAAACCACCAGCGGCGCACTTGCCTTGCCAACGCTGAGCTTCACAGCACCCAACGCTTTTTCTGCGGAAAGCTTCAAGACGAGTTTGTTACTACTCTGAGATACAACCGTTCCAGTGACGCCTTTCGGGAGCACCGGCTTACCTGACAGGCCCACCCCGACAAGCGTAATCTCACTATCACCACCGGTACGCAGGTAAGAAGGGCTCACCGAAAGAATCCGAGCCTGGGTATCAACTGGGGAAGCGATAAGACGTCCACCAATAACGTCATTCTTCTTTTCGAACCAGCGCCCGGTGAGCGATCCGTCCGCATTCAGCGCCAGCACCTGACGAATCTCCTGCTGACCGTCGCTCAGCGTGGCGCGCCACTCGCCCTCACCTAGAAGAACGCCCTGGCCCGTGTAAGTCTTGGTGCCCTTTCTGTCATCGAGGGTCATTGATACATCATAGCCGTCCTGCGCGGCCTTCAATGAAAGCGACCCGGTGTAATCACCACGTCCAGGCTGGTGGCCCGCTAGCATCCAACGCTCTGCCAGTGTTCCGGTGGCGGCTTTTGGCGCCTGACCCAAAGGAAAGTTTTTTGCCAAGAATGGCAGGACATCTGCGTTTACAGAGGTCCACCAATCCCGGTCACGTGCAAGCGCTTGAAGCTCCAGCGTCGGGAACTGACCAAGGTGGAAATTAAGCAGCTTCTCCCAGTCCTCAGCCGTTCGTCGCTGCAATGCGACTCGGGCGAACGAGTGACATCTGGAGCACGTTTCAGTCATCATTTGGTTAGGTGCAATATCGACGGCGACTGGCTCCTTCTCCAGGATGTAGCGACGCCCCTCCGTTTCTTTCACGCTCAGCCCACGCGTCTGGGCCAGGTATCTCACTACCGCCGTACGGTCGTCCGGGCTCAATGGAACATGATGGTTGCGCATCATCCGCACGACCGTCATATCCCAGGCTTCCGGTGTTTTACGCACGGCGTCTATCCGTTCGAAACTCCCGTCGGCCGCGATATGACAAGCGGCGCACATCGTCTTCAAAACCTGCTCCCCGGTCTGGGCAGCCACGAGCGGGGCTATCGCGAGCGCCAGGACCGTACTACATGAGATGAACGCAAGTCGGCGGAGTGGTTTCATCGATCAGAATTCCTCTGGCTCTTCACAGGGGTCAAAGCCCCTGCTGGTTATTTTTTTGATAGTGACTTGAATTGTTGTTGCCGTGGCACCCGATGGCCCAAGTGGCTTGCGGGCGCCTTTCACACAAATACACATTTCGTGCCACCCCCCATAAAACAATGATTTTTTGATGAATTTTACATTTTTCAGGATTTTCGCTAAAAATAGTGATTCATTTAAGAACATAGTGTTCAACACACAGGGCGACTTGAAACACAGGGTTTTATCGATTCCTCGTGATTGACGAGGCTAGGCAGCAGTCATCTGTAATTGTTCAAAGTGTTCAATTATGGAGTGACCTGTGTTCAAGATTTCAACATACTTAAATCCAGAACGCTCTCTAAAAGTAGTCTTTCCCTCCGACAACCCCCTACATATCAAAGCGCTGGAAACATCCGAATCTTGGCGCGCGACTTGCTATGAACTTCGCGCAATTCGGAACCGTCTTGGAAAGCAACCCCATTGCCTAGTCAATATGAGGCACAAGCATAACAACCAGCACTCTTACAACGTTCTTACAAAAAACAGTGGGTTAGGATTTTCGTCGATTCCTGCCAAAATAATAAAAACTCTGAAAGGAGACTTAACTTGAAGCCGATACCTAAAAAAAATATAGCCATATTTTCTGTGCTGTCCGGCCTGCTCATGAACGGTGCCCCAGTGGAGGCGTATGAACTCTACAACCAGAACGGTTCAAAACTCGACGCTGACCTGGAAGCTGTTTTCGGCGCAATGCATAGCAAAAAAAACTACAGCTTGCTGGGCACTCAAAGCGCAGGCAGTTCGAGTTGGCGTGAGGGTTATGTGAAATATGGCCTGCGCGGCAGTCAGGGACTGGATAATAAAGGCACCGTCTATGGCGCTTTCAGCATGGTATCCTCTGGCACCTGGGGTGATGGCGATGCCGGTGGGTTCACCGAGGGAACAGAACGACGGACCGCGGTAGAAGATGCCTATCTGGGCTGGCGATCAGATACGTTATTTCCTACCCTCGGGGAAAACGGCATCGATATTTCTTTCGGCAGCCAAAAGGTCGTGGTCGGCGATGGTTTTTTGATCAATGGTGATGCGGTCAGTCTTGGCGACGTGGATCTGGGCCAGGACTTCAACCGGGGAGGCGCATTTTATATCGCTCCCCGCAAGGCGTTCGACCACACTGCGGTTCTGCGCCTAGGCGGCGACAAAGGCTGGCGCGGTGACTTGATGTGGCTCAGATCAGACAACCCCGCCCAGGCTGAAACCGAGCTTTCCGTGGCGACACTTGAGCACATTGCTGAGCCAGGAACATTGGGCCTGACTTACATACGGACCTCGGACATCAACGAGCACTTTGCCACGCCTGCCCAACTGACCCGAGAAGGCATGGAGACCATGAGCCTACGCGGACGGGGCTCCCTTGGCGTCAAAAACCTTGATCTGTCGTTCGAATATGCCACCCAGGACCAAGAAAAAAAACGGGAAAATGCATGGTACCTTGAAGGAAGCTGGAACTTTGCCGATGCTATTTGGAACCCAACGGTCACCTATCGATTCAGTCGCTTCTCGGAGAAATTCGACCCACTGTTCTACGGTATGAGTCGCGGCTACGGCACATGGTACCAAGGCGAAGTGGCTTCTAATTTTGCGGGACCGCTCAATAGCAATACACGCGTCCACCATGTCGGCTTGAAGGCCAACCCGCTGGAAGCGTTGACGATCGGCGCACTTTACTTTGACTTCAACTCGATTGATAAAAACCTAGGGAATTTTGACGGTCGAGAACTTGATTTCTACGCGGAGTGGCGTGTCAACGAACACGTTTCGATAAGTCCAGTGGTTGGCTTATTCAAGCCCGAACGCGCCAGTTCTGACGGTGGATCTCAGCTCGGCGGCAACGGCACCAATGTGTACACCCAATTGATAGTCGCAACGGTCTTTTAACACTCCGTACTGACTCGGCACTGGGTTGTTGCGCAACAGCAACAACCCAGTGCCAATTCATCCTCGCACTCCCGCAAACACTTCATTCAAGTTTGAGCTTGCGATAAATGGTGCCGCGCGCAATACCGAGTTGCACGGCAGTGGCTTTTACATTACCTCGATTGGCATCCAGCGCATCTTGAATTCTTTTTCTTTCAAGTTCTTTTAGCGATTTTTCACTGCGCTTCCAGACAGGCTGGTCCAGGCCAGGAAAATGCTCCTCAAGGATAACCAGCCCTGCGCCAGCCAGGACAACGGCCAATCGAATCGCTTGTTCCAATTGTCGTATATTTCCACGCCACTCCTGCTGCTTGATAAGCTTCAGCGCATCCGGGTGTATAGAGCCGCCTTGGTAGCGCTGAGTCAGCGTGAGGATAATATTTTCCAGGTCCTGCCGCTCACGCAGCGCCGGGATACAGATTTGTACACCGTTGAGGCGGTAAAAAAGATCCTCTCTGAAACGACGTTCCTGTATGAGTTTTTTAATGTCGCAATGCGTGGCGCTAATGACCCTGACATCTATCGGATGGCGCTCCGAACTTCCAAGTCGGGTGACCTCCCTTTCCTGCAGCACTCGAAGCAGCCGAGTCTGAAGAGTGAACGGCATGTCTCCAATTTCATCGAGCAAGAGCGTTCCGCCGCTTGCCTCCTCTATGCGTCCCTTCGTACCGCCCCTACGCGCACCGGTGAAGGTTCCCTCGACGTAACCAAACAGCTCCGACTCAATGAGATTTTCGGGAATTGCCGAGCAGTTGATGGCAATGAACGGAGCGTTGGGCTTCAGCGAATCATGCAGTGCCCGAGCAAAAACCTCCTTCCCTGTGCCTGTTTCTCCCTGCAAAAATATGGGAATGCCCGCTACGAAGGCCTTTGATGCCATATTGAATTGTTGGTTGAGTGCAGGATCCAGCCCAATTCCGTTTGCCGAATGACGCGCACAACTTGGCACCAGAGAGGAATCAGACGCAATTAAAGTTTGTGCATAAACCGAAGAACCGTCATTCAGGGCGATCAAGCAAGGGGTATTTACAAGGTTTGAATGGGGGACACGCTTAAAAAAGTTGTCCCAGCTCAGTGAAGACTCAGTGATTACCGATGCATCAATGCCTAATATTTTTTTCGCGACCTTGTTGGCCGCACAAAATGTTCCATTTTGATCAAACGCGATAAGCCCCTGAAACGGAGTTCCGATCAACCTGGCATCGAACTGCAGTGCAACAATCCGGCAGTCTATCAAACCCGAATAGAGTCGGCTTTCAATGGCCATCGCCGCAATTTTCAACTGCTCCAGAACCGCAGACGCATTGCGCTGACCGACACCCGTGATATCAATTGCACCCACTAATTCGCCATGCACGCCAAAAACAGGCACTGACACACAGAAAAAATCTTCAAACTCTTTTAAATAATGCATGCCTCCGCAGACGATAAACGGCTGCTGTTCATGCAGTACGCAACTGGGAGCGGTTGTTCCAATATCCATCTCATTGACACGCTTACCCACTTTTAACGAATCCACGACATCAGAGGTGGACGCGTGCTTGGCATACACGATTACGCCCTCGAGATTGACACAAAACAGCGCCCACTCCTGCCCACCGAATATGCCCCACAACCTGTCGAGTTCAGGTTGGGCGCTGGCCGCCAGACAAACATCCGATTGGCTCAACTCGTGGGCGCGCCAACGTCCTGCCAGACGCTTATCCCACGGCGACAGACCTGCATTCCTGGAGCGCTCCCAAGAGCTGGCTACGGCTGGGGGTAACAGGTCGGCCGGCAGCGCATGCCCATCCAAAAAACGACGCCGGACCTCATCAAGGCCATGTCTATCTCTAATATTCATGTGCTGACCACTCATTATTTTTCTTAACGTTCTCAAGTGTTTTTATCATCAATGGCACCGATATACATATAATTACATCGCATAAAAAGCGCCTGTTAAGAACAGACGCTTTTTATGCTGCCGCTATGTTGTTACCGGTACGTTTTACAAGACGTACGGAGTGGCTTCGTCCTTGATTGTCAGCCACTGCCACTGAGTGAACTCCTCCCAATTTGCCGCGCCGCCCACACTCGTGCCATTACCGGAAGCCCCCCACCCCCCGAACGGATTCATGACTTCGTCATTCACTGTCTGATCATTGATGTGAAGCATCCCCGTGCACAGCCGGTCGCCGATCTTCAGCGCCCGCCCGATATTCGAACTGATGATCCCCGCAGCCAAACCGTATTCAGTATCATTTGCGAGGGTTATCGCATCTTCATCCGAGTCGAAGGGCACAACGACCGCCACCGGCCCGAAAATCTCTTCACGGAACGCAGGATTATCCGAGGTTATACCACTGAGCACTGTCGGCTGGAAAAACAGCTCCTCGTAGCAACCGCCCACCTCAAGTTTCGCACCCGATTGCTGGGCCCGAGAAACGACCTGTGCCACCTGGTCACGTTGATGAGCATTGATGAGGGGCCCCAAAGACACTTTCTCCGTTGCAGGATTACCCACGGTGAGCGTACCCACCTTGGCGATCAATGCGTTCAAAAAGGCGGGATAAATGGCGCGCTGAACCAGGATTCGGCCGGTGGCCATACAGATTTGCCCCTGGTGCAGGAATGTTCCCCACATAGCGTTGGCAACAGCGAGATCTAGGTTCGCGTCGTCCAATACAATTAATGAATTCTTGCCACCCAACTCGAGCGATACCTTTTTCAAGGTGCGGCCCGCTGCTTCGCCGACTTTTCGACCGGCCGCAGTGGATCCAGTAAACTGGATCATCGCCACGTCAGGCGAGTCCACCAACGCAACCCCCGCTTCGCCTGCACCAGGCAGAACGTGCAAAACGCCTTTCGGGAGCCCTGCAAGCTCAAACAAACGAGCAATAATCAACCCGCCGCAAACTGCAGTGCGGGGATCCGGCTTCAGTACAACGCTGTTGCCGGTGGCCAATGCAGGCGCGACGAGCGCATAGCAAGATACAGGGGAAAGTTGAACGGCGAGATAATCCCAACGACACCCAACGGCCGACGCCGAGCGAGGCTCAGGCGCCTTGCTCCAGACGCATTCGGCAATACATCACCCTGGCTCTGCCCTGGCATCGTGGCGCTCTCATGCAATGCCTTGATCGTTACACTGGTTTCGAACCCTGCCTTCAACTGTGTCGACCCACTTTCTCTAACCAGCCATTCGACAATCTCGTCGAAGTGCAATTCGGCGATTTCAGCGGCTTTGCGCACGATTACAGCACGCGCTTCAAAGGAGGTATCAGACCAACTCGCTTGAACGCTACGTGCTATGCGAGCAGCCTCTAGAACCATCGCGGCATTGGCCATGCCGACAGACCCCAGCGATTCCCCTGTTGCCGGTTCCATCACCGGAATCACATCAGGTGTTATATTTTTCCAAGTGCCGTTGAAGACGCAGTTTTCCCACAGTTCGTCTGGCAGAAACTTTGAGAGCTCACTCATAACTTTACCTATATAAATTATTATTTGGCTGTACTCGCCGTGTGTAACGCCTCACATCGCAGCACAAGACGTGCCAAGCTGGCTTTATAAGGATGCTCACCAGAAAGCATGTCCAATAACAGAAAACCACCAAATAAAGTGTCTCATAATTGAACACTTATAAATTTGCAATGCCTGACATCAGACCAATTGAAAGACTCAGTCAATGAATGTTTTCTAACGCTCAGATGAGCTTATGCAACCGGATAGATAGTCGACCAGAAGATAAATAAGCGCTGAAGATTGAATGGACATTACTTGAGATCAGCAGAGTACAGGCCGAATCAGCTGGGCTTGTAGCCTTGTGCCGTCAGCCAGCTGCGAACCATACGCCCTTGCTCCAGCGTCAAGCCAGCCAATACCCGTTCGGCGGACTCCGTGCGCAGTCGCCGTACTAGCGGCGCGAGCTCGACCCCCTGTACATACCAGGCCCCCAATGGCTGATCCGGCGTGATCACCACATCAGCCTCGACTACAAAACCATCCTGCAGCACAGGTGCCCGCTCGATCCTTAACGCGCTGAAGTCAGCTTCGGCGTGAGCAGCATCGGCGTCGGGCCATTTCCGGCGCGCTAGCCAGAACGGCTGCTCTTGCCAGCGCTGCTCATCGAGGTAGAAATCACGACCGATCCTTGCGAACCGCAGAAATAAATTCTCGACCCGCCGCTGGTGAAAACTTTGGGCCAACGCTGCGCGCTCTGGCTTAAGTAACAAGGTGTTGATAACGCTCGGCGCTTGTAACGCGGAGGATAATGACTGAAATATCCCGTTACCGGAAAGCGGGTCCACTGCCATCGCAGCATCACCGATTCGTATCCAATGATTGCCGCAAACCTGCGGATTCAAAATAGCGGTACTGCTACGCGCGTGGAGCTGCACATCCTCAAGTCGTGGCTGTGGGCCAAAAAGAGCCTGCGCAATACTAGAATCCCGACGCCGCCGAAGACAGTAGCCGGGCAAATCCTGCTTGGCAGGCAGGTCGGCGCTGGCGACATCCAGCGTCCATTGCCAGTAGCACTGGCCATCAGCCTGCCTGGCCATCCATACCCAACCGTCGTCCAGGCTTTCCACGGCGCTGGCTATGACACCTGGTTGGCCTTGCCAACGATTCAACAGGCTGAGCGTCTCTGGCCCGCGCACACTCTTACCGAGAGCGGGGGCCTGCCGTCCACGGGCCTCTATCAGAAAATCGACGCTCAAGGGTTCTCGCCCTTCGATGTCCACTTGGTGCCCAGTCGCTGACGTCTGAACGTTCAGCACGCGCCCCTCAATCAACTCGACGCCAGCTAAGCGCAAGTCCTCCCGTAAACCTTTATCGAAGCTCGGGCGGTCCAATAAGAACTCAACATTCTGCGCATGACGTTGCCCGTTCCATGCCACCTGGCGCTGAGACGGCAATGTCGCATCCGCCACGGCATGATGCAGCCCCACTCCGCGCAGCGCCTCAAGTACGCGCACCGATACGCCCTCCAGTGCGGAAAATCGACGCCACTCGCTGACCAGCGAGACAGGATAACCGAGCCGGCGCAGCCCCAAGGCTGCCGTCGCCCCTGCGGGCCCGGCGCCTAGTATCAGGATTTTGATTCGCATCATCGGGGAACGGCCTCATGCAGCACCACCTTCGGGACCAGCACCCCATCCAACAGTTCAAAACACAGGTCTGCATTCGCCAGGGTGGATGGGCGATGACTGATCAGGATCCGCGTGCGCTCTGAAAATAGGCGGTCAATGGCGTCAATGACTTCACGCTCGGTGACTTCATCCACCGCAGATGTCGCTTCGTCCAACACCAGAATCAACGGGTCCTGCAGCAGCGCACGAGCAATGGCGATGCGCTGCCTTTGCCCACCGGACAGCTGTTGACCGCGCTCGCCCAGAGAACTGTCCAAACCTTCCGGCAGAGACGTGATCAGACTCTCGAGCTGCGCCAGTCGCGCCACGGTGGCGATGGCTTCACGGCTGGCATCCGGTACGGCATAAGCCAGATTGTCGGCAAGGCTGCCACGAAACAAGACGATATCCTGACTGACCACCGCAATCCGCCGTCGCAGCTCACACAGGTCGAGCTCGCGCAGATCCACGTCGCCCAGCAATACCCGGCCGGCCTGCGGGTCGTGATGCCGTTGCAGCAGGTCGATCAATGTCGACTTGCCCACACCGGAGCTGCCACTCAGTGCGACTTTCACGCCATAAGGAATACAGGCATCGATGCCACGTAGGATGCTCGAACGATCAGGGTAACTGAAGTGCACCCCATCGAAACGCAACTCACCGCCAGCCGGTATCGGTTTAGGTATGGCTGGGCTGAATATTTGAGGCGCTTCGCCGCGCAACTCCATGACACGCCCGAGGCTGACGGTCATCCTCTGAATCGCGACGTAGAGTCCGAGCAGACTCTGAACCGGCCCTACGGCCATCCCCAGGTAAGTGGAAAACGCAATGAGTGCGCCGAGTTGCCAAGCGCCCTGCACGACCCAGTAACCACCGATCAGGAAAGCGCAAGCGCGTGCAAGCGAGGTCAGCGTGCCAGGCACGGCCTGGGTAAAAAACTCGGTAATTTGCAGGCGTAATAACTGCCCCATATAGCCCTGCCCCAACATCTCAAGCCGACGGGACTCCCGTTGCTGCTGACCGGCCGACTGGATGAACTTCATCACTGGCAACGTCTCGACCATAAAAGACGACACATCTGCGGAACGCTCGCGCAACTGGCGCACATCGCGTTCGACTTTTCGCCGCATCCAGCGCAACCAGAGGATATCGAGAGGAATCAGCACCAACACCAGCAGTGACAACTTCCAGGACAGCGTCAGTAACATCACCACTGCGCAGACCAGGCCGACCACGCTCGATACGGCGGAAAACAACGAGTCCACGGCAAAGCGCTGAATCTCGGCAACATCACCGTCGAGGCGCGACATCAGATCACCGATGCGGCGCTGCCCGTAGAAGCTCGGAGACAAGGTCTGCAGGTGCCGATAAAGGTCGTCACGCAGTGCGAACAGAATTCGTCCGGACAAACGGGTGTGCAAGTAGCGATTGATCCCCGAAAGCGCCGTTCCAAGCAGGCCAGTAACGATCATCAGGCCAGCGATCCATACCAGCTTGGAAAAGTCTCGCGCCAGCAACCCATCATCAATCAGCAATTTGGTCAGCCACGGCTGTAACAACACCAAAAGCGAGGCGCTAATCGACAAGCCGAGCAACCCAGCGATCGCTAGTCGATGCGGACGCACAAAGCTGTATAGCCAGCGCAACGCCGCCCGCAGCATCTCGGGGTCCTGGCTGTTGATCAGCCGCACCATCAGACTCTGCATCAAATGAAGTTGCCTCGCAGGGCTGCGGAAGTGTGTTGCTTGAACATGCCAAAAATCTCCGGGTGAACTTGCCTGTCAATCTGCGTTTTTGTATTCAGTGCGCAGCTCCACTCATGCAATTTTTGCTCCAACTACCCCCCCCCTAATTGTTTCACTTCTTTTTATCCCTTCAGGATGCGCCAAACTCGTAGAAGCAAAAAACTCGAAAATAAAGTCGTCGCTTAAATTGGCACGATGCATGCTTGGTCGATTGCGACACTCCGTCACAGGCAACTATCGCCGACGCCTAAAGATGAGAAACCCAATACATCGCAGTTTGTCGCAGTTATTGGGTTGGATATCGTCAGTCGTCGACAAAGCCTTAATACAAGAACCATAGGGATAAACCTTGAAAAACGTTGTCGCTGCTGTATGCCTAGTTTTTTTTGCTTCTGCCGAGGCCGCGCAAGAGCCAGAAGCCATATTCAATCGTAGTTGCACTATGTGCCATAGCGGACAACTTCCAACTGCTCCGAAAAAAGGCGACCAGGCGGCATGGAACACCCGCCTGGACAAAGGGATTGACACATTGGTAAAGCATGTTACCGAAGGGTTTAATGCTATGCCTGCACGCGGCCTATGCATGGATTGCACTACAGACGACTATAAGGCCGTCATCGTCTGGATGTCGAAGTAAGCACCCATGAGTGCGTAGGCAAAGCGCCCCACAGGCACTGACATCACCTGCGTTACGGTTGCTCTGTAGTTAAGTTTTTGAATATCCACCTCAAAAGACGTCCACGGACGTCTTTTTTGTACCTCAAACCGCTTAACCAGTGGGTTTCGCAGCCGCCCCCAGATGAATGGCCTACCTCAACGTGCTCATGTAGACGACCTTAGGCTGTATAGGCAAAACGCTTCCCTTTCGCGCCCCAGGCTGTCGTACCTAGAGCCGCTAAACGACATTGCATCGAAGCGGTAGTCAAAGAAGTCGTTGATCCCTATCCGGCTCTATCCTGTGTGCGGCCTCATCTAGACACTGTCACCTAACACATACCCTAGTCGCCTGTCATGTGTTCTGGTGTATCGATAATCAGGTTGTGGATAGTTGTCGAAATGGGGGGCAAAGATTGGCTGCGACCGATCCACTCGCCGGCAGTGGGCTGGCCTGCACGGGATATGCGTGCCACCAATTGGACTTCAGGGAAGTTCGACAGTTTCAACTGCGGCATCATCGCGTCGGCATCACCCAATTCGACGGTGGCCGGCAGGTCGGCCACGGTCAGGCGCTTGGCCGCCAATGGCGCGGGCGGCCCCTGAGTGGCGCGGGCGAAGATAAACACGCTATCACCCGGTTGGACCTTGGCCTTGAGCTCCGCCGCCAGGTCGACCCGCACCTTGAGCAATGCCGCCTTGGCAGTGGCCACCGGTGCCTGGGCCACCTTGCCGCCGTTGGCTACCAGCTTCTCGCTGGCCCGCTCGATGCCGCCTTGCAGGGCAGCACGGGAATTATCGTCCGCCGGCAGCTGGGCCAGCAGGCGCGTCCAGTAATCAATGGCCTCCTGATAACGCTGCCCTTCGAAGGCGGCGATGCCCAGCAGGCCGAGGCTGGTGACTTCCTTGGGATCCGCCTTCAGGGCTTCGTCGGTCAGGGCCTGGACCTTGTCCGACCATTGCTTGTTATCGGCAAAGTACTGGGCCTGGGCCCACTGCCCCAACAGCTCCGGCTGACGCCCGGCCAGGGCCACAGTGCGTTCGAAGATCTTCGCCGCGTCCGCTGGACGGTCCTGGGCCATGTAGGTCCGCCCGAGGAAGTACAAGCCCTCGGCGGAATCCGGTTGCGCGGCCACGGCGCGCTCCAGGCGGCGGGTCATCTCTTCCATGGACTGCGGCGCCTGGGCAAATTCCCGGGTCAGCTCGACTTTGTCGCTGGCACCAAAATGCAGGTACAAACCCAGGCCCAGCACCGGCACCAAAATCGCCGCCAGCAGCGGCAAAGGCTTGCCCAATCGGGACACCCGGGCCGGCGCCAAGCCTTCGGTATCGGCCAGCAACTCGCGAGCTGCTTCGGCACGGCCACTGTCCATCTGCTCGGCATTCAGCACGCCCTCGGCCTGCTGGCCCTGCAACTCGGCCACGCGTTCTTGATAAAGCGCCACGTTTAGCGCGGTACGATCCTCTTCACGCTGGGCACGGCGTACACGCAAGATGGGGATCAACAGAAAACTCAGGGCCACCAGGAGCAGCAGGCCTGCAGCAAGCCAGAAATCAATCATTCGCGGTCTTTTTCCAACAGTTGGTCGAGGCGCTGGCGCTCGTCGACAGAAAGCGTGTTCGGGCTGTCGCTGCGCTCAACGCGCCGACGCCGGACGATCACGGCAATGATCAGCACACCGCCCAGCAACAGGCCGGCGGGACCAAACCAGAGCAAGGCGGTTTTTCCGGTGAGAGCCGGCTTGTAGCGAACGAAGTCGCCATAGCGGTCCACCATGAAGTCGATGATCTGCTGGTTGTCCTTGCCCTCGCCAAGCATGCGGAAGATCTCTTTGCGCAGGTCAGCGGCGA
>NZ_JALQCW010000086.1 GCF_023241715.1 Pseudomonas morbosilactucae
CCGACCTGAGCGGCCGGGCGAGGTGGATCAGTATTCCCAGAAGATGCGCTGCAATTCTTTGCTGTCCTGAGTCTTGGTCAGGGCGACCATGGCCAGGATGCGGGCTTTCTGTGGGTTCAGGTCGTGGGCAACGACCCAGTCGTATTTGTCGTCAGGCTGTTCTGCGTTGCGCAGGACGAAACCGCCGGCATTCACGTGGGAGGAGCGAATGATCTGCACGCCATTTTTGCGCAGCTCTTGCAGGGCTGGAACGACGCGCGAAGACACCGAACCGTTGCCAGTGCCGGCGTGGATGATGGCTTTGGCGCCAGACTGGGCCAAGGCCTTGTAGGCGGTGTCGCTGACGTTGCCGTAGCCGTAGGCGATTTCTACGTCAGGCAGGCTCTTGATGGTCTTGATATCGAATTCCGAATCCTGGGTGTGGCGCTTGGCTGGCAGGCGGAACCAGTAGGATTTGCCTTCCACGACCATGCCCATTGGGCCCCAGGCGCTTTTGAACGCTTCAGTTTTGATGTTGACCATTTTGCTCACGTCGCGACCCGACTGGATCTCGTCGTTCATGGTAACCAGCACGCCTTTGCCCCGTGCTTCTTTGCTACCGGCCACAGCCACGGCGTTGTACAGGTTGAGCATGCCGTCGGCGGACATGGCGGTGCCTGGACGCATGGAGCCGACCACGATGATTGGCTTGTCGGTTTTTTCCACCAGGTTCAGGAAGTAGGCGGTTTCTTCCAGGGTGTCGGTGCCGTGGGTGATGACGATGCCATCAACGTCTTTGCTGTCGGCCAGTTCGGCGACACGACGGCCCAGTTGCAGCAGGTTGTCGTTGGTGATGCTTTCGGAGGCGATCTGCATCACTTGTTCGCCACGCACATTGGCCAGTTGGCTCAATTCGGGGATGCCGGCGATCAGTTGCTCGATACCGACTTTGGCGGCTTGGTAAGTGGCGCTGTTGGCCGAGCTGGCGCCCGCGCCTGCAATGGTGCCGCCGGTGGCGAGTACCACGACATTGGAGAGTTTCTGTTTGTTTTCGACTTCTTTTGCGTGCAGTGCGGTTGGCAGGAGCAGCAGGAGGGCCAAAGCGCCCGGAACCAAAGTGTTGAAGGCAGATTTCATTATTTTTCTCTCTAGTGGTGAGACGGTGCTGATGCAGGTTCATCTAGAAACACCCCGCGGCAGATCTGAACGCGGTGGGGCCAGACGGATGAGCAGGATCTGTACCAGTCCTGCCTCGATCTGAAATAACTTTTAAGTTATTGATTTATATGTATTTATTTTGTTTTCTGAAAGGCGCTGGGTGTTTCTGTGTCCGGGTTTCCGAATATTTCAGAATCCTTTGTTCGGCAATCCGAAGGTGTTTGCCGGACATGCTGCGCAGTGGAGCGGGAGGGTGGAGACGAAGTGAGTTAAAGAAAGTCCTGCCGTGGCCGATGCCCGTTTAGGATCTTTTTTCTTAGGAGTTCACATGTCCCTTTCTGTTGGTTTTCCGCCCTCAGGTGCGATCACTCTCAGTGCCAAATTGCCCTTGTCTCTAGAGGCGCAGGATGAGGCGTCAACGCAAGGGGTGGATGAAGACGGCAAGTTGAAGGTGAGCATCAGCTCTCTGAGCCAGGACACGAAGACTGAAGACACTGAGCGCTCCGACCTGAGTGCTGCTGCGCAGATCCTGCTCAAGCGGATGAAGGAGCTGCAAGAACAGCTCAAGCAACTCCGGGAGCAACTGGCCGCTGCCCAGGCCGCGGATTACCCGACCCCGGAAGCCAAGACCACGGTGGTGATGGCGATCCAGGGCCAGATCGCCGATGTCAGTAGCGTCCTGCAAGAGGTGGTGGCCAACCTGGTCAAAGAACTCAGCAAGGATTCGACCTCCGGCGGGCTGATCAGCACCTCCGTCTGAGTCGCCCCCAGGCTGGAAAGGCGCGCACCGCCAGGGCGCGCTAGGCCTATGCGCTTTTGCAGCCCTGCAGAGCGCTTTTCTCTCGTTGACAAATCCCCGACAGGTTCGCATAGTCCGCTCTACGCAAACGTTTGCTACTCCTGGAAACCTTCAAGTCTGAGGCGTTCTTCCAGTTTGGCTTCGGTTCAGGCTAGTTGTCCGTCATCAGTGCCCAAGTCTGTTTTGCGCAAGCGTTGCTCACAATAATCATAAGATCGGAGTGAACCCATGAAGCTGCCATTCGCTGGACGTCTTCTTGCTGTCGCTGTGCTTGCCGCGGCATCCGCTGCGCTGCCTCTCTCTTCGGCTTACGCCGAAACCACTGAAAAACCCAAGGTCGCCCTGGTCATGAAGTCCCTGGCCAACGAATTCTTCCTGACCATGGAAGACGGCGCCAAGGCGTATCAGAAAGCCCATTCCGCCGATTTCGACCTGGTGTCCAATGGCATCAAGGACGAGACCGATACCGCCAACCAGATTCGTATTGTCGAGCAGATGATCGTGTCCAAGGTCAACGCGCTGGTCATTGCCCCGGCCGACTCCAAGGCCATGGTGCCGGTGATCAAGAAAGCCGTGGATGCCGGTATCACCGTGATCAACATCGACAATCAGCTGGACCCGGCGGTCCTCAAGAGCAAGAACATCAGCGTGCCATTCGTAGGCCCGGATAACCGCAAGGGTGCGCGCCTGGTGGGCGAGTACCTGGCCAAGCAGCTCAAGGCCGGTGACGAAGTCGGCATCATTGAAGGGGTTTCCACCACCACCAACGCCCAACAGCGCACCGCAGGCTTCAAGGATGCGATGGAAGCGGCGCAGATCAAGGTGGTGTCCCTGCAGTCCGGCGATTGGGAGATCAACGCCGGCAACCGTGTCGCCGCGGCGATGCTGAGCGAATACCCGAACCTCAAGGCCTTGCTGGCCGGCAACGACAGCATGGCGGTGGGCGCGGTATCGGCGGTACGAGCTGCGGGTAAGGCGGGCAAGGTGCAGGTGGTGGGTTACGACAACATCAACGCCATCAAGCCGATGCTCAACGACGGCCGGGTATTGGCCACCGCTGACCAGTTTGCTGCCAAGCAGGCGGTGTTCGGTATCGAGACCGCCCTGAAAATGCTCAAGGGCGAGAAAATCGACGGTGGCGCCAATGGCGTGATCGAAACTCCGGTTGAGCTGGTGACCAAGTAGTCGTCCAGGCGGCGCAACGGCGTCCGTCCCTCAGGGGCGGGCGCATGGAGAGTTTCTTATGGCAGTTTCTGCTGCGAACCCTGTCCTTTCGGTCAGCGGTATCGGCAAGACCTATGCACAACCTGTACTCACTGGCATCGACCTGACCTTGATGCGCGGTGAAGTGCTGGCCTTGACCGGCGAAAACGGTGCCGGCAAAAGCACCCTGTCCAAGATCATCGGCGGCCTGGTCACACCCACCACCGGGCAGATGCAGTTCAACGGCCAGGATTACCGACCCGGCAGCCGGACCCAGGCCGAAGAGGCCGGCATCCGCATGGTCATGCAGGAACTCAATCTGTTGCCGACCCTGTCGGTGGCCGAAAACCTGTTTCTCGACAACCTGCCCAGTCGCGCTGGCTGGATCAGCCGCAAGCAACTGCGCGAGGCGGCGATCGAGGCCATGGCCCAGGTGGGGCTGGATGCCATCGACCCAGACACCCTGGTCGGCGAGTTGGGTATCGGCCACCAACAGATGGTGGAAATCGCCCGCAACCTGATCGGCGATTGCCACGTGCTGATTCTCGATGAACCCACGGCCATGCTGACCTCGCGTGAAGTGGAAATGCTTTTCGAACAGATCACTCGCTTGCAGGCCCGGGGCGTATCGATCATTTACATCTCTCATCGGCTCGAAGAGCTGGCCCGGGTTGCCCAGCGCATTGCGGTATTGCGCGACGGTTGCCTGGTCTGTGTCGAGCCGATGGCCAATTACAACAGTGAGCAACTGGTCAACCTGATGGTTGGGCGCGAGCTGGGCGAGCACATCGACTTGGGCCGGCGGCAGATCGGTGCGCCGGCGCTGACGGTCACCGGGCTGAGCCGTTCGGATAAGGTTCGTGACGTTTCGTTCGAGGTGCGCAGCGGGGAAATCTTCGGGATTTCCGGGCTGATCGGTGCAGGCCGTACGGAGTTGCTGCGCCTGATCTTCGGCGCTGATACCGCCGACAGCGGCACCTTGGCCCTGGGGTCGCCGGCTCAAGTCGTGAGCATTCGCTCGCCAGCCGATGCGGTGGCTCATGGCATTGCCTTGATCACCGAGGACCGCAAGGGCGAGGGCTTGCTGCTGAGCCAATCCATCAGCGCCAATATTGCCTTGGGCAATATGCCGGCCATCTCCCGCGCGGGGCTGGTCGATGCTGGGAACGAAGCACGGCTGGCCCAGCGTCAGATCGATGCAATGCACATCCGCAGTTCCGGTCCGGGGCAGTTGGTGTCCGAGTTGTCGGGCGGCAACCAGCAGAAAGTGGTGATCGGTCGCTGGCTGGAGCGTGATTGCTCGGTGCTGCTGTTCGACGAACCCACCCGCGGCATCGACGTGGGGGCCAAGTTCGATATCTACGCCTTGCTGGGCGAACTGACCCGCCAGGGCAAGGCCTTGGTGGTGGTCTCCAGTGACCTGCGGGAACTGATGCTGATCTGCGATCGCATCGGCGTACTGTCCGCCGGGCGCCTGATTGACACGTTCGAGCGTGACAGCTGGACCCAGGACGAACTGCTTGCCGCGGCTTTTGCCGGCTACCAAAAACGTGATGCGCTGCTCAATGAAGCGGCGCCTAGGAACGCACCATGAAAACTCCACCTGCAAGCGCCAAGCGCGGCGGCAATTACTACGGCCTGGGGACTTACCTGGGGCTGGCCGGCGCCTTGCTGGCCATGATCATTCTGTTCTCCAGCCTGAGCAGTCATTTTCTGTCCTATGACACCTTCAGCACCCTGGCCAACCAGATTCCCGACTTGATGGTGTTGGCGGTGGGCATGACGTTCGTCCTGATCATCGGCGGGATCGACCTGTCCGTGGGCTCGGTACTGGCTCTGGCAGCGTCGACGGTCAGCGTGGCGATTCTCGGCTGGGGCTGGGGCGTATTGCCGGCTGCACTGCTGGGCATGGGCTGCGCTGCGCTGGCGGGCACCATCACCGGTTCGATTACCGTGGCCTGGCGTATTCCGTCGTTTATCGTGTCGCTGGGGGTGCTGGAGATGGCCCGGGGCGTGGCCTATCAAATGACCGGCTCGCGCACGGCGTACATTGGCGATGCGTTTGCCTGGTTGTCCAATCCCATCGCCTTTGGCATTTCGCCATCGTTTATCATTGCGCTGCTGATTATCTTCATCGCCCAGGCTGTGCTGACCCGAACCGTGTTCGGTCGCTACCTGATCGGTATCGGTACCAACGAAGAAGCGGTGCGCCTGGCGGGGATCAACCCCAAACCCTACAAGATCCTGGTCTTCAGTCTGATGGGTTTGTTGGCGGGCATTGCTGCACTGTTTCAGATTTCTCGCCTGGAAGCGGCAGATCCGAATGCGGGCTCCGGCCTGGAGTTGCAGGTCATCGCTGCGGTGGTGATTGGTGGCACCAGCCTGATGGGGGGCCGTGGTTCGGTGATCAGCACCTTCTTTGGCGTCTTGATTATCTCTGTACTGGCTGCCGGCCTTGCACAAATCGGCGCGAGCGAACCGACCAAGCGCATCATTACCGGCGCGGTCATCGTGATTGCCGTGGTGCTCGACACCTATCGCAGCCAGCGCGCAAATCGGCGGGTTTGATTCATGGCAACAATCAAGGATGTGGCGGCGCTGGCGGGGATTTCCTACACCACGGTTTCTCACGTGGTGAACAAGAGCCGGCCGGTCAGTGAGCCGGTGCGGCTCAAGGTCGAGGAGGCCATCAAGCGCCTCGACTACGTGCCCAGTGCGGTGGCCCGCTCACTGAAGGCCAAGACCACGGCGACCATCGGCTTGCTGGTGCCCAATAGCCTCAACCCGTACTTTGCCGAGCTGGCCCGGGGCATCGAGGATTATTGCGAGCGCAACGGCTACTGCGTGATTCTGTGCAATTCCGACGATAACCCGGACAAGCAGCGCAGCTACTTGCGGGTGTTGCTGGAGAAGCGCATCGACGGCCTGATCGTGACCTCGGCCGGTGGCGACGGCGGGTTGGCCGAGGGCTTGGCCGGGGTGCGCACGCCGATGGTGATCGTCGACCGTGGACTGGAAGGTGTTGACGCCGACCTGGTGCGTATCGATCACGAGTACGGCGCCTACCTGGCGACCCGGCATTTGCTGGAGTTGGGACATCGAGACATCGCCTGCATTGGCGGCCCTGTCTACACCAGCGTGGCGCAGATGCGCCTGGCCGGATTCTGCCGTGCCCTGGAAGAGGCGGGGATCGAAGTGCCCGCCGAACGCATTATCGAAAGCGATTTCACCAGCCCCGGTGGCTACAGCGCAGCCGCGCAGTTGCTGGAGCGACAGGCGCCGAGTGCGATCTTTGCCAGCAACGACATGATGGGCATCGGTGTGCTGCGTGCGGCGGCTGAGCGCAACATTCGTGTGCCCAGCGAGCTGTCGGTGATCGGCTTCGATGACATCCAGATGAGCCGTTATGTGTACCCGGCACTGACCACGGTCGGCCAGTCGATCCTGCAACTGGGGGAGATCGCGGCAGAGTTGCTGTTGCGCCGGATCGCCAGCCCGAGCTTGCCGACTGAGCAACGTATTGTGACGCCGAATATTGTCTTGCGAGAGTCGACGGCACCGCTTGCGGGTGCCTTTGCCGAATACCGCTGAACCGAACTGATGAGTATCGATGTATGCCAGCAAAAGTAGTGATCGTGGGCAGCCTCAACATGGACCTGGTGACTCGGGCCGAACGCCTGCCCCGGGGCGGTGAGACCCTGATCGGCAAGTCATTTGCCACTGTGCCCGGTGGCAAGGGCGCCAACCAGGCCGTGGCGGCTGCCCGCCTGGGCGCTGAGGTGGCGATGGTCGGCTGCGTCGGCGATGACGCCTATGGCGAACAGTTGCGTGGAGCCTTGCTGGTCGAGGGGATTGATTGCCGGGCGGTTCGTGCCGTCGAGGGCTCCAGCGGCGTGGCGCTGATCGTGGTGGATGACAGCAGCCAGAACGCCATTGTGATTGTGGCGGGTGGCAACGGTCAGATCAGCCCTGAAGTGGTTGCCCAGGCCGACAGCGTGCTGCAGGACGCGGACGTGGTCATCTGTCAGTTGGAAGTGCCGATGGCGACTGTGGGTCATACCCTCAAGCGCAGTCGTGAGTTGGGCAAGACAGTGATCCTCAATCCAGCCCCCGCCAGCGGCCCGCTGCCGGCCGAGTGGTACGCGGCCATTGATTACCTGATCCCCAATGAAAGCGAAGCCTCGGCGCTTAGCGGTGTGGCGGTGGATTCCCTGGCGAGTGCCGAGGTCGCCGCCGGGCATTTGCTGGCGGCCGGGGCGGGCAAGGTGATCATCACGTTGGGCGCTCAAGGCTCGCTGTTTGCCAATGGCCAGGGTTTTGAGCATTTCCCCGCACCCAAGGTCAAGGCACTCGATACCACAGCAGCGGGGGACACCTTTGTCGGCGGTTTTGCGGCGGCCCTGGCTGCTGGTAAAAGCGAGGCCGAGGCCATTCGCTTTGGCCAAGTGGCTGCTGCACTGTCGGTGACCCGTGCCGGGGCGCAACCCTCCATTCCTACGTTGTCTGACGTGCAGGCCTTTTCCCCATCATGAAAAAAACACCTTTGCTCAATGTCGCCTTGTCGCGGCTGATCGCTTCGCTGGGGCACGGTGACATCGTGGTGATCGGCGATGCCGGCCTGCCGATACCACCGGGCGTCGAGTTGATTGACTTGGCGCTGACCCAGGGCGTGCCTGATTTTATTGGGACCCTGACAGTGGTGCTCAGCGAAATGCAGGTCGAAAGCCATGTGCTGGCGCGCGAGCTCCTGGACAAACAGTCACCGGCCCTTGCAGCCCTGGATGGGCTTAACGCCAGCGGCGAGTTAGGGCAGCGTGAGTGGCTGGGGCATGAGGCGCTTAAAGTCCTCAGTCGCCAGGCGCGGGCCGTGGTCCGTACCGGCGAATGCCAGCCTTATTGCAATATCGCCCTGATTGCGGGAGTGACGTTCTAGCTCTCCAGCCTTTCTTTCCCACGCACAAGGAGTGCGCCATGCGACGCTATGCTCAGCTATTTCAACACTGGACTCGGAGCCTGCTGCTTTTGACTCTGCTCACTGCTACCGGCGCCCAGGCGGCGGAAAAGATTGACCTGATCATCGACACTGACCCGGGCGCCGACGACGTCGTCGCCTTGCTGTTTGCCCTGGCATCGCCGGAAGAGTTGCACGTCCGTGCCCTGACCACGGTGGCGGGTAACGTGCGGCTGGACAAGACGTCGCGCAACGCGCGGTTGGCGCGAGAGTGGGCAGGGCGTGAGGAGGTGCCTGTGTATGCCGGTGCGCCCAAGCCGCTCTTGCGCACGCCAATCTACGCCGAGAACATCCATGGCAAGGAAGGGATTTCCGGTGTGACCGTGCATGAGCCCAGGGCTGCACTGGCCCAGGGCAATGCGGTCAACTACTTGATCGACACGCTGCGCGAAGCCAAGCCCCATAGCATCACCATCGCCATGCTCGGGCCGCAAACCAACCTGGCCCTGGCGCTGATCCAGGCGCCGGAGATCACTCAAGGCATCAAAGAAGTGGTGGTCATGGGGGGCGCGCATTTCAACGGGGGCAACATTACGCCGGTGGCGGAGTTTAATCTGTTTGCCGATCCGCAGGCCGCTGAGGTGGTGCTCAACAGTGGCGTCAAGCTCACCTACCTGCCGCTGGATGTGACCCATAAAGTGCTCACCAGCGAGACGCGGCTGCAGAAAATTGCCGCGCTGAAGAACAACGCCAGCAAGGTCGTGGGCGATATTCTCAATGAGTACGTCAAGGGCGATATGGAACACTACGGGATCCCGGGCGGCCCGGTGCATGACGCCACAGTGATCGCTTACCTGCTCAAGCCTGAGCTGTTCAGCGGCCGTCAGGCCAATATGGTCATCGACAGTCGCGAGGGGCCGACCTTCGGCCAGACCATCGTCGACTGGTATGACGGCTTGAAGCAGGAAAAGAACGTATTTTGGGTTGAAAATGGCGATGCCCAAGGCTTCTTCGATTTGCTGACCGAGCGCCTGGCCCGCCTCAAATGAGCCTGGCCCGCGCAGGCGACTGCGCGGGTTACTCTCTTTCCGTGTCTTGTGTGCCCGGGTAGTCGGCGGGGTACTTTTCAAATACCTGGGTAATAAAGGCCTGGGCTGCTTGCGTGCCCAATTCCTTGACCAGCAGGTCTATACCGATGATTGCCAGCTCCTCGGGGCTCCCGGGGCTGTAGGAGCAATGGCCCTGTGGCCATTTGGCTTTGATGTCGGCGTCGATACTCACGGTGGCCATGACGGTCTCACGAATTCAAATAAAGGCGGTTGCCAGGATAGGGGCAGGGCGAAGGGCTGCCGAGCGCAGAGTTAAACACCTTGCGGGCCTTTTAGCACTCCGACTTAGGCATGGGGGAGGGGCTGTGCGACACTTGCGCTTTGCCTGTTTTAAAGGAAACCCCTGTGCAGATTGATTTGAACAACCCTGAGGCCTTGACCCTTGAGTCGGTGCGTCAGCTTCTGGCGTCAGCCAGCGACAATGTGCACGCCCAACTGCGCGTCACCAAGGGCGGCATTGCCTATATCTCATCCGGCGTGGTCGGGGGCGTTGATATTGACGGCCTGCTGTTTCGATTGGAGACCTGGGCGGCCGGTTCTGGCTATGTCGGGTTGGTCGCGGCCAGCGATGAAGTCTGGGTCATGCAGATTTTCAATGCATTGAAACAGAATTGGCCCAAGCCCGCTTTTGACTACATCGACATCTATTGAGGCCTGTTCATATTCAGTCACGATTGCCGGGTGAACGCCTGCGCTGCTCTGAGGCAGACTTGCCTACTGCGTGACGATAGGGCAAAAGGCCATTTCGTTTTTGCAACCAAACGCGCAGCGCGCTGTCGCACGAACTCTGCTTATTTTTAGAAAGGAGGCTTCATGCCTTGGAAGCTCGCATCATTCGGAACCTTGTTGGCGGCGGTCGTGCTCGCAGGTTGCAGCACCTCAGGGGCAGCCAAAGACCCTGTGGCCACTGAGCCCGTATACACCCGCTGTGAAGCGAAGGGCGCTGAATTTTCTATCGGCAAGACCGCATCTCCGGAGTTGCTTGAGCAGGCCCGTACCCGTGCTGGGGCGCAGAATGCACGAATCCTCAAGCCCAACGACATGATCACGTTGGAGTACCGCTCCGATCGCCTGAACCTCAATACCGATGCCAACCTGGTGATCACCCGCGTCAACTGCGGTTGATGACTTGAGGTTTTTGTCGCGCCCATAAAAAACCCCGTCACATGGACGGGGTTTTTTTAGCTCGCGTAGATTTTACTCTGGGCGAACTTGTGCAGCTTGCATACCCTTTTGGCCTTTCTCAGCCACGAAGGAAACGGTTTGGCCTTCTTTCAGGCTTTTGAAACCGTCGCTTTCAATAGCTTTGAAGTGTACGAACAGGTCGTCACCGCCACCTTGAGGAGTGATGAAGCCGAAGCCTTTTTCATCGTTGAACCATTTTACGGTGCCGGTTTGGCGATTAGACATGGTGTATCTCCAAGAAACATATATTTTCAGTAGTGCTGTGTTGCTCAGGCCAACTGGGCACACCGAGCTATCATAGTCGAAATGTTCGACTTGGGAGCCCCCTCTCAGTGCTGTTTGCCCAGTGGTTGAACTCATTTTGCTGATCGGATCCGCTGGAAGCCCCGATTTAAGGGACTTTGGCGGAAAATAATCGGCGATAAAAAAACCGTAAAAGCTGCATTTATTGTGAGGGAAGTCAGTATTTCAGCTGATTTTCAGCCCTCAAAACAGCAAGAATCCGAGTGTCGCCGGGTTACTTGACGACTCGGCAAGCGGCAATCGCATCCAGCGCTTTGGTTCTGAGTTCCGCGCTCGGTTGTTTCTGCTTGCTCATCAATTCCGAGATTTGCTCAGTGGTGAATTTTTCGTTGAGCTTTTCCGCGCCACAAGCGCAGTGCTTCTCGGCGCTCTTGGCATCCACGCTCTGGCTGGCAGCTGCGGTGCAGTCCTTCATATAGTCAGCACGTGCCCCGGCGGGCCAGGCAGCGTTTGCGCTGAGGGGCAGCAACAGGGCAAATGGGGCGACGGCGGCAAAAAGTTTGATAAGACGCATGACTCGAGCTCTCCTGAAGTCGATAGCAAGGACGGCAATTCTCCGTTTATTTGAGGCCCTGCGTATATCGCAAGTTCACTTTCCTGGTGAAAACACCTGGCGCCGGGTTTCCGTATTCCCGGCGCAGCGATGACCGTTCATCTGTGCTAGCATGCCGCCCCTTGGGTGTTTTCAGGCTTTGGGTGTACTTCAATTCCCCTCGCAGTTTATGCCTCATGATTCTTTTTGATGTGAACCCCAGTCACTCTGGTTCGGTTTCCCGGTTGGCCGCAAGGCTCCTGCCGCTGTAAGGCAGGCGTTGATCACTCAATGGCCTGGACTGAATCGCGTACTGGCTCATCCCAACCCACGTGACCTTTGGTAGGGGTCACCACTAGGAGAGGAGGCGCCATGCCAACTATTACTCTTCCCGACGGCAGTCAGCGTTCATTCGATCACCCGGTATCCGTAGCCGAGGTCGCCGCGTCCATCGGCGCCGGCTTGGCCAAGGCCACTGTGGCCGGCAAGGTCAATGGTAAGCTGGTCGATGCCTGCGACTTGATCGACAGCGACGCGTCCTTGCAAATCATTACGCCAAAGGATGAAGAGGGGCTGGAGATCATTCGCCACTCTTGCGCTCACTTGGTTGGCCATGCGGTCAAGCAGCTGTACCCGACGGCCAAGATGGTTATCGGTCCAGTGATCGATGAAGGCTTCTATTACGATATCGCCTATGAGCGTCCTTTCACTCCGGACGACATGGCCGCCATCGAACAGCGCATGCAGCAGCTGATCGAAAAAGATTACGACGTCATCAAGAAAGTCACTCCGCGTGCGGAAGTGATCGACGTGTTCACGGCTCGCGGCGAAGACTACAAGCTGCGTCTGGTCGAGGACATGCCGAACGAACAGGCCATGGGCCTGTACTACCACGAAGAATACGTCGACATGTGCCGTGGCCCGCACGTGCCGAACACGCGTTTCCTCAAGTCGTTCAAGTTGACCAAGCTGTCCGGCGCCTACTGGCGTGGTGATGCTAAAAACGAGCAGTTGCAGCGCGTTTATGGCACCGCTTGGGCGGACAAGAAGCAATTGGCGGCGTACATCCAGCGCATCGAAGAGGCGGAAAAACGCGACCATCGCAAGATTGGCAAGCGTCTTGGCCTGTTCCATACCCAGGAAGAAGCACCGGGTATGGTGTTCTGGCACCCGAATGGCTGGACCCTGTACCAAGTACTTGAGCAGTACATGCGCAAGATCCAGCGCGATAACGGCTACCTGGAGATCAAGACTCCGCAGGTGGTCGATCGCAGCCTGTGGGAGAAATCCGGGCACTGGGCCAACTACGCCGACAACATGTTCACCACTGAGTCGGAAAGCCGCGACTACGCAATCAAGCCGATGAACTGCCCGTGCCACGTGCAGGTGTTCAACCAGGGGCTCAAGAGCTACCGCGAGCTGCCAATGCGCCTGGCTGAGTTTGGTGCCTGCCACCGTAACGAGCCGTCGGGTGCTCTGCACGGCATCATGCGTGTGCGTGCGTTCACCCAGGACGATGCCCACATCTTCTGTACTGAAGAGCAGATGCAGGCTGAGTCCGCCGCTTTCATCAAGCTGACCATGGATGTCTATGCCGACTTCGGCTTCAAAGACATCGAGATGAAGCTTTCCACTCGTCCTGAAAAGCGCGTGGGTTCCGACGAGCTGTGGGATCGTGCTGAAACGGCACTGGCTGCCGCACTCGACAGCGCCGGCCTGCCTTATGATCTGCAGCCAGGCGAGGGGGCCTTCTATGGTCCGAAAATCGAATTCTCGCTGAAAGATTGCCTGGGTCGTGTCTGGCAGTGTGGTACCTTGCAGCTCGATTTCAACTTGCCGATCCGTCTGGGCGCCGAATACGTGTCCGAAGACAACAGTCGCAAGCACCCAGTGATGCTGCACCGGGCGATCCTCGGTTCCTTCGAGCGTTTCGTCGGTATTTTGATCGAGCACTACGAGGGTGCATTCCCTGCGTGGCTGGCTCCGACCCAGGCAGTGGTGATGAATATCACTGATAAACAGGCAGATTTTGCCCTTGAGGTCGAAAAAACTCTCAATCAAAGCGGATTTCGTGCCAAGTCCGACTTGAGAAATGAAAAGATCGGCTTTAAAATCCGCGAGCATACTTTGCTCAAGGTTCCCTATCTCTTGGTTATTGGAGATCGGGAAGTCGAGATGCAGACTGTCGCTGTGCGTACCCGTGAAGGTGCTGACCTGGGCTCGATGCCCGTCGCCCAGTTCTCGGAGTTCCTTGCACAAGCGGTTTCCCGGCGTGGTCGCCCAGATTCGGAGTAATTATTATTAAGCGTGAAATGAGACAAGATAAACGAGCTGCACCGAAAGCCCCGATCAACGAGAATATCTCGGCACGCGAGGTTCGGTTAATTGGCGCTGACGGCGAGCAGGTTGGCATCGTCTCGATTGATGAAGCGCTTCGTATAGCTGAAGAAGCCAAGCTGGATTTGGTGGAAATTTCCGCCGACGCAGTACCGCCAGTTTGCCGTGTGATGGATTACGGCAAGTCGATCTTCGAGAAGAAGAAGCAGATCGCGGCTGCGAAAAAGAACCAGAAGCAGATTCAGGTTAAAGAAATCAAGTTTCGTCCAGGGACGGAGGAAGGGGATTACCAGGTAAAACTACGCAACCTGGTACGTTTCCTGAGTGACGGGGACAGGGCCAAGGTATCCTTGCGATTCCGCGGCCGTGAGATGGCCCACCAGGAGCTGGGGATGGAACTCCTCAAGCGGGTTGAAGCTGACCTGCAAGAGTACGGTTCGGTCGAACAGCATCCTAAGATGGAAGGACGCCAGCTGATTATGGTCATCGCCCCGAAAAAGAAGAAGTAATCAACAGGGCACGGCAGGCCTTGCGATTATGTTTATCAACTGAATGCGGAGTATCCGAACATGCCAAAGATGAAAACTAAAAGTGGTGCTGCTAAGCGGTTTCTGAAAACTGCTAACGGTATCAAGCACAAGCACGCTTTCAAGAGCCACATCCTGACCAAAATGTCGACCAAGCGTAAGCGTCAACTGCGCGGTAGCAGCTTGCTGCATCCGTCTGACGTGGCAAAAGTCGAGCGCATGCTGCGCCTTCGTTAATTTTTGGATCAAGAATAGAGGAAGTAACTCATGGCTCGTGTAAAGCGTGGCGTCATTGCCCGTAAGCGTCACAAAAAAATTCTGAAACTTGCTAAAGGCTACTACGGTGCACGTTCGCGCGTATTCCGTGTTGCCAAGCAAGCGGTAATCAAGGCAGGCCAATACGCCTACCGTGACCGTCGTCAGAAAAAACGTCAGTTCCGCGCTCTGTGGATCGCTCGTATCAACGCTGGTGCTCGTATCAACGGTCTGTCCTACAGCCGTTTCATCGCCGGCCTGAAAAAAGCGTCCATCGAGATCGACCGTAAGGTTCTGGCTGATCTGGCAGTGAACGAAAAAGCGGCGTTTGCTGCGATTGTCGAGAAAGCTAAAGCCACCTTGGCTTAAGTACCCCCGACAGTCCATCCGGGCTCACCTCTGTGGGCTCTGGTGTTAAACGTCTTAAATAGGGGAAGAGCCTTCAAGCTCTTCCCCTATTTTGTATCTGGAGTCTGTACATGGAAAACCTGGATGCGCTGGTCTCTCAAGCACTAGAGGCTGTGCAAAGCGCTGAAGATATCAATGCCCTGGAGCAAATCCGGGTTCACTACCTTGGCAAAAAGGGCGAATTGACTCAGGTGATGAAGACCCTGGGGAATTTGCCGGCAGAGGAGCGCCCACAAGTCGGTGCCCTGATCAACGTTGCCAAGGAGCGTGTCACAGAGGTTCTCAATGCGCGCAAGGCGTTGTTTGAAGAGGCTGAACTGGCCGCCAAACTGTCTGCCGAATCCATTGACGTAACCCTGCCGGGCCGTGGTCAGACCTCGGGTGGTCTGCATCCGGTTACCCGTACTCTGGAACGTATCGAACAGTTCTTCACTCACATCGGCTACGGCATCGCCGAAGGCCCTGAGGTCGAAGACGACTATCACAACTTCGAGGCGCTCAACATCCCAGGCCACCACCCGGCCCGGTCGATGCATGACACCTTCTATTTCAATGCAAACATGTTGTTGCGCACTCATACCTCGCCGGTACAGGTCCGCACCATGGAATCGAAGAAGCCGCCGATCCGCATCGTCTGCCCAGGCCGTGTGTACCGTAGCGACTCCGATATCACTCACTCGCCGATGTTCCACCAGGTCGAAGGCCTGCTGGTCGACCGCGACATCAATTTCGCCGACCTGAAAGGCACCATCGAAGAGTTCCTGCGGGTGTTCTTCGAGAAAGAACTGGCCGTGCGTTTCCGTCCTTCCTACTTCCCGTTTACCGAGCCGTCCGCTGAAGTCGATATGGAATGCGTGATGTGCAGCGGTAAAGGCTGCCGTGTCTGCAAGCAGACCGGCTGGCTGGAAGTCATGGGCTGCGGCATGGTTCATCCGAACGTATTGCGCATGTCCGGCATCGACCCGGAAGAGTTCTCGGGCTTTGCCTTCGGCATGGGCGTTGAGCGTCTGGCCATGCTGCGTTACGGCGTGAACGACTTGCGTCTGTTCTTCGACAACGACTTGCGGTTCCTCGCGCAATTTCGCTAGTCGTAACGAATTTTTAGGAGAGCAGGATGAAATTCAGTGAACAATGGCTGCGTGGTTGGGTTAGCCCGCAGGTAAGTCGCGACGAGCTGGTTGCTCGTCTGTCGATGGCCGGTCTTGAGGTCGATAGCGTTACGCCGGCCGCCGGTATTTTCAGTGGCGTTGTGGTGGGCGAGGTGCTGAGCACCGAGCAGCATCCGGATGCCGACAAGCTTCGTGTGTGCCAGGTCAGCAATGGTGCAGAAACCTTTCAGGTCGTTTGCGGTGCGCCTAACGTGCGTCCGGGCCTGAAGATCCCATTCGCAATGATTGGCGCCGAGCTGCCAGGCGACTTCAAAATCAAGAAGGCCAAACTTCGTGGTGTTGAGTCCAACGGCATGCTGTGTTCTCAGGCCGAGTTGCAGGTAGGTGAAGGCAACGACGGTCTGATGGAGCTGCCGGCTGATGCGCCGGTAGGCAAGGACTTTCGTGAATACCTGGAGTTGGACGACGCGAGCATTGAGGTTGATCTGACCCCTAACCGCGGTGACTGCCTGTCGTTGGCCGGTTTGGCGCGAGAAGTCGGCGCCTTGTACGCCGCACAGGTCACCCGCCCGGTAGTGGCCGCTGTTGTGGCTGCACACGACGAAGTGCGCCCGGTTGAAGTACTGGCGCCGGCTGCCTGTCCGCGTTATCTGGGTCGAGTGATCCGCAACGTCGACCTGAGCAAGCCAACCCCGCTGTGGATGGTGGAGCGTCTGCGTCGGGCTGACGTACGCAGCATTGATGCGGCGGTGGATATCACCAACTACGTCATGTTGGAGCTGGGTCAGCCTCTGCACGCTTTCGACCTTGCCGAAATCAACGGTGGCATCCGTGTACGCATGGCGGAAGAAGGCGAGAAGCTCGTTCTGCTTGATGGTCAGGAAGTGACCCTGCGTAGCGATACCTTGGTGATTGCCGACCATTCCCGCGCGCTGGCCATTGCCGGTGTCATGGGGGGCGAGCACAGCGGTGTGACCGCCACCACGCGCGACATATTCCTTGAAAGTGCGTTCTTCGATCAGATTGCTGTTGCCGGCAAAGCGCGCTCCTATGGGCTGCATACCGATGCCTCGCACCGTTATGAGCGCGGAGTGGATTGGCAGCTCGCCCGTGAAGCCATGGAGCGTGCCACTGGCCTGCTGCTGGACATCACTGGCGGGGAAGCCGGTCCGATTATTGAGGCGGTGAGTGAGCAACATCTGCCGTCCATCGCACCGATCACTCTGCGCGCCGAGCGCGTGACTCAGATGCTGGGTCTGGAAATCGAAAGCGCGGAAATCGAGCGGCTGCTCAGTGCCCTGGGCCTGGCGGTTACTGTGGATGGGGCAGGGCAATGGCGTGTTGAAGTGCCAAGCCATCGCTTCGATATCAGTCTCGAAGTCGACCTGATCGAAGAGCTGGCTCGTCTCTACGGCTACAACCGCTTGCCGGTTCGTTACCCGCAAGCACGCTTGGCTCCACAGGCCAAAGCTGAAGCCCGTAGCGATCTGCCGGTGCTGCGCCGTCTGCTGGTGGCTCGCGGTTACCAGGAAGCGATTACCTACAGCTTCATCGATCCTAAGCAATTCGAATTGTTCAGCCCGGGCGTCGAGCCGCTGCTACTGGCCAACCCGATTTCCAATGACATGGCTGCCATGCGTTCGTCGTTGTGGCCAGGCCTGGTCAAGGCACTGCAGCACAACCTCAATCGCCAGCAGGATCGTGTCCGCCTGTTCGAAAGCGGCCTGCGTTTTGTCGGCCAATTGGAAGGCCTGAAGCAAGAGCCGATGCTGGCCGGTGTCGTTTGCGGTAGCCGCTTGCCTGAAGGCTGGGCTCAAGGTCGCGACGCGGTGGATTTCTTTGACGTCAAGGCTGATGTGGAAGCAGTGCTGGGCTTTGCCGGTGCACTGGACTCCTTCACCTTCTCGCCAGGTAAACACCCGGCGCTGCACCCAGGACAAACTGCGCGCATCGAGCGTGAAGGCCGTTTGGTTGGTTTCGTCGGCGCGATTCACCCTGAACTGTCGAAAACCCTCGGTCTTGATCGCCCGGTGTTTGTATTCGAACTGGTTCTGGCTGAAGTCGCCCTGGGCAAAATGCCGAAGTTCCACGAACTGTCGCGCTTCCCAGAAGTACGCCGCGACCTGGCCCTGTTGGCCGATCGTGACGTTGCAGCCAGCGCCGTGCTTGACGTGATTCGTGAAAACGCCGGTGAGTGGCTGACCGACCTCAGGCTATTTGACGTGTATCAGGGTAAAGGTATTGATCCACATAGAAAAAGCCTTGCAGTTGGCTTGACCTGGCAGCATCCATCGCGCACTCTTAATGACGATGAGGTGAACTCCACTACGCAAAATATCCTCACCTCGCTCGAACAAAGGTTGAACGCCACGTTAAGGAAGTGACGTATGGGGGCTCTGACGAAAGCTGAAATGGCCGAACGTCTCTACGAAGAGCTGGGCCTGAACAAACGTGAGGCCAAGGAATTGGTCGAACTTTTTTTTGAAGAAATCAGGCATGCTCTCGAAGATAACGAACAGGTCAAATTGTCCGGTTTCGGTAACTTCGACCTTCGGGATAAGCGTCAGCGGCCTGGCCGCAACCCGAAAACGGGAGAAGAAATCCCGATCACGGCTCGCCGTGTGGTCACCTTTCGTCCAGGGCAGAAGTTGAAGGCCCGAGTTGAGGCTTATGCTGGAACCAAGTCATAACGACGAGCTGCCGGTTATTCCAGGCAAACGCTACTTCACCATTGGTGAAGTCAGCGAGCTCTGTGCGGTAAAACCGCATGTGCTGCGTTATTGGGAGCAGGAGTTTCCTCAACTCAACCCTGTGAAGCGCCGCGGAAATCGCCGGTATTATCAGCGCCAAGATGTGCTGATGATCCGGCAGATCCGCGCGCTGCTTTATGATCAGGGGTTCACCATCGGTGGCGCACGGTTGCGTCTCTCCGGTGATGAGGCCAAGGACGATACTACCCAGTACAAACAACTGATCCGTCAGATGATCTCCGAATTGGAGGACGTACTGGTGGTGCTGAAGAAGTGATGAAAGGTATTTAAATACTTCCACATTTCAAAAGCTTGCGGTATATTCCTCAGCGCTTCGTAAGGAGCGATACAAGTTTCACGCCTAGTCGGGGCGTAGCGCAGTCCGGTAGCGCACTAGCATGGGGTGCTAGGGGTCGAGTGTTCGAATCACTCCGTCCCGACCATATTTTCTGAGTAAAATCAGACACTTAAGCCGATCAGCTAGATCGGCTTTTTTGTGCCTGCGCAAAACCCGCACAATACTGGCGCAAAACTACCCGGTTATTTCGCTGATATTTAGGTCCGGAATCGCTTCGGACCAAATGATTTCCTCGTGGTCCCGTTGGTAGTTTTTGGTCATTCCCTCGCTCGCATGCCCCGCTATTTTCTGCCCATCCTTTCCGGCTTTCTTGTACAGGTGGAGTGACAGCGCTCGCACTTCGTGGAAGCCCGGCATCTCTTCCTCCTTCCATCCTGCGTAGCATCCAGCCGCCTCCCTGGCTTCCTTGAATGCTCTCGTCAAATATCGCTCCTCGATCTTGGTCCAGTGGTCCTTGGTCTGCGCCTGTTTTTGCTTGAGGCGTTCCGGCTTCCGATGTACCAGGTACGGTGAAACGATGTTGTCTCGGCATCTAGCGATCACTTCCTGCAGCTCGTCTGTCACCCGAAAGCGAATCCATGCTGCGTCACTAGACTTGGCCGTCTTCTTTTGTACGACGTACAGGAAGCCCTCCCTAACGCCATCGAAGCGCATGTCGAGGATATCGGTGCGCCTTTGAGCCGTGATCAGCGCGAGATCAATAGCGTTTCGAAGCCAGGCCGGCGACTTTTCACGGATGGCCTTCAGGCCTTCGACGGTATGCCGCTTACACTGTTTCTTCTCGATGCGATTGATCGTGCTCGCTGCCGGGTTGTCCGGGCAAAGTCCCTTGGCCGCGGCGTGGTTGAAGATATCGGTCAGCAAGGCGCGACACTGGTTCGCCGTGCGCGGGGTGAGCGCGTCCAGCATATCCGCGACCATACGGATTGAAATCTGGTCGACGGCCTTGCCCTCGAATTGTTTTCGGAAGCGTCGGAAATGCACCGCGTACAAGCTGAGGGTGCCTTTTGCCAGCTCCCGCGGCGGCAGAACCTGTTGCTCGTAAGTGTCGAGGAACGAGGCGAACGACTCAGATGATGCGGACATGACGGCGCCAACCAGGTCAGCGCCGCGCATGAACTCCAGATTCAACTGCTTGGCGGTATCGATCGCCTTAATGCGGTCGGCCCCGAACTGGAACCACTTGCCATCGGTAGGCCGCCGGTAGCGATATGTCGAGCGCCGCGAGTCGAAATACAGGTTCTGCGGAAGGCTCTTGTTCGCCTTGTTGCGCGGCCGAGGGACCATCATGCAGCTCCTTTCAATACCATTGCGACCAGTTCGTTGCCGGCGGACTTGCTGAAGGCGGTCCAGTCAACGTACCAGAGCTTGCCGATTTGCTCGCCAGGGATGTAGCCGTTGCGAATGTGGTTGCGGATTGCCTGAGGGCACTGGGGGGTTCCGTTTTCTCCCCAGCGGCGCCGCTGAAATTCGCTGATTTTTATCAGTTCTCGTCTCATTGATATGCCTCTATCCCGCCCGCCATTGCCGGCAGGCTGTTCAGGTTTTTGAGTGGGGTGTTTCAGATGGTGCTGATTGTCGCCGGCGTTGCGCCGTGGGCTTGTTTTGAATAGGCGCAGTCATGGAACACGTCCATCTGGGCGGCACCATCAAGCCATGCTGCTTCGATCCTTTGTTCAGCCATAGAGGCATACTCAGGGTTGAGTTCGCACAGGATCGATTTTCGACCCTCTTGCATAGCCACGACTGCGGTGGTGCCCGCTCCACCAAATGGGTCGAGCACGATACCGCCCCGGGGCGCGCCTGCCAGGATGCATGGGCGAATTAGATCAGGTGGGAAGGTGGCGAAGTGGGCGCCCTTGAAACCTTGCGTCGGCACCGTCCAAACACTGCGTTTGTTACGAGTATCCAAGGGCCAGGCACTTTCCTCTCGACCAGGCCGGTGTGTTCCCAGTGACTGCCCAGGGATAGGCTGTTCACGCTTTGAATCATCACGCTTGAAACTGTCCCGCTTGCCGCGCACTGCTTTCATTGGGCCGTTTGACTTTCCGGGCACTCGATCACTGCCGCGCTGTTGCTCGAGATCCTGAGACATTCGGGTGATCGTACTAGGCGCAACAGGCTCCTTGATCGCATCCTGGTCATAGTAATAGCGTGGTGACTTGCTCAACAGAAACAGGTACTCGTGCGACTTTGTGCACCGATCCCTGGTGGATTCAGGCATGGGGTTTGGCTTATGCCAAATGATGTCCTGGCGCAGGTACCAGCCATCATCCTGAAGGGCGAAGGCGAGACGCCAGGGGATGCCCATCAAGTCCTTCTGTTTGAGTCCTGTCGGTGGCGCCTTTCTCTTGCCACGCAATACCGCTCCGCGTGTAGCCTGAGAAACCATGTCGTGCTTGCCTGCTGAACCACCAGGTGCGTAGCCGCCTGCGATTGATGCGTAGGTGTCACCCATGTTTACCCAGGCGGTGCCGTCGTCGCGCAGTACTCGGCGTACTTCGCGGAACACCTCGACCAGTCGAGCGATGAATTCAGCCGGCGTTTCCTCCAGGCCGATCTGTCCAGCCACACCGTAATCCCTCAGTCCGAAGTAAGGCGGGCTGGTCACACACATCTGAACTGATTTATCCGGCAGGGTGCGCATCATGTCGATGCAGTCCCCAACTAGCACCTGGTGCTGTTTCATGGCCTTGGCCCCGTGTAGATGAAGACGTAGGCGAACCAGAGGGTGGCGATCATGAGCGCCTCCCAATTTCAGCAGCTGCCTCGACAATTGCGCGGCGCGTTGCACCGAAAGGATCGGCGTGGTGATACATGGTGTGCTCACCAAAGCGCTCAGCACCCACGTAGGTGTAAGGTCCGGTGTCGCCGTCGAACGGCTCGACGATGTGGATTGCGACACCCAGGCGCTCCATGCGCCCCATGACCACCGCCAAGCGCAGCGCATCCCCGTCGTTGATGAGCGGGTTCCAGTGGCCACGGATGCCGGACTTGCCAGCCAGCCGGAAAGGCCACTTTGGATCGCTGCAGGTGCACGGTTCGATATCGATGCGGGCGGAGTGCGCGGCCTGAATGAGTAGGTTGCGGTCAACTGCAGCCAAGTCGTGTTTGTTTTCTTCGGGCATGACTTCGTCCTTGCCGCTATAGCGGCTGACTTTGAGGGGGAAGGGGGGGGGCTAGCGTTTTGATTAATTTGAATGCGGGCGCTGCGCTCAGGCAAAGTGCCTGCACTGAATTGGAGCTTTGATATGCAATGGAATAGGCTTGTTGAGCGAACCGTGTGGGCGCTGTGGCTCTTGATTTTCGGAGGGGCAGCGCTTTGGGTTTTTGTTGGGTCTATCGGGTATTTCACCAAAACTGGATGGCTGCCAAAAGATGTAGCGGCGTGGGTCCAGGCGGTTGGTGCTATTGCTTCGATATGGGCTGCATTTCTGATCGGAAACAGACAGATTCGTGAGCAGAATCGAATCAGAAGAGAAGAACAGAGGGCTCGTTTATTGGCCTTTTATTCGGTTGTAAGAAATGCCGCTCAAAACTCATTAGCATTTGAGTCGCTTTTGACCTCGGATAACTCCCTGGCGGCAGTTCAAGAAAACTGGCAATTAATGTTTTCTCAGATGTTCAAGGTTTCACAGCGCGCTTTGAGCCAGTTGCCGTCACATGAACTGGGGAACTACGACCTAGTGGAAAGCTTTCACTCTATTGCAGGAAGCATCGACACCCTAGTTGCTGCGGTGGATAGCTCCTTATTCAGCACGGCATTTCAGCAGCAGGAATTCATTTTTTTGCGCCAAAACGCACTTATCCATTGCAGAGTTTGCAGGTTGGGCTGGGAGAGATTTGAGCAGGCTTGCAGGGAGCAAAATTAGTTAGGAAGGTACTAACTGAATGTTCACTAATTGGTTCTCGCCAACTGGCGTGATTCGTTGATATGGGGTATTACGGGTGACCGGCATGGAGCCGGATCAAGGAGAGAACAGATGTCTAATCAAGCGCAAATCGACGCAATTGAGCAACTGCTATTGGCCTTCCTAAAATCCAGACAGTTTAAAGTGGATACGGAGTTGGCTTTCGAAAAAGCCAGCTCGGCGCTCATGGGAAGCGACGGCCCGCCCGGCACTATCGAAAAGACACAGGCTGTTAATTACCTGGCCCATCTAAAGCTGCAACTCAAGTAAGTAGCCTTGTGCCGCCACATCCGCTGTATGCGGCACATCTATGGTTTCAGCCACTATTCCGTGACTTGTTACACTGGTCGCATACGGCGTCGAGGTCGAGCGCCTGCATGGGGCGCCCGTGGATCTTGGTCTTGCGGCGAAGGCCGGGAAGTTGAGGTCTGGCAGGTCGGTCATGGGGCCGCTGAGGTAGATACGCTTCATGCGGCCTCCTTTTGCTCTGCCGGTTTGCGGATTAATCCCAGGCGAACGCCTTCATCGCGGACAATCAAAATGTCATCGCCATAGCCCCATGGATTCTCGAAGCCGTTATCCATAGTTGGCTGAAAGTACCCGTAGCGCATCGTCGAGCCGTTGAGGACGAATGCACCGATAGATCCTGCCAGGCTCTTGAGTGTGCCGCCGTGCGAGAAGCCATCCCACTGATCTTCCTTCGCAACGTTGATGCGGGCGCCGGTGCAGTCATCGAACAGCCAGACGATGTTGCGGCGGGCGTTGAGAGTGAGATACGCGTCGTGGCCTGCGCCTTTGTTTCGGAAGAAGAACCGCCCGCAATCGGCAATCACCTGGATGAACTCATTGGCGGCGATGATCCGATCCAAGCGCTGCTGGCCGATGGTTTTGTTTTCTGTAGGCATGGGGAGTCCTTGCCGGGCCATGCCCGGGCGGTGGAGTTAAAAGTAGTTTTGGGGTATTACAGTAGGCAGGCATGATGCCGATAAGGGAGCCAACCATTGGGCAGTGCAAACAAATCCAGTTACGACTTGTCAGGATTTTTTTCGGATGTAAAAGCGGTGTGGGAGTGGTTTGAGCACTTATTTGCTGCGATATGGGGTGGGCTCGGCTGGCCGCACGCTACTTTGATAATGTTTATTGTAGGCATCTGTTTCTTTAGGAGAGAGATAAAAAACATTATTCCGAGAATTAAGAGGGTAGGTGCTAGCGGCGTTGAGGTTGATCCGCAGCCGCCTCTCGCGCAGCCCGTGGCAAGGAGTGAAGTTCAACTTCAGTCTCCTCATGGACAAGATTATCCCGGTACCTTTTCGATTGCTTTAGGCCTTGTCCAAGGCGAAATCGCCAACAAAAACCCAAATGAACAAATTCAATATCTCGTAGCCACCGATGCGGGATGGCGCGTACTTTGGCTTTTCGAGAACACTTACGCTTTTATTTTTGGGGGGCAAATACAGCTGTTGCAACTGCTAAATCAGCGCGGCATAACAGGTCTACCACTTGCCGAAGCTGTACGGGAATGGGATGCCTACAAAGAGCGATTCAAGCCGAACCTTGATGAGTGGCAAATGAAGCCGTTCTTAGATTTCCTGATTGCTCGTGAGCTTATAACGCTTAACGACGACACTTTTTTTATCGCGCCAAGAGGTAGAGAGTTCCTAACTTGGATGGTGAAAAATGGCCGTTCCCCTGTCCGGCCCTGGTAAACATATTGAGTCAGGCTACCGACTGAGACTCTTGCTTCGACGGCCATGCAGAAAAGCCAACCTTTGGCGCCTTCGTCTTCGGGTTGATGATCGGCTTTCCTTTGGCGTCCACCAGCACTGCCTTGGCCCTGATCTGCATGTCGCGGCATCTCAGCGTCTTGCGTGCCAGTTCAATGAATTGCTCGGCGTACTGCGGCGCGTCGAAGAGTGGTGAGAGCTGGCGGACCGTACACCCCCCCATGATCTTCTCGGTGCGTTTGGCGACCAGCTCCAGCCATTCGGCCTCAGGGATCGGCTCGACGCCGCCGGTAGCCTTGGCGTTCTTCCTTGTGCCAGCCGTCTTCTTGCGGGCCTCGGTCTTGGCCACATCGATGGTCATTCCAAGCACTGCGAATGTGCTCATGAGTTATCTCCGTGCAGCCTCTGGCCTCGCCAGGGTGGCGTGATTGGGTGAAGTGGAGTATCTGTGTTGGGCCCGGCATGGAGCCGGCTCACAGGAAGAGAAAGACTTATGGAACTGATTGATAACCCGTACTGGCAAGCCCTCGGCGCAGTTGTCGCCGAGTTGAATGAAATGGGGGTCGATATTGACGACTTGCAGCGTCGGGTTTCAGACGGCCTAAAAAACGGAAGGGTTTACGCTTGTCACGATAAATCGCGGGCTCTCGCCGGAGTTGAGGCACTGAATGCATCGATTGCTGCGTTTCGCCTCATCGACTGCTGAGCCTTGAGTACAAAGCAGCGCAATAGGTGAGGGCGGGTCAGGGAGTGTTGCTTGTTCCGCAGTTCCGGCAGTCTTCCCTGTAGCGCTGTGCGTCGCTGATGAACCGGCCGCAGCCATCGCAATTGAACATCATCATGCGAGGCTTCTGCGGCTTGGCCAGCTTGATTCCGGTGCCGCGCAGGGCTTCTTTGATATTCACGTCGTCACGCTCAACAAGGCGCCTGGAGTGGGAATCGATGTACGGTTTTGGCCAGACGACGGCGCCGGAACTGCCGAGCTTGCCTATCCAGGTCACGGTGTGAGATCTCGACACCACCACAGCCTTGCAAAGGTCGCTTGTAAAAACGCCATCTTCGCAAAGCCAGATCAGGTTGTTGCCGTTCCAGCATTGCGGCTTCTGAATGTAGAACTCGGCCGCATCAGGATGCTGGTCAAGCGCCTCGCTCAGCGTCACGTACTGGCAGTCAACGCCGACGCGTGCCCGCGCATCGACGTAGGTCTTGGGCCACGGGATGTCTGTGTCACGGTGATCGCAGGCGCCTTCCTTGGTGAAGACTTGGGCCTTGGCCAGATCGGTGACATATCCAGAGCCACCAAAACCCCAGAACGACAACCCATCGCCGACTTAGGCGTGACTGCGGCTGTCTTGCAGGTAGAACTGATCGTCCATGGCTGATCTCCAATGTAGGCGCTGCCCTCCGGAGTCCGGTGGTGGCAATTTGGTTTGGGGCGAGGTATTACGGGTGACCGGCATGGGGCCGGATCAAGGAGAAAAACGATGCTCGATAACAACTGCTGTGATGAATCCCGGCGTAAAGTTGACACCGCGAAAGGACTTGGAAGTTTAGAAAAAACAGAGCGCCGAAATATCATTGGCACTGTCATCACTCGATACAAGTGCGCCGCCTGCGGCGATAAATTGGTTAGGTCTGAAACAGAGGGTGGCCCTGCTGTGTGGAAACCAGATTAATAAAGTGAGATGTAGTCCTCTGGTTAACCTTGCTTGAACGATCGAGCCTGTGAGCAACTGGGCCATAATCACTCGACCATTTCGATGCAGTCGACTACCAATATCTGGTGCTGCTGGGACATAGGTGATCCTCGCCTGTATAGTTCCGAGATCTACAGGGGAGTGGGTTATGAACTGGGAAGCAGTTTTCCGTTGGATCGAAACCCATCCAGGACTGGCGTCTTGGGTACAAGCTGTTGGCTCAATCGCTGCGCTTGGTATTGCAATTTGGATTTCGTCTTCGCAGCGCCGAGATCAACTGAAAGCGGCAGAGAAGGCTGCAAAATCTAAAGTCGATGCTCTCGTAGCCGTTGTGGAAAGTGCGTCGATGTATGTCACGGTTCTTGGGGTTATGATCGAGAAAAAACCAGGTGCTTTTGCATTCGGTCAGAGTTGGAAACTCGTCCATAAACAATGGCTGGAATCCTCAATCCACTCACTTAATCAACTGCCTGCGCATGAATTCGGCAGGGGGGATTTGGTTCGCGGCTATTTCGGCATAGTCTCAGTAATCAATGAGATCAACCGACTCATAGATAGCGCAGTTAACGCAGATGCTCTGCAAGAATTAGAGTTCGCCTTCATGTGCGAGGAAGTTCTTATTAAGATTGAGGTCGTGCAGACCATATGGAGAAATATTCAAAAATTAACTGACATTTAAGCCATAACTATCCCGTTTGGGAGTGTGAGATATTCTCCCTCGCCGGCTGGCCTGATATCGTTGATATGGGGTATTTGTTATCGTCCGATGAAAATTGGACGGTGGCAGCTATGAACGATAAGCCCGATGTTCTGGCTATACGGCTGATTGGCGAAGAGGTGGTGCGCCTGCTCAGCCTTTCGGATGAAGAGTTGGACAACCAGGCCCGGGAAGGGCTCAACCTTATCGCTGAGCTGGCCCGGTGGCGCGAAGTGCTTGCCGCGCCAGTGCCGAAGGTGCAGCGCAATAGGTGATGGCGGGTCAGGCGCGGCGCACTTTGAAATGCAGCATCGCCTTGATGCTGTGGCAGTAATCCTGAAGTAACTCATAGGCCTTGTACTTGGCCTGACTTCGGGTAGCTGCCCACACCCTGACCAAATCCTCTCGGGCCTCTAGACTCCAGTTGAGATCGTCCCAATCATGCTTGAATGGTAGGACCAGCCACTCTTTCAGCGGCAGGCTCTCGGCCATCTCGCCGTATTGCATTTCGTGGGTAGGGTGGTAGTTGCTGATCCGCTTCTTCGGGTCTTCGTCCAGTACCACGCCGATGTAGTGGCCACGATCGGCCAGGATGATGCCGGGTTTCCCGTAGGCTATGACGCGGCGGCCGACTTCTGCAGGCACCTGATAGTGCTGCCGGACGTATGCGCAGTTGTGGCTCATGGATTATCTCCAGTCAGGCGCCGCGCTCCGCACGGAGCGAGGCGCAGCGGTAGGTGTCAGGCCGAAGCGCGCTTGAGCTGATCGGTGAGCTGGGTAGGAAGATTGCGCAGCGTCAGCGTGCCGCCGTCTTCATCGAACTCGATCTTGTCGCCCAGCAGGTGTGCTTCGAAACTGATCGACAGACCTTCGGCTCGGCCGGTGAAGCGCCGGAATTTGTTCAGTTTTTTCTTGTCCGGCGGCAGGGTCTCGGAAAGCCCGTAGTCCTTCACTTTGATGAAGTCGTAGAAGTTTTTCGGCCGTTCTTCGTCGATCAGGCCGGACAGCTCTTCAAGTGCGATTGGCTCACCCATCTTGGCCTGGGCCATGGAGTAGTTGACCAGGGTGCTGATCTTCTCGCGGGCATCTTCTTCGACCATCTCCTCGCTATCCACGAAGTCGCTGAACGCCTTAAGCAGAGTCCGGGTTTCGCCTGGGCCGTCGATGCCTTCCTGGCAGCCGATGAAATCGCGGAAGTAGTCGCTGAGCTTCCGGCCCTGCTTGCCCTTCAGGTAGGAGATGTACTGCTTCGACTGACGATTGGTCTGCCATTCGCTGATGTTGATGCGCGCCGCCAGGCGGATGCGGTCCAAGTCCAGGCGCTTCACTGTCATCAGGACCAGTTCTTCGGTCATGGTCACCGCTTCGGTTTCTTGAACCAGGGCGATGACCAGGTAATCGGTCAGACCTTACTGGTAGTGGCAGAAGAGTGCGTGCCCACCGGTGGTGAGGTTCGACTCTTCCATCAGCTTGGTGAGGTGTTCGACGGCCGTGGTGCTGAACGACAGGAAGTCGGTAACACCGGCCAGGTACTTGCCGAGCCAGCCGCTGAGCGGGTATGCGCCTGACTCCTGATGAAAGAAGCCCCAGCCCTTGTCGGCAGTGGCGTTGTAGCTTTCGTTGAGCTGGCTCATCAGGTCGTCGCGGGCCTGGCTTTCGACCTGTTCGGACGCTCCCAGGAACAGAACAGCAGGGGTGCCGTCAGGCTTCTTGTCGATCTTGTGGATGACGCTATGGCGTACAGGCATTTCTTTTACCTCAGGTAAGCGCCGCCCTCCGTGACCGGTGGTGGCAATTTGGTTTGGGTTGGGGTATTACGGATGGCCGGCATGGAGCCGGATCAAGGAGGAACAGGTGGACAACAAACCCTCAAACAAGCTGCTTGCAGAGCAAAGCGGCCTCACAAAGGCTGAAGTCGGAACGTACCTGACGGCGCTTGAGTCGCAGCCTGATGGAAGCTGGATGGCTTACTTCGGCACTGAGATCAATCGCTCGCCAGATGCCAGGACAAAGTTGAATGCAGCACGGACGTTATTGATCCCAGCCTGGCTTGCAAAGCATTGGGTTGATCGCGATATTGGCTAGGCTCAGCCCTCCGGTGACCGGATGCAGCGATCGGGGTGGTTTATGCGGGTTCGATTCCGGGCTTGCTAATTACCCAGTTCTCGACATTCACATTTGCTCCATCGGCACGAGCCTCCAGCACCTGGGCTAGATTGATCGCCGCCCGCCAGGTGAAGCGAAAGCCCTTCACGCGGCCGGTGGTCAGCTCGATAACGTGATAAGCGTCCTTGCCCTTGGTGACGACCTGATAGCGCACTGAGCGCTTTGGCGCTGTCTTTCCGATCATGGCGAAAAACTCAGCGGTGGCCGCAGTGGCCCGGATCCGCAGAGCAATGTTTCCCTCGACTCGCGCTTGCATTGTTGGATGCATGACTGATCCTCGGTGGTTGGTTGCATCTATTCGTCAGCACTCGTGTCACCTGGTGTTTGCCGTTGAGCGCAGGGGAGGCCGAGTCCGTATTGGGTTTTGAAATCGAAGGGGTGTTTCTTCTGTTGTGCGGACATAGGGGATCCTCGACGGGGCGGCGTTATCGTTGAAGTAGCCGAAGTGAATTCGCGGCTCGTGGAGTGTTAGCCCGGCGGGTGCCAAGCTTCCGTCGCAGCTTCAATGACGCTGCAGACGCTTAGTAGGTGATGGGCATGATGGCTTCTGGCTGATATTCTTTCGGCCCGAGTGTTATGCCAATTTAATGAGCGCAAAAATGTCGAACTGGTTTGAAGACAACCCAATTAAAAGTGTTATTTCTCATACTTGCTTAGTCGGTGCGGCGATTTGGGCGGTTTCATACTTCATTCTGGATGAAAACAAAGTAAATGTTTATAAGGCAGCCTCGGAGCAATATAAGGCTAAGGTCTCAGTGCTTGAGAGCGAAGTATCAAGCTTGAAATCTGAGAACGACAGGTATCGGTCCTGGCTACTGCAAGATCCCAAATCCTTCCCGGCATTGGAGTCAAAGATCAAATCCCTTGAGGTCGCGCTGGAAGAGGAGAATAAGACTCCAAAGGTTAAGGCGGAAGATAACGTAGACGCGCTGCTTTACGAACTTTCTAAAGGTTTTTCTAAGGGTGAGTCTTTTACTGACCCTAAAACTAAAGCGGTAATTGGTGTGTCTACTCTTACGCCGGATAATACCGCTAATGGTGTGGTGGTCCTTCCGGGGGGCGATAGAATAGAGCTCGCAGGAGCGAAGCCTGGGACCACTTGGAGCTTCAATAAAGGTGGAAAAAAGTACAACCTGACATTGGACTCTGTTAATTGGTTAAATAACAGCGTGAAGGCTTCTGTTTCTGAAGTGTCGGAGTAGGAGCTTTAACTCTTGCAATTAAGGTGTTGGCGGGCAGCGCCGGAGTGTCAGGGGCAGTTGTTCGCGCCGCAGTTCTGGCAGTCGTTGAGGAATCGGCCGTCCCAGCTGATGAAGCGTCCGCAGCCGTGGCAATTGAGGGGGCGTTCCCAGGCTTTGCGCTGCTTCCTTGGCTTTACAAGTTCAATTCCGGTGTCTTGCAGGGCCTCTTTGATATTCACGTCCCGCTTGTGCACCAGGCGCCGGGCCTTTGCCTCGAGGTAAGCCAAGGGCCAGATCACCGCTTCCTCTGGGGTGTTGCCGATCGCTTCGGCAGCCTCAAGCTTGAGGTGGTGGGCCATCTCGAACCGGTATGTGTGGCCTATTGGCCACCTGTCCAAGGCAATGTCGTTCCCATTCCACTGCCCTGGGATCTGAAGGACGACAGAGCATCCCGGCGTCAGCTGGTTTCGGGCTTCGTCCAGGCTGATGTACTGATGGTCTACACTGAGGTGCGCGTGGGCATCGACGTAATCCTTAGGCCAGGGAATGTCTGTTTCCCGGCGGGGGCAGTCCAAAAGGTCCGTCACGCTTTCAGCGCATTCAGCTTCTGACGGCAGTCCCGAACATCTGCCATGCAGCGAGCGGCTTCCGCATTGTCGCCGTCGCGCAGCGCTTGCTTGGCCCAGTGTGTCCAGCCATCAATAGAGCCCTGGAGATCGGCGACCATTGTCGCACTGGTGCTGACGAACTGACCTTTGTCGTTACGAATTGCCATGGTGAATTCCTCCTGGTTGTCATCCCAAGCAGCCCTCGCGAGAAGGCTGCTCAGTGATGCTTTCCGCCGTGACCCGCTACTGGCGTCGGTCACCGGCTTGAATCAAATGTCACTCCAGCCGCGGGCCTTTCGGCTTGTTCTCCCGCTGGATAACTGTTCTTGGCGCTTTACGCTGCACGCTCGGGTCAGTTGCCAACCCTCTGAACCGTTGAGGCCGGTTCATCGCTGCCTTTGAATCTGGGCCGGTGGTGATCCGGCAGTGGTGATGCGGTGGAACTAAAGAGCGGTGGCTTTCGCCATTCCGCTTCAAATGCAGGCATGCTTGCGCTTATAAAGGCATGCTTGTATTTAATGTGCAGGTTTACTTGTGTATTTTCATCGAGGCGAAAAAAAACCCGCTCAGTGGCGGGCCTTGGGATTCGTTGGTATCAGTAGCTTGAGTCGAGCCACAGAGCAGCTTCGTATACGGTCTTCAGTGGATTGTCGCGGCAGTGCTTTTCAACGAAGGCAATCAGCGACTCGCTATCTGGCTGAAGCTTCATTGCTGTATTGGAATCCATTAAGCGTTGGGTGTTTGTCCCACTGAGATAGCCCTGTAACCACGCAACAGTCAAAACGTCCATAAGCTCTTTTTGCCCTTTAGGCGGCTTCATGAATTTTCCGCACGATGTAGCCCCTATGCCGCTTACAGCAAATTTCGTCTCAGCGTTTGACGTCGTTGGTGCGAGGATCGCGAAGCACAGCGCCACCGCGACCGCTGAAGTTTTCAAGAGCGTTGTTTGCATCAAAGTAATCCCTTTTTTTTTGATCGAAGCCGGCTCCGGCTTCTGTCGTATATCTTCAAGCAATGCATGCCGTATCGACCTGCAATGTGTACGTACTGGTGGTAGCTGGTGCAGAAGCCGTTGGGCTACTGTTACATTGATGATCGCCCGGCTTGTAAAGGCGATAGAGGAACCAGTCTTTAACAGCTCCAAGGCCGAATACTGCGAAGAACGAAGCTATGTACAGGATGAAGTACGCTAACTCTGCTCATCCACCATGCTTTGTGCTAAGCCATCCATCAAGCCAATACACCACCAGGCCAATTGCGAAGAACACTAAGAATGCAAGCGTCCATGCATGGTTCTCGTGAGCCTTGTAAATTTTGCGCTCAGCCTCGTTCAAGATCTGTGTTCCTCACAACTTCTTTGCGTTCCATACCAGCAGTACGCGGGCGTGAATGATCATGCCTTCCAGTTCAGCGCCCTTAATGTCGTAGGGAGGGAAGGTCTCGTTATCCGAAATCATGCGAAGCATCTTCGGTAGCCGCTGTAACCGCTTGATGTACAGCATTCCATCAAGCGTAAAGACGTAAACCCCGTCAACCACTACTTCGTTGATTCCCTGGTCAACGATCAGTGGGTCACCGCTGGAGAACGTTGCCCCCATGCTTTCACCGAATCCAGTGATTACAGAAAGATTGTCGCCGTTGGTGTAGGTGATTCCCTGTTCACGCAGGTACTCGGTGCGCACTGTGATATTGCGGACCGTCTCGATGTATTCCTTTGGCAACACCTGTCCTGGCCCCATAGACCCAGCTACGTCGTACTGTGGAATTTCAATCTCATCATTCTGGTGCTTGCGGGTGAAATCCCCGGTCAGCACGTTGTTTTGAGCTGATCGACTGGGTGGGTCTCCCTTCCCAATCAGTAGCCAATCGACGGTCGTGTCGAATCCTTCGGCCATTGCGAGCAAGTTTTCGTTCTTGATGTTTCCAGTATCCCCGGCAAACCACTGGCGCACAGCTTCATAGCTGATTCCGCACGTGGTGGAAATCTGCCGCTTCACGCCCCGGATTCCAGTTTCTGGCTTCCGAGACAGCACAAGTTTTGTCATTCGATCAGTGATGTTCATTTGCCCAATCTACAAGCTAGCTTGTCAAGCATGCTTTTTTAATAAATACAAGCATGCCTGGATTTGGCGTACGAGTATTGGAGGTGCCCATGAAACGCCAGACAGCGATTGATTATTTCGGCTCCATTCCCAAGCTTGCACGCGCCTTGAAGATCACGTACGAGGCAGTGCGGCAGTGGGGGAAGGACGTCCCAGAATTGCGCCAGTACCAGCTGGAAAAGATCACCAACGGAACGCTGAAGGCGGGCAACGAAAGCCCGTCTCAGTCGGTAGCCTGACCATGCCGACGTCCTCATTAAGCCAAGAGCGGGATGACATAGCCCGCGAGATAGAGACGCTGATCTTGCAGCGGGTTGCATGTGTCAGCCAAAAGCACCTTTCGGTTGCACTGAAACCCAAGTTCGAGAGCTGCAGCGAGTCCACGGTGTCACGTTGGAATGATGGCGAGTACCAGAAGTGGGCGGCAGCGCTCTCGATCCTGGGGTTGCGCGTTGTTCCTCAGTCGGCAGTTGTCGTCACCGCCGAATACCTGTCAGCGCTTGAGACCATGGCGCGGATCGGCTTGAAGGCCGAGAAGAGACGGCCCGGCCCGCTTGGGTGGGACTGACCATGGATTGGTTCCGGATGTATGGCGAGTTCGCCACCGATCCCAAAGTGCAGATGATGAGCGAGGCCATGCAGCGTCGCTTAGTCATGTTGTTCTGCCTCGAATGCAGTAACGGTATTGAAACGTTTCATGTAACGGAACGCGAAACATCGATTGCTTTTGCTATGCGCGTTACAGAGGAAATTCTCTCCGAAACCAAGGCCGTTTTTTTGGCTAAAGGATTCATCAACGACGACTGGACGCTGAGCAATTGGGATAAGCGCCAATACGTCTCTGATTCCCAGATCTCCCTCAATCGTAAGGAAATAACTCATGTCCCTGTCGCAAATGCAGGTTTTCAACGAATACATCATGCCGGCGACCATCGAGACGCGGGATCAGTACCTGGTCGCGTTCAACGCTGCGAGCTGCGGTGCAATCCTTCTGTCTCCGGATGGCTTCACTGGTGATTTCCTCCAGGAGTCGTTCTTCCAGACCCTGGCTGCCGCTCAGCGCCGCGTCGATCGCTACGCCGCCAACGGTGCCGCGCCGATCACTGATCTGACCGAGCTGAAAAACTCCTCGGTCAAAGTGGCCGGCGGCTTCGGGCCGATCCGCTACGAGCCTTCGCAGATGACCTGGCTGGAGCGTCCAACCGCTCAAGGCATCGAAGTAGCATCGCGTGCGTTCGCGGAGATCCTGCTGAAGGACCAACTGAATACCGCCATCGCGGCGCTGGTGGCTGCAATCACCGCTCAGGCAGCAGCTGTGAATGACGTGTCTGCCACCGCTGGCATCAGCCAGGCCGCATTGAACAACGCTCATGCGAAGTTCGGTGATGCGAGTCAATCGCTGGTCACCCAGATCATGCAGGGCACCACCTACCACAAGCTGGTCGGCCAGGCGCTGACCAACAGCGAGCAGCTGTTCCAGGCGGGCAACGTTCGTGTGGTGGACATCCTCGGAAAAATTTCGGTCGTTACCGACGCGCCGGCACTGATGCAGACCGGCACGCCCAACAAGGAAGTCATTCTGTCCCTGGTGCAAGGCGCAGCGATGGTTCACGACGGTCGCGACATCATCAGCAACGTCCAGACCACCAACGGCAAGGAGCGCATCGAAACCACGCTCCAGACCGACTACACCTTCGGCCTGGGCCTCAAGGGCTACACCTGGGACACCACCGCCGGCGGCAAGTCGCCAACCTACGCCGAGCTGGCGACTGGTACCAACTGGGACAAGACCGCCACCAGCATCAAGCACACCGCCGGTGTGGCTCTGATCGGTGATGCCTCACCGGCCTGGGGCCTGGAGGTAAACAGGCCCCAGGCTCTAACCCCATGGGCAATTTTCAGGAGCCCGGCAGGCTCAATGCGCAGTGGCGGCTTAAGCGTTGCCGTGGTCCAGCGAGCAGGACAAGGCGCGGTGGGCGTCAGCCTGTTCGAGCAGCGCCTTGGCCTTGGTTTCGAATGTCAGCACGGCGTCGGCCCCGGCGGCGAAGCGGGTCGGTGGTGTTTCAGCATGGGCGAGTTGCACGATGGCCGTCGCGAGTTTGGCCGGGTCGCCACTTTGTTGGCCGTTCATGCCGCTCCAGGCGGTGACGGTTTCGCGGGTGCGTTCGGCGTAATCCTTGAGCGTCGGCTCGGCAAAGGTTGTGGAGTCTGTGGTGAGCAACTCAGTGCGGAAAAAACCGGGTTCCACCAACATGGTTTTGACACCGTAGGGGGCGATCTCCGGGGCCAGGGATTCCATCCAGCCCTCGATGCCAAACTTTGCGGCCGCGTAGGCACTGCAGAACACCCCCCCGCTGATGCCAGCGGTGGAGGAGATCGTGAGCAACAGGCCCGAGCGTTGTTTGCGCATCACCGGCAGCACCGCGCGGGCGACGTTCATTGGGCCGAACAGCAGTATCTCGATCTGTTGACGAACCTGTTCAGGGCTGAGCTCTTCGAAGAACCCCGCGTAGAAATACCCGGCATTGTTGACCAGAACGTCGATCCGTCCGAATTTTTCCAGGGTCGCTTGAACGGCCATTTCGGCGTCTTCAGGGCGGGTGACGTCGAGCTGGAGGATGAGCAAATCATCGTGACTGCCAATGGCCGCCACGATCTTTTGCGGATCGCGCCCGGTGGCGACCACCGCGTGTCCGGCCTTCAGCGCTGCGTGGGCCAAGTGCGCGCCCAAGCCGCGGCCGGCGCCGGTGATAAGCCAAACCTGTTTGTCTGTCATAAGAGTTTCCTTGGAAGCTGAAGTGGTGGTCTTGCTCGAAATGCCGCCCTTGCCGGGTAGGTATGTCGTAGCCTCGACGCATTTTCCGATCTTCAGCCCCGGACGCCTTGCAGGGTTCGCGTTAAAGATTGCCTAAAACAACGGTCTTTCTGCGGCGCAGCGTAGGGCATCACGCCCTGCGGGCGTTCAGCTTCGGCAACCGTTCTGGCAATCACCTTGAATCGGGCAAACATTCACGCGGATCCGGCAACTGCATCCGCGTTTCACTTCACATACTCCGGCCGAAATCCTGGGGGGGCGCCACCGAGATACTGCGGTGGCAGGGCCTGCCAGGGGCGATCGACCATGGGTGTGAGTAGTTGATATGCAAAACAACGCTATCCGGTTTGCCTGCAACGGCTGCGGGGTTTGCTGCAAGGGGCGCCTGATTCCATTGACCCTGAACGAGACGCGGCAGTGGCTAGGACGGGGCCATGATGTGGCGGTCATCCTGGAGGCCTTCGACGAGTCGAACTGGGTTTCCCAGCCCCAGCAGTATGCCCACAGCGCGCGACGAGCCGTGGAGGTCGGCAGCGGCGAGGCGCGTATCCGGGTGGTTGCCGTGCTGGCCGCCAACGCGCTGCGGCAATGCCAGAATCTCGGTGATGACGACCGCTGCTGTATCTATGACGAGCGGCCATTGGTGTGCCGGATCTACCCCATGGAAATCAACCCGTTCATTGCCCTGCGTCCGGAAAACAAGGCGTGTGCTCCTGCCGTTTGGGAGCAAGGCGAGATCCTGTTTACCGACCGCATCGTCGACCCGCTTCTGGCTGACCAGGTCGAGCGTTCTCGCCAGGCCGACCGGGACGACGCCCAGGCCAAGATTACCCTGTGTGAGCTGATGGGGCTGAACGTCGCGGCGTGGAAGGGCGATGCGCTGGCGATTTATCTGCCTGATCGGCGGCAACTGCTGGAAGCCCTTGAGCGCTATGACATCGGGTTCACAGCAGCGCCCTGTACGGATTGGAAAGTCCGCGCCGACACCCCGGTGTTGCGCCAGCAACTGCATCAGTTGGGGGTGGCATTGGACGACCAACTGCCAAGCGCCTACCTCTTTCATCGGTTGTAGGCGCTGGTACGTCTTGACCACGCCGAGGCGCGAGGTGTGGCTCGTCAGTTTGGGCAGTAGGGCAGCCTGAAATACTTTGTCACATAGCCTTTTCAGCAGCGTTGCTCGTTGGATTGGGCAATAAAATCCGTCAATCAGGCAATCGTCTCGCCGTGACGCGCCCCATACTGGCGGCAATCCCTCAAGCGCATTTACACCGCCGGCCCGGCACGCCAGCGCCAGGGTGTTCGAGGCTTGCCCACCCCGGTGCAAACGCTGATCAGAGGAACCGCGTCCCGCGACGCAACCCATGAAAAATCTTGATCTGCAGGTTATCCAGCAAGCTTATTCGTGGCTCGAACAGGGCCACGGCGTGTGGTTGTGCACGGTGCTTGCGACCTTTGGCTCTGCCCCCAGGGGGCCGGGCTCGCTGCTGGTGGCGTTACCGTCAGGAGCGTTCTGCGGTTCGCTGTCGGGGGGCTGCGTCGAGGAGGATTTTCTGCAGCGGCTCGGTCGCGACGAGTTTGCCGAGCACAACCAGATCGTGCGCTATGGCGAAGGTGGGCTGGCCCCCTCGTTGGCGTTGCCCTGTGGTGGCGTGCTCGATGTACTGGTGGAAAGGTTCGAACCCGACTGCAGTGCCCGACAGCATTTCGCGACGCTGCTCGAGGCCTTGCAGGGACGGCACCTGGTGGTGCGTCACGTCACGCTGGGAAGCTGTGTACGACGAAACGAAACCACAGCCAGCATCACCGCCCCCGTCGTGATCGATGCCGATCAGGTGCGCATTCGTGTGGGCGCAGCCCAGCGGCTCCTGGTCGCGGGCCTGTCACCGGTGGCCGAGTTCTGTGCGGGCTTTGCGGTCGCCCTGGGTTACGAAGTGATCGTCTGCGACCCGCGCAGCGAGCTGACCGCGGGCTTCAACATGGCAGGGGTGGAGTTGCGGAAGATCTTGCCCGCCACCTTCATTGCCCAGGGTGGATGCCATGCGGCCACGGCCATTGTGGCCTTGACCCACGACCCGCGTCTGGACGACCTGACCTTGCTGGAGGCGGTGAGAACCCCGGCCTTCTACATCGGCGCCATGGGCTCCCGGCGCACCAGTGAAAAACGCCTGGAACGGGTCCAGCGCATTGGAGGCTTGGAGCCGCAGGTGATCGAACGCATTCATGCGCCCATCGGCCTCAAACTCGGCAGCAAGACCCCGGCAGAGATCGCGCTGGCGGTCATGGCGGACATTGTTCGCGTAAGCAACAGCGTGGCCCGTGACCAACTGTAGACCTGATATTTCCAAGGAGGCGTAACCGTGCAAGCTGATTTCAAAATCAACCCGAGCGTCAGCGATACCCGTCGTCTTGCTGACATGGTGAGCCAAATGCTGCGCAGCGAGGGTGACCAAGTCACCGCTATCCCCGGCTTGAGCCTGCATCGGCGTAAATTGGCGACCACGCCGGTGCATTGTGTTTACGGCCTGGGCATCGGCGTCACGGTGCAAGGGTGCAAGCAAGTCATCGTCGGGGAGGACGTGCTGACTTATGGCCCCGGCCAGTCGATGGTCACCAGCCTCGATTTACCGGTCATTTCCCATGTGATCCAGGCCAGCATCGCCAAACCCTTTCTGGGCCTGATGCTGACATTCGACAACGCCATGGTGATGCAACTCGCCCAGCGCATGCAGTTGTCGCAGCGCATGAAAGATGGCTGCTTTCGTCCGCTGACCGTGCAGGCCCTGGATGTCGGCGTGCTGTGTGCGCTGGAGCGTTTGCTGGGGCTGCTCAGCGAGCCGGCACTGCTTGAAACCCTGGCACCCTTGATCAAGGAAGAAATCATCGCTCGCCTGCTCAGCGGTGCCCATGGTGCGCAGTTGCTGCAGGTGGTCACGGCGGGCTCGCCCAGCCAGCACATCGCCAAGACCGTGGCCTGGTTGAAGCTGAATTTTCGCCAGGCCTTGCGCATGGATGATTTGGCGGCCATTGCGCACATGAGTCCGTCCACCTTTCGCCAGCATTTTCGCGTGGTCACCGGCATGAGCCCGTTGCAGTACCAGAAACAGCTGAGGCTGCAAGCGGCTCGCCAGTTGATGTTGAGCCAGAATGTCGATGCCAGCAGTGCGGGCGGGCTGGTGGGTTACGAAAGCTCATCGCAGTTCAGTCGCGAGTACAGCCGCCTGTTTGGCGAGCCGCCGCAGCGGGACATCCGGCGGATGCGCTTGCAATGAATCTCGATGGGCAGGAGGCCGGCCCATCTTCCCTCCAATAGGCTCGGCCTCCGCCCGTTTCTCAGGGTGGGTCGAAGCGTCGCTCCGGGGGCGTTAACCCCCGCAGTCATCACCCCAGCTTGAAAGGCAATTGACGTATCGGCTGCCCGGTGAGGCTCGCGATCGCATTGGCGAAGGCGGGTGCCAACGGTGGCAGGCCGGGTTCACCCATGCCCGTGGGCGGTTCTGCGCTTGGCACCAGGTGCACGGCAAACTCCGGCATGTCGGTGATGCGCGGCACACTGAAGTCCGCGAAGTTGCTCTGTTGCACCACCCCATCCTTCAAGGTGATGGCGCCTCCCGGCAGGCACATCGACAAGCCCATCAGGGCCGCGCCTTGCACCTGGGCCTCGACGCTGCGGGGGTTGACCACCAGGTTGCAGTGAACGCCGGCGGTCACTTGGTGCAGCACTGGGCGGCCGTCCTGCGCCGAGGCTTCCACGACATAGGCCACCACCGAACTGAACGACTCGTGAACCGCCACGCCCCAGGCGCGACCAGCCGGCAGTTGGCGTTTGCCGTAGCCGCTCTTGTCCACCGCCAATTGCAGCGCCGCACTATGGCGTGGGCGTTGATCGGCAAACAGCTTCATCCGGTAAGCCACGGGGTCCTGTCGAGTGGTGCGGGCGATCTCATCGATCAAGGTCTCCATCACGAAGGCCGTGTGGGTGGACCCCACGCTGCGCCACCACAGCACCGGCACGTTGAGTTTCGGGTGGTGCACCGTCAGGCGCATCGGCAGCGGATAAGGGTCGCGCATGCCTTCAGTCGCCGTGGGATCAATGCCGTTTTTCACCCGGCCGCCGAACATGGTGCCCGAGATGATCGACTGTCCGACCAGCACGTGGTCCCAGGCCAGCACTTGGCCGTTATCGTCGAAACCGATGTGCGCGCGGTGCAGGTGCATAGGGCGGTAATAGCCGCCCTTGATGTCGTCCTCGCGGCTCCACAGGGTGCGCACCGGCACCGTCAAACCGGCGCTTTGCGCCGCCTTGGCCACCTCGCAGGCCAGCACCACAATGTCGCAGGTGGCGATGCCGCGTCGGCCAAAACCGCCGCCCGCGGTCTGCACGTTGATCTGTACCTGCTCGGGCTTGAGGTTGAGCACCCGTGCCGCCGCGGCGCCGTCGGCGCCGGCAAACTGGGTGCCGACCCACAATTCGGCGCGCCCAGCGGACAGCTGTACGGTGCAGTTCAGCGGTTCCATGGGGGCATGGGCCAGGTACGGGAACAGGAACTCGGCTTCCAACTGATGCGGTGCGCTGGCCAGCGGCGTCATGTCCGCCTCGAAATGGCGCGGGCCCGGGCGGCCAGCCAGTTCGCGGTAGTCGGCCAACTGACGCTCGCTGTCGACCTTCTCTACGTTCGCGGTGTCCCACTGCAGCTTGAGGGCATCGCGCCCTTGCTTGGCCTGCCAGTAGCCCAGCGCCACGACTGCTACGCCTTCGGCGCCAGCGTCCAGCGGCACCCGCAGCACCGCCTTCACGCCCTGGATCGCCCGTGCCGCGCTGTCATCCAGCGAGGCGATTTTGGCGCCGAACACCGGTGGGCGAGCCACCACGGCGGTGAGTTGCCCGGGCAGGCCCATGTCGATGCCGAAGGCCTGCTGGCCACTGCTCTTGGCCTTGGCATCGATGCGCGTCGTGGCATGGCCAATGATGCGGAAGTCCTTGGGGTCTTTGAGGGTGATCTGTTCAGGCACCGGCAGTGCCATCGCCGCCTCGGCCAGTTCACCGTAGCTCGCTGTGCGGCCGCCGGGGCCCAGTACCTTGCCGGCTTGTGTGCTCAGGCTCGCCACGTCCAGGTTCCAGCGTGCGGCCGCTGCCGAGAGCAGCATGGCGCGAGCGCGGGCACCGAGTTCGCGGTATTGGGTGTAGCTGTTCTTGATCGAGTTGGAGCCGCCGGTCAGGTGCATGCCAAAGAGCGGGTCCTGGTAGGCGATGTCGCTGCTGCCATTGCGGCTGCGCACCAGGCTCCAGTCGGCATCCAGCTCTTCGGCGAGGATCATCGGCAGGCCGGTCTGTACACCTTGGCCGAACTCCAGGCGGTTGAGGGTCACGGTGACTTCACCGTTCGACGCGATGTGCACGAACGCAGAGGGCTGCTGATTCGGCTTCAGTACTGCTGCGGCGTCACCGCCAGCGCTTTGCGCCAGGGCCAGGTGGGGAAATGCCCCCAGGGCCAGGCCGCCCACACCGAGGATTTTGAGGAAGCTGCGGCGCGGCAGAGTGGCAGGGCCATCGGCCTGGTCGCGTTCAAGCATGTGTTGCAAGGCGCGCGGAAGCTCGTCCGGGAAGATGTCGTTCAGCATGGTGGGCTCCGATCAGGCCAGGGTTTTCGCAGCATCCGCCACCGCTGCGCGGATACGGGCGTAAGTGCCACAGCGGCAGATGTTGCCGGCCATGGCCGAGTCGATCTCCGCGGCCGTTGGCTGCTTGCCTTTGGGTTGGGCCTTGAGAAACGCCGTCGCGCTCATGATTTGGCCGCTCTGGCAGTAGCCGCATTGGGCCACGTCATGCTTGACCCAGGCCTCGTGCACGGCGGTACCGACCGGGTCGCTGCCATCGGTGGCGGCTTCGATGGTGGTGATCTTCCGGCCTTCGGCGACGGCGATAGGCGTGACGCAAGAGCGAATGGCCTGGCCATCCAGGTGAACGGTGCACGCACCGCACAAGGCGGCGCCGCAGCCGAACTTGGTGCCGGTCATGCCCATCGTGTCGCGCAAGGCCCAAAGAATCGGGGTGCCAGGGTCGACGTCAACCTTGTACTCACGTCCATTGATGTTGAGGGCGCTCATAAGGGGTAGCTCTCCGTGAACAAGTTGGATCAGTGTTTCGAAATGACGTTAGTCGAACGACTGACGACCTTGGCGGCCGACGGCAGAAGGCGTTTTCACCAGGGCCTTGAAGAGGGCGGCTGACACGGCACGGCTTGGCAGCGCAGAGCGCGTCAGACTCACTCGTGCCGGGCGGTTGATGGAGGTGTGCAGCCCGCCCAGGGCAATGCCGACTCAGCCAGCCTGCTGTTCAACTATAGGGCGGGATGTTCGGGTTCGATTGCCTGATCTGCTGCAATTATTGCCCAATCGACCGAAATGGCAGGGCGGCGTTGAGCGTCATCAGCGACGGGTTTGTGGGCCAGGTAGGGGGCGCTGTTGCAGCGCGAGGGGGCGTCACGGGCACACTGGATGACGATGCGCGTCATCCAGTGCCCCGGGTTTTACAGAATGTTCAGCGGGTAGCTGACGATCACGCGGTGTTCATCGCTGTCGCGCTGGGTGGTCACTTCGGTGCGCAGCGAGGCATGGCGCAGGGCGATGCTCAGGTCTTTCAGCGGCCCTTGTTGAATGACGTAGCTCACCGTCAGGTTGCGTTCCCACTCGCTCTTGTCGCCCGCCGGGGTGCGGATGTTCGAGCCACTTTCGTACATGCCCATAAAGCTCAAGCCGGGAACCCCTACCTTGGCAAAGTCATAGCCGTAGCGAACCTGCCAAGTGGTTTCACCGGCACGCTGGAACTTGCCGATCATCGACTCCGTCATGAAGTAGGCGGTCGAGCCGTCGCCCTGGTTCAACCACACCGCGTCGCTGTCGCCGCTGACTTGTTGCAGGCCGGCGGCCAGGGTGTGGCCGTTGACCAGGTAGGTGAATTGCACGCTGCTCAGGCGGCTGTCGACTTTGCCCTTGGTCACGCCGTCGCCGTAATAGCCGAAGGTGTAGAAGTCCGGGTCATGGCCGTTGGCGCCGTCGGAGCGGTTGTCGAAGTGGCGCAGGTCGGTGCGCAGGGTGCCCGGGCCAATCTGCCAGTCATATTTGAGGCCCAGGAAGTGCTGTTTGTAGAAGTCCTGCAAGTTGCCGTAGTAGTACTGCAAGGTCAGGTCCTTGCTGGCTTTGTAGTCCACGCCGCCGTAGTAGAACTTGTTGACGAACTGGCCGGTCTGCGCGTTGTTCGCGCCGGGAATGGACATGCCCATCTGGTTGCTCGAACCACGTCCTTTGACGTGCTCCAACTGGCCCAGGGTGAAGGTGAAGTTGTCCAGGTCCTTGGACTGGATCTGCCCGCCGTTGAAGGTTTGCTGGAGCATACGGTCGGTGGACATCACCACCGGCAGCATCGGCACCAAGGTGCCGTACTTCAGTTCGGTATTGGCGAACTTGGCCTTGGCGGTCAGGCCCAGGCTGCCGAACTCATCCACCGCGCGGCCGTCGCTGTCGGTCGGGAACACGTTGCCGTTGAAGGCGGTGCTTTGCGGGTTGTAGTGCCGGCCTTTGCCGGAGTCCAGGCGCACCCCGAACATGCCGATGGCATCCACGCCGAACCCGACCGTGCCCTGGGTGTACCCGGACTGGAAGTTGGCGATAAAACCCTGGCCCCATTCCTGGGTGTAGTTGGGGGCGGCCGCGCCGCTGCGGTTGTCGGCATTACTGAAAAAATTGCGGGCCAGCACGCTGAGCTTGCTGTCTTCCACCAGGCCGGCGGCAAAGCCCTGTTGAGCGATGAGCAAGCCGCAAAGACCGGCCGCTACTTTAGGTGCGCGATTGAAAAGCTCCATCGGAGTCATCCCCATGAGTTGTCGAGTGTGGTGAGAGGCAGTCAAAAGCGGCAGTCAGGTTTTTTATTGTTTTTCAGGAGCAACGGTGGCCGGCAAGACGTTCAGTCTCACGGGCGGCAAGCGATAGAGGATGAGCAGCGCCAACACACCGATACCGGCGCACAGCAGCAGGCCGACGCCCACCGACTGGGCCAGTGCATCGCGGGCCAGGCTTAGCCATTGCGGGTGTTCCAGCAGGGCGGCATCGGGGCGCAACAGCACCTGCGGGTCGGCGTACAGCGCCAAGGCCTCTACGTGCCCTTGGGCGAGCAACAGCCGTTGCAGGTGGCTGCTGTACAGCAGGTTGACCAGCACGCCCATGCCCGCCGTGCCCAACAAGCCACCGACCAGGCGCAGGGATTGGGTCAGCGCGGTAGCGATTCCGAGGAATTGGCGTTCAGCCAGGGTCTGGGTGAACACCGTGAGGTTCAGCAAGATAAAGCCCAGCCCAAGGCCGGCCAGCAGAATCAGGCCGAGCAACAGGTTGAACGACGCCCCGCGCCCGGCCAGCGCCAGGCCGCCACAGGCCAGCAGCAGCGCGACAAAACCCCACAGTGGCAGCAGGTTCGGGTTGGACAGGCGAGTGACGATTCGGCTGTTGACGATGGCACCCAAGGTAATGCTCAACGCCAGGGGGGTAATCAACAGGCCGGCGTCCTGCGGCGAGTAGCCGTAGCTGCCTTGCAGCAGCAATGGCAGATAGAACAGCAGCGAAAACATGATCGCCCCGGCGGCCATCGACAGCAAAAACAGCAGGCGCATGCTCGGTAGTCCCAGCAACGCGGCAGGCAGCAGCGCGTGCTGGCAGCGCCGTTCCCAGCGCCACAGGGCTAGGGTGGCTGCGACGCAGGTCAAGCCCAGCGCGGCGCTCAGCATCAGGCTCGAATGCCCCAGCCATTCGACAAACAGTTGCAGGCTGCCCAGCGCCAGTGCGATCAACAGTGCGCCCGGCCAATCCAGGCTGATACGGCCCACCTGGTGCGGGCGGTAGTAGGGCAGGTAGCGCCAGGCAAAAAACAGCGCCAGGGCGCCCAGGGGCAGGTTGAGATAAAACACCGAGCGCCAGCCGTAGGCCCCGGTCAGGTAGCCGCCCAAGCCCGGCCCGATGGCATTGACCACACTGAACAAGGCACTGAGTAGCATCTGCCAGCGCAGGCGTTGGCGGGTGTCGGGGAACAGTTCCGGGATGCAGGCAAAGGCGGTGCCGATCAGCATGCCGCCGCCGACGCCCTGCATTACCCGGCCAATCACCAGCCACAGCATGTCATTGGCCAGGGCGCAGACCAGGGACGCCAGGGTGAAGATCAGGGTGGCGGCCATCACGAAGGGCTTGCGCCCGTAGTAGTCACCCAGCCGGCCGAAGATCGGAATGGTGACGATCGAGGCCAGCAGGTAGCCCGTGGCAACCCAGGCGTAGAGCTCAAAGCCCTTGAGCTCGGCGACGATGCTCGGCAAGGCGTTGCCGATCACCGTCTGGTCGAGCGCCGAGAGCATCAACACCAGCGAGACCCCAAGCATCGCCAGCAGGGCCTGCTTGAAGCTCAGGGGAGGGTGGGTGGCCTGGGTCATCGCTGCGTCCTCAGCCCAGCGCCGCAACGGCCGCGGCGATCCGCGAGCAGCCCTCGTCGAGGGTCTTGATATCGGTGGCAATGGACATGCGAAAGAACGGCGCCAATCCATACGCGGTACCCGCGACCACAGCGACCCCCTGGCTTTCCAGCAGGTACATGACCACGTCGTAGTCACTGTCCAGGCGCTTGCCTTGTGCCGTGGTCTTGCCCAGCAACCCCGAGCAGTTCACATAGAGGTAAAACGCGCCATCGGGTTTGCGGCAACTCAGGCCGTCAATGGCGTTGAGCTGCTCCAGGCAACGATCACGGCGTTGCTGATACACCACCACGCTGTCCTTGACGAAGCCCTGGTCGCCATTGAGTGCTTCAACCGCTGCCGCCTGGCTGACCGAGCAGGCGTTGCTGGTGGATTGGGATTGCAGGGTCGCCATGGCGCCGATCAAATCGGTGGGGCCTGCGGCGTAGCCGATGCGCCAGCCGGTCATGGCGTAGGTCTTGGAGACGCCGTTGACCAGCACGGTGCGCTCGCTCAGCGCCGGCTCGATGGCGAGGATGTGTGGGTTGTCCAGGCCGTCGTAGCGGATGTGTTCGTAGATGTCATCGGTCATCAGCAACACCTGCGGATGCTCCAGCAGCACATCGGCCAGGGCCCGCAGTTCGGCCGCGCTGTAGCTGGCGCCGGTCGGGTTGCTGGGGGAGTTGAGCAGCAACCAGCGGGTGCGTTCGTTGATCGCGTCGCGCAGTTGCCCCGGGGTCAGCTTGAACCCATGTGCTTCGGGGCAGGCGAGGGTCACGGGCTCACCTTCGCAGGCCAGCACCATGTCCGGGTACGACACCCAGTACGGCGCCGGAATCAGCACTTCATCGCCCGGGCCCAGGGTGGCGGCGAAGGCATTGAAAATCGCGCTCTTGGCGCCGCTGGTAACCAGGACCTGATTGGCCCGGTAGCTCAGGCCGTTTTCCCGGGCCAGCTTGTCGACGATCGCCTGGCGCAGTTCCGGGGTGCCGGCATTTTGCGTGTAGCGGGTTTCGCCGCGTTCGATGGCGGCGCTGGCCGCTTGCCGAATGTGCGGCGGGGTATCGAAGTCCGGCTCGCCGACCACCAGGTTGATGATGGACTGGCCCTGCCGGCGAAGTTCGTTGGCCCGGTCGGAAGCTGCGCTGCTGGGAGACGGCTTGATACGTTGCACACGGGCGGCGATGCGGGAGGCGGTCACGTGGCGTTCCTCGTTGATGGCGTTGACGAGGCCCTACAGTACGAGGCACGGCCCGGGCCGCCATAAGACGAGATCGTTCTGGTCGGATAGGCATCCCTTATGGCTGGAACTGAACAGCCTTCGCACCAATTGGGTGCGCCTAAGCCCGCAGGCTCGCAGCGGCCGTTGACCCCGGCGAACCCGATCCAGCCATAGGGAAGGCTTATGGTTGAGCGGTTCGGGTGATCACCGGCGGGAGGTTTTCGCGCTGGCCTGGCTCTTGCTAAAGCCTGGGGGCTGTCCTCCTTTTTTCGAGCAAGAGCATCGCCACCGTGAACCTGCGTCGTTTGAAGTACTTTGTGAAACTCGTCGATATCGGCAGCATGACCCAGGCCGCCGATGTGCTGCATGTGGCGCAACCGGCACTCAGCCAACAACTGGCCACCCTGGAGGCCGAGCTGCAGCAGCAATTGTTGATTCGCACCAAGCGCGGCGTCACCCCGACCGAAGCGGGCAAGGTGCTCTACGGCCACGCGCAGATCATTCTGCGCCAGTGCGAGCAGGCCCAATTGGACATCAATGCCACGGGCCAGGCCTTGTCCGGCCAGGTGTCGGTCGGCCTGGCGCCGGGCACCGCGGCCTCGACCCTGTCCTTGCCGTTGTTGCGCCGGGTGCGCGAGCGCCATCCGGGCATCCTGCTGTACCTCAATGAAAACTTCGGCACCACCTTGAGCGAGCTGATCATGAACGGCCGGATGGACATGGCCGTGCTCTATGGCGGGCGCGAAGTCCATGGCCTGAGCTTTGTCTCGCTGCTGCGCGAGCACCTGTACCTGGTCAGCGCCGACCCCTCGGTCAGCGCCCTCGACGAGATCTCCCTGGCGGAGCTGGCCGACATGGACATGCTCCTGCCACGGCCCTACAACGTGATGCGCCGCCTGGTGGATGAGGCCTTCCAGCGCATCGGCCTGAGCGCCCGGGTGGTGGCGGAAATCGAATCGTCGATCACCCTGACCGCCGCCGTCGCCGAGCATTTCGGCTCGACCATCCTGCCCGAGTCCTCAGCCCGGGTGATGGTGGCCGCCACCTCGGTGCACATGTGCCGCATTGTCCAACCCGAAGTCGAGGCGCCCCTGGCGCTGTGTCTTTCCGGGCACTTGCCGCTGTCGGTGCCGGCCCAGGCGGTCAAGGCGATCCTCCTGGAACTGGTTGCCGAGATGCGTGGCAGCCTGATCTGAGTGGTCATAAGGACGGCTTATTACGCCAAAGCCAAAGCGTCTTGGTCGCCGTTGGACGGCCTCGCTACATTGGCCTCATCCACTCAAGACAGCGCGACAGGCAGGGGCCCATCCATGGATTCAGAACGCATCAAGGGGTTGATCGATTTGCTCGCCGAATCCGATCTGCTCGAACTGAGTCTGACCGAAGGCGACAGCACGGTTCGTCTTTTCAAGCAGGCCGGGAAGGTTATGACCAAGGCGCCACAGGCGGCTGCGGCGGCGCCGGTCATTGCCGATTCACCCAAGGCAGATACGCCAGCGCCAGCGGCTACAGAGATCAAGGCCAGCCTGTACGGGGTCCTGCATCTGACGCCTGCTATCGGTGAGCCGCCCTTTGTGGGGGTCGGTGACCAAGTCGAAGCGGGGCAGACCGTGGCCGTGCTGGAGGCGATGAAGATGTTCCATCCGGTCAAGGCCAAGACCCCCGGACGGATCAGCGCGATCCTTGCCCAGAGCGGCGTCGAAGTTGAAGCCGGTCAGTCGCTGTTCCGCCTCGGCTGAGCCCCAGCCCCTCCTTTTTTAGGTGAATTCAATGTTCGACAAAGTGCTGATCGCCAACCGTGGCGAAATTGCCCTGCGCATTCAGCGTGCCTGCCGCGGCCTGGGGATACAGACCGTGGTGGTGCACTCCGAGGCGGATCGCCACGCGCAGTATGTGCAAAACGCCGATCAGGCCCTGTGCATCGGCCCGGCGTCCCCAGGCCAGAGCTACCTGAACCAGGCGGCGCTGCTGTTCGCGGCCAAGGTCAGTGGCGCGCAGGCCATCCATCCGGGGTACGGCTTCTTTCGGAGAACGCCGGGTTCGCCGAGCGCATCGAAGCCGCCGGCCTGACCTTTATCGGGCCCAGCGCGGTCTGCATTCGCACCATGGGCGACAAGGTCGCGGCCAAGCGGGCGATGCGCGAAGCCGGTGTGCCTTGCGTGCCGGGGCCGGACTCGGTGATGCCCAGCGACGACGCCAGCATCCGGGCCATTGCCCGGGAAATCGGTTACCCGGTGATCGTCAAGGCGCCGGCGGTGGCGGCGGGCGCGGGATGCGCGTGGTCAAGGCAGAGGGTGAATTGCTCGCCGCCATCGCCCTGACCCGTGAAGAAGCGCGGCTGGCGTTTGGCAATCCGGAACTCTACATCGAGAAGTTTCTCGGCCATCCACGACACGTGGAAATCCAGGTGCTGTGCGATGCCCACGGCCATGCGATCTGGCTCGGTTGCCGTGACTGCTCCCTGCAGCGCCGGCACCAGAAAATCCTTGAAGAAGCACCGGCGCCGGGCATCGACCCGGCGCTGATCGCCCAGGTCGGTGAGCGCTGCGCTGCCGCGTGCCGGCAGATCGGCTATCGCGGGGTCGGCACCTTCGAATTCTTGTACGAGGGCGGCGAATTTTTCTTTATCGAGATGAACACCCGGCTGCAGGTCGAGCACCCGGTGACGGAAATGACCACCGGCATCGACATCGTCCAGCAGCAGCTGCGCATGGCCCGGGGCGAAGTCCTGGAACTGCGTCAGGAGGACGTGCCCCTCGACGGCCACTCGCTGGAGTGCCGGATCAACGCCGAAGACCCGGTGACGTTCATGCCAACGCCGGGGTTGATCCAGCGCTGGGAAGTCCCCGGCGGCTTTGGGGTGCGGGTCGATTCCCACGTCACCACCGGTTACCGGGTGCCGCCGTACTACGACTCGATGGTGGCCAAGGTCATCACCCACGGCGCGACCCGCGATGAGGCCATGGCCCGCATGCGCCTAGCCCTGAGCGAGCTTTGTGTGGAGGGCATCTCGACCAACATTCCGCTGCACCGGGAGATTCTTGACGACCCGGCGTTCTGCGCCGGTGGCGTGGACATTCATCACCTGGAGCGCTGGCTGCAACAACGGAGTCCGACATGAGCACTGCATCTGTATCCCTGCGTCCCCACATCAGTCTGCTGGGCTCCACCGCCTTGCTATTTGAGGCGCCGGGCGAGCTGGACCTGGCGCCCCAGCAGCGCATCTGGAACCTGGCATTGCAGGCCGGGCAATGGGCCGAGATCCACGAAGCGGTGCCGGGTATGAACAACCTGATGCTGACCTTCATCAAGCCGCCGCATGACCTCAGTGGTTTGTGCGAGCGCTTGCTCGACGCCTGGGAGGCCTGCCAGCCATTGCCCCTGGAAGGGCGCATCGTCGAATTGCCGGTGGTCTACGGCGGTGAGTTCGGTCCGCACATGGCCGATGTGGTGGCGCACACCGGCCTGGACATCGAGACCATCGCTAACCTGCATTGCGAGCCGCTGTACCCGGTGTACGCCCTGGGCAGCCACCCCGGCTATTGCTACCTCGGCGGCATGGATCCGCGCCTGGCCACGCCACGGCGGCAGGTGCCGGTGATCAGCATCGCAGCCGGCTCGGTGTCGATCGGCGGGGTGCAAACCGGTGTTTCCGCCTCGGCCGGCCCCAGCGGCTGGAACACCATCGGCCGCAGCGAAATGTGTTTTTTTGACCCGACCCAACAGCCGCCGGCCATGCTCCGGCCAGGCGATATGTTGCGTTTGCGCATCGAGAGGATCATTCGATGATCGAGATTTTATCGGCCACGGCCCTGGCCACCGTGCAGGACTTCGGCCGCTTCGGCAGCCTCGGCTACGGGGTCGGCACCTCCGGTGCGATGGACCATTTGGCCCTGGCCCTGGGCAACCTGTTGCTGGGCAATCCCGAGGACGCGGCAGCGATTGAAATTCCGCTGTTTCCCTTCGAGGTTCGCTTCCTTCAAGACTGCGCGTTCGCGGTCACTGGGGCGGGCGGTGAAGCGTCCCTCGACGGTCAGCCATTGCCACCGTTCTGGGTGGCCCAGGCTCGGGAAGGCCAGGTGCTGAGCCTCGGCTACCCGACCTCCGGCAGTCGCGCTTACCTGTGCCTGGCCGGCGGTATCGACGTGCCCTCGGTGCTGGGCTCGCGCAGCACGCAATTGCGCGGTGAGTTCGGCGGCTTGCAGGGGCGTGCCTTGCAGCAGGGCGATCGCATTGACGCCTTGCGCCCCGGCATCAGCCGCTTGCCCACGGATGTGGGCGTGGTCTCGCCGAGCCAGGCGCTGCCCCTGCAACGGGACGGGCTGCCGGCCATGCGTGTACTGCCCGCCGCTGAATACGAGTGTTTTACGCAGGCGTCCCGCGAGGCTTTCTGGGCCGGCGAATGGAAGGTCACGACCCAGAGCAACCGTTACGGTTATCGGCTCGAAGGTGCGCCGATCCTGCCCAAGGCGCCGATGGAAATCCGTTCCCACGGCATCGTCCCCGGGGTGATTCAGGTGCCCCACGGTGGCCAGCCGATCATTCAGATGCGCGACGCACAACCCAGCGGCGGTTACCCGAAGTTCGGCACGGTGATCGAGGCTGACTTGTGGCGCCTGGGCCAGGCACCGGTTGGCAGCAAGGTACGCTTTATCGAATGCAGTTACACCGAGGCTGTTGCCGCCCTGGAAGACCATCAGCGCTATCTCGCGGAGGTCAGCCGCTTGCTCGACCTCCACGGGCTGGCCGCGTGTTAAGGACATTCAACCATGACAAATCAGGAAATCCGCCAGTTGGCGGTGTGGCTCAAGGAGAGTCATCTGGCGGGCGCGGAAATACAGCGGCCGGGCCTGCATCTGCTGCTCAAGCGCAGTGTCGACGAGCCCAACGCAGCGGCTCCCGTGACGGCGCCAGAGCCCGCCGCGGTGTTGGAGGCGTCGCTATTGAAGACCCCCGGCCTGGGTCGATTGCTGCTGACCCACCCGCAACAGAACGAGGAACTGGCGTCACTCGGCAGTCGGGTGGAGCCCGGGCAATTGGTGGCTTTTCTGCAAGTCGGCGACCTGCTGTTGCCCGTGCGCAGCCAGCGGGCCGGGCGCGTGGCAGCGCTGCTGGTGCCCTGCGGCACAACGGTGGGTTATGGCGAGGCGTTTATGCGCCTGGACGCAGCATGAGAGGTGAGAACAGGTCATGAAGATTGATTTGAATGCAGACCTGGGCGAGGGCTTTGGCCCCTGGCGCATGGGCGAGGATGAGGCGTTGATGAGCCTGATTTCCTCGGCGAACGTGGCGTGCGGTTTCCATGCCGGCGACCCGTTGATCATGGACAACACCGTGCGCCTGGCCAAGGCCGGGGGCATCGACCTGGGCGCCCATGTTGGCTTCCCCGACTTGATGGGCTTTGGCCGGCGGCAGATGAACATCGAGCTCAAGGAGTTGGCGACCTATGTGATCTACCAGCTCGGCGCCTTGGCCGGAATGGCGGCGGTCAATGGCCACCGCATGACCCACATGAGCTTTCACGGTGCCCTGGGCAACATGGTTGCGGCCGATGCCGGGCTGGCGGAGCCCCTGGTGCGTGCGGTGGCGGCGTTCGATCCGACGCTGATGATCAGTTCATCGAGCAGCCGTGCCATTGAGCGCGCCGCAGAACGGTCCGGGTTGCGCGTGGCCACGACCTTTCTTGCCGACCGCGCCTATGACGACGACTGCCTGCTGGTGCCGCGCCAGGTGCCGGGCTCGGTGATCAAGGAGCCGGCGGCGGTGCTGCAACGGGTTCGACAGCTGTTGGAGGAGGGCACGGTGACCAGCCTCAACGGCAAGCCCATGGCCGTGCCGGCGCACTCGATCCTGTTGCACGGCGACACCCCTGGCGCCGTGGAACTGGCCCGCACCATCCGCCGTGAAATCGAAGGGTGCGGTGGCTGCATCACGCCGATTTCCCAACTGCTGGGGTAGCGGTTGCAGCGTCATAAGCAGGGCTTATTGCCACACAGTCATTCCGTCTTGGTCGCCGGCCCTGGGGCTGGATAGAGTCGAAGTCATTGGGCTCACCCGAGTGAGCCGCACCCGTAATACGAGGACAGATGCATGCCATTTTCAGATTACAAAACCGCGTTGGTCACCGGCGCTTCGTCCGGGATTGGCGCTGCCGTCGTTGAGCGTCTGTGTCAGGAAGGCGTGCAGGTGCATGCCCTGGCCCGCAGTGCCGACAAGCTGCAAGAGTTGGCCGCCAAGACCGGCTGCATCGCCCACGCCATCGACGTCACCGACCTGGCCGGGCTGACGCAGCTGTTTGCCAGCCACAGCTTCGACATTCTGGTGAACAACGCCGGTGTCGATAAACCGGGTTCGATTCTCAAGGCCGACGCCGAGGGCATCGACTTGCTGATCGACGTCAACCTGCGTGCGGTGTTGCACCTGGCGCGCCTGGCATTGCCGGGGATGGTCGAGCGCGATTGCGGCCACATCATCAACATCAGCTCGATTGCCGCGGCCTACAACTTCGCTGGCAACTCCACCTACCACGCCACCAAGGCGGCGGTGAGCATGCTCTCGCGGCAACTGCGCATCGATGCCTTCGGCAAGCGCGTGCGGGTCACCGAGATCTGCCCGGGGCGTGTGGCCACGGATATTTTTGCCCACGTCCACGGTGACTCCGAAGAGACCTACCAGCGTTTCGTCGAGGGCTTCGAACTGCCCCAGGCCGAAGACATCGCCAACGCCATCGCCTTTGCGATTGCCGCGCCGATTGCGGTCAACGTCGGGCACATGGAAATCACCCCGACCTTGCAGGTGCCGGGCGGGCTGTCCACCGCACGTCCCCAGGATTACCAGGGCTGAACAACAGCCCCTTAAAACAGAACGGATTGATCCGTCATCGCTGCATCCCGCCACGGCCACGCCGGGTGATTTTGATTTCTGCCCTAGCCCAATGCCGATAGGGATTGACCATGAAGCAAGACTTCGATTTGGCCGCGATTCTGCAAGGCGAGTACGCCGAGCTGATCGTCAAGGGCATCGAAATGACCTTGCAGCTGGCGTTGTTCGCCTGGCTGCTGGCGATGATTCTGGCGCTGACGCTGGTCACGGTGCGCCTGACCGGCAACAAACTGGCCGACCGCCTGGTGGCGGGGTACGTGTCATACCACCGCAATGTGCCGACCCTGGTGCAACTGATGCTGTGGTATTTCGGCGTGCCGACCCTGCTCAGTGAAAACGCGCAACTGTGGCTGGCCAGCCACAACACCGAATACCTGTTTTCGGTGATCGCCCTGGGCCTGTGCCAGGCCGCGTATTTCTGTGAAGACATGCGCAGCGGCCTGCGCGCCATTCCCGCCGGGCAGACTGAAGCGTCCAGGGCCCTGGGCCTGGGCTACGTGCGTTCGATGCGCTACGTGATCCTGCCCCAGGGCGTGCGCCACTGCCTGCCGTCGCTGATCAACCACACCGTGCTGCTGTTCAAGAACACCAGCCTGGCCATGGCGATCGGCGTGATGGAACTGACCTACGCCAGCCGCGAAGTGGAGAACTACACGTTCCGTACCTTCGAGTCGTACCTGGTGGCCACGGTGTTCTACCTGGTGTTTTCACTGCTGCTGATGGGCGCCGGGGCGTTGCTCGCCCGGCACTTCAGCAAAGCCCTGGCGAGGTAGATGGCGATGTTCGATATCGTTGAAATCCTGCAGAACAACTGGACCCTCTTCCTCATCGGCCAGTACCCCCACGGCCCCCTGGGCGGCCTGGCGAGCACCCTGATCCTGGCGGCCTTGGCGTTGCTGCTGGCCTTCCCGTTCGGCCTGTTGCTGGCGCTGGCGCGGGTCTCGCCGTGGAAGGGTTTGTACTGGGCGGCCACGGTCTGGGTCTACGTGCTGCGCGGCATTCCGCTGCTGATGGTGATCTTCTGGACCTACTTCTTGGTGCCCTTGCTGATCGGCCACAACATCACTGGGTTCGTCACCATGCTCTGCACCCTGGTGATTTACCAGAGCGCCTACCTGTGCGAAATCATTCGGGGCGGTATTCAGGCGTTGCCGCCGGGCCAATACGAAGCGTCCCGCGCCCTGGGCCTCGGCTACTTGCGCACCACGGTCTGGGTGATCCTGCCGCAAGCGCTGTACAACGCGCTGCCGAGCCTGATCAGCCAGTTCATCTCGATCATCAAGGAAACCTCCCTGGGGTATGTGATCAACGTCCAGGAAGTGACCTTCGCCGCCAACCAGGTCAACAACCAATTGCTGACCAAGCCGTTCCAGGTGTTTTTCATCCTGGCGATCATCTACTACCTGCTGTGTTTCGGCCTGACCCATGTGGCCGGCTGGGTCGAGCGCCGTATCGCTCGCAAGCGTCTGGGCAAGGGCGGTCTGGCCGTGGCTGCCGACCCCTTGCTGGCCATCGATAATTGAAGAGGGTTGCGTCCATGCATCCAATGATCATGTTTTCCAACATCAATAAATGGTACGGCGACTACCACGCGTTGACCGACATCACCGCCGAGGTGAAGCCCGGTGAAGTGGTGGTGTTGTGCGGCCCGTCTGGCTCCGGCAAGTCGACTTTGATCCGCACGGTCAATCGCCTGGAGGACATCCAGAAAGGCCAGATCCTGTTCGACGGCCAGGACGTGCACGGCACCGACGCGCACCTCAACCGCCTGCGCAGCCGGGTGGGTTTCGTGTTCCAGAGCTTCAACCTGTTTCCGCACCTGTCCGTGCTGGAAAACATCACCCTGGCGCCGAGCAAGATCCGCAACCTGAAGGGCGCGGCCGCCAAGCAACAGGCCATGCAGTTGCTGGATCGGGTCGGGTTGGCCCACAAGGCCGGTGCCTACCCGGCGCAGTTGTCCGGTGGCCAGCAGCAACGGGTGGCGATTGCCCGGGCGCTGGCGATGGAACCGCCGGTGATGTTGTTCGATGAGCCCACCAGTGCCCTGGACCCGGAAATGGTCGGCGAAGTGCTGGGGGTGATGAAGGGCTTGGCCAAGGACGGCATGACCATGATGTGCGTGACCCACGAGATGAATTTTGCCCGTGAGGTCGCTGACACCATCTGGTTTATGGATGCGGGGCAGATTCTGGAAAAGAGCACGCCCGAGCACTTTTTCAATCAGCCCGCGCACCCGCGCGCGCAACGCTTTATCGCCGACCTGCGGGCCCATTGAGCCGCAGCGGTTTTGCCTCTTCTGCCATTCGACTTTCCACTACCAGGAGTTTTTCCATGCGTATGAAGCCTTTGTTTGTCGCGCTCGCCTTAGGTCCTCTGGCTGTTTCGGTGGCCCAGGCCGACCAGTTGAGCGACATCATGAGCAAGAAGTCTCTGAGCTGCGGCGTCTACGCCGACGTGCCACCGTTCTCTGCCCCGGACCCGAAGACCCGTGAGCTGGTGGGCATGGACGTCGATTTGTGCAAGGCCCTGGCCAAGACCATGGGCGTGGAGCTGGAGCTCAAGCCGCTGTCGGTGGAGGCGCGGATTCCGGAGGTGAAAATGGGCCGCGTTGATGTGATCTTCGCCAACCTGGCCTACACCAAGACCCGTGCCGAGCAGATCCAGTTCAGCGACCCGTACTACATCGCCAAGGAAACCCTGGTGGTGCGCGCGGTCAACGCCGATCAGCCGAAAAGCTTCTTCAAGGACAAGCGCATCAGCTCCACCAAAGGCTCGACCTCCGAACAGTCGATCCGTATCGCCGGGGCCACCCCCGTGACCTTCCAGGACACCGGCTCGGCCTACATGGCCCTGCAACAGAACAAGGTGGTGGGCCTGGTGACCAACACCATGACCGCCTTGAAACTGGTCAACCAGGCCAAGGCCAGTGGGGTCGACCTGGCCCTGGCCAAGGAGCCGATGGCCCTCGAACCGATCGGCGCCGGCATGCGCCGGGATGAGCCGGCGTTCCTGGCCAGGGTCAATGAATCCTTGGCGACCATGGAAAAGGCCGGCGAGATCGATGCCATCTGGGATCGCTGGATCGGCCCGAACACCGAGTACAAAATGGTCCGGGAAGACAAGGTCCAGAGCCTCAGCGCGCTGAAGTTCGATCCCCTGCCTTGAGCCGATACGCAACCCTGGCCCAGCCATGATTGAAAAAGCCCGGTGAGCCGTTCAGCGCCGGGCTTTTTTTCGGGTGCGGGTTGGCACGGCTCCTGAGGCAGCGTCTACCTGCTGTAAACGGCCGTTTTGCCGTTATTCTGGCGTCAATTCCCCCGTTTTTACGGGCTTTGATCACCGCTCGGCGGAAACGGGAGTTTCTGTCAGTTACGCCGATAGCCCTCCGTGATTCTTCAACTAGTCTGAGCTCCTGCCAGTAAAACGCCACTGTCGTAGGGGCGGTCTGCATGCGACGTGCATCCCGGTTGTTCATCATTCTTCGGTGATCCATATGGCCACAATCACGTTATCCAGCAGCTTCGATTTCACTCAGCCCCAGGACTGGGATTGGGTTATCTCCGACTCGTCGCCCACCTTTATTACCATCACCGATGGTGTTCACGAGCAGACGTTCACCGGCAGCTTCACCTTTGGCGCCAACGACAGCGTCTCCGGCACGGCCACCGGTTCGACCTATTCCGTCAACGGCAACCTGGTCTACACCATCACCGGGATGTCCAAGAGCGCGGCGACCCTGGCGGATTTCGCCACCACCCTCGGCGATACCCAGGCCACCTATGCCTATGTATTGAGTGGCAACGACACCTTTATTGGCAGTGACGGCGACGACGTACTCCTGGGCTATGCCGGCAACGATGTCTTCGACGGTGGGGACGGGGCCGATACCTTGCGCGGCGGTGTAGGCAACGACACTTACACCGTCGATGGCGCCGACACGGTGATCGAGGAAGCGGGCGAGGGCATTGACCTGATCCGCTCGTCCCAGGATTACCAACTGGGTGCCAACCTGGAAAACCTGACCTTGATCGGCAGCGGCAATATCGAAGGCAAGGGCAACAGCCTGGCCAACGTCATCACCGGCAACAGTGGCAACAACAAACTCGATGGTGTGGGCGGCGCGGACACCCTGATCGGCGGTGCCGGTGATGACCAGTATGTGGTCGACCTGACCAGCAGCAATGCGCTGGAAGACAAGATCGTCGAGTTGGCGGGTGAGGGCATCGACACCCTGACCCTGACCAGTATCTACAGCAATACCAGGCTCACCACCCTGACCCTGGCGGCGAACCTGGAAAACCTCGATGCCCGTGACACCGGCAGCCTGAAGTTGAACCTCACCGGCAATGCCGCCAATAACATCATCCAGGGCAACGACGCCGATAACACCATCGATGGCGGCCTGGGGGCGGACACCTTGGCCGGCGGGCTGGGTAACGACACTTACCTGGTCGACAATGCCGGGGATTTGATCGAGGAAGACGTTGGTGAAGGTGACGATACCGTGCGGGTCGGCATTGCCACCGCCGGCGGCGTCTACACCTTGGGCGCCAACCTGGAAAAGGCCATTCTGACCAGCACGGTGGCCTTCGACCTGACCGGTAACGACCTGGCCAACACTCTCACCGGTAATGGCGCGGCCAACCGTATCGACGGTGGCGCGGGGGCCGACCTGATGATCGGCGGCGCCGGCAACGACACTTACGTGGTGGACGATATCGGTGACAGCATCACCGACAGTGCCGGTATCGATACTGTTGAGACCAGCCTGAATTACACCCTGGCCGACAAGCCGACCCTGGAGAACATTCGCCTGACTGGCAACCAGTCCAGCATCGCCACTGGCAATGCCCTGGCCAATGTCCTCGACGGTTCCCAGAGCAGCGCGTCCAACCTGCTGTTCGGCGGCAAGGGCAACGACACCTACATCATTGGCAGTGGCGATGGCATCGTCGAGGGCTTGAACGAAGGCACCGACCTGGTTCAAGCCACGGTCAGCTACTCCCTGGGCAGCTACCTGGAAAACCTGACCCTGATCGGCAGCGACAACATTGATGGCACCGGCAACGAGCTGAAGAACATCATCACCGGCAATCAGGGCAACAACGTGCTGGACGGTGGCAGTGCCGTGGATTCGCTGATCGGCGGGGCGGGTGACGACACCTATGTGGTCGACCTGTTGGCCAAAGGCGGTGGCAGCAGTGCCACAGTGGCCCTTGAAGACAGCATTACCGAGAAAGTCGGCGAAGGTACTGACTCGCTGAAGTTGCGCGCCGATGGCCTGTTCGGCTTCAGCGGTCTCGCGGCGCTGACGTTGGGTGCCAACCTGGAAAACCTGGATGCCACCCGACACCGGCACCCTGGCCCATCAACCTGACCGGCAACGCGGCGGCCAACATCCTGATAGGCAGTGACGGTGCCAACATCCTCGATGGCAAGGCTGGCATCGA